>JANYCT010000023.1 GCA_025360105.1 Actinomycetes bacterium | reverse complement strand
CCACACACTCCAGGCACATATCACCAGATTCCTGCTGTTCAGGCCGCGAGATCCGGCGAGCCGTGCCGACGCAGCTGCTGACGGGCGTACTTCCATCGATCCAGCTGAACACGCGACTTGTGAGGCACGTCGATTAGTTCGACGGCGGAGTTCCAGGCCCGGACTGCAGCAGGCGAACGCCCTGCATCTACCCGAAGCCGCTCGCGGAACTCAAGCAGTGCAACCCGATTCAACGCCAACCGCTCCACGTCGCCATCCGCGACAGCGAACCGCTCCACAAGATCCGAGGCAACGACGGTGACGCATTGCGAACGCTGGTATGGCCCTCGAGCCCGATCCCAGGCCCGATCAACAAGCACGTTGACCAAATGCCGCTCTGTTGCAGGCGCTCCATCGCGTCGGCACTCGGCAACCGAGATCGCGACCTCGGCCAAGAGTTCCTCCGGAGGAATTGGGCCACTCCGACAACGGGACCGCACCAGCCCGACGGTCGCAGCGACGATGATGCAATCAGCAAGCTCCCGGCGTTCATCCACCGCCAACAGCGCCTCGACCACCGCGTCTGAGTCCCGGCCAATCGCTCGCACCGTCGATGACAGCGCCGACGCGGAGGCTTGACCCGCGAGACGCGAGTCAGCCATCCACGACAAGGGCAGACCAGCCGTCGATGCACGTAGTAGTTCTCGATCCAGCATGAGGAAGATGTCCATGCCTTCGACTTTGAAGAACACCACAAACCGGACCACACACCGACCGGCACACCAGTTGGCGGCAATGGGGCTCGAGAAGCGAAAGACTGCACCGCTATCTCGGCGACCCTTGGATTCTGCCCCTTGGTGGCCATCCAACTCTATCCGCCGACGGCCAGTCGACCGGCGAAAGTAATCGGGGACATACGTACGCAAGCGTCGCATACCGGAACTTATCTCTAGCGCGGAATTGTGTGCCCACGATGTAGCCGACGAAGGGTTTGGAATGCGTTGTAGACACGTTGTCTCAAGGGTGTCATCGATGTTCTTGACGGAGCGTCCTGTTCGACCGGATCAGTCCCTCAACTCTGACGAGTCTTGAATCATCGTGTTGGCCATCGTCATCAGCGTGAAGGCCTCGCTCATGCCGTCGATCGGCCACTCCAGGTAGGAGAACAGCAGGGCGATCATGCGATAAACGGTGTACGTCACGAAGAGTCCGCCGGCAAACACTTCGAGCTGCGGCGGGCCGACCTTTAGCACGTCCTGGCCGTTGCTTGTCGTGTGGGCCAGCGTGGCGGCGAGCGGATATAGGTTGTGGTGTGAGACGGCGCAGACATAGCCGTACACGTGCCAGTCCACCTGCTCGGGCCACCAAGCCTGCTGCCACCCCATCTCGCCGAACTTGCGAGCACCGGGCCGGGTGATCCCCAGCATCCACCATTTGTCGTCCTTGGACTTGGTGATCTTAGCGACCTCGTTGCCGGCGCGAGTCTGAAGCTCTTCGAGTCGCTGAAGCGCATCGCCCTCCATCGCATCATCCTTCTGGAATCGGGCATCTGCTAGGCATTGCTGCCAGTTCGCAGCAGTCGTGAGTACTCCGCGTGACGCGCGGCGCCTGCAGCGACGCTCGCTCTCCGCAACGTCCAGCGTTAACACCGCATTGGCGTACACATCGTCGTCATCCGCCAAGATCCACTTGACCTGTCCAGCGCCTTCGTAGATCGAGCGGGCGAGGGGGACGTGTCCGAACGTGAGCCCGTACTTCTCAGTGCTCTCAAACAGCGCGCTGACGGACCGGGCCATCTGCACGACGCTCGCACCAGTAAGGAAGCTCACAGTGCGTGTCGTCTGCACCGTCGCTTCGGACCAGCCAAGGCGTCGGCCGATGAGCATGTCCTGACTCAATACGGACGAGTCGACGCCGGCCGCTGCGTGCTTCTCAACAGATCGGTCCCACTCACGCAGCAGGATGTTGAGGATGCGGCTGATGTCGCTCATCTCGTAGTTGTCCGGCATCACGCAAGTCTCGCCCCTAGCCATGCGCCGCGCACGCGGATTAGGTGCTGCTTGGTGGCGGCGTCCAGCGTTATGGCTGGAGGCCTCGACGTCGTGCTTTGGCGAAGAGTGAACCACCCCGAAGTTTGATCACTGGCGCGCACAGAACGCACGGTGCAGAACGGCGGCGGTTGCTCGACTAAGACTCGCGCCTGTGCGGAGCATCTGGGCACGTCTCATACCGCCGGATTAGGGACGCGCCGGATGCGCTTCGTTCGGTGCTATCCCGCGGGCGGATGTCTGGTGTCGTTCCGTGCGCGTGCGCTGCACCAAAGCGGTATGTCGCACCACGGCTGCGGGTCCGGTCATGATCGGTGAATGCTCATCAACCCTCAGACCTTGCAGGACGCCCCGGAGTTGGACCTGCTGTCGACGTACGAGTCGATCCTCGGCGAACTGGCTCGGCGAGGAGTCATTCGAACCAACGATTCACCGGTGGGTCAATACGCCGAGTGGCTCGCCGCACGCGTGCTTGATGGCGTACGCGAGGCGAACAGCGTGAAGTCTCATGACCTGATCTGCGAGGAGTTCGGACGCGTGCAGGTGAAGTCGCGAGTTATTCGGGGCAACGCAAAGCGCGCCGAGACGCAGCTATCTCCGTTCCGGAGCTTCGAGTTCGACAACGCGCTGATCCTGCTTTTCGACGTCCGTTACGCCGTAGCGTCGGCGACGATCGTGGCGGCGGATCTCATCCGCTCTGCTGGGCGCCAGAGCTCCCATGTCAACGGATCGATCGTTCGGGCAACTCCTGCCTTGTTATCGAGCGGCCTCGACGTCAGTGCTCGATTCAGCTCGACGATTTGATGGGCCGTCGCTTAATCGGCTCGTCGCGGGGGTGAAGCGGATGCCCTGCCGATGCCCCGTTCTGAGCTAATCGAAGGTCGGATGGTATACGTCGTTCTGATCGCGTGTTCTGTGCTCGTTGGATTGACTCGGCGACGACTAGTCGGTGTGGTCGGCAATGGCACCGCGAGCAGAGATCCGAGCGAAGGTGGCCGCCAGACCAAGGACGGCGACGCCACCGCTCACCATTGCGCCAACGAGAAATCCGCCGTCAACGCCGCCACAGTGACTCGCGCATGCGTTCCGGATACCGGCGATGTCGCCTGCGCTGCGGCTGTACCTATACATGAGCCACCAGCCGCCGCAGGACGCGAGCACTCCCGCCAACCCAAACATCAGCATGGCGATACCCAATGGCCGCAACCGCATCACTTACCCCGATCAAGCTTCGAGTCCACGATAGCACGCCCGCCACCGCAACAGGCTCATCGGCACGTGCAACACCCACCTCAAGTGACGACTCACCGAAACGCCGTTCTGGCACGTCGGTTACCTGTGGATCGACGGTCGTTCTTCATTCGCGATATGCGTCCAGAAAGCCCGGATCGAACGGACGAGATCAGATCGAACCGTTCAGACTTGGGCGGCTTCCGCCCGGGATGTGAATGAGTCGCATCCCGGGCGATGAAGTGGTCGAGGTCTAACCCTTATCGGTGCACTGCTTGCAGCGTCGGTAGCCGCCAGTTCCCGACACACGGTTAGCTGCCGGAATCTGCTGCCCGGTCGGACAGTCACTGTGGTCGTGGTACACGTCAGGATCCGACGGATTACTCGAGTGGTACGAACTTACCTTGCTCATCTGAACCTCCAGTCGACCGCGTGCTTCGCGGTCCATGCAATCATGCGCACAGGGGTATGACAACGAAGTCGGATGGTCAGTCGTGGCTGTCGAAAGCAGCTGCGTCTTGCAGACGGCGGCCTGGCCACGCCTTGAAGCGCCGATATGAGGCGTACGCCGCCAGTCCCGGTCGCATCAATTTGCGCTGCGCGTTCTCTGCGACCACAACGGGTGCGGTGTAAGACGTGGTGCCAGGCTCGATGTGAGAGCGCGTCGGCGAGCTACTGGCGAGGAACCCAGTTATGCAGGATCTCACCCATCGGCTCCGTCGACCCGTCAGGGAGTTCTCTGATGCCGGGGCCGGTGGCGAAACGTAATACGGGGCGCCTCGCCCGCAGGGTCAACGAGTCAATCATCGACTGCTGCCGTGCACTACCGAAGAGCAACATGTGGCATCCGCGAGCGGTGTCGGCGTTGCATTGTCTTGGTCGTTCAGTGGTGACGTCCAGCTGAGTCGGTCGTGATTCTCGGTGGAGGACCAGCAAGGTGAAGGGGTCGAGCGGCACGCGGACCTCTGTACAGGACTTGATGCCTATGCCCTCGAATCGATCGCGCGGCGTTGGCGGACGCCAGAGCGTCAACGGTGTGTTCGACGATATGAACCTTCCCTTGCGGTCGTGTTCCACCGTCCAGCTCATCTCTTCGATGAGCGGAGCTAATTCCTGGGCGCTCGCGAGCATCAACTCGATCGAGTCCGTTACGGAGGTCGGTCCCGCCATGTGGTTCGATGCGGAAACCCAACCGAGCGCAGCCTCGACCTCGTTGGCGTCGGGCTCGAAGCCAAGATGGTGATGGGTGAGGTACTCCGCGATTAGCTCGTGTGACAGCTCACGTCCTGACAGAAATGCGTTGACATCGTCGTGGAACCTGATTTGTGCTCGTAGCTCGGGCGACCGCGTTTGTTGCAATGCGAGAAGTGTGGCGAGTGCTCGACGCTCGCCGGTGCCACGTCGTGGTGGCTCGCCAGCTGAATCGATTTCCCGCAGCGCAGCGGCCCCGGCGCCTTCGATCTGGCTGAGGAAGCCCTCCACTGCCACTGATTTCCGGCCGGCAGCATCGACGATGTTGTAGAAGCCAGTCTCAACCGCTACGTGACGTGTGCTTGCGGCGAACGCGCTTCCGTCTCGCCGGCGCACGTATACGCGACGGTTGCCGCTGCCCCATCGATCGAGGTAGAAGCGGGGCACGACGTGATGCCTCACTGGAGTGTTCATCTGTGAGTGCTGGAGGTCGTCAACACAGACGAGCGTACGCCCCACGCCTCGAGCGTCTGTCTGTATGCCGGGAGTCAGGGAAGTAGCGGGCGCCAATGCGAGGATATGCCGTTCGGGCGCGGCTGGCGAGTGTGGATGATCCGTCGTTCTGAGTCGCGCGTTATGCGCTGCCTTTACCGAATTTGGGCCGCATCACGTCTGCGGTCGCCTGTCGGGACGGCGTTCTATGTGGCGCGTTCTGCGCTCGTTCTCGCCAGGTCCGCACGTCTGTGAGTCTGTGCCCGGCCACGTCGTGGACGGGAGCGGATTGGCAGCGGGCGCAATGTTCCGCGCCGGCCCGAACCGTGCGTGCTCGGCTGTAATTGTTTCTACCGTCGGCCGTTGGTGGATGTCCACGGTGGCTCGACGGTGTTTCTGCTCGGTGCCGGGTTCTCGCGCGCCGTGTCGGAGATGATGCCGGACATGGCGACGCTCGGACAGTCGATTGCGCGCCGTTGTGCCGACGACTCGAGCCTCCGTCGGCTACTCAACGACGCAGAGTTGGCGGCGATACACGCACAGTCGATTCCGCTCGGCAACGTCGAGGTGTGGCTGAGTTCTCTGGGGACTGAACAACCGTTCCTGACAGAGGCGCAGAATCTCTCGAGACGTGCGCTGTTCATTGAGATCGCATCGTTGATCTCGACCGAGATCGTGAACTGTCAACAACTGGCGTGCCAGGCCGAGCCCCTACCCTCGTGGTTGGCGCGACTCGTGTCGTTGTGGCACTACGGGACCGCTGACGTTCTTACGCTCAATTACGACCTGCTGATCGAGTCCGCACTCCTCACGCTCCGTTTGCGACGCAACGGCCGCCCCATGTCCCCGGGCGACATCACACGCGATCTGCCGCCGCGAGTTCCACGCGGTGGAATGTGGGGTCAGGAGCCCGTTACGAGCTTCGCATTGAGGAAACTCCACGGATCGACGCACTGGTACGGGCGGCCGTCGAATGCGGATTTGTTCTCGGTGGTCCGCTCGGACACCCGCATCCCAGTGTGGGGATCGCCCGTGCCGCGCCAGGCGGAAAACGAGGAGACCGCCCTTCTCTCAGCGCTCGACCCGATGATTCTTCCACCGGTTTCGAATAAGTCGGTCCTGTACTCGAACGCAACAATCGCTTCACTCTGGCGCCACGCGCGCAACGCGCTCGCCGGGGCCGCCGAGGTCGTGATCATTGGGTATTCGATCCCGGCGACCGATTCATCGATGCTCGCTCTCCTTGCCGACACGATCCAACCAGCCGTGCCCGTAGTCGTGATCGACAAGAACGCCGACGCAGTCAGCGAGAACCTGAACCGGATCGGGATTCGCAACATCACTCAGGTCGACACGCCCGGAACAGTCGGGTTCTCAGACCTCGTCCATCGGCTCGAGAGCGACGTCGCTGCTCGCGTTGATCTCACCGAGGTTGGGAATCTCGTCGCACCCGTATATGCCGAAGTGCAAGCCGACGGGACAGACCGATGGCCGGTGACGGCCATCGAGACTGCGACTGACGGCGTTAGCGAGCTGATTATCGGCGCCGAGCCGAAACCGCCCCTCGCGTCCTCGGTGTGGCCATCGCCGAATCCGATTGCGCTTCAGGCCAACCACCATTACCGCGTCCGTCACCACGATCATTCGACTTCGGTCATCTACGATCTCATAGTCGACCGCAACGGCAGCGACGGATCTGCCGTGCGCCTCGACATCAGCCCCGCAGCGCGTTGAATGTCCGCCATGCTTCGCGCCCCCTCACCTTCACGGAGTATGAGAGTCGCACGAGCGCTGCCGCTCGCTGCGCGAGCCGATGCGAGGATATGCCGGTCTGTCGCATGTGTGGCCGGGCGATGTGACGTCGTTATGCGTTGCGTGTTCTGTGCTCAATGACTCTGTGCCGGGTGGGGTCGCTCCACAATCGCCCGAACCAGTTCCCGGTGCGCATCGTCGAGTGGGATGCGCTCTTGCTCGATGCGCCGCGGACCTTCCCACGCCGGATCTGTGATCCGTTCGAGGAGGATTCGTTCGGTAGCGGTCAAAAGCGGTGTGGGTGCAGGAAAGCCAACTGGAAGCTGGCTGCCGTCAGCGAACGTCGGAGAGCCGTATGGTGCGTAGAGGTCGAGGGTGGCCTGGTCCATGAGGATCGATTCGGCATCGATGCCGGCGCTGCGAAGTCGGTCGAGGATGGCGAGACCGTGTGCGTCGAGGTCACCCCAGTAGAGGATGCGAGGGCATGCGACGATCCAAGGGATCTTGGCGAGTCGGACCACGGCGTCGCCATTGCCTTCGATGACGATGCCGCCGGCGATTTCGGGGAAGAAGAGGGCTGAGTCCTTGTTCTCTGTGATGAGTATCACTTGCGGCTGATAGCCGGGTGGCTGGTGGGGTTCGTCGAGGGCGACCGAGTCGCGATGTCGGTTGCCGCGTCGGATCCAGCCTCCGTCGAGGTAGCTGAAGTGGATCCGTGAGGGACGAGTGACGAGTCCGAGTTCTGTTTGTCCGGAGAGGCCGGTGACGATGCGCATGTTGCGGTCGAGCCACTTCGCGTGGAGTCCTGCGATGGGGACCTGTCGGGCGGTGAGTCCGGCCGCGTTGTGCTGGCGAAACCAAGTGGCCGCCGTTCTTGCGAGATCGAAGTCGACATCGCTGAGTTCGGCCGCTCCTCGCAGCAAAGCACTCGTGAGGGTCTCGGGAAACTCGTCGTGCAGAATCCGGGCACGCCGACCGTATGCATCGATGCGTGCCGGCCAGTTGGCGCCGGTTGTGGCGGTGGCCGTCGCGATGTCCGGGATGGCAACGCGAGTTGGGATCGCACGTGTGGTGCCACCGACGCGTCGGTTCGTGATCGCGAGTGTGCAACCGTGGGACCGAGCCCAGGAGTTCCAGTCGAGAATCCAGCGCCAGACGTCGCTCCATTGTTCGTTGAGCGTCTGGCCTTTGAGGTTTGTGAGGGTGACCGTCCACGGCCAGCGGGGGTCGTCCTCGCCTCGGGCTGCTGCGAGGACGCTGTCGGGCCAGTGTTTCTCGATGCGGTCGGTGATGAGGCGTTGGACGTCTTGAACAGTCTTCATGCGCGCTCGATGACTCGGATCAGGCTGCGGCCGGTGTTGGTCTTGTCGATGAAGATGGTGCGTGGAACGTGTGGTTCGAGGGCTTGGTACTTGTCGACGGGGGCGGCGACGACGAGTTGAAATCCGAGTCGTTTCCAGGCGTTGACCGCGCGACCAGCGAAGAGTGCGTCGGCCTTGATGAAGGCCTCGTCGAGAAGGACGGGAGCGAACGCCGGTCCGTGGGTCGGTTCGCCACCGAGCCGGTAGCGGAGCGCTGAGCCGACGATGAAGGCGATGAGCTCTTGCGTTTCGCCGCCTGACTTGCCGCCGAGGGTGTCGAACTGGGCGACGACCGCCCCGTCGGGGGTGACGCGTTCGGCGGTGATGTGAATGTGTCGTCGTACGTCGAGGAGCAGGGCTCGCTCCTGGCCTTGAAGGTCAGCGTTCAGTCGCCGGTAGGCCTCGAAGCGGCGGGCGGCGTGTACTGCGTCCTCGGTGACGACGGGGGCGGAGAGCTCGGCGAGGCGCTTGCGGAACTTCGAGACGGTGTCGGGTTCGAAGCGTCGCGTTCGGATGAGCAGGTGGTCGTTGGCCGTGCCGTTCGGTGCGTTCGGATGTCCGAACGGGATGCCGGACAGGATCTGGTTGATCGCACCGATTCGGGTGGTGATCTCGTCGACGGCGGTTTCCATCGCAGAGCGGACAGCGTTGACGTCGTCGCCGCTCCACCGGTTGACGGCGTTGAGGAAGGCGGCGCGGACCTGCGCAAGTCCGGCGGTCTCGAGCGCGTCCAGGATGGCGAGGTACTCGCAGGCCGATGCGATCCCGGTTCCCCGGTTGGGATCTGGCCATCGGTTGGCGTAGCTCTCGAACGTCGATGTCAGCTGCCCCGCTCGCTGTGCTGCTTCTCGATCGGCGTTCGTGCGGCGATCACTCAACGCGCTTCGTACACGTCGAGTGCTTGTTTCGATCTGATCGAGATCAATCGTGCCGACAACCGAGCAGCACTCCTCAAGCATTGCCACTTGCTCGGATTGAAGTTCCGGTATCGACGCAGCGAGGGGTCGGTGGTCGAGGAGTAGTTGGGTCAGTCGGCCAACTCCGTTCCTAGCGTCGGTTTCGCGGTCGGCCGCCTCGTGCGCCGCAGTGTTCGCGATCTTCCACGAGCGATCGGCCTGCTGAGCCGCCTCCTCGAGCCTGGCGAGATCGGGGTTGGCAGTTTTGGCTCGTTCGACCTCTTCCTCTGCGGCTTCGAGGAGACCGGAAGCAAGTTCGACGTCGACCGAGTCCCATGTGACGCCTCGGATGCTCAGCAACGCGTCTCTTCGGTCCTGTCGCAGCTTTCGTGCCGCTTCCACATCGCGCACCTCGTTCGCGAGCTCACCCAACCGCGTGTCGATCTGTTTGATGCGTTCGTCGAGTTCGGCGATCACCAGCTCGCTCCCGAAGCCGATCAAGGGACGAGAGTGGCCGCCATGCGCACCCCGCTGACCGCGTCGGGTCTGACCGCTGCGCGTCACGCGGGGGATGTTGTCCCCAATGAGTGCGGTGACATCGTCGACTCGGAGGTGGTTGGCCTCGCGGAGGAGCTGCTTGTGCAGCCACCCTGCCCATCGGCTTGCGCGATCGACGATGAGGCTTTCGGCGAGCGTGCCTGGACTTGCGTCGAAGCGGCCCTCGACACCTGTGTCGGCGCCAATGAAGCGGAAGCGTCGCGCGAAACGGTGCGGGTTGAGGGCGTCTCGCACACGGTCGTATGTAGCGCTGTCAATGACGAGCTGGGTCGCGAAACCACGCAAGACAACATCTGCCGCGACTCGCCAGTCTTCGTATTCTGGCACGAGGTCGAAGATCTCCGCCGCGAAGGGAAGTTCGCTGGGTGCAAGTCCGACCAGCGCAGCGATCTCGCAGCGCAGTCGATGGTCTTCGCCGCTGATCTTGCCGCCGCGTCTGGCGAGGTCGTCTCGTTCCTCGATCAGGGCGTTGCGTTCCTTGACTATGTCACCTCCCTCCTTGCGGAGGTCAGCTGCGTCGTCGTCGAGCTTCTGCGCGATTTGGTCGGGGCTGTTGGTGAGACGCTCTGCTTCGCGCTGCGCAGCGAGGAAGCGCTCCATCGTCGAGATGTCAACCCCAGCCGGCGCGATGGTGTCGGCGAGTCGACCGGCGGCGGCTTGTGCCTTGCAGAGGTCCTCCCGGAAGTCGGCCACCTCGACGAGAAGCCTTGGAAGATCGCCGGCCGCGTTTTGCAGATCTGTCTTGGCGTCGTCCCGTCGTTGAAGCGCTGCCCTCTCCTTGGCTGCTGCGGCACGGGCTTCTGTTTCGGCGGTTGCTAGAGACTCGGACGCGATATCAAGTTGCGTTGCGGCGCGTTCGACAACGGTGCCCGCCTGCCAGCGTGCGAATCGACCACCGGGTGAGTCCAGCTCGAGCGCATCGATCGCTCGCGCACGATGAAGCGCTGCCTCCCGAGCAGCGTGTGCTTCACGGATAGGAGCGAGGGTGGTTTGCTGGTTCTCCGCATCGACCATCGCACCGTGGGCCGCTTCGAGGGCGGCGAAGTGGTTCACGGCAGACTCGGCCGCTGCGAACGTCGCTGGTTCCTCGAGGACAAGATCTCGGTACAGGCCAACGACGTCGTGGACCGACCGGCCAGCTTGGACGGTGGCGAGCAGGCTCATGGCCTTCTCGCCATTGTCGGCCTTGCCGATGTGGAGCCGCTGGTAGACACGGGCGACGAACGAGCCCGGCTGGGCGTGAACCGTGAGCGTTGGGCCGTAGATCGTTCGTAGGTTCGTGAACTGCTCGGCGGCGTCGGGCTCCGCTGTTCGCAGGTCGAGTGAACCGTCGGCGGTGACCAGTCGCGTTCGGACGTCCTCCATGCTGCGGGCGCTGCGAGGGATGTGCCACAAGCGCGCAGCAGTGAAGATGTCGTCAGACCCCTCGGGGCGGGAGCGTTCGAACGTAACGGCAACGGCGCCCCAGGCGTTCGTGTTGCCTCGGAGGGTCCGGTCGACGGTCTCGCCGTCGACGACCGTGGAGTCGATCGTCCCTCGGACGTAGGTCAGGACGCTGCGCTGCCCATCACCTCGAGCGCGTCCTCGTCCGGCGTTGGAGGCGTTGTTGAATGGAACCTTTGCGGACATCATGACGGCGATGTAGGCGTCGAGCAGTGTGGACTTGCCGGCTCCCGAGCCGCCCGTGAGGATCGTTCCGGCCTCGTCGAACAAGACCTCGTGCCAACCGTCGAATCCGCCCCAGTTGACGACCTGCATCCGGGCGATTCGCCACCCGTGAACCGGTTGCATCGCTGATTCGTCGGTGTCGTCGAGCGAGTCCACGATCGGGTCGTCGGTTGCGCTCACAGATCGCCCTCGTCGTCGTCGGCATCGCCCTGCTTCATGTTCGAGTCAGGTGCGTTGTACAGAACGTCGTGGAGGGCGAGGAGGCTGTCGTAGGGCAACGCCGCCTCGATGACTCGGTCAATCGTGTAGGCCTCCTCTGTCGCATCTCGGCGGAGGATGCCGATCTCAACCATCTTCCTGATCGCTCGTGCTTCCTTCTCGGCTTTGGCCTTCTCGTCGGCGACATGCGCGGGCCGGTACTCGGAGAGAGTCGTCAGCAGGTCTGCGTGGTCAACGCGGGCGACGCCGTCAGCAGTGTCCATCGTCAGCGACCTGAGCAGGACGAGAAGTGCGGTCTCCTCAAGGCTGTAGCTCACGTCTCGGAGCAGCGTTGGTGCCTCGTCCTCGATCGGCGCCTGCTTCTTGAACATCACCTCGCGCGTGATGTCGATCACCAGCGTGAGGTTGTGGTTGTTCAGGTCGGCGCGGACCAGTGGGAGATTTCGGACCAAGGGCTCCCAGTGCTGTGGATGCTGAGCTTTCGAGATGAAACGGCGTTTGTAGAGATGCACGACCGCGTCCCTGAGCGCAGGGTCCCACGTCCCTTCGTCGCCGGCGAATCGCCCCACGACATCAGCCTTGGCGTCGTCAGCCGCATCCCAGTACGAGCCGGCGCCGCTGACGGCGTCAGGTGTCTCAGTCAGCGCTGCGAAATCCGGTGATTCGTCGGTCATGGCTGGTTCTCGAGGTGGGTGATCAGCAGGTCAGCGGTACTAAGGCCGACCTCGCTGCCGTCAGGGCGGACCGTTCGGTGCGTCATCTGTCCGCCTTCCGGGGCTTCGGCGCCAGCGAGCTGGAGTAGCCCGAGCAGATCGACGGGCCGCCGCATCTCGGGATCGAGGTCGGCGAACACTTCGGCGACCGACACGCTCCCATGGTCGGCGAGACGTTCGGCGATGGCATCGTGAAGCGCTCTGTAGCTCGGTCCTCCATAGCGGCGCAGTTCGTCGAAGGACAGCCCATTCCCCTCATGTTCGTCGAACTCAGGGTCGTGCAGCGGCGGCGGCGCGGTGTGGTCGTTTGGGTCGTGGAAACGGGTTGGCAGGTGCCCGACCTCAACCTCCGTGGGTAGGACACCAGGCGGCGAGCTCCAGCGTTGCCCACTCCGACCGATCTCGATGAGTCGATCTCGTATGTCGTCGAGGAGCGCTCGGACCTCGCCGTCGCGGTCAGTTCGCTGCTCGATGCGAGCCCGGAGCGTCACGCTGGCCCGGCGGCGACGCGCCAGAACCTGATCGACACCTGACTGCAGCAGTACCACTGCACCTCGTGCACGAGCCAGCAGTTCCGGACGAGCATGCCGAGTGAACGGATGCGAGAGAAATACCTCGAGGTCATCGCGCAGTCCTTGGCGAGCTGCGTCGTTCCGGAACAGCTCCGACGCACCCACAAACGCTGCGGCCCGGGCGTCCTCGCCGAGCGCCTCCAGTCGATTGAGGTACTCGCGGATCACGGTCGACGCAGGTCGGTCATCCGCTCTAAACGCATCGGCCAGCTCACGGTGGATCTCGTCTATCGCCTCGGCTGCCGCAAGGAAGTCAGCCGGCAGGTCGACCAGCAACCGATTCAGGTTGGCGAGTCGTTCGAGCATGCGAGCATCGGACGCCACATCGATCTCGCCGCCACCCGCCACCCGATCACGCTCAGCCTGCAAGGGCGCTATCTGCTCATCCAGCCGAGCAAGACGAACCTGCGCATCCGGGTTCGCGTCCATCGCACATCGGCGAGCAGCGTGAAGTACCGTTGCGATCGTCGACTCCGACAGCTGCGGGCGCTCCTGCATGTTCCGCTCGATCGTCGTCAAGGCATCCTCGGCGTGGGCCGTCTTGACGTACACCTCTGCGTCGCCACTGGACGTGAGCCGCCGCAACCACTGGTCTCGCATCCACCCTCGACACACATCTCGTCCAGATCCCGCCGGAACCTCGAGTCCTTCGACGGCGAGCTCTGCTTGCGCCTGTTCCACCCAGAGATGCAGCACGTGCGTCTGGACCTGAGACACATCCGAACCGAATGCAGTCCGAAACACCGCTACGAGGAATGCAGCCTGCTTGCGCGCTAGGAACCGCACGGCTGGGGCGTCGAGCGCACTTGCGGCTTCACCGTACGCGAGCAGCAGAGCATCGCGCCTCGTCACGTCCTTCCCCTCGCAAGACGTGTTATCCGGGTGACGCTGGTGGTGAATCGCACGTCCTTGACCTTACGCAATGGGTGTAACACGAAAGTTCGAGTGAACTCACGGCGGCTCAGAACTGGGCGCGACACCGATGCGCCGTTCGGGCGCGTCGCGATGGTGGTACCGGCCGCGTACATGCGCCGCAAACCGACTCAACAAAACTCGGGGCACATCAGCCTCATCACAAAACCCGGTGCGGTTCACTGTCGGGTCGGGCATGCTTCGAACGTAGCGGCCAGAACTGGCTCAGTCAGGAGGTGGGTGAGTTCATGAGAAGCGCCAACATCTGGTCGTTGAATGTCGACCAATCTCCAGGGCTGAAGTTGACGTCGACATCAATGCGTTCACCGGTGGCGAAGTCGACATGGAGGTGCTGGCTCATCCGACCACGCGCCTCGGCCGCGACGCGGAACGACGAGCGGGCCCACACGGTTGGGGGCTTCGTGACGGCAAAGTCCTGGCCGGCGATGAAGTCGAACATGTTGACACTGCTCTGCGTGATGGCCACGAGTTGGTTCTGGACCACCGTGTCACGGACCTGACGCCGGTTGCGATGGAACATCCTGCCCCCGACCACGGACATCGACGAGATCGCCTTGCCGACGAGGGAGTCAGAAACGAGACCACTGGCGTAGCCGGGCGTGGAGATGAAGCCTACCGCGAGGATCGGTTCGGCCACGTAGGGCTGGATCTGCTGGATGTACGTCCGGCGATACTGCTCGGGGCTCGGGATGCGCATGGTCACCATCAGACCCGGGTTTGCCCTCGCGGTCGTGAGTAGCCACTACTCAAATCACGCCTTGACCTTGCATCACCTCCGCCATCAGGGATCTCTTGCGTCGCAGCGCCCTGCGCGGCAGCCACCGGGCTCACTGTGCACCGGCCGGTTGATCACGGTCTCTTTCATCAGGTCCGGGTGGAACTCGTGAGTCACGTGTTCCGGAGCGCGGCCACAAAACGCACAGCTCCCGGGACGCAGAAGATACGAGGCGCGAGCGGAGAAGGCGCGCAGAGCCGGCGATCTAGCGCGCTCAGGTCATGCCAGATACGTGCCGGTATGCCGCAAGTAGATATAGGTCACTTCTGCTGGGCTCGTCACACCTGCACCGTAGGTGACTCCGGGCACCTGCATCCCAAACTCAACAGAAGCGTTGTCGGCGCCCCCGCCTACTTCGCTGCGGCGCATTGGCGGCAGGTGACTCGAACGATCCCGTCCTGACGAGTCTGCAGTCCTTCGCCGTTCCTCAGGCCCTCGCCGCAGCCGGCGCATCGCATTCGGACTTTGCCTTCGACAGCGGAGTTGACCGCCACTGGTCGGAGTGCCGCCGGGTCTAGATCAGCCTTGGCTTCGACCGGGGCGGCACCCTGGCTCGCCGGTTCGGTCATGTCGAATGAACCTTGACCATCCACCTGGCGGAGCTCATTGCGGCGGTTCGCAGGCGTCGCTGGCGCACTACTGTTCGCCGCTGGCTTCTGCATCGTTGGCTTCGCTAGGTTCTCCAGTGCGGCGACAATCGTGGATCGGTCGATTGGGTCTTCACCCTCGGGCGCAGCGATGTCGGTGAGCGGGCAACTCGGCGTGCCGGGAACCCCTCCCGGGCCACCGGGGAAGAGGTGCTTCAGCTTCGGTTCGTCCCACCAACGGATCGCGTCGAGGTGGATCGGCGGAAGAGTGCCATGGAGCAGCACGGCCTCACCGGGGAACATCTGTCGAAGCGCGTTGGCGGGTGCGAACTCCTCGCGTTGTTGTGACTCGCTGACACTTCGCCGACCTGAACCTTGACTGCCCCACATGCCGGGAATGTCGTGAGACCAGCCACGTCGGCTGACGTGCTCGCTACCGAGCAAGGTCGACACGTATCGAGTGGTGGCGAGGTCGTCGACCCCGGCGAAGAAGCACTTGGTCCGATGCCCGGAGAGCACGGCGTCGGCGAGGGTGGTGTACCGGTGTTGCATCTGAGACAGGCTCTGCCAGCAGGTAACGAAGAACGCTCCCAGCGCTGCGATGGTCGACACTTCGGCGGGAAGCCAGCCGAGTTCGAGCTGGCCGGCTTCGTCGATGACGAACAGCAACGGCTTCTGGAGCTTGTGTCCGGCGATGTCCTGGTCGTGAATGCTGTCCTTGAGGTCTGCGAGCAGGCCACCGAGGACAGGTGAGAGACGTTCGAACTCAGGCTGGGATGCAGCTAAGTAGAGCGTGTTCGAGCGGTCGGGGCCGTCGCCCATCAGCCAGTCGAGGTCGAGGAACCTCGGCTTGTGCTTCCACGGTTCCTTCGACCAGTAGAACGGCCGAGCGACGTCGGTGGCGCTGAATGCGACGGCGGGTTCGAGCCACGGGTCCATCGCAAGAGCTGCGGTGGCGTAGATGCTTGAGCGGATCTTGTCGTCCTCTTTGCTGACGCCGTCGAAGGTGACAGCCGCGTGGCGGGCGAGCAGCTGGGTCTCGAGCGGCCGAGCGTTGTCGAGGCCGTTGCGTAGTAGCGAGTTGATCGTCGGGTGCGTGGCAGTGGCCATCGTGGTGACCCACGACGCGACCTGTTCCATCGACACTCGGTGCATTGGCGTGCCGTCGCTGTTGCGGAGTAGACGGGCGAGACCGGCGACTGCCATGTAGGCCCCGAGGAGCTTCTCGCCGTGCTTGGCCCAGTAGTCGCCGTTTGTCACTCCCCCGCGCGGGATCGCCTGTGCGAGCGCCCGTCCGGTTCGTAGCGCGCCCGACGACGTTGTGGCGGCTTCGAGCGGCGACCAACGCGCGGTGGGAAGGCCGGTGGAGTTGCCGGGGTCGAAGACGGCAATCTCGCCGAGTCGGGCACGCGCCGCGACGGTTGTGTCGTAGAGGTCGCGTTTGACGGACACTGCGACCACCGGGCCGTCCCACGTGGCGATGGCCGATGCGGCGAGCGCTGTCTTGCCTGACCCAGTCGGGCCAATGAGCGCGACCGATCCACGGTTGCCTTGGCGCCGGGCAAGCCGCTTCGGCAGTGGATGGCGTTCGCGGTCTTCGGTGGCGAGCAGCCGTGCGGTGCCAGCCATGCGGCCGAGCAGCATGCGGCCTGTTGGCGGAACGATGTTGTCGATCGCGAGTGGGGCGATGTCGCGATGGGTTGCTTCGCGCGCTTCGGTGTCTTGTCCGAAACGCCGTCGTCGGCTCTCGCTGTCAAGGCGTCGCCACAACACGATCAGTCCGATCGCCAGCCCGATGGCAGCAACGAGGACGGCGGTGGTGCACGCCCAGTAAAGCCATGTTGCGGGCAACCTTGTAGCGAGCAACCCCCAGGCCGTTCTCGGGTTCTGGCCGCGGGCCAGCCGGATAGCGACTTGGAGCCATTCGCCGAGGCCACCGTGCACCTCGCCACCGGTGAACAGGGTGCCAAGCCGTGCTCCCAGCCAGGCAACGAACCCGGCCGCGCAAACGGCTGCCCCGGCACCTACGACGGCGATCTCGAAGCCGGCGCCGGGCGGCTGTCCTTGCTCGTTCACACGCGCCTGCTGCCACCTGTCACGGCTGGCGCGTCGCTGCTGGGTGTGGCGAGTTGTGCGAGACGGATCTCGTCGACCAGCATCCGTGCGTCGTCGAGCGCTGCGCCGGAATGAAGGTACGGGCCGCGAACGATCAGGGCGCGGTCGGTTGCGTGATCCAGCCAGCCGTACCAGTGCGTGGAGTGCGTCTCGCCTCCGTCGTTGGTGCTTGCCGCGCCGAACTCGATGACATCGCCGACGGCCAGCGTGACGGGGAGTTGCCAGCCCCGCTCGCCCTCATGCCACAGAAGCCGGGTGATCGCGCGCATAGTCGGGTCATGCCACAGCGTTGCAACCCAGCAGCGTCGGACGCCTGCAGACGTGTCGAGATCGGGGATCTCGATCAAGCAGCCGCCCGCGTGACGGAACACGAACTCACAGGACATGAGTGTCTCCCCGGTGGGAGGCGAAGCTTGTCCGCTCAGCACAGACGATCCAGATGGTCGATTCTTGGCTGACTCCGGCGAGTGTCGATTCATTCACGGCGCTACCTCCAACATTGCGAAATGCGATGTGGAAGGTGCGTTGCGGTGGCACCTCGAACCGGTGCAGCAGACGATACTCCTGTTCGAGGGCGAGTTGCGAGGAGGCCCGTTCACAGCTCGACTCCGACTCCGGCGTCAACGTTTCGCGATCCCGGGTCCACGCCACCGATGGCCACGAATCGCGATGCGATCTGGTCGATCCAAGTCGGATCGTGGAGCGCCCAGTCGTTGAGATCGAACCCGCCGGGAGCAACGATGACCGTCGGCTGGACACCACGGGCAGCGAGCAGCGGCGCGAGCGTCTCGGCGACGTGGCGGCCGGCGGGATCGGGGTCGCACACCAATGTGACGGACACTCCTCGCTGTTCGGCGTGCAGGGCGATCCGCGAGGCAACGTTCTCGTCCGGTGTCTGCGCACCAAGCAAGGCGACCGAAGCGAACCCAGCTTGCGCAGCCGTGAGCGCGTCGGGCAGCCCTTCGCAGACAACCAGCACATCGGTCGGTGCATGAGTCGTTGTGACGGGGAATGCCAGCCTCGGGTGCGGCGCAAGCGCAGCAGACGGGTTGTCGTACTTGCGGCCCGTTTCGGCTGGGTTGAGGTATCGGGCTTGCACATACGTGACGTTCCCCGCCGGATCGAAGGCCGGGAACGTTGCGGCGACACCAGCGCCATACGGCAGGCCGCGCTGGCGGCGCAGTAGGCGCCGCGACGGATCGGCGCCGATGCGGTTCGCTTCGATGGTCTGGACGTTGATGCCGCGCTGGTGCAGCCACTCGCGTACTGGGTGGCCCGCAGGCCCGTTGAGGATGCTGCGACAGATGTTGACGTAGTGCTCGACGAGCGGGTCCATCACTTTCGCCGGCGCAGATTGGGTCGGCCGTTTCGGATGGATCGGTGGGAGCGCCTGATTGGGGATCAACCCGGCACGGTTGGCAAGCCAATCGATAGCGTCCGCGCGACTTCGCGAACTCGTCACCATCACGAGGTCGACCGCGTCGCCGCGATGATCGCCGGACCAGCATCGCCAACGCTCGTGACCTCGATGGTCGCGGTGCAACGTGACCGAAGCTCGGTGATCGTCGTGGGCTGGCGCGGGGCAATGCCAACGTCTGCCCGGCCCATGTCGCTCAGCGGGTTGGGTGAGCTCGTCGAGCAGCACGGACAGATCAGTGCGGTCGAGCACGTCGCCGATGTCCCATCGTGGGCGACGGTCACGCGAGACGTTCACTCGGGTCAACCATGGCTTGATCGGTGTCGAACAGAGTCCTTTCATTGGCAGTGAGGATCGTTTGGACGATGGCCGAGCGCGCCCCGATCTGCCAGATGGCCCGACCTTGCACAAGTTGACCAAGCCAGGCACGTTCGCGCTCTGACAGATCAAACATCTCCGCAGCGGCGGCAAGTTGCTCTGGTGGTTGGCGAAGCAGGACCCGCGTTTGGATGTCGCTCAGCAGACCGGCCGCGATCTTGGCCGAGGCCGTGCCGTCGTCGGCCTGCGCGGTGAGATCGGACGGTCGGTGACAGACGAGCACAGTCGCTACTCCGTAGGTGCGTGACAGTTTCAGTGACGATTGGAAGTAGGCCGCACCGTGCTTGACTGCGGCCCAGGCCTCGTCGACCACTTGGATCGATCGACGATGCGGGTGGCCGCGCAGCGCTCCCGCCAACCAGTGTGTGGCGGCGACCATCACCAGAGGCAGGGCGTCGCTGTTGGAGTACACCGCGGACAGGTCGAGGACCACGCCAGGGCCGTTGTCCCAGTCGACAGAGACGGTGGTCGCGGTGTCGAACATGCCCCGAAGGGTGCGGGAGCAGAGCTTGTCGAGAGCGAACGTGACCGGCGCTGTGGCACGGGCAAGCTCGAGCGGAGTGTGCCGCGACAGTCGCACCAGTTCGTCGGGAGGGTCGAGGATCTCACTGCTCAGATCTCGAATCGTGAACGCGACGTTTGAGCGACAGCGCTGCTCGATCGCCCAGCCGAGGACGGCATCCTCAAGCGGCGACAGATTGCGACCGAGCACCCCGCAGACGAGTTGTGCGGCCAGGGTCTGACGGGCGATCACCGAGCTGTCGGCGTCACCGCCACCGGGATCCATCGGATTCACACGATCGGCGCCTCCCGGGTACAGCTTCACCGTCGCGAGGCCAAGGTCGGCGGCGAGTGCTCGGTACTCGCCCTTCGGGTCGATGATCGCGAGATACCTGTCGGGCCCGTACACGGCTCGCAGGCGACGCACGAACGCCTTCACTGTCGCCGACTTGCCGAAACCGACAGAGCCCATGACGATCATGTTCGGGTTGCTCAACCGACCAGCGTTGTAGAACTCGAACGGGTCGAAGTAGAACCCGGACAGCCCGCCGGTCACGTTCGTGCCCAACAGCGCACCGCGATCACCGAAGCTGGCGTCGGCATGGAACGGATACGCCGAACACAGATGAGCCATCGTCGAGCGCTGCCAATCGACGGGCAAGCCCGGCGCTTGCGCCCACACCGCCGGTCTTGGCTGATCGCCTCGACGATGGCGCGTCGTGGTCGTCGTCTGAGCCGCCCGATGGTCGCGCCTGGCTTGCTCTGACGGCAACAGTCGACGATGAGAGCGAGCGACGTTCACGCCCATCGCCCCCGTTGCACCGAACGACCCAACGGCAGCGACGCAACCCAACCTTCGGCCTGGCGAGCGGCGAGCGGTCGCAGATCAAGCATCGATTGGGCGGCCGATTGCTCCACGCGTGCGCAGGCATCATCCAACTCATCAAGATCAGCGGCGGTGACGGTGATGAACCCAACGTGGCGAAACTCGGGGTGGCCTTCGGCCAGTTCGCGCTCGCGGGTCTCAACGTCGGTCCGGCGGCGGTGTTCGCGTGCAGTCAGGCGAAAGCCGTGCTTCTCCTTCTGCTGCTGGTCTGCCTCGATCGACGTCAACTGTCGGTTGGCATCCTGCGCTGCTCTCGACAGGGGCACCGGTTCGGCAACGACGGTGACCGTGCGAGTCGCGGCATCACCGACTACGAGCGGCGCAAGCCAGTCGGCAGCGACCGGCAGCATCGGCCAGGTAGCAATTCGGAATGAACGATGCACCGAGCCATCGACCCGAAGTTGAAACCAATCAGGCTCGACAGCCATCGGCCCCCACTCGACCGCTCCCTTTCCGACTGCTGCGCTCAACGATCGACGCAGCGAGTTGAACCGCCCGTCGGAGATCCGAATGGGATCAGAGCGAAGCCGGATCGCTGCCGACAACGCTGCCGATGACAACGGAACATCGACTCGTAGATCGCCTGCTTCAAGACGCGATGTCAGGAGGCGAACTTCGTCGCACACCGATTCGACGCCTGCCTCCACGGCCGTGCTGCGTCGACGGGTACGGACTCGACGGAGGTCGACGGTCACCGTCACCAACACGTCATGGGCGATCGTGAACGGTGCTTGCTCATCGAGTAGCTGCCGGTACTCGACAGACGCCGCGTCGGCGCGAGGCGACCCTCCGCTCGATGCCAGGAACTCGCGATGACCAGCAACCCCAATCGGGTGCGACCACTCCTGCCAGGTGATCCGTGCCACGGGGCACTGAGCCCGCGCCAGCGGGGCGAGAGCGGCACCCCATGCGCCGACCATGCCATCCTGTTCACGCGGCGACGAAACCGCGAACCCCTCGCCCGCCACGCGAAGCACGATCGAGACGGTCCCGGCTGGACGGTCGTGGACAACCGCCACTGACGGCTGACCCGGCAACCAAGCTGCTGGAACGTCGAGTATTTCGATGCCGGCGAGCACGTCGGGGAGGTCGTGCTCGAAACCGGGACCAGACCCGAGAAGCGACGACCTCACCCACACCCGACGTGAACGCCAACGCCGCCACAGCAGTCGCGCACCGGGTGCCGCGACCTCGTGCAGCGGTGCCCGACGCCAACGCCCGAACGACACGACCATTCCGGCGACCGGACCCACAGCGCCAATGAGCGGAACCTGCGCCATCAACGCGACCGTGAGCCACAACACCCCGATGATGAGCGGCATCGCCTGTCGCATCGACAAGCCGAGCAGCAGGCCCGGACTGACACCGTCACCGAAGCGGTATTTGGCGGTCCGGGGAGTCGATTCGGAGCTCATGACTCGCCGTCCTGTTGCCCTCGGCTGCTCGCCGGCGAAACGGAGGGCTGCCCCTCACTGCCCGACGGGGATGATTCAGTGTTCGACGGCGGCTGGTAACGCTGCGCGGCGGCCGACGGACCGCCCACATTTCGAGTACTCGCATGCGACCCGCTAGAGGATGAACCGCCGGAAGACGCGCCGCCAGCCTGCGAGGTCGCACCGGCGGCCATCTGTGGCAACGAGCGTGTCGCCGCGGAGGCCGCTGCCGACGCGCCGAACGACTTCACCATCATCCCCGCTTGCACGCCGGACATCGCGCCACGACCCCACCCGCTCACGATCCCCGACGACACGGCCGCCGACTCAACGCTCGGCAACAACCGGTACACCACCCACGGCGACAACCCGGCGATCGCGAAGCATGAGAACCCGGAGATCAACGTGCCGAGTGCCGCAGCGCCATCGCTCCCCGGTGCGCCAATACCGGCGTTGGCGACCAGTTTCACCCCGACAACCAACGTCATCGTGATCGCCGGCTTGGCCAACACCAACGCGACCGTCACATGCACCAAGCGTCTCGCCGAGCCACGCATGATTGG
>JANYCT010000081.1 GCA_025360105.1 Actinomycetes bacterium | reverse complement strand
CGGCTGCGCATCGGAACCGTTGTCGCCGACGTGCAGGCTTACGCCACGCCATGTCGGCACAACGCGCAGTGGTTCAGCGATGGCGACTTCAACCGGATGAGCATCGACCGTGGACCCGTGAGCCGGGTCTACGCAACCGTGCGCGAGCCGGGCCGTATCGTCACCGGCGACGTGATCACGCTCGAGCCCTGATGCGACACACGGTTCAGAAGGTGTACTCGTTGTAGCTATTCCGACACGGCGAACCGAGCAGCATCCACACTGTGGGAGTGGCGCCCACAGCGAGCGCGGCGATCATCGACGCGGTTGTCTCCTCCACATCGGGTACGTGCATGCACACACTCCAACCCGGTTCGGCGCACGAGTCGTGAGAGCGTAGATGCGCTTCGATCGCGGCGCGTGCCACGGGTCGATGGGCCAGCACCGCCCGAGACGCAGCGAGACGCGGGTCGATGAGCCGCTCGACCGGCTGGGCGGGGTGTCGGTGTGCCGCATCGAACGAAGGAATGCACGTGCGATTCGAGATGGCGGCCACATCGGTCACCTGGAGTGCCTCCCACTCACGCCCACTGGTCTCGAGGATCCACGCATCGGTGGGGTCGGCGATCAAGAAGCTTGACCAATACGGCCGCTCGTGACCGATCAGCGCCACGTCGTGTCCCGTGCCGCCTTGACCGTAGAGCTCGAGCAGATCGGTCATCACCTCCGCTGCGCCGCGTGCAGTTGCCGCGCGTTCCAGACCGAGACGAACCAGATCCATGCCAATCAACGCCGGGGGTAGGCCGCGCGGATCGAGCCGGGTGAAGATGCTCTCGTTGCCGATTGCCACGCCCGCTTCGTTGACGCCGTGCTCTGCACCCCAGCACCAACTCGGACGTGACAGCAAGCACCGCAGCGTGGGGCCGTGCAGACCGCCGACAGTGATATGAGTGGCCGTTGTGCTTGCCTCGTTGCGCGGCATCGACCATTCGATGACCTGAGACTCCTGCGGCGGGCGATCGCTGTTCTTGGCGAAGAGCGTGACTCCGAATTCGGCAGCCTCACCGATGGCAACCAGCGAATCGCACATGATCAGTTGAACGACACGTCGGCGCCACTGCAGGGGTCGCGATACGGGGGCGCGGCTCCGGGCGGCGCTGGCCACAACGCCTCGCCCCTGGGCTCGGTGCTCGACCAATCGGGGGCGATGGCGGCGGCAGACAAGCGCACAGGCGCACCCTCGACCTCCCACAGGATCGCCGGGCGTTCGCCGTGCCAGCGCACCGCGAAGGACACCGTCGACGACGGCCCGACGGGAAGACCGTGGGCCTCGAAGTTCGCACCCAACCACGCAGCCGGGATGCCGCCGCTCATCAGATCAGTCTCACCGGCACCGGTAGCCCGAGCGAGGCGCTGCTCGTACCAGGCGAGTGTGCGGGCGTCACCTAGTGCCGTGGGTGCAGACGCAGGGAGAACAGCGGCCGCCGACGACCGCATGCGCGCAACATCGCGCACGGCGCGGGTTTCGTCGGCGGCGGCCAGAAGAGTGGCCGCTGCATCGAGCGCCGCAGCAACATCCCACGCCTGACCGCGTCGCGCCACCGCGGCAATCGCGTCGGCGACGTCGGGTACCCACGGGTCGGCTCGTTCACCGAGGCGCACCAGCTGGCCCACATCGAGCAGGAACGCGACGGGGTCCTCACCCGGATCGACCGGACCGTTGAGCGCCAATTCGCCACGCAGCCGGGCGATATCGGCAAGCACGGCGTCCTCGGGGATCTCGATGCGACCGGCACGATCGAAGATGCCCGCCCAGCCGCGAGCCACCTGCGCTGCAGACGCAAGGACATCGGGAAGCCGACTACTGCCCGGCGTGTGCGCGAGCGCGATCCGAATGGTGGACTGATGGCCCACCGGGAAGACCACCGAACCGGGTGGCAGGGTGATGCCCTCGATCGGTACGTCGGTGGCCGGGCGAACCGACAACACGTCGCTGCGGCTGAAGGCCACGGCAAACGGCAATGTCGACTCGTTCTCGACCTCGATCACGGTGAACCCGCCACCATCGGCCACGCACCAGACACGGTGCACGGCATCGCCGGACGGCACGCGCAGGCGGGTTTCGAACACGGGCGCCCCGTCGAGTCGGCGCTGGCGAACCGCGGCTTCTTGCGACGGAACGTGCCAACGATCGTCGGCCGCGATGAACCACTCGAGCGACGTCTCGTCGCCACTGCCCCACGGCTCGATGGTTCCGGCTTCGCTCACCGTGGCGCGCCAACGCCCACCCAGGACACCAATTGTGTTCATTATTTCCCTAACCGAGTTCGGACTTCGTACTGCGCTGCATCAGCACCGACAGCACTTCACGCGCCGGGCGGCCCTTGTGGCACACGGCAACGACCTGTTCGGTGATGGGCATCTCCACACCGTAGCGGCGAGCGAGGTCCAACACGGGGGGCGAACTCTTCACGCCTTCGGCAACCATGTTCATGCTCGCGAGGATCTCTTTGATCTTGCGACCCTCGCCCAGCTGCAGTCCAACGGTGTTGTTGCGACTCTGCTTCGATGAACACGTCGCGATGAGATCACCGATGCCGGCAAGCCCTGCGAAGGTGCTCGCGTTGCCACCCAATGCAAGACCGAGTCGAGTCATCTCGGCCAAACCACGGGTGATGATGGTGGCCCGCGTGTTCTCGCCAAAGCCCATGCCCTCGGCCATGCCCGCGGCGATCGCGATGATGTTCTTCACGACCCCGCTCACCTCGCAACCAACCACATCAGGGTTGGTGTAGATCCGCAGGCTCGGACGGCTGAAGATGCGTTGCAGTTCGCGTGCGATCGTGTCGTCGTCGATGGCCACCACGCTGGCCGCTGGTTGCCCGGCGAGGATTTCTTTGGCCAAGTTCGGACCGGTGAGCACCGCAACCGGATGGCCCGGCATCTCCTCGGCCGTCACTTCGCTCATGCGCTTCAACGAACTGCGCTCGATGCCTTTGGCGAGGCTCACGATCGGCACCCAGGGCCGCAGGTATTGGGCCGCCTCGGCGGCGACATCGCGGTAGCCGTGCGAGGGCACCGCCATCACCAAGACATCGGCCGAGCTGACTGCGTCCTTCAGGTTGTTCGTGGACCGCAGTTCCTCGGGCAGGGTGAAGCCCGGAAGGTAGTCGGGATTTACGTGACGGTCGTTGATCGCCGCTGCCAGATCACGCCGCCGCGCCCACAGAACGGTGTCGGTGTTCTCGGCCGCGAGCGCGGCAACTGTTGTACCCCACGAGCCGGCGCCGATGACAGCTACATTGATCCCCATCGCGTCAGCGTAGGCACACAACGCTCGTCTTCATGGATCGACAGACGCCCGGTCAACCGGCTCAGGGTCGAGGACCACGTGCCGTTCGTCGGGGAGTTCAGTCAGAACCGTGGCCATGTAGTCCGCACATGCAGCAGCCGTGCCGATGTCACGCCCGGCGTCTTCGGACATGAACCAGCGGTGTTCGAGGATCTGATGGAACAACTCAGCCGGCTCCAACTTGCCGCGCGCCTGCGATGGAATCGACTCGATCGTCGGCGTGAATACCTCGGCCAGCCAACGCATCGCCGCCAATTGATCGGTCAGCACCACCGCCCTGCCGGTCTCATCAACGGATCGACGTTCGAGCGCAGCGCGGTAGCTGCGGATGTCATTGAGCAAGCGACGCGCTTGGTTCTCGTGCGCATCGAGCCCGGTGAGCGCGAGTAGTTCGCGTTGATGGTGACCCGCCTCGACCACAGCAGTGCGGAACCGCAGTTTGGCGCCGCCGTTCACACCGTCGATGCCTTCGATCACGACCTCGCTGACGTCGAACCCGAGTTGGTTCAGGCGGCGCACCCGCGCGTCGATCTCGTGACTGCTGTCGGCGGAGATGATCTGCTCGCGTGTCAATTCCGCCCAGAGTCCCTCGTAACGACGCACGAGGTCTTCGCCGATCTGCGCGGGGTCGATATCATCGGCCCAGCCGCCGCCCATCGCGATGTCGAGCAACTCGCCCGCCACGTTGACCTCGGCGATCATCAGATCCTGCAACCGCTGACCATCGGACAATGACGGATGTACCTCGCCCGTCTCCGCATCGACCAGCGTCGCAGCCAACGAACCGGCGTCACGGCGGAAGAGCGCGTTCGACAACGAACAATCGCCCCAGTAGAACCCTGCGAGGTGGATACGCACCAGCAACAGCGCGAGCGAATCGAGCAGGGGCAGCCACAGTTCCTGTCGCTTGCCGTTCTGAAACAGGGCGCGATACGGCAGCGAGTAGTCGAGGTGGCGGGTGATCAGCACTGCGTCGAGCGGTTCGTCGTCGACGTCTGTTCGACCGCTGACAGTGCCCACGGCCTCCACCACCGACACGCCGCGCGCATCGAGTTCGCGCAGCAGACCGTATTCGCGCGTCGCCAGATCGCCGGGGAGTTCCTTCATGGCATACAGCGCGCCGCCATACGCAATGAAGCTCACGACGTGGCGGTGGATGCCCTGCACGGGCGTCACGATTCGAACGTCGCTCCACTCGCTCAACGGCGTCTCCCACGGCAGGTCCACGAATGTCGGATGGCCGAGGCGGGTGGTCAGACGCAACACGTCGACCCCGTCATTCGAGGATGTCGAGCAATGGGCGTAAATCGAGTCGTTCGGCAGCGGGCAGACACAGCGAGACGGCCTCTTGCTGGAGGCGCCGCCAGTATTCGGGCTGGAAGAAGTTGTCACCCTCGCGCACCACGTAGTTGAGGATGAAGAACCGGTACACCTCGCGCAGAAACAACAACTCGTTCTCGTTCAGTGGATAGATGCGGTGATAGGCGGTGAGGAACGTCTTGAACCGTGGCTCGAGCAACGTATGCGGCGAGTACGAGAACACGGTTCGATCGCCCGTAGCGCTCGACACGCGCGACAGGAAATAGAAGTCGAGCAGGCGCGGCTCGATGCGGAACCAGTCGTAATCCCAGCGACTGAACAGTCGAATCTGGTGTTTGGCCATCGATACGGAGAAGTTGCCAAGGTTCCAGTCGATGAGTACGGGCACCTTGGTCCAGTCGTCGTAACCAAACCGGTCGAGTTGCTCGAGGAACTCATGGCATTGCGAGCGCAGGTACTGCTTCTGCGTAGCGTCGTATTGGAACTTGAGCGACGAGTGCCGATCCGAGAGCAGATCGAGCAAGTGGATCGCATCGGACTTGATCGACTTCGATGACAACGGGATGCGCCGCGCGACGTCGGCGCAGTCGCGGTGCAAAAGCGCCATCTCCTCGCCGAGTTCGCCCACCTGCCGTTCGGTCAGCACGCGCGGCAGGCTGTGAGCCACTTCCACGTCTTGATAGAAGGCGGTCCAGAGTTGGCCGTTGTAATGGGTGAATACCCGCGGTGTCTGGCCGTGCGGGGGTTCACCCTGTTCCACGAACACGTCGGCGAGCAGGTCGGCCCAACGCGTGGGCTGTAGCAGCGTGCGCGTGCGATGGATGCGATCGTGGTCCTCGCGGAACAGGAAGTACGACCCATATGACGACACCTTGGCAATGGCGCTTCCACCGTCGTCGAGATGGAGTCGGTAGACGTGGTTGGTGGACACCTTCGCGCTCACCTCGATGATCGACGTGATCGCCCGCGGGTCGCCGTAGCTGCCCCACGCATCACGAACCTCGGTGTCGTAATGCGCCGCCTGAATTCGCCGCACGGGACTTACCATGCACTGCACACTACGCCTCATGTCGGCTGCAGGCGCGGCGAGGCGGCCCGCAGCCACCCGCGCTGCTATCGTCCGCGTATGTCAGCCCATCGCGCAATCGTGGTCGCAACATTCGCCCTCGTGATGGCCTCGTGCAGCTCGTCAGGGTCTACCGGTTTGCCCTCGGATTCCGCCGCAGGAGGGTCCAGCGCTGCGGCAGGGCCTGCGGTCTCGGGTCCGCTCGTGATCGGCTTGGAGGCTGCGGGATCCAAAGCGACGGTGGGCAGCAAGGGCGGCTCGATCGATGTCACGAGCAAGGACGGCACCCGTTTCACCCTTGACATCCCGGCCGACGCACTGCTCGGCGACACCGAGGTCACGACAACGCCGGTGGCCACGTTCGGCAATCTCGGCTTCGATGCACACGGCGTCGTGTTCGGTCCATTGGGTCTCAACTTCCTGCACACCGCCAAGCTCACCATCACGCCGAAGAAGGACGTGCCGGTCGATCGTCAGCTGATGTTCTTCTTCAGCGACGACGGCACCCAGTTCGGCGCCGCCGAGCCGCAGCTCGATACCAAAAAGATCGTGATCATGGTGCCGCACTTCTCGGGCTATGCGTTCGGTGATGTCTCTTTGCCGAGCAAGGCCCAATTCCTCCAGCGGCAGGCGTCAGCGGCGGCGGACCGCATCACGGGCGAAGTCGGCAAGATCTTTCTCGAGGAACGGCAAAGCCAGCTGCTCAACGAACACGAGAACTCGGCGCTGCTCGACACCTTCGAGAAGTACTCCAAGCAGTGGGAGGAGCAGGTCATCAAGCCGCGTCTCGACGCCGCCAAGTCATCGTGTGCTGCCGGCCAATTGGCCATCGCAACCGTGCTCAGCTACGAGCGGCAGCGGCAGTTGATCGGCGCGGCAACGAGCTTCACGGCCGCCGACATCTACAACCTGCTCGCGCAGGCATTTCCCGTCTGCGAAGAAGAAGCAATCACCAAGTGCAAGGCAGCCAAGGACCCCAGCATCTTGATGGCGCTGTGGGCAGGCTTCAACCGGCAGGGGCAGTTACTCGGCGGCGCCGACTTTGCTCCGCTCGACGAAGAGAAGGCCAAGAAGATCTGTAAGCCCGTCTGGACGGCGAGCGGAGGTGGCGATGGTCTGACGCTCAGCGGCATCGTGGAGGACCTCACGAAGCCGTTCACGCTCAACGGCTCGTTTCCCGGCGCCACCGTTCAGTTTGCGTACTTCCCCACCGACGAACATGGCGGAGCACACACCTACATGGGCTCTGGCAGCGGCATGACGCTCTCGGGTAACGGCGACTACACGATCAGCGGTGAAGAGGGCGGGACGCTCACCCTCACCGGACACAGCCATGGTTGCGTGAACGGCGGCGGTTGCCGCGACACCACCGAGGTCGTCACCCTGACCCCAGGCTGAGCGGGCGCTGGGGATCGGCTGTAACACCCCTTCGTCATACTCGTGGCATGAGTCAGATCGGCACCCCAGCAGAACAGATCAGCGCAACCGGCGCTCCCGAGCAACTGTCCCTTCTCAACGTCTCGGCCGCGGTGCCGTTGCAGTTCCGCCTCAACGAACGCACACGGCTGTCCGGCCTCGCCCACGTCGCCGCACTCCGGGCCCAGCTGGCGGCGCAAGCCGCGAAGCGTGGCGCTCCGGCGCATCAACGCGGCAGCCGCCAGGCCGCTGCCTGATCTCTTCTGGAGCCGCTCAGCCTGCCCTGGGGGCCAAGTCCTTCACGGCCTGCCAGTGCTTCAGTTCGGGATCGAGGCCCAGGATCGCCAGCGACGTGGTGGTCACGCCGTTGTCGAAATACGACTGGATCTTGGCCCGGCATTGGGCCGGCGAACCATGCACGATGATGTCGTCGACCAGCTCATCGGGAATGGCGGCCAGGGCGGCCTTGCGGTCGCCGGCCTTCCAGGCGTCCCACATCGGCTGCAGTATCTCACCGCGCCCGAGCCACGCGTGAAACGCTGCGTAGACCGGCACATTCAGATAGGCGGCAATCGCGAACTTGCCGGCGGCGCGCACGACGTCGGCATTCTCGCTGGGGCACACGAAGATGCGACACACGATCTCCTTGGGGATGCCACCGGATGCCTCGTTCACCACGGCCGCAACCTTGGTCACGTCACTGGCCGACAACCAATTGATGATGGCACCATCGGCCTCCCGCGCAGCAAGCCGCAGCATGCCCTCGCGCAGCGCGGCCACCAAGATCTGCGGTTGCACCTCGGGCCGTACGCCCAGACGGAAGCCATCCACCGTGAACGTGTCGTACTGCTTGCTCACCTTCTCGCCGCTCAACGCGTCTTTCAAGAAACGCACCACATCGCGCACCTTCTTGTAGGGCTCCACGAACGGCACGCCATTCCAACGCTCGACGATCACGTTGCTGCTCGAACCAATGCCGATCGCAAAGCGTCCGGGTGCAGCATCGGCCATGCTCGCAACACTCTGCGCGAAGCACGCCGGCGAACGCGTGTAGGCGGGCACAATGGCAGTGCCCAGGCGAAGGCGGGGTTCCCATGCAGCGGCCATGGCCAGCGGCGTGAAGGCATCGGCACCATCGCTCTCGGCCGACCAGATGTCGGTGTAACCCAGATCGGCCAGCTCCATCAGCTTCTCGCGATGACTGTGCAGCGGGCCCGGCAGCGGCACCGTCATCCCCGGACGCTTCGCCACTGTCGGCGGTGTAGTCGTTGCCTCGCTCATGTGCTCTCCCCCTCGACCGGCCGGCGCTGCGGCTCCTCGATCTCACCTTTCCAGAAACGAACGATGCAGCTCTGACTGGCCGTGGCCATCAGCGTGCCGTCCTCCGCGAACATGTGCACCAACCCGTGACCGAACCCACGGCTCACGGCGTGCACGCGGATGTCGAGCAGCACCCATTCGGTGGGCACCAGACGCGCCACGCGCAGGGTGTTGTCGAGGCTGTTGCCGCCACCGCGAACGCCGAGTGCCTGGCCCACACCCATCGGGACGAAGTCACCCAGGATCGCCAGCGTGGTGGCATCCACGCCATCGATCACATCGGGGATGCGCGCCCAGAGCTGAACCCTCCCATCACCGGCGGTGCCGTCGAGCGAAGCCAGATCTCGGCCCTTCACGATGCGCTGCTCAAGCCGCTCATTGATGGTGCCGTCGGCGGGCATGCGGTAGTCGCGCTCTGCGCACTGAGATGGCGGGGGCACGTCGGGCATCTGTTCCCACTGCCCCGCCAACTCCATCTCGCGATGACCAAGCGCCGCGTTCACCGTGAGGATTTCGCGATTGCCCACGTGGCACACGGCCCGCGCCTGGGTGATCTGATGACCGTCGACCGCGATGGTCACGTCGATGTCCATCACCTCACCGGGTTTGGCATACGACAGGTATTGCCCTGTCGCCCACACGCACTCACGACCCGACGTGAGCTCGAGTGCCGAGATGGCCGCACCCAGGCCACACCCGCCGAACAGGAATCCACCCCACGTGGACAGCCCGGTGGTGACGGGCAGGCTCCATCGATAGGGGTTGTGGCTGGAACGAAGATCCAAAAAAGCGCGGCTGTCCATGACGCACCGACTCTACGGGCCGCATGGCCGATCCGAAAGACTGGTCGAAACGCCGTATCGAAGCGCGACTGCCGGTGACAGACTGAGCGCATGAGATTCGACATCTCGTTCAATTCCGTCAACGCCACTTTCTTCGCACTGCTGCGCATGGGTCCCAAGCGCAGCTACGTCGAGGTCACCGACACCGCTATCGACGTACGCCTCGGGGTGGGGTTCGCCGCAACTATTCCGCGAAGCGACGTGCGATCCGTGGTGCCATGGTCGGGAACCGTCACCGGATGGGGAGCTCACGGGTGGCGTGGACGCTGGCTGGTCAACGGGTCGTCGCAGGGCATCGTCACGATCACCATCGACCCGCCGGCGAAGGGTCGCGTGCTCGGCATCGGTGTGTCGCTACGCGAACTCTCGATCAGCTTGATCGGCCCCGATGCCTTCATCACGCTGGTGTCGCCTTCGGCGCCGACGAACCAGCCGACGACCTGACTGGGCTCACCGGGCGACAACCACCGAGGCCGCACGGGCTAACGTCGCCGACATGGGAAACACACCGTGGTTGGGTGACAGTTGTTCATTGGTCGACGCCTTTCGTGCCGGTGAGCGTTCGCCCGCCGAGGAACTGCAGGCCACCTATGACGCCATCGATGCGAGCGACCTCAATGCTTTTTGTTATACGCCTCGCGAGCAGGCGATGGAGGCCGCTCTCAAGGCCGATGTCTCGTTGCCCTTCGGCGGCGTACCGATCGGCGTAAAAGAACTCGACGCCGTCAACGGCTGGCCCGCCACCGAAGCCTGTGTCGTGTTCGCTGACGAGGTCTCCACGCACACCTCGGTGATGGTCGATCGCATCAGCCGCATCGGCGGAGCGGTGCTCGCTGGGCAGACCACGAGCAGCGAGTTCGGTGGCGTGAACCTCACCCGCACCCTGCTGCACGGGGCCACGCTCAATCCATGGAACACCGCGCATACGCCCGGCGGATCCAGCGGCGGCACGGCATCGGCGGTGTCTGGTGGTCTCGTCACCATCGCAACCGGAGGTGACGGCGGCGGGTCGATTCGCATTCCCGCGGGCTTCACCGGGTTGTTCGGGCTCAAGGCCACGTTCGGCCGCATCCCACGCGCGCCACGCACCACCATTGGCAACATGACCGTCACCATCGGTTGCCTCAGCCGGTCGGTACGCGACACGGCACGTTGGTTCGACGTGTGCAACGGCTACGACGCGCGCGATCAGTTCAGCCTGCCGCGCACCCACGGTTGGGAGAACGAACTCGGTACCCACACCGACTCGCTGCGCGGGCTGCGCGTCGCGGTGGTTCCCGACTGGGGCGGCGCCGTGGTGTCACCTGTGATGTGGGCCCTGCTCGAAAACGCGGCCGACGATCTCATCGCTGCCACCGGCATGGTGCGTGTCAACGGCATCGACACCTCACTGCCGAGTATGGGCGCGGCGTGGTCGATCAGCGGCATGATCGAGATCCACGCGCAGCTCGGTGACCACTGGCCCGAGTGTGCCGATGTGCTCACGCCCGAGATTCGCCTCGGTGTCCAACACACGCTCGGTCGCTATGACGCAGAGGCACGGGCCAAGATCGAGGAACGGCGCATGGAACTCAACGAGCGCATGGCGGCGATCTTCGGTGAGGTCGATCTCGTCATGACGGCCAGCAATCCCGACATCGCGTTTGCGGCCGAAGGGCCATTGCCCGACACGTTCGGCGGCCTCGTTGCCGGTGCCGGCAACAACGGCCGGCTTACGTTTCCCGCGAACCTGCACGGCAACCCCGCTGTCAGCATTCCCGCAGGCACCGTTGATGGCTTTCCCGTGGGCCTGCAGGTGGTGGGCCGCCATTACAGCGAGCAACTGCTGTTCGATGCCTCACTCGTGATGGAGCGCACCCAGCCCTGGCCGCTCGTGGCACCAGGCGTCGGGGCCAGATAGCACCAACGACTCACACGGACCGTTCAACATGCAGTCGGCGTCATGACGCGCACCCCGCTCGATGCGAGCCAGCGCGCCCTCGCCGTGGGTCTCGTGCTGAGCGTCACGTTGGTGGCCTTCGAGACCACAGCAGTCATCACGGCGCTGCCGACGATCACCGATGCGCTGCACGGCGACTCGCTCTACGGTGCCACGCTCGCCGCCTACATGCTTGCCGACCTCGTGGCCCTCGTGTGGGCCGGCGAACAAGCCGACCTGCACGGCGTACGGCGGCCATTCCTTGCGTGCATCACCATCTTCGTGGTGGGACTCATCGTCGCCGCCACGGCGCAGACGATGGCGCTCGTACTGATCGGCCGGCTGCTGCAGGGGGCCGGAAGTGGCGGCTTTGCGCCACTGTCGTTCGTTGCCGTGCGCCGCGCGTTCCCGGTGGATCGCCAAGCCACGATGTACGCGTACCTCAGCGCGGGCTGGGTGATCCCGAGTCTGCTTGCGCCGGTGATCGCCGGTGTCGTTGTGGATCGCGCCGGATGGCGATGGGTGTTCATCGGCATCATCCCGATCGCAATCTTCGTCGCGCTCCTCACCGGTCGGGCGATGGCCCACCTTGCACCATCAGAGGATGTAATTGATCGCGGGCCGAGTCGCCTGCCCAAGGCGTTCCAAGCCGCCATCGGCGTCGGCGTGCTCGCCGTCGGCCTACAGAATCATCTCCTCCCGGTGGCCATCGCAGTCGCTGTCGCCGGTATCGCGATCGCTGTTCCCGCACTGCGGTTCATGCTCCCGCCCGGTGTCTTTCGTGCGCGTCGCGGCCTGGCCGCCATCGTGGCAGTTCGCTTCCTCGCCACTGCCACGTTCCTGGGTGTCGACAGTTTCGTGCCTCTCGCTGCCGATCGCCTCCACGGGGCGAGACCCATCGTGCAGGGTCTGGTGATCTCGGGGGCCGCGGTCACGTGGACCGTGGGTCAAGCCGTCACGGCGCGACGATCGGACCGCATTCAACCCGGTCCATCGGCGATGCTCGGCTTCGGGTTCCTACTCCTTGGCATCGCCACCGTGGCACCCGTACTGCGGCCCAACTGGCCGCTCCCACTTGTATTCGTGGCCTGGTGCATTGGCGGATTCGGGATGGGCATCTTGTTCAATCCCACGACGGTTGCCTCCATGACCTACGCCGACGACGGGCGTGAAGGCGAGATCAGCAGCCAAATTCATCTGGCCGACTCACTGGGCTTTGGGATGATGGGTGTCGTGGGTGGAGCAACGGTGGCCTTTGCCGGCCGAACGTCACTTACCCTGCAGGGCGCGATTGCGATCAACTTCGCCATCGCCGCCGGCTGCGCGTTGTTGGGCATGGTTGCCAGCAGGGGTGTGAGATCACGGACCTGACATGCAACGATGCCCGCATGGGGCCAATGCATGGGGTGAAGGTCGTGGACATGTCGGTGATGATCTCGGGGCCGCTGGCCGCGATGATGCTCGCCGATCAGGGTGCCGAGGTGATCAAGGTCGAGTCACCCGGGCTCGGCGACATGATGCGCTATCTCGGCAGTAGCAAGGGTGGCATGACCGGCATCTTCGCCACGAACAATCGCGGTAAGCGCAGCCTTGTGGCTGATGTGAAGAAGCCCGAGGGCCTCGACATCGTGAAGCGGCTCATCGGGGATGCTGATGTGCTCATCCAGAACTTCCGCCCCGGTGCGATGGATCGCCTCGGCTTGGGCTACGCCGACGTCGCAGCCATCAACCCTCGCTTGATCTATGTGTCCATCAGCGGCTTCGGACCAACCGGCCCGAAGAGCAACCAGCGTGTCTACGACAACGTGATCCAGGCATCGTCCGGGCTGGCCTCAGTGCAGACCGATCCCGCCACCGGAAAACCCGAACTCTTCCGCACACTCGTCTGCGACAAGGTCACCTCGCTCACCGCGGCACAGGCCATCAGCGCCGCGCTGTTCGCCCGTGAACGCGGCATGACGAACGGACAACACATCGAGTTGGCAATGCTCGACGCAGCCATCTCATTCGTGTGGCCCGATTCGGCAATGGACGCGATGTTGCTCGACGACGACGCCGTGCGTACCACCACCATCGGGGCGAACTACGCCGTGGCCGATTTCGCCGACGGCTACGCCGCCGTCACTGCGGTCACCGACAGCGAATTTCACGGGTACTTCCGCTCTGTCGGTCTCGGCCACCTCTGCGACGACGAGCGCTACGCCACGATGGGTGCGCGCATGAGCAACCTCGACACGCTGCTTCCGGTACTGCGCGAGAACGCACGCACCACATCACTCGCTGACTTTCTGGCTGGCGCTGCCGAGTTCGACGTTCCAGCGGCGGCCATCACCTCACTCGCCGAACTCCCCAACGACGCACAGGTCGTGCACAACGACGTGTTCGCGGTTCGTCAGCATCCGACCGCCGGAACGGTGCGCGAGCCCCGGCCAGCGGCGCGTTTCAGCGAGACGCCCGCCGCAATGGGCGATCACGCGCCGCGCTACGGCCAACACAGCGACGAGATCGTCACCGAGTTGGGCCTTGACCCCGTTGCACTGCGCGCCGCTGGCATCATCGCCTGACGCGAATCGAAGCGACCTCGGCTCAGCCGCCGACCACGCTACGGCCGACGATTTCCTTCATGATCTCGCTCGTGCCGCCGTAGATGGTCTGGATACGGCTGTCGGCCCACGCCCGGGCGATGGGGTACTCCCGCATGTAGCCGTAGCCACCGTGCAGTTGCACGCAGCGATCCACCACCTTGTTCTGCAGTTCGGTGCACCAGAACTTCGCGGCGGCGGCCTGCTCGGGAGTGAGTTCGCGGTTGAGGTGCAACTCGACGCAGCGATCGATGTAGACCTGCGCGATCTGCACCTCGGTGGCGAGCTCGGCGAGCAGGAACTTGCTGTGCTGGAAGTGCGCGATCGATTGCCCGAATGCTTTGCGCTCGACGGTGTACTCCACGGTCCAGTCAACGGCTGCCTGCGCGACGGCAACCGCACCCACCGCGATGCCGAGACGCTCCTGGGCGAGGTTGGTCATCAGGTAGATGAAGCCCATGCCCTCCTGCCCCAACAGGTTCGCCGCCGGCACTTCGACATCGGTGAAGAACAGTTCGGCGGTGTCCTGCGCGTGCATGCCCATCTTGTCGAGGTTGCGACCACGCTCGAAGCCCGGCATGCCCCGCTCGAGGATGAGCAGGCTCATGCCGCGGTGCGCCTTGTCTGGATCGGTCTTGCACACCGTGATCACCACGTCGCTGTGGATGCCGTTGGAGATGAAGGTCTTCGCTCCATTCACCACGAACGAGTCGCCATGGCGAACCGCTGTGGTCTTGATTCCCACCAGATCGCTGCCCGTATTCGGCTCAGTCATCGCAATGGCACCGATGGTCTCGCCGGTGACCATGCCGGGCAGCCAGCGTGCCTGCTGCTCGTCGTTGCACAGGTCGATGAAGTACGGCAACACGATGTCGTTGTGTAAGGTCATTCCGTTCGCGCTTCCGATGACACCGGTGAGACCGATTTCCTCGGCCATGACCGCGGCAAAGCGGTAGTCATCGGTCGCACCTCCGCCGAACTGTTCGGGCACGGTAAGCCCCAAGAAGCCGTGTTTACCGGCCTGCAGCCAGATGTCGCGCGGCACGATGCCGTCGCGCTCCCACTGCTCGTGGTTCGGGACTACCTCGTTGTCGAGCCACTGACGGAAGGTCGAGCGGAACTGATCGTGCTCGTCGGCGAAGAGGGTGCGCGGAATGTGCTGCATGACCGCTGATGCTAAAGCGGCTCAGCCAGCAAGCACCGCTCGGGCCACCAGGTCGGTGCCGAACGCGGTGAGAATCGCGAGGTAGAGCAGGCCCGTGGCCGCCATCACCGCCGAGTAATACTTCTCGCGAAGTGCGCGCCGGGTCACCCAACACAGCACGCCCGTGGTTACCACACAGGCCACCCAGAAGTAGCCGAGCGTGCCGTTCCAGCCGTCGGAGACACGCCCACTGAGCACGCTGAGCATGCCAACGGGGAGCAGCAGCGCAATCACTTCAAGCGGGAGCACATACATCGTGACCTGCACCAATTCATTCAGCAGGCCTCGGGGCAGGCCCGGCTGCACGAGATACCAGTGGCCGAGGAGCATGGCGTCGGTGATCGCTCCGAGGAACAGCGCACCCACCACTGTGCGGATGATCGCGACGAGATCGTTGCCACCAGAATCAATACCTGCCGCGATGAGTCCCACCAATCCGATGATGGGGGCAACGAGATCGAGCACCGGGGGAAACTCCGGGCCTCCGGCCACACGCACGGGCGCCTCGCGATCGATGCCGGTCATCTCGGCAACGCGCTCGGTGCGGCGATCGTGCTCGTCCTGTTGTCCGCTGACGCCGGCCTTGCGGCGGATCACCGACACGACCAGTGCAAACAGCGCCGCCGCAGCGACACCGAGTGCCGCCGCCTCGCGCACCGGCTTGACACCGAATGCCAACCCGCACGCGAACGCGCCCAGGGCCATCAGCCCGTATGTGCCGCGGAGCAGCCAGCCGTAGCCGATACCCACCAAGCGCCGCCGCGTCGTGAACCAGCAGAAGAGCAATCCACCCGTGGCCCACTGCAACAACACGGTGGCGGCATCGAGACGGATCACAAACCACGACGATACGCACACAACCCTCGCTCGCCACCGTTTCGCTGTAGCAGCACGTACGCTCGCATTCATATGCTCCCCATCCGGTCGATTCCCTGCCTGCTCGTAGCGATGCTGATGTGCTCGGCGCTGTTGGGTGCATGTCAGACGGGTCAGCGACCCAGCCTCGGCACGGTCGCCGCCACGGTGGCAGACCCGGCCGTCATGGCGGTGCTCGACAAGCTCGAATCAACATCGGTCGATCCCGTTACCGCCACCTACTCGCTGCTCACCAAGTTCGGGAACACCACCACGCCGGCCACAGTGGCCATCGCCACCCCGACGAAGCGCTCGGTGACCATCGGCAACGTACGCTTCATCCAGAAGTCGTCAGGGTCGCAGACCTGCCAACTTTCGAGTGGCCGCTGCACCAACACCATCGACGATGCTCAGGTCAGCGACAAGTCGCTCACGCACGACTTTTACCAGATCTCGCCCGCGGCGCGTCTTCGCCAAGACGCCGCCGCGATGGTAGGCGCAGGTCTAGCCTCCACCCGCGAGATCGCGGGACAGACCGCCACGTGTGTCGAGGTCCCGTTCACGGGTGGGAACAGCAAGATCTACTGCGCACTCGACACCGGGTTGCTGGCCTTTCAGGACACCCCAGATCTCGCGATCACCATGCTGACGATAACCGGCGCTCCCGATGAGACGTACTTTGCGGTCACTGCGCCGTGACGGTGTGCGTGTCGCGGCCGCTACGCAGCAGGGTGCCGGGGCGGGCATCGAGCAGCTCGCCGTGTTGTACGCACGGCACGCCGTTGACGAGTACGTGGCTGATGCCGTTGGCCTCACCGTAGACACGGCCGGCGCCACCGGGGAGATCGAACTTGGTGTACACCTCGCCCGGCCCGATGCTGTTGCGATCGAAGACCACGATGTCTGCCGCATTGCCAACGGCCAAGCGTCCCCGACCATTGAGTCCGTAGAGCGCAGCGGGCGCGCCAGTGAGATAGTGCACCGCCTCTTCGAGCGCTAGGAGCGAGCGATCGACAGTGGTTCGTGCAATGAGCGTGGTGGCATAGCTGAAGCTGTCGATCATGTCGAGATGCGCGCCGGCATCTGATGCGCCCACGATGGCGCGCGGGTCGCGCCATACCTCCACCCGCTTCTCCCAGCTGGCATCGGTCTGCCCGGTGTCCATGCTGGCGATCACGGTGTTCAGGTCGTCGTCGATGACGATGTCGACGAGGGCGTCCCACGGGTTCTTGCCCAGCTCGGTGGCGATGGCTCCGATGGTTCGACCCTCGAAGCGCTTCCACGCCGGGCTGAAGGTTTCGAGCAAGGTGTAATTGCCCCAGTTCGCGAGCGTGCGCAGCGTGCCCGGGGCCGATTGGGCGAGGCGGTTCATCTCCGCCCGGCCCGCGGGATCACGCAACATCGCGAGCTTCACCGACGGCTCGAGCGCCATCAGCTTGTCCCAGCCGGGCAGGATGTCGAGCACGAAACCACTGCGCAGGTTCAAGCGCAAACGGAACGTGTCGGGCAGTGTCAGCGCCAGCACGCGACCGCCCTGGGCCGCGGCAATGTCGCCACCCGTGAGCTGATGCTGCACCTGCTCCCAGTTCTGCGCCTGTACCTGCAGCAGGTTCCAGTTCAGCGGGCGGTTGGCAGCCACGCTCATCGCGGCCATCAGATCGAACGACTCGGGGGTGAACGCGCCCACCTGCGGAATGAACTCGAGCGTCGTGCCGGGGAACTCACGCACCACGCTGCAGAGGGCGACCATCTCTTCGCGCGTGCCGTGGCGCGACGGCACCGGCGTGCCGGTGTGATCGTTGTGCGAGGTGGACCACGTGGACGAAAAGCCCATGCCGCCGGCTGCAAGTCCGTCGCGCAGAAGTTGTTGCATTTGCACGATTTCTTCGGGCGTCGCGGCACGTTCGGTGGCCTGATCCTTCAACACGCTGCGACGGATCGCAGAGTGGCCGACCAGGAAGCCGGCATTGGGCATGAGGGTTCCGTCGAGCCGGTCGAGGTACTCGCCCGTGGTGCGCCAGTCCCACGGCACGCCCTGCTGTAACGATTCCAGCGGCATGCCCTCCACACGGGCCAACATCCGCATCAGGTAGTCGCCGTCCTCGGGTGCCAGCGGCGCGATGGTGAAACCGCAGTTGCCACCCATCACCGTGGTCACGCCGTGCAGTGGCGACGGGCTGAGCGTGGTGTCCCAGAACGCCTGCGCGTCGTAATGCGTGTGGATGTCGATGAAACCGGGCGTCACCACCTGATCCGTGGCATCGATGGTCTGACGCGCCGATTCGGTGATCTGCCCGATCTCCACGATGACGCCGTCGCGAATGCCGATGTCGGCCGCCACCCCGGCCGCGCCCGTGCCATCGATGACCGTTGCCCCGGTGACCACTACATCCAACATGAGGACCCCTCTCAGCGAATCTCCACGTGACGTTATTGCATCGCCGGACGATGTGGCGTGTCGTTCGCTTTGCCTCGCGGGTGCCTGATCTTGAAGACTGCTCCCGTGCCTGAACAGATCCCCTTCGTCGAGTATCTCCAACTCGCTCCCACACCCCACCTCGTTGCGCATCAGTGCACCTCGTGCGGCGCCCGCTTCTTCGATCGGCGCAATGCCTGTGCCTCGTGCTTTGGCACCTCGTTCGAAGACGCCAGCATCGCCACCGAGGGCACCGTGCGTTCGTTCACCATCGTGTCGTTCGCCGCGCCGGGCATCCCGGTACCGTTCGTGTCAGCCATCATCGATTGCGATGGCACCAGCGTGCGCGGCAACCTCACCAACGTGTCGGCCGATCCCGAGCATGTGTCACTCGGTATGAAGGTGCGTCTCACCACCTACACCGTCGGCGCCGACGAAGCCGGCACCGAAGCCGTTGGTTTTGCCTTCGAGCCCGCTGCCTGATAGCCCCCTTACACCGCACTCCCAGAACTCACAGAACTCCCAGAACTCCCAGAACTCACAGAACTCACAGAAAAGGACCTGCCATGGCCAGCGATGACGTTTGGATCCTCGGGATCAACATGACCAAGTTCGGTAAGCACACCGACAAAGACACCGTCGACCTCGCGTCGCAAGCAGCAATGGCTGCGCTCGCCGATGGCGGCGTCACGATGGCCGATATGGGCGTCATTGCCGCCGGCTGTTTGATGGGTCAGGGTGGCATCGCCCAGATGATCCAAAAGCAGATCGGCCAGACCGGCATCCCGGCCTACAACGTGTCGAATGCTTGCGCCACCGGCGCCACCGCGTTGCGCGTGGCGTACATGTCGATCAAGTCCGGCGAATGCGACTTCGGTCTCGCCGTGGGCGTCGAGAAGCTCAGCGGCGTCGGCCTGTTGTCCGGCGGCAGCCGCAAGGACGACGGCAAGACCTGGAACCGTGCCGGGCGTTACGGCGCCGTTGCCGCCACCGACGGCCGCATCGGCACCGACACCATGCCCGGCGTGTTCGCACAGGTCGGCATGGAGTACGCCCACAAGTACGGCGGGGCCGACTTCGCGCTGTTCGCCGGCATCAGCGAGAAGAACCACGCCCACTCCACGCTCAATCCGTTGGCGGCGTACCAGAAGCGCTTCACGCTCGACGAGATCATGAACGACATGATGATCGCGTACCCCAACACCCGCGCGATGTGCTCGGCCAACTGCGACGGCGGCGCCGCTGCAGTGTTGGTCAGCGACGCCAAGCTCAAGACGCTCTCGCTCGAGCAGCAGCGCCGTGCCGTCAAGATCTCGGCCTCGATCCTCACCTCCGATCCCTATCAGGAGGCATGTCAAGTGCTTCCCGACGTCAACACGCTCACCCGTCGTGCGGCAGAGCAGGCCTACGCAAAGGCGGGCATCGGTCCGGAAGACCTCGACCTGGTCGAACTGCACGACTGCTTCGCCACCGCCGAACTGGTGCACTACGACAACCTCATGCTCTGCGAGCCCGGCGGGGCGGCCGACTTCTTCAAGAGCGGCGCCACCTGGCGCGATGGCTCGATGCCCGTGAACGTGTCAGGTGGCCTCGAATCGAAGGGTCACCCCATCGCCGCCACCGGCATCGCCAACGTGTGGGAGGTGTGTCATCACCTGCGCAACGAAGCCGGCGATCGCCAGATTCAGGGTGCGAAGGTGGGCTTGGCGCACGTCATCGGCCTCGGCTCGGCCTGCGGCATCCACATCCTCGAGAAGTCCGGTCTGTAGACCGCAGTCCCCCGGCGTCTCGCGACGCCCGCAACTGTTGCGTCGTTCAGATAGACGCGGCTCAGTCGGCGATCCAGCTGCCATGGAAACCGTTCGGCACGCGCTGCGGCAGCGGTACCAGCGCGATCGGCGCGGCGCTCATGTCCTGCGCGTTCAGCACCACGAATGATGACCCGGCAGTGGCCCGGTCGTACAGGTACGTCATCACATAGCCCTCGTCCTCGGCGGTGGCTCCGGCTGCTGGCACGAACACGGGCTCGCCCGATGACACCGTGGCACCGAAGTCGTGGAACGTGCTCGAGCCATTGGTCAGGTTGTACTTGATGATGCCGCTCGCTGCGTCCATGTCACGCGCTCCCGGATCGCGCCCGGTGACGGCCCAACCAGTGGTGTTTGTCAGGCCGCAACGGCGATCGTCGATGCGCGGGAAGCCGTGCTCGCGGTCGTCGAGTTGCTCCTCGTGCACAGCTCCGGTGGTCAGATCGAAGCGCCAGCGCCACAGGTAGCACGGATCGATGCTGTCGGCGCTGCCCTGCCACATGCTGGCGTGGCGACCGGCGTCAAGCCACACCGTGTTGCCGTCGGGGCCGTCGTCCCACGCGTTCATGATGTGGAAGATGTAGCACAGGTCGATCTCGAACCAGCGTGGCTGCTCGCCGCGACGGGCCGCGTCGCGGTTCAGCAGACCGATACGAGCGCCATAGCCGGCATCCCACCCGAAGGGCATGCCACCCTTCATCGCATCCTCGATGTTGAACACCACGGGTAAGTCGAGGAAGATCGCGTAGTTTCTGCTGATCGCGAAGTCGTGAATCATTGTGGGTCCGGGAACCACGATTTCTTGGGTGTGCACAAGCTGACCCGCGGCATCGGCCACGTGATAGGTGACGTAGGGCGGCATGAAGCCATACCCGAAGAAATGCATCTCGCCCGTATCGGCACACGTGTGCGGATGGGCGGTCATCGGCGTATTGAGCCGGCCATCGAAGTCGTAGGGGCCGACGGTCTCGAGCTCTGGCGTGAGCTCGTTGGGTAGGCTGCCTTCTTCGAGCGCGAGGATGCGGTTGGCGTGGCGCACGATGTGAGTGTTGGCCAGACCAACTGTGAGGTCCATTGTGCCGGTGGACATGTCCATGCGATCTGCCCCAGCAAGCGCCTTGGTGCGCACCATCCGGTTGCGATACCACTCGGCTTTGCCCTCGCGCAGGCGGATGCCGTGGATCATCCCGTCGCCGGCGAACCAGTGCATCGTCGGCCCGTTCATCGGATTCGCGCCATTGCGGAAATAGCGACCGTTCAGCTCGGCGGGCAACGCGCCGACGACCGCCAGATCGACGGCCTCGACCTCGTCCATCACCGGGGCATAGTTGCCACGCATGTGCCAGGGCAGGCGGGATTCACGGGCAGAGGGTTCGTCGAGCGCAGTCATGGGAGAATTCTTACATCTCTCCGTGGACGACAGCGTGTCATGCCGACGCGCGGCGTGAGCCGAAGTCAGACGTCGATGCAGACCAAGTCGTGGCGCACCTTGTTCACCGACAGCGGACCATCGGCCGTAGCGATCACGATGTCCTCGAGGCGCATGCCCCAGCGCCCCTCCATGTAGATGCCCGGCTCGACGCTGAAGGCATGCCCCGCGGCGAGCGGCAGCGAGTTGCCCTCCACCATGTATGGATCCTCGTGTGCTTCCATGCCGATGCCATGGCCGGTGCGATGGAAGAAGAACTCGCCGAAGCCGGCGTCGGTGATGATGCGCCGTGCAACCCGGTCGACCTCTTCGCACGGGGTGCCCACCGTGCCAGCGGCGACCGCAGCCTGTTGGGCTTCATGCAGCACGACGTACGCCTCGGCGATCTCGGCGGGGGGCGTGCCCAGATAGACACAGCGAGTGATGTCGCTGCAGTAGCCGTTCATCGTGCCACCGAAATCGCAGAGCAGGATCTCGTCGCGGCGGATCACCCGATCGCCCGGGCTGTGATGCGGCGAGGCTGCGTTCTCGCCAGCGGCCACGATGGCGAAGTTCACGACCTGATGGCCCTCGGCCAAGATGCGCTCGCCGAGATCGGCCGAGACCGCGGCTTCAGTACGACCAACGAGTTCGATGTTGCCGGCCTGCAAGTCGGCAGCAATGCGATCAACGGCTGCGCCAGCCGCAACGAGCGCAGCGATCTCGGCAGCATCTTTGGCCATCCGCATCGAGCTGACCATGCTGGCGCGCTGATACGTGGCACCCGGCAGAAGCGGTAACAGCTCTACCAGGAATCGCGCCCACATCTGATCGCCGACCGCGATGGTGTGCGCAGCGCCGGCCTCGCGTGCCAGCCGAGCGACGATGTCGACCGGATTCTCGGTCTCGCCCCACGGCAGCACTTCGAACACGCCAGGCTGTGCCGTGACCCGTGCGGCCTCCATGCGCGGAATCACCATGCGCGCCTCGCCGTCGCGCGGCACCACCAGCATGGTGAGCCGCTCGAGCGGCATCGCGTGATAACCAGTGATGTAGGGCAGGTCGAGGCCGAGCGACAACAGCAACACATCGATGTTCTCGTCGCGCATCTGTGCCCGGGCCCGTGCCAGACGATCTACGTACACGGATGTGGCAAGAGGTTCACTGGCACCGGGGTTCTGCATAGGCGCTATTCTGCCCGAGAAATCAGCCGACGCGGATGTTGACCGCCTCTGCAGATTGCCGTGCGTGGTAACTGCTGCGAGTGAGCGGGCTGGCCTCGATATGGCCGATACCCAACGACTCGCCGATCACCTTCCAACGATCGAACTCATGCGGCTCGACCCAGCGTTCGACGGGGAGATGATGCGAGGTCGGCCGCAGGTACTGGCCGATGGTGACGATGTCGACGCCGATCGAAGCGAGGTCGGCCAACACGCCATCTACCTCATCCGGAGTCTCACCCATGCCGACCACGAGGCCGGATTTCACGGTAAGCCCGATGGCCGTGGCCCGGGCGAGCACGCTGAGGCTGCGCGCATAGCCGGCTGACGGTCGAACAGCGCGTTGCAGCCGCGGCACGGTCTCCATGTTGTGATTCATCACGTCGGGGCGCGACTCGAAGAGCAACGACAGCGACGCGGCATCGCCTTTGGCGTCGGAGATGAGTGTCTCGATGCGCGTCTCGGGTCGCGCGAGACGGATTGCCTCGACACACGCGGCTACATGGGCCATGCCGCCATCGTCGAGGTCGTCGCGCGCCACCATCGTGAGCACTGCGTGGGCAAGTCCCATTCGCACCACCGCTTCGGCCACACGTTGCGGCTCGTCGGCCGAAGGCGGCAACGGCTTGTGGGTATCGACCAGACAGAACCCGCATGCACGCGTGCACCGTTCGCCCAACACCATGAACGTCGCTGTGCCGTCGGCCCAACAATCGCTGAGGTTGGGGCACCCGGCTTCCTCGCACACGGTAATCAGGTTCAGGTCGCGTACGGTGCGCTTCAACGACAGCACCTCGGGTCCATGGTGCACCTTCGGGCGCAACCACTCAGGCTTACGTGCCGAGAGCGCCACTGCGTCGGTGACCCCGGCCTGGGCCAGACGACCGAGTAGCCGCACCGGCTCGGGCCGAGCGGAGGTGCTCGACGACGGAGGCGGCGCGAGCACACCGTGATCGGCCGCTGAACGAACTGGCGCGCCGGGCCCTTCGCCCCGCGAGAACGCAGAGAGATCGTCGGCGCGTTCGCGCCATGCGACGTCTTGGCGTTCGATCGCGCCGGTGCCCCAACGCGCTGCGGCGAGGCGGGCGACGACATCGACGACCTCGGCCATGGTTGCGTCGACGCCTTCTTCAGCGAGCGAGGTGACGGGTCGGTTGGCTATGCCGCACGGAACGATGTACTCGCGCAGGTAGCGCATATCGGTGTTCACGTTGAGACCGAACCCGTGCATGCTGCGCCCGCGCGACACGCGGATTCCGATCGCACAGATCTTGCGCGGGTTCGCGCCCGTCGGATCGATCCACACTCCTGGATAGTCGGGCAAGCGTCCCGCATTCGCAAGGCCGAGCTCACCGAGCGAGTCGATCACGAGTTGTTCGACATTGCGAACGTGCGCCACGGTGTCGGCCGGGCCCGACTGACCACCATGCTTCGCACCGAGCGAGAGAATTGGATATCCGACAAGTTGTCCGGGACCATGATACGTGACGTCACCGCCACGGTTCACCGGGATGAGTTCGGCGCCCACGCTGATCGGATCGACCAGCACATTCGATGCAATGTCGGCCCGCGAGCCGTAGGTGAACACGTGACGATGCTCGAGCAGCAGTAGGTGATTCCGCGCGCCGTGACTGAACAGCGCCTCCTGCACCGCCAACGCTTCGCCGTACGGCACGCGACCGAGCCAGCGCACGTGCAGCGGTTCGGCGGCAGAGCTCATCAGAGCTCGGCACCCCAATCGCGGGTCTCGAGCAGTTCTTTGACCATCACCAGGAACCCCGCGGCGTATGCACCATCGAACGCACGGTGATCCCAGCTCATTGCGAGATTGCCAACGGGGTGGATACCGATGCTTTCGCCACCGTCGGCACCGCGAACCACCACAGGCTTGCGCACGATCGCGTCGGTGGAGAGAATCGCGACCTGCGGCTGATTGATGATGGCCATCGTGAGCACGCTGCCGGCAGAACCGTTGTTGCTGATCGTGAAGGTGCCTCCGGAGATTTCGTCGGGACCGAGCTTGCGCGCCCGTGCGCGCGTGCCGAGATCGTTGATCTCACGGGCGATGGCACGCAGGCGCTTGCTCTCTGCACTGCGGATGAGAGGAACGAGTAGACCGGTGTAGTCGAGGTCAACGGCGATGCCGAGATCGACAAAGTTGTGCACGACGAGGTTGTCGCCATCGAGGGTTGCGTTGAGGTGCGGGAACTCGCGCAGCGCATCGACCACCGCGCGGCTGATGAAGCTGAGGTAGGTGAGACCAAAACCCTCATCAGTCTTCCATTCGGCCTTAACACGGTTGCGGGTGGCGTCGACATTGGCGAAATCGACCTCGACAACGCTGAACGCATGCGGGCTCACGCCTTTGCTCATCACCATGTGTGCACCGGTGAGCTTGCGGATCTTGCTGAGCTTCACCACAGCATCGCGCTCGCCGACGATGGCGGCAGGGGCGGGTGTGGCAGGTGCGGGTGCGGGTGGTGCTGGTGCCGATGCCACCGCCGCAACTGGCGCTGGCATCACGGGCGCCGCGGCAGCCACTAACTCGGCCACAACGCGCTCGGCCTCCGGTGCAGGCGGAGCCTTCGATGCAAGGGCGTCGATGTGATCGAGCACGTCTTCACGCGTGATCCGGCCACCAGGCCCAGTACCGGGGAGCGTGGCAGGGTCGATGCCGTGCTCGCTCACGAGACGGCGCACCACAGGCGACAGCAGACGATTGTCGCCCTCGGTCGTTGTGGGCGACGGCGGGGGCGCAGCCACGGGAGCAACCGCCACGGGAGCAACCGCCACGGGTGCGGGCGGGGCAGCAACCGGAGCCGTTGCCACTGGTGCGGGCGGCGGCGCGGGCACAGGCTCGGGCGCCGGAGCTGGGGCGGCGACTGATGCTGGCTCAGGTGCGGGGGCGTCAACCGGTGCAGGTGCCGGCACGGCGTCGGCCGAGCCCACAACAGCGATGACAGCGCCCACCGGAACGGTGTCGCCCTCTTGAGCCCGAATCTCGAGCAACACGCCCGCAACTGGGGCTGGCACTTCGGTGTCGACTTTGTCGGTGGACACCTCGAACAACGGCTCGTCGGCCGCGACGGCGTCGCCGACCTGTTTGAACCAACGCGTGATGGTTCCCTCGGTGACCGTTTCACCGAGTTGCGGCAATGTGATATCAGCCATGATTCTCTCTCCAGATCGTGCAGATCAGAACGTGCAGGGGCGGTCGACTCAGCTATTGAGGCTACGCCCGGTGAGCGACAACATCGTCTCACCGAACAGTTCGCTCAGGCTCGGATGGGGTTGGATGAACTCGGCAACTTCGGCCACGGTTGCTTCCCAGTTAACTGCAAGGTAGCCACCGCTGAGCTGCTCGGTGACCCACGGACCCACCATGTGGACGCCGAGCACTTGACCGGCGGTTCCATCGGTGTTCTTCTTCGCGACAACTTTCACCAGGCCATCGAGGTCGCCGATGATCTGTGCACGACTGTTGGCCCGGAATTGATGCTTGCCCACCACGACATCAAAGCCGGCTGCACGCGCAGCTTCCTCGCTGAGTCCGGCCCAAGCGACTTCGGGATGGCAGTAAATCGCCCATGGCACCCGGTCGTAGCGAATGGGCATCGGCGCCTCGCCGAGGACCTGCTTGACCACCAAGATCGCTTCGGCGTAGCCCACGTGCGCGAGTTGGGGCGTGTTGATGAGGTCGCCGATCGCGTAGACGCCGGCCTCGCCGGTACGGCAGAACTCATCGACATGGACGAAGCCCCGCTCGCTCACGCTCACAGCGGTTCCGTCGAGGCCGAGTTGGTCGGCGAAGGGACGGCGACCCACCGACACGATGACGGCATCGACTTCGAGATTCTCACCCTCGCCGAAATGCACGATCGTGCTCCCGCGACCATCGGCCGTGGGCTGCGGAGTGTGACCGTTCACGGTCACGCCGGTGCGAATGTCGATGTTCTTTTTCTTGAAGCTGCGCACCACTACGTTGGCAAGATCGGCGTCGAGACCCGGCAGCACCTTGGGCAGACCCTCGAGAATGGTGACCGTCGCGCCGAGATCGGCGAACGTGGAGGCGAACTCGCAGCCGATGGCGCCGCCACCGATCACTGCGATGCGGGCGGGCACGTAGTCGAGCATGAGCACTTCGTCGCTGGTCATGATCGGGCCGCCGCGGTCAAAGCCGGGGATCGTGCGCGGTACCGAACCGGCGGCCAACACCACACCGCGACCCTGTGCCTGCACCGTGCCACCGTCGGTGAGGGCCACCGTCACGGTGCGATCAGGGCCGAGCGAGCCAACACCCACGTAGTAGGTGACCTTACGCGCCTTGATGAGCCCGCTGATGCCCTTGACGAGCCCATCGACAATCTTCTGCTTACGGGCCTGGGTGACACCGAAGTTCACCGTTGGCGCGCTGGAGTCGATGCCGAACTCAGCGGCATGGGCCACATGGCGGTGCACGGCTGCGGTCTCGAGGAACGCCTTCGCTGGAATACACCCACGATTGAGGCACGTGCCACCGACGATGTCTTTCTCGACGAGAGCCACCGTGAGGCCGGCAGATGCGGCGTACAGCGCTGCCCCGTAGCCTCCGGGACCACCACCAATGATCACGAGATCGAACTGCTCGGCCAGACTGACCACCTCCAACGCTTGCTCGCCACGGGCGAGATTTCCGCCTTTACCGTAGCGGCCGTGTCACCAGCCGCCACTACGACGCCCGGCCCTAGGTGGTGGTTCGAGTAACCCCTCGAAGCCGGCACTACGTGCCGACGATGTCCCAGAGCCGCTTCTCGCCGGCGCGGCCATACACCAGAACACCGCGTGGCTCATTGGTGGCAAAGGCGAGCGCACAACGCGTAGGGGTGGTCGCCGACGTAGCCCCGCACTTCTGGCCCACGTCGGCGGGTGGAGCGAGGGGACGCAGCTGGGCGTTGCCGCCGGCCGCATAGGTCCACGTGGTAGCTCCATCGACATCATCGGCACCCACGAGTTCGACGACGATGAGCGTCGTGCCGGCGCGTCGCTCAGCGGATACTACTTTCACCCGCATGTCGCCGATGGTGGCGCCCACGCCGATCGACAGGTGCACCGGCGATTTCGTGTCGCTGAGAAGGAACAGCTTGATACTCCCTGCAACGAGAATCACCAGCCCGCACGCGACTGCGAGCAGGAGCAGGGTGCGCGTCTTCACGCCGACAGGCTACGAAGGCGCCGACCACACACCCACCTGCAATCCCCGCTAGCGTCAGAACTCGTGAAGCTGTCCTCCCCCACAATGCTTCGCGTGCGCCTCGGTCTCGTGATCGTCACCGCTCTGGCCGTGGCATCGTGCGGGTCATCCGCCACAGTCGGGTCACCGGCCGCCGAAACAAAACCGGTTCCGTCGCCAACATCGACAACAGTTGTGCCAGCGAACGCGGCACCTCCGGCGACCACACCCTCATCGGCACTCGGTACCGCTCCCGCCACATCAGGCCAGCCCGCCGCCATTCCGGCCATCCTGCAGATCTCATCTCCGCTCGTAGGTGGCTCCGAACTCGATGCGGCGTCGTTCGCCGGGAAGCCCGTGGCATTCTGGTTCTGGGCACCCACTTGAAGTATCTGTAACCGTGAGGCTCCCTCGGTCGAGGCGACCAACAAGAAATGGGCTGGCAAGGTCACCATCGTGGGTGTGGCATGGAACGGCAGTGAGGCATCGATGCAGGACTTCATCAATCGTCACGGCATCACCTTCGCAACCATGAACGACAGCACCGGAAGCCTCTTCGCCCATTTCGGTGTGCCGGCTCAGCCCGCGTGGGTGTTTGTCTCGCCGCAGGGCACCGCCAAGACCTATCTTGGCGCGATGGAACCTGCGGTGCTCGACAAGGCACTGACCGAAACACTGGGGAACAACTGATGGGCCTGCGCGACATCGCCAGCCGCTTGAAGACCAAGCCCGAAGAACTCGACGCCGAACGTTTGAAGGCCCGCTTCGAAACGTTCGACCTCACGCCAATCGTGGCGTTGCAGTGCCGTATCTCGTCTCGCATCGGCGGAGAAGTGAAGCGCATGCGGGTCGCACCCCGGCAGGGCACCCCGGCGCTCGAGATAGTGCTGTCCGATGGCACCGGAGACGCCGTTGCGGTGTTCACCGGACGACGCCACATCGAGGGCATCGAACATGGCCGCGCCGTGGTCATCGAAGGCATTGCCCGTGAAGAACGCGGCCGGCGCATCATGCTCAACCCCGCATACACCCTTGTCGCGAGCTAGCCATCGCCAGCCGGGCGGGCACCCGTTCGGGTGAGTCGTTACTACCCGGCGATCAGGATGCGACGGACATCGGCTTCGCTGTCGCCGGTGACCAACACGATGACCTCGTCACCCGTGCGCAGCACTGTGTCGCCACGTGGCACCACCATGTGATCGTTGCGGAGCACGGCCACCACGGTGGCCTCGCGCGGGAAGCCCAACTCGACGATCTCCTTGTCGGCCGCCGGTGAACCCTCGGCCAAGGTGACCTCGGCCAATTTTGCTTTGCCGCCCTCGAACGAGAGCAGCCGCACGAACGACCCAACGGCAACAGCTTCCTGCACGAGACCGGTGATCAGGTGTGGGGTCGACACTGACACGTCGACGCCCCACATCTCGTTGAACATCCACTCGTTGTTGGGGTTGTTCACGCGGGCAACAACTCGCGGCACACCGAACTCCTGCTTGGAGAGCAACGACACCACGAGGTTGTCCTCGTCGTCGCCGGTGACTGCTGCGACGACGTCGCAGTCCGACAGGCCAACGGACTTCAGCGCGCCGAGGTCGCAACCGTCGCCCTGCACCCATGTCACCCCGTGCACCTGGGCAGACTTCTGATACTGCTTGAAGACCGAGGCGTCGTTGTCGAGGATGACCACGGTGTGGCCAGTGCTGCCGAGTTGTTCGGCGATGAACCGGCCAACGCTGCCGCCGCCGACGATCACTGCTTTCATGTCGAGTTCCTGTTCCTAGTGAGCGTGGGTGGCTGGGTTGGTGAGCAGATCATGCAGACCATCGACCTCGTGCGAGGCGATGGCAAAGTACACAAGGTCGCCCTCTTGAGCGACCAAAGCCGGGGTCATCAACATGGCCGCACCCAGACGACTGACGGCCACGACGCGCACGTTGGCGCTCGTTTCGATATCGACGTATTTGCGCCCGGCCAGCGCCCCAACGACGGGCCGCTCAACGAGCGAGATCTTGGCGCTTGCATCAACCCATTCGACGGCGGTCTCGGCCGGCAGGACACGACGCAACACACGCTCGGTGGTCCATGACACGGTGGCGACGGTGGAGATACCGAGACGCTGATACACGGCAGCGCGTTGCGGGTCGTAGATGCGTGCGACGACGCGCTCAACCCCGAAGTTCTCGCGAGCTACGCGGGCCACGAGAATGTTGGAGTTGTCGCCACTCGTGACTGCAGCAACCGCTGCAGCCCGCTCGATGCCCGCGGCGATGAGCACATCACGATCGAAGCCGATGCCGGTGATCGTCTGTCCAGAGAAATCTGTCCCCAGCCGGGCAAATGCCTCGGCCTTGCGATCGATGATCGCCACAGAATGCCCGCCTTCCAAGAGGTCACGAGCCAACGCCGATCCGACACGGCCACAACCAACAATCACCACGTGCATGGCATTTCCTCCAAAGATGTCGACCGAATGGTAGGCAATCCGCGTCGCATTTCTCCACTACCGACAACATTTCGTCCAAGGTGTTGTCAATCGGGCGTGAAACCGACGAAGCTTCACGACTGCATGGCAACTTCTCTCAAGCGACTCCTCATTGGCAAACCGCTCGCGTCAGCCGATGAGCAGCATCAACGACTGTCGAAGAAGATCGCTCTGCCGGTCTTCTCGAGCGATGCGATTTCCTCCACCGCATATGCCACCGAGGAAATCCTCCACGTCTTTCTGATCGCCGGCGTGGGCGCCGCGGCCTACACCAAACTCGTGCCCATCTCGATCATGGTGGTCGTGCTGCTGGCGGTGGTGGTCATCAGCTACCGCCAGACCATTTTCGCCTACCCCAGCGGCGGCGGCTCGTACGTGGTGAGTCGAGAGAACCTTGGAGAAGTCCCATCGCTGGTGGCTGGCAGTTCGCTCCTGACGGACTACATCCTCACCGTTGCCGTCTCGGTCGCCGGCGGTGTTGCCGCCATCGTTGCGGCCTTCCCGAGCCTCATTCCGTATCGAGTCGAACTCTGCGTGGGCTTTATCGTGTTGATGACGATCGCCAACCTACGCGGCCTCAAGGAATCGGGAGCGCTGTTCGCACCCCCCACATACATCTACGTGCTGTCGCTCGTCACGCTCATCATCGTCGGCCTGTATCGGGTCTATGTGCAGCACCTCGGCCCCATCGCCCACAGTGGCAAACCTGCCGAAGAACTGGCCGGACTGAAGAGCATCGGCATCTTCTTGTTCCTCAAGGCATTCGCATCGGGTGCGGTGGCACTCAGCGGGGTCGAGGCGGTCTCCAATGGCGTGCCAGCGTTCAAGAAGCCGGAGTCGAAGAACGCGTCGACCACGCTCATCTGGATGGGCGTCATCCTGGGCAGTTGTTTCTTTGGCCTGTCGCTCGTGGCTAAGCACCTGCAGCCCGTTCCGGGCGATGGAGGCACTGTGCTCGCCCAACTCGCGCAGCACATCTACGGCGGACGCAATGCACTGTTCTTCATCACCCAGTTCGCCACCTTTGCGGTGTTGATCCTGGCAGCCAACACCTCATACGCCGACTACCCACGTTTGTCGTCGATCATCGCCAAAGACGGCTACCTGCCCCGTCAGTTCGCCAACCGCGGCGATCGCCTAGTGTTCTCGAACGGCATCTTGTTCCTGGCAATCACCGCCATTGCGCTCGTGGTTGGATTCAAAGGCAAGATCGACGCCCTTATCCCGCTGTACGCAGTAGGCGTGTTCACAGGGTTCACACTCAGCCAGACCGGCATGTGCGTGCACCACGTGAAGATCAAAGAGCCCGGCTGGAAACGGAACCTTGCCATCAACGCGGTCGGCGCGCTGACTACCGGGCTTGTGGCCGCCATCGTGATCATCACCAAGTTCGTGTCTGGGGCATGGATCAGCGTGCTCGTGATCGTCGTGCTGTCGGTGACCTTCAAGTCGATCAGCCGCCACTACGCGGGCGTCAAGAAGGCAGTTGAGGTGGAGCCTGGCTACAAGGTGCAGCGCCAGCAGCATCTCGTGGTGGTGTTGGTCGGCAACATCAACAAAGGTGTACTGCACGCGCTGCAGTACGCGAAGAGCCTCTCGCCCGACCGGCTCATCGCCGTGTCGGTCGTCTCGGATCCCGACGAAGAACGTCACTTCCGCGAGCAGTGGGACCTGTTCGACATCCCCATCGAATTACACACGATCTCGTCGCCCTATCGCGACCTTACTGGGCCGATTCTGACCTACATCGACGAGCTCGACCGTGAGTCCGCCGACGAGATCATCACCGTGGTCATCCCTGAATTCGTCACCAAGTTCAGCAGCCAGTGGTTGCACAACCAGTCGGCGCTGGCCATCAAGGCCAAGCTGTTGTATCGGCCGAACACCGTGGTCACCTCGGTTCCCATCATCGTCGATTGAGGTCGTCGGCGCGGGAGCCGATGACGCCGAACTCAACGGTGCGCGCACCGCCGAGCGGGCGTAGTGTCAGTGCCATGCATGTAGTGGTGACCGGTTCGAGTGGACTCATCGGAACTGCGCTCGTCAAGAAGTTGAGCGCCGACGGGCATCAGGTCACGCGCCTGGTGCGGCGAACTCCCCGACCCGGCGAGGCACGTTGGAATCCCGACGATGGCACCATCGAGACCGCCGCGCTCGAAGGCGCTCATGCCGTCGTGCACCTCGCCGGTGCCGGCATCGGTGATCACCGCTGGACCCCGGAATACAAGCGCCAACTCACCGAAAGTCGGGTGCGCAGCACCGAATTACTGGCCACTACCCTCGCTTCGCTCGAGCGTAAACCCGCCGTGCTGCTCTCCGGCTCGGCCATCGGCTTCTACGGTGCCCGCGACGATGAAGACCTCGACGAGACAAGTGCCCACGGCACCGGATTCCTCGCCGATCTTTGCGTCGAGTGGGAGGCCGCAGCCGCAGCAGCGAGCGCCGCAGCTGTTCGCGTCGCGTTCCTCCGCACCGGCATCGTGCTCACACCAACAGGCGGCGCGCTGGCCAAGCAACTCCCGCTGTTCCGCTTCGGCCTTGGCGGTAAATTCGGCAATGGCCGGCAATGGCAGAGCTGGATCGGACTCGATGATCAGGTCGCAGCAATCATCCATCTGCTCACGGCCGATGTGCACGGCCCGGTGAATCTGACAGCGCCACATCCGGTGACCCAGGCTGAATTCACCAAGACACTCGGAAGCGTGCTCCACCGGCCCACGTTCATGCCCATCCCGAGCTTCGGCCCCAAGTTGCTCCTCGGCGGCGAACTCGCCGACGCCTTGCTGTTCACCGGGCAGAAGGTGCACCCCAACGTGCTTCTCGCCTCCGGCTACACGTTCCACCACGAAACCCTCGAGCACGCGCTACGCAGTCTGCTCGGTCGACCGGCAGCATGACCGAGCCCGCGGCCAACGCGTCGATCGACGTGATCATCGTCGGCGCCGGCCTTGCCGGACTTGCGGCCGCACGCACGCTCACTCGCGCCGGCAAATCAGTGGTGATGTACGAGGCATCCGACGGAGTCGGCGGGCGCGTGCGCACCGACATCGTCGATGGCTTCCGACTCGACCGTGGCTTTCAGGTGTTGCTCACTGCCTACCCCGAGCTGCAACATCAGCTCGATGTCGATGCACTCGACCTGCGCGCCTTCGAGCCGGGTGCGCTCGTCTGGCTCGGTACCCGCGGCCACGTGGTCAGCGATCCATTCCGGCGGCCCACACAACTTCTCAGCACCGCCTTTGCACCCATTGGCTCTCTGGCCGACAGAGTTCGCATCGTCGGGCTTCGTCGCCGCGTGCGCAAGGGCGCAGCTGCACACCTGCTGCGCGGACCCGATGTCGCAACCAGCGACTCACTGCGCGCCAGCGGGTTCTCTGCGAAGATCATCGGCCGGTTCTTCCGACCCCTCGTGGGTGGCATCCAACTCGACCCATCGTTGAGTACCTCGAACCGAATGTTCGAGATCATCTTCCGCTCGCTCTCCGAGGGAGACTCCGCAGTGCCCGCACTCGGAATGGGCGCGATTCCCGAACAACTCGCCGCCGCTCTACCGGGCGACGTGATTCGGTTGAACTCGCCCGTGTGCGCCGTGGCCCCCGGTTGTGTCACCCTGTTCGATGGCACCATCGCTCGCGCGAGAACGGTGGTTGTCGCCACCGAGGGGCCCACCGCAAGTGCATTGTTGGGACTCCCCCACGTTGGTTCACGATCGGCCGGTTGCGTGTACTTCGCTGCTGATTCGGCACCCACCGACAAACGGTTGATCGTGCTCGACGGCGCGAACTCGGGACCGGCGCTCAACGTCGCCGTGATGAGCAACGTCGCACCCACCTACGCTCCCGCTGGCAAACACCTCATTGCCGCGGCACTGCCGGGCGTGATCGAGGGCGATCTCGAATCGATGGTGCGCGCTCAACTGCGCGCGTGGTGGGGCGACCAGGTGAACTCGTGGACGCACCTACGCACCTACCGCATTGCGCACGGTCAGCCCGATCAGGCGCCACCATTCGCTCCCAAGCAGCGTGTCTCGCTCGGCAACGGCATGTTCGTGTGCGGCGACCACCGCGACACCGGCTCGATCCAGGGCGCGCTGTTTTCGGGCCGACGAACTGCCGAGGCCGTACTCGACCACCTCATCGAGCAGCCGTAGAGCGTGCGGAGCGCGATCACCCGCGTCGCCGCCCGCCTCGCGACTCTGACTGAGCGAACAGGTCGGCGGATTCAATCGGTCGGCGCAACAAGGCGGGGAGGGGCTACGCGGTGATGCGCTGCGAGGATTCCGCAGCGGTTTCCGTGCCGGACCACCGACGCACCTCTGCAGCGAGATCGAGTGGCGCGGTCTTGTTCGCTTCCCAACTGGCACGCGGGACCATCCACACGACTTCGAACTCGATGCCATCCGGATCGTGAGCGTAGAGACTCTTCGACATGCCATGATCCGAGGCACCGACCAGGGCGTTGCGCTCTCGCAGGCGCTCCTGAATCACGACGAGTTCGTCAATGGTGTCTACTTGCCAAGCTAGGTGGTACAGACCCAGCGAACCACGTTGTGGTGCTAGGGCATCAGCGCCGCGGCTGAACAAGCCGAGGTCGTGGTGATTGCCCGAGCCCGGGGCGTGCAGAAAGATCGCTTGGCCGCCGCCGAGATTGTCCTCGATCTCAAAACCCAACACATCACAATAGAACTGCGCTGCGCCGGTGGCGTCGCGCACCCAGAGAACTGCGTGATTGAGGCGTTGCACAGTGGCCATGGCGAGACGTCCTTGTTGATCGGTGTGTAGATGTTGATCTGTTTGGAGGTGAGTTCGGACCAAGGTGGTGCGGATGGGCTCGAGGGAACCCATCCGCACACCGTACTCAGGTCCGGGCAGCTTCGATGTCGAGCTGGATCTTGACCTTTTCACCGACGAGCAGGCCACCGGTCTCGAGGGCCACATTCCATTCGAGACCCCAGTCCTTGCGGTTGATCTCGGTTTCTGCGGAGAAGCCGGCCTTGGTATTGCCCCACGGATCAGTGCTGACCCCTTCGAACTCGAGGGCGAAGGTGACCGGGCGGGAGACACCCTTGATAGTGAGGTCACCACTGAGGTCGTAGCTATCACCCTTGGCAGTCAACGCATTGCTCACGAACGACATCGTGGGGAATCGTTCGACATCAAAGAAATCAGCGCCACGCAGGTGTGCGTCGCGGCCCTCGTCGTCGGTGTTCACCGACGTCATCTCCACACTCGCCTGGAGGCTAGACGCGAGCTGGTCGTCACCGACGACAATGGTGCCGGAGAAGGCACCGAAGCGACCGCGCACCTTCGACACCATGAGATGACGGACCGAGAAGCTGACGCTGGAATGCGACGGATCGACGGCCCAAGTGCCGGCGGTCAGGGTGGGACTGGGTGTTGCTACTGAAGACATGTGGGGCTCCTTGAAGTTTCGAGCGTGGCTCGTTTGTTGAGATAACAATGATTGTAGGCACAACTATTCTTATTCACAACTATTGTTGCCTGCAATCTCGCTGTACCCTGACTGCATGGCTTCCAAACGGCTCACGGCAAGCGAGATGCGCGCATGGCGCGCGTACGCCGAGACCACCGGTCATCTGCACGCCGCGCTCGAGGCCGACCTCACGCCACACGGATTCTCGCTCGGCGACTACGAAGTGCTGGTGATTCTCAGCGAAGCCACCGATGGTGCGCTGCGGATGTGCGACCTGTCTGAAAAGCTCGGCCTGTCCCCCAGCGGCCTGACCCGGCGCCTCGATGGCCTGGTGAAGCTCGGTTACGTGCTGCGATCGCAGTGCTCGAGCGATCGCCGCGTGATGTTCGCGTCCATCACCCCCACTGGCCTCGAGGCGCTCGAGTCCGCTGTCACCGACCACGTGCTCAGCGTGCGTCGCCACCTCATCGGCCAACTGACACCCGAGCAGATCGTGTCCCTGGGTGACATCTTCATCTCGGTGGGCACCGCTCTCGGCCGCCCGCCCGGTACCGCCCCCTGAAACAGCGCCGCTGAAACTGCACCGCCCCCGGCCAAGCGCTGCCCCTAACATGGACGCACCATGGCACTCTCACTCCCCCAAGGGTTCAGTTCCCACGTCGCCAACATCGGCATCAAGGACAACACCACCGACTTTGTCGTGGTCGCCGCTGACTCGATCTGCGCCGCAGCGGGCGTGTTCACCCAGAGCCGCTTCGCCGGCCCGAGCGTGGTAGTGAGCCGCCGCAACATCGCCAACCACGCTGCCCGCGCCGTGGTGGTCATCTCCAAGAACGCAAACGTTGCAACCGGTGCAGAGGGACTCCGCAACGCGAACGAGGTGGTCGGCGGCGTCGCACATTCCCTCGGGTGCGCACCCGACGACGTACTGATCGCTTCCACCGGCGTGATCGGTCGTCAGTACCCGATGGACAGCGTTCGCGACGGTCTCGCCGCGATCCCAACGCCGTTGAACGGGCGTGACGCAACGGAAGTTGCCATCGGCATCATGACCACCGACACCGTTGCCAAAGTGGCCTCCGCCACCGTCGCCGGATCCAGCGCAACGGTGATCGGCGTCGCCAAGGGCGTCGGCATGATCGAGCCGAACATGGCCACGCTGATCACGCTCATGTTCACCGATGCTCTTGTCGATGCGCACGTTCTCGATGCGACCTTCCGTCGCGTGATCGACCGTACCTTCAACTGCGTGTCGATTGATACCGACACGTCCACCAGCGATACCGCCATCGTGATGTGCAGTGGTGCGGCCGGCGAGGTAGATCTGGGCGCTTTCGAGGTCGCCTTGCACAAGGTCGCGTTGTCGCTCACCAAGCAAGTCGCCCGCGATGGCGAGGGCGCCGAGAAACTGATCGAGGTTCTCGTCGATGGAGCGCGTGACGACGCACAGGCCAAGCGCGTCGCGAAGGCCATCGTCAACTCACCACTCGTGAAGACAGCGGTGCACGGCGCCGACCCGAACTGGGGTCGCGTCGCAATGGCCGTGGGCAAATGCAGCGACGAGACCGACGTGCACGAGTCCAACGTGGTCATCCGCTTCGGCACCCAGGAGTGTTTTCCCACGCAGGTCGACAACGCTGGTCTCGTCGCGCTCAGTGCCTACCTCACGAGCGACGAAGTGCTCATCCATGTGAGCCTTGGTATCGCCAACGGCACGGCAACGGTGTGGGGCTGCGACCTCACCGATGCCTACGTGCACATCAACGCCGACTACACCACGTGAAGGACCAAGCTACGGCTGGACCGTCACGCCCTTCCAGAACGCGACGTAGCCGGTGATCTCCTTGGCTGCATCTTTGGGCGCCGGGTAGTACCACGCAGCATCAGCGTTGGTCTGGCCATCGGCGTTCACGTTGTAGTAGCTCGCCGTGCCCTTCCACGAACACACCGTGGTCTTGGCGGACGGCGCGACGTGTTCGGCACACACCGACGAAGCCGGGAAATAGTGATTGCCCTCGACCACGATGGTGGCGTCGCTCTCGGCGAGAACGACACCGTTCCACACGGCTTTCACTTCGGTGGCATCCGGATGCCGCCATCGACGCGAATGGTCTCGGCGTTCATATAGCTGTTCGTGATGCACTCGACCACCATGCTGGCGAGCTCGGTGCCCTCGCCGAGACGATGCGGGAACAGCACGCCTTTTTCCAGGTTCGCCTTGAATGCCTCACTGCCCTCGCCCTGGCCGTAGATGGGTGTGTCGATCAGGCCGGGAGCAACGGTGTTGACGCGAATGCCGGATGCCGACAGGTCGCGAGCGATCGGCAGGGTCATCCCGACGACACCGCCCTTGGAGGCCGAGTAACTGGCCTGACCGATCTGACCATCGAACGCCGCTACGGAAGCGATGTTCACGATGGCACCGCGCTCGCCGTACTCGAGCGGCTCGGTCTGACTCATCGCCGTAGCGGCAAGGCGGATGCAGTCGAAGCTGCCGATGAGGTTGATCGCAATGACCTTCTTGAAGGCATCGAGGTTGGCGGCCGAGTCGTAGCTGCCGTCTTTGCCGATGGTGCGCTGCGCCCAACCGATACCGGCCGAGTTCACGAGCACGCGCAGCGGGCCCATGCTCTTGGCCATCTCGATGGCGTTGATGATGTCGTCGGTCTTGGTGACATCGACCTTGCAGAACGCACCACCGATCTCGGTGGCAAGTTCGGACCCGCGATCTTCCTGCAGGTCGGCAACGAGCACCTTTGCGCCTTTCGCGGCCAGAAGACGTGCGGTGGCGGCCCCGATACCGGAGGCTCCACCCGTGACAATTGCGCTCACACCATTGAGATCCATGGACGTCAGGCTAGGCAACGGCTCCTGCAGATGACGATTCCGGCTCGCGACCCAGCCAGCACATCGCCGCGACGAGCATCGCCTCGATGCCCGTGGAGATGGTGGGATCTTGAATGGGCGCGTACTTCGGCGAATGGTTGAACGGCACGTCTTCGTTGATGCGGTTGGCGAGGAACGCCTGCTGCCACGCAACGGGATCGGCTCCACCGACGAACCAGAACATCGACGGGAAGCCGCCACGCGAACCGAACAGACCGAAATCCTCGCTGGCCGTGGCAACGGGACCTTCCATGGCCCGATCGGCACCGAAGTGCTCCACGAAGGCTGCGCCGACCGTGCTGGTGGTGGCAGCGTCGTTGGTCACCGCAGGAAAGCTGTAGAGCGTGGTGATGTCGGGGGGCTGCTCGGCTCCGCACGAGTGGGCCTCGCCGTGTGCGATCCGGCTGATCGCGCTGAGCACCTTGTCGCGTACCGACGGATCGAAGGTGCGCACGCTAAGCGTCAGTTCGGCACGATCGGAGATGATGTTTTCTTTTGTGCCGACCCGCACGGTTCCGACGGTGACCACTGCTGAGTCGGTCGCGGCGATGCTGCGCGACACGACGGTCTGCAACTTCATGATCGTCGACGCGGCCATGACCACAGGATCGACCGACTGTTCCGGCGCGGAGCCGTGCGCCCCACGACCGTGCAGCACGATCTTCAGCGCGTCGCTGGCTGTCATGACAGGACCCGGCCTGAACAACACCCAGCCCGCCGGGGCCGGCGTCACGTGTTGGCCCAACGCCACATCGGGGGTGCCGAAGCGTTCGAACAAACCGTCGTCGATCATCGCCGTCGCTCCGCCGCCGATCTCCTCGGCCGGTTGTACCGCGAGGATGACCTTGCCCTGCCAGGCATCACGATGTTTGGCGAGTTGCGTTGCAACTCCGATCATCCAGGTCGCGTGCATGTCATGCCCACACGCGTGGGCCACGGGGACTTCCATGCCATCGGCATCGAGGCCCGTTGCCGTGCTGGCATAGGGCAACCCGGTGACCTCCTTCACGGGTAGCGCATCGATGTCGGCACGCAACAGCACCGTGTGCCCCTCACCATTGTGGAGTGTTGCCACAACGCCCGTACGACCGACGCCAGTGGTGACCTCGTAGCCGAGATCGCTCAGTCGTTGCGCCATGATCGCCGAGGTCCGCACCTCAGCGAAAGACAGTTCGGGGTGCTGGTGCAGGTCTTCGTAGAACTCGCTCAGTTCGGGGAGCAGGGCTGGAATGTCTTCGAACATGTGGCGATCCTTTGAACAGCTCCCGAGGAAACGGCGACCTCGTAGCAGGAGTTTACGGTCGCTCGCAGAGCTGCCAAGATCGCCGCCATGGACGTCGCTGAACGAACCCCTCCACGGTGGTGGCCCCTCGGTGCCGCTACCGCCACATTCTTGGTGGTGTTGTGGCTGTTGCTCTTCACGTGGAGCGGCATTCGTGGTTCGCACCCGGCGTATCTGATCACGCTCGTGGTGGTCGGCTTGGCGTCGGTGGGCTGGGCTGCATGGGCCGTGTTCTCCACACCACCCGAACGAAGTCCTCGCCGGACATGGATCTCGCGCTCCGGGTTGGCGGTCGGCACGGCGATTCTCATCGGACTGATCGTGTACCCGCGACCGCTCACCGCTGAACAACGCGCGATCGATGCACTCGCCGACAGCAGCGCCGTGAACGTGTCCGTGTCGGCCACCGAGATCCGCATGGAGCCGACCAAGAACCAACATCGCGTGGGACTGGTCTTCTATCCGGGCGCCAAAGTGGACCCGCGTGCGTATGCGCGCATTTTGCGGCCCATCGCCGAAGACGGCTACACCGTGGTCATCATCAAGCTGCCGTATGGCATTGCCTTCTTCGCAGCGGGAGCAGCGGGCGACGTGGTCGGCGCGAAGGACGGCATCGACAAATGGGTCATCGCCGGGCACTCCCTGGGTGGCACCGTGGCCGCCAGGTTCGCCTCGCGCAACAACCGCTCCGAAACCGCGGGACTGCTGTTGTGGGCATCGTTCCCGGCGAGCAACATCTCGGCGGTCGGCGGGCTCGATGTGGTGTCCGTATCGGGCGCCAAGGATGGCTTGGCCACTCCGGCCAAGATCGAACGGTCGCGCACCGACCTCCCGCCCGACACGCGCTTCGTGGTGATCGATGGAGCGAACCATGCCGACTTCGGCGACTACGGCAGCCAAGACGGCGACGGCACCGCCACCATCACCCGCGACGAGGCTCACACACAAATCGTCGCCGCCACTGTGGCCCAGCTGCAACGGATCGACAAGGGCTGAGCGCAGCGGCCAAACCTAGAACAGCGTGAGCGGGTCACCGGCTGCGGGGGCGTCGACCGAAGCGACACCGAATGGACCTTTGCTTGCGGCGACGGCGAGCTGATCGACGAGGTCGTTCATTCGATTGCCGCTGTGACCCTTCACCCAACGAAAGACGGGTTGGCGCAACTTCACCTGTTCGATCAACGGGATCCACAAGTCGGTGTTCGCCACGGGCTGCTTTTGCGAATTGCGCCAGCCGTTGCGCTCCCACTTCGCCCACCAACGATCACGGAAGCAGTTCACGACATAGGTCGAGTCCGACACGACCGTGATCTCGCCATTGAGCGCGCGCAGCGCCTCAAGCACGGCCTGCACCTCCATGCGTTGGTTCGTGGTGTGCGCAGCGCCACCCGAACCACACGGCGACCCGTCGGGCGCAACGGCCCACGCCCATCCACCCGGACCGGGATTTCCCGCGCACGCGCCGTCGGTGTACACCTCAATCACGCTCTACGCCAATCACGCACTAGCCCAATCACGCACTACCCCAATCACGCACTACCCCAATCACGCTTGACCCCAATCACGCTTGACCCCAATCACGCTTGACTTCAATCACGGATGGAGTTTGCCATCACCAACGCCTACCGGCTGGTAACCCTGCCACACTGTGTCCCATGATCTTTGACGGATTCGTCAACCAATTGCCCGACACCGACCCCGGAGAAACCCAGGAATGGCTTGACAGCCTCGATGCTGTCATCGACATCCACGGCAAGACCCGGGCCCGTTTCCTGCTCAGCAAACTGCTCGAGCGTGCCCGTGCCACGCAAGTGAGTTTCCCGGCAACGGTGAGCACTCCCTACGTGAACACCATTCCTCGCGAGAATGAACCTTGGTTCCCCGGCGACAGCTACCTCGAACAGCGGGTCCGGGCCTTCATCCGCTGGAACGCAGCAATGATGGTGGTGCGCGCGAACACCTTTGCCGAGGGCGTGGGTGGACATTTGTCAACCTTTGCGAGCAGCGCGAGCCTGTACGAGATCGGCTTCAACCACTTCTTTCGCGGTAAAGACGACGGCACTGCCGGTGACCACGTGTACTTCCAGGGTCATGCTGCGCCGGGCGTGTACGCGCGCGGTTTCCTCGAGGGTCGCTTCACCGAGGACGACCTCGACCACTTCCGTCGCGAGATCGGCCGCGACGGACGCGGCCTCAGCAGCTATCCGCATCCCCGTCTCATGCCCGAGTTCTGGGAGTACCCCACCGTCAGTATGGGACTCGGCCCCCTCACCGCGCTGTACCAAGCGCGGTTCAACCGCTATCTCCACAACCGTCGTCTCGACGACACCAGCCAGAGCCGCATCTGGGCCTTCCTCGGCGATGGTGAATGTGACGAACCCGAGACCCTCGGTTCGATCTCGTTGGCCAGCCGCGAGAAGCTCGACAACCTCATCTTCGTGGTCAACTGCAACCTGCAGCGCCTCGATGGGCCGGTGCGCGGCAACGGCAAGGTCATCCAGGAACTCGAAGCAACGTTCCGTGGCGCCGGCTGGAACGTGATCAAGGTCATCTGGGGCTCGAAGTGGGACGACCTGCTTGCGCGTGACACCGACGGCGTTCTCCTCGAACAGATGAACACCACCGTCGACGGCGAGTTTCAGCGCTACTCGGTCGAGGATGGCAACTACATCCGCGAGAACTTCTTCGGTCCCGACCCACGCCTGCGCCAGATGGTCTCGCATCTCTCCGATGACGAGCTGCTCAATCTTCCGCGTGGCGGCCACGATTACCGCAAGCTGTATGCCGCCTACAAGGCAGCCGTCGACAACCTCGGTTCGGGAGCACCCACGGTCATTCTGTGCAAGACCATCAAGGGTTGGACGCTCGGGCCGGGCGTCGAGGGCCGCAACGCCACTCATCAGATCAAAAAGCTCACCAAGGCACAGCTGATCGACCTGCGCGACCGGCTGTTCCTGCACGACGAGATCCCCGACAGCGCCTTCGACGACGATGGATTGCCGTACTACCGCCCTGCAGAGGACAGCATCGAATACCAGTACATGATGGAGCGCCGCCGTGCGCTCGGTGGCAGCATTCCCAAGCGGGTCACCAGGAGCCGCCGCCCTATCGAGATGCCCGACGACGAGGTCTTTGACGAGCTTCGTGCCGGGTCGGGCGATCAGGCGGTAAGCACCACAATGGGATTCACGAGGCTGCTGCGCACGTTGGCACGCGACCCCAAAATCGGCGAGCGCATCGTACCCATCGTGCCCGACGAGGCTCGCACGTTTGGCATGGATGGACTGTTCCGCGAATTCAAGATCTACGCGTCGCAGGGCCAGAAGTACCAGCCGGTCGATCACGACTTGCTCATGTCGTATGCCGAGTCCAGCGACGGTCAGATCTTGGAAGAGGGCATCACCGAAGCAGGGTCCCTCGCCAGCTTCATCGCTGCAGGCACGGCCTACGCCACGCGTGGTGTACCGATGGTGCCGTTCGACACCTTCTATTCGATGTTTGGCTTCCAGCGCGTGGGCGACCTGATCTGGCAGGCCGCCGATGCCCGCACAAAGGGTTTCCTGCTCGGTGCCACCGCCGGGCGCACCACGCTGATGGGCGAGGGGCTGCAGCACCAGGACGGACACAGTCTCGTCTTGGCCAGCACCGTGCCCGCCTGTCAGGCATTCGACCCAGCGTTTGCGTACGAGGTGGCCGCCATTGTGCGCGCTGGTATCCACCGCATGTACGGCACCGAACCCGACGACGTGTTCTATTACCTCACGCTCTACAACGAGAACTACCCCATGCCGGCAACACCTGCTCGCGAGGGCGTCGACGAGGAAATCGTTCGAGGCCTCTACCGCTTCGCGGAGGCGCCGCCGGCAGCGCTGCGCGCCACGTTGCTGTTCTCAGGGTCTGCCCAGGGAGCGGTTCGCCAAGCAGCATCCGACCTGCTCACGTACTACGGCGTGGCAGCGGAACTGTGGTCGGCCACGTCATACAAGTCGCTGCGTGAAGAGGCACTAGCAACCGAGCGATGGAATCGTCTGCACCCGGACGATGCTGCCCGCGTTCCACTCGTGACATCACTGCTCGCCCAATCCAACGGTCCCATCGTGGCCACGACCGACTTCATGAAGATCGTGCCCGAGCAGGTTGCTCGGTTCGTGCCCGACCGTCAGTTCGTGTCGCTCGGAACCGACGGCATGGGTCGCTCCGATACCCGCGAAGCCCTGCGTCATCACTTCGAGGTCGACGCCGGCCACGTCGTGGTCGCAACGCTCGCCGCATTGGCAGCGACCGGTGCCGTGTCAGCCGACGTGGTGGCGGGCGCGATCCATCGATACGACATCAACCCTGAAGCGCCGGACCCTTCGGTGCTGTAGCTACCTGCGGCCGGAGCGCGTAGACGACATTGACCCCGATGTTTCGGCGATGGACCACATCGAACGATGTCTGCAGCGCCACTTCGAGCGCTCGATGGTTGAAGCCGAGATGATCGTCGTTCGACCATCTCGCCTCGAGTGTAGAAACGTCACGCAGCACGACTCCGCGCGCAAGCTCACCCATCGACAGTGGCTCGCGATACTTGCGAGTAGCGGCAAGTACCATCCGCTGCGCGAGCAACGACAGACCGACCATGTTCGGCACCGACACGATGATCACACCATCGGCCGCGAGTAACCGCGCCACCTGCTGAAGAAACGCGATCTTCGATTCGTAGAACTCGTCGCGCGTGCCGATGTGCTCGAGGGTTTCGAGCAAGAACACCGCCGACTTCGAGCCGGCGCCAATGCGCTCGACCGTTTGATCCCAGTCGAGGCCCTCGGTACACAGCGTGGTGGTGCGCGACAACGCGAGATCGGCAACGACCTGCGCGCAGATCTCAATGAAGTCGGGGCGGATGTCGACCGCGACGACGCTGTCGTAGAGATTGTCGAGTGAGGCGAGCAACACGCCGTCCGCACAGCCGAAATCAACCACGTCGCCCCGCACTCCCATCGTGCGCGCCAAGCCGAGCGCCGTCTCGAAGTGCTGCGTCTTGACCTTGCCGATCACCCCACCACCGAGATAGTTGTAGGTCGCATAGGACGTGGCGCCGAAGTGATCCCGGCCCAGTCGGTCATAGACCTGGCGGGGAGGAGGAATGAACAACGACGTGGGCATCGTTGGAGGTTACCCGCATGACGCAGCAGGGGGTTTGCCTCTGGCGCGGTTCAGTGCGGCACTACCATCAGCCACATGAGCGCAACACTGAAGCAAGGCATCGTCATCGCGATCTTTGGGGTCGGCATGCTCGGCGCAGTGATTGCCCTGGTGCACCGGCGGCGACTCTCGTTCGGCTTCGGCACGGGCTGGATCGCGATTTCCATGGCGGTGATCGCATCGTCGCTCCTGACGCCCATCGTCAACCCAATCGCGCAGCAATTCTCGATGACCGGCACGGCGGTGTTTCTGCTGGTTGCCGTCGTGTTACTGGTGGCGATCTGCGTTCAACTGTCGATCAGCGTTTCGGGTCTGCAAAAGGGTCTGCAGGATCTCGCCGAGGCAAACGCGCTGCTGCGGGCTGAGCTAGAGCAAGGCAACGCCGACGGTGGCGCTAACTCCACCAACCGTTCACATCAATGATCACATGCGCCGAAGCCGAAGCGAACACACACAACTGACCCGACGCAGAGAGCGGCATCTGTGCGCCGTTGGCGATCGCCATCCCGACATCGAAGTTCACGTTTGATGTTGTTGGACGGGCACCGCACTGCCACACAGTCAAGAACCCTGGGACAACGCCACCAACGACGGTGAAGTTCGCCGATACGGCTTTCGCGTTGGCGGCAATGCCTCGGGTTCCGGCAACCTGAATCACCATGGTCTGACCGCCCACGAGTGGCTGGCCACCCAGGCGGTTGTTCATCTCCGTACGGAACCGGTCACGGGTATCGATGAGCCGGAACGGAGCACTCGGGGTGTATTGCAGCGACGCCGTGGACTTCACGTAGCCGGTGACATCGACGAGCAGGTCAACATCGGTAGACACGAAGATGCACACCGTTCCGTCCTTGGCCACCGGTGCCACCACGTTGTTCGGCTTCACGGAGTAAGGAACCGGGTTCAGGCTCGAGACGAACGGACGCTGGGCGTCACACGGGTACACCGTCACATAGCCCGGATCAGCCGGCCAGATACTCGTGACGTTGAGCATGACAGCGCTTGCACCGGTGGGGATTCCGGCAACGCCGGTGACCTGCAGCGCCGTGGTTGACCCCGCGGATAGTCGGCCGCGTGCACCGAACGGGATCCGCGTATCCATGAGCCTGGTGGGCGTGACTGAGGCGAGCCGACCCGACGCGCTGGCGTCGTAGTAGCCGTTGACATCGACGATCAGCTCGGCCGATGCCGACGAGAACACGCACATCCCGCCGCTCGCATCGAGCGGTACGCTCGCACCGTTTGGCACGACTTCACCGGCTCCGTAGTTCAGCGTCGATACAGTCGGGCGATCCGCCGAGCAGTTCCACACGCTCAGGAACCCCGCCGTGTCGCTGCCCGCAACCGTGAAGTTCGCGCTGATCGCCTGTGCACCGATCGGCACACCACCGCGTCCGGAAATCTGAATGCGGCGCAGATAGCCCGAATAGAGCCGGGAGGCACCCAGGTTCACGCGGGTGTCCACGAGGCGGGTCGGTGTGATGGGTTGCAGAGCACCGCCACTGCCGAGCGCCGTAGTGGTGGGCACGGGCTGCACGCCCGTCGCGGCGGCGGGATCGACCGTGAAGCTCCAGTTCACGTTGCGGAACGGGGTTCCAACGCTCACTGAGTACGTATCAGAGGCCAGCTGATTGCGGGGAATGACAACCACGGCGTTGTTGCCGGCGAGGATCTGCGAGGCGACGCCACTCGTGTTGTACTGGGTGAGCACGCACACGTTGAGCGATCCCGACGAGCCGGTCACGGTCGCCGCCGCTGGGCCGCCGAGGGCTTCGGGCATGAGCGCCAGAATCGGAAGGCCAGCGGTTCCCGTCCACCCGCAGTAGGTCATTGGATTGGGGCTCTCAGTGATGAACTTGTCGAGGTTGGTGGTAGTGCCGTTGCCAGGAAACAGAATCGGTTCGGTTTGCACGCCGGTGCCGCCAAGACCACGAAGGATGTCGAGCGTCGCGCCCGAACGCCACGGCGCAGTTGCGGTGCTGTCGCACTTGCCGAAGCCAACGGTGGTCAGGTTCGGTCGAAGAATGCCGATCGCGTGAAAGGGTCCAGTCATCCAGAGTTCGATGTGCTGGCGGGCCTCGATGCCATAGACGCTTGACACGGCGACGTTGCCGTTGTTGCCGGCGAGGTCACCTTCGGGCGTGTAACCGGGCAAACCTGGGATTTCGTCGTGAGCGATGCCGTTCTGCAGCATGTAGCACGAATGGTTGTACGAGCCGACAGAGAGGTTGGGATCCTCGGCTACAGGGGGCAGGTTCGACATCGCGCGGTAATAGTTGACCGTGGTGAGCCAATCGGCGTCGGGAGGAATGAACGGCGGGTAGGCGGCGCTGGCGCTCGCAACCGTGGTCGTGGCTGCACCACATAGGGCCGCGACAATGACCAGCGCGAGATACTGCACCCACTTCTGAGATATCCGCCTCATGGCCCATCCTCAATCCCGATTCGCAACCTGTTGGGTTTTCGACCGAAACCGGCGGTGACTTGAGGTTCTTTTCTACGGTTTGTGCGCATCTTGAGACTCGCTTGACGAAGGCGGGCCATCCGGACCAGCAGACCCTCCCGCTACGATCGGCGTGCATGGCATCATCACACGCTCGGGCTCGCGGGACGCTCTACATCACCGGCAATACGGCGGCCGACAGGTTGCTCAACACCGATGGGAGCGCATTGCTCATTGGCATGCTGCTCGATCAGCAGGTGCCGATGGAATGGGCATTCGCCGGGCCGAGCACACTGAAGGCGCGCCTCGGCCACCTCAATCCGCGCCGGATCGCGTCGATGGATGTCGACGACTTCGTCAGCGTCTGTTGCGAAACGCCGGCCATCCATCGATTTCCTGCGTCGATGGGACGTCGTGTCCACGAACTGTGCTGCGTGCTCACCCGCGACTACGGCGGGCGTGCCGACCGCGTCTGGAGCGACGTACCCGATGGGGCGACGCTGTATGCGCGACTGCGCGCTCTGCCGGGCTATGGCGACGAAAAGGCGAAGATCTTCATTGCCCTGCTCGGCAAGCGCCAGGGCGTACAACCACATGGTTGGCGCGAGGCGGCCGGAGCCTTCGGCGATGAGGTAGCGCGATCCGTTGCCGACGTCTCGTCGCCCGAATCGCTCGCCGTCGTGCGCGACTGGAAGCGCTCACAGAGGGCCGCGAAGCTCGACAAACAGGGCCGCCCCGCCTGACTAGTGCTGCTTGAAGACTCGTGTTGCGCTACGGGGCCGGTTCGACGGGCCACGGCAACGATGGGTACAGCACACGAAGCTGCGCCAGTGACTCGTCGATCCACAGATTGGTGAGCCCGATCATCGATCCGGACTGCACGCGGTATCGTCCGAGCATCTCGGGTACGAGACGGCCACGATCACCTCGGCTCGCCAGGCGCAGCCACAGCTCCCAGTCTTCCCAACCGAACACGAGCGGATCATCGGTGCGGTAGGCCCCCACCGAGTGGAGGACCTCACGGCGGATCATTGCCTGCGCATCGATGTAATTGGCCGCACACAACCACTCCGGGCTCCACGCATAGGCGCTGCGCACGTTGCGACTCGCGCCGAAATCCTCCAGCACGGAATACGCGAACGCTGCGCCCGGATCAAGGTGCAGCGCGTCGGCGAGGCGGCGTAGGCAGGTGGGGTACACCAGATTGTCAGCGTCCATCACCATCACGAACGCGCCACGGCACGAGTCGATTCCGGTGTTACGCGCCGCGGCAAGTCCCTCGTTCGCATCCTTGGCCAGGAGCACCATCGCCACGTCAGGGTGTCGGGCCAGATAACCGCGTGCGACAGCTCGACTGTCGTCGGTGGCGTGGTCTTCCACAATCACAACCTCGAAGGCTGTATCGATGCTGGCGAGGATGCTGTCGAGCGTCTCGGTCACCAACGACTCGTAGTCGTACAAGGTAACGAGCACCGAAACCTCCGGCGCTGTGCCAGCGGCGACGTCGGCAACGTAAGCAGCGGTCTCGGTTCTCTCGATGAACTGGAGGGCGTTGTGGTGAAGCAATGATTGCGCGGCCTCCAGCCTGCGCAGCGCGTCACCCTCGGCGAGAGCAATCTGTTTTGCACGACTGAGAATCGACGCGTACGGCCGGAAGACATCGAGCCGCTTCGGCCCACCGGGTCGGGCCTCCTGCAACCGCCAGGAACCTTTTCGATATACCCCGGTCTGCACATGCGCCGACAACGCAGGCAACACGGTGGACTCGATCTGCGAGAGCGCAGACTCGAGTGCGCGAGGTAGCGCAAGGTCGACGGTGACGGCGTGCTGTGCCGCAATTGCGATCTCGCGGCGCGCCGGCTCGTTGGTCAGCGCATCTTCCACCGCACCGCAGAGGGATTCGATGGTGGCGCTGATGAAATGCGTTCCTGCAACCAGCGGCTGATGACCCTCGGACGATTCGGTCACCACGACGCAGCCGTTGGCCATCGCCTCAACCATACGAACCCATTCGAAGTACGCGGCCGGCTCACTTCCCGGTGAGACGTCGTTGGTCCGGTCGCGATGCACGTTCACGAGTACCCGCGCCCGACGGAGCAATTGATGCTTCGCTGCGCCGAACACCACTCCGGGGGAGTTGGCATGTACGGGCCTGTCGAAGGGGAACAGCCGGAGTTCACTGTGCCGGCTCCACAGCGCCGGAGCGAGTGAGGCAATGGCCGCCCCACGCCGCGGATCGAGGCTGCCCATGAACAACACGTCGATGTCGCGCTCTGGCCATTCGCCCGCGCTCATCGACGCCACGGCACCAAACGGCAGGCGGTGCGCATTAACCCCGGCGCGCCGCATTGCAACGGCGCCGTGTTCGTTGATATCAAATGCGAGCAGACCGCGCCGCGCCGCTTCGATGGACAGACGGAACCACGGCGTACCGGGTTGTTCGGTGCAGACACAGACACTTGCGGCGGCCGCACGCTGCAGATGCTCGGTGGGCGCGTCGCTCAACACGAAGAACTCGTGGGGCGCAACGACGAGGTTGATGCTTCCGTCGACGCAGGGCAGATCGTCGGTGACCAGTGTTGCCACTCGTCCAAGGATCTGCGCAGCCTCGACCAACGCCATCGCGATATCACGCATGAACTCATTACCGAGCGCTGCGACGAACACCTTCACCGGAGCCGCAGCAAGGGCAGGGGCAGGAACGGGGGCGCGAGCCGGCACGTGCGTCATCCGCGGCGCAGGGTGTCGCTGGTATCCCGTCGCGCCTTGTTCGCGACCCGCGTCACGACGCCACGCTTGTCAGGGTGCTTCACGGCGTCGCGAAGGACCTGACGCAGCAATGTCTTGCGACTCATCGCCACCGGGAGATCAGACACGAGGGCACGAACCTGGGCGCGTCGTTCTATCGCCTCGGCGCGTAGCGTGGCGATCGCCTCCTCGGCCGACTCGACGCGAGTCTTGAGCGCCGCGTTCTCGGCCCGCAGCGAATCCAGCTCACCCGAATCGTTGGACATTGATCAACCCTCCCGACGAGCCGACAGGATCGAAACGGTCTCGTTGTAGGTGAACACCCTGCCCACGGACCGCGGAAACGGGAACGAGCTGATCGAGACAACCTGCAGGTTCAACCGCTGCGCCATACGGCGCACGGCGTCTTGGTCGACGAAGCGCACGTGCGTCGCGTCGCTCGCCTGACCCCGTTCCTGTGGGGTGATCAGAATCACCCGCCCCTCGGGTCGAATGAACGGCCGGTATTCAGTGATGACGTCGTCGGCTTCAGCTTCGGTCATGTGCTCGACGACGTGAGCGAGGAGCATCGTGTCGAAGCGATCGGCGACCGCGAATTCGCTCGCAGCGAAGGCGGCGGGCTCGAACGCCCTCAGACCCGCGGTCCGACAAGCTGCTACACACTCGGCATTGTGGTCGACTCCCACGCCGAGGCCGTAAAGATGGTTCAGGTTTCGGCCAATGCCACAACCGATGTCGAGCACGAAACCGGGCTGGAGGTGGCGCACGTTCCAACGGTAGGGCCGTTGCAGATCGACGAAGCGTCGCAGTCCTCTGTCGCGTGCGGACAGCTGTTGTAAGCGATGCGCATAGGCGGGGTCCCTGGTGGAGCTCGGAGATGGGGACGGCACGCCCCCATCCTACGAGGGGCTAGCGCGAGGCCCGCGTTATCCTCACGTGGCAATGGCTCCCTCGCCGGCGATTACGTTCGCCATCCCCTACTTCGCCAACCTCGAATACCTCCGCGAAGCGATCACGAGCGTGCAGGCGCAGACCATCGACCTTTGGGAACTGCTGATCGTCGACGACTGCGGCCCGGAACCACCAAACGAATTGGTCGAATCGCTCGGCGATCCTCGAATCCGATGCACACGCAACGAAGCGAACCTCGGTCTGGCCGGCAACTGGAACGAGAGCATCCGTCAGAGCAACGCGCCTTTGGTCACCCTGCTCCATAGCGACGATCGCCTGCTTCCCGGATACGGCGCCGCGGTGATCGACAACGCGACGCGTCACCCTGATGTCGCCGCATTCTTCACCGGCACCACCATCATCGGCGCAGACGGCAACCCTGCACGATCACTGCCCGACTTCGTCAAACGGTTCGCTCGTCGGCCAGCCAGCGACCACGTGGTCGCGGGCGACGCAGCGCTGTCCGTGGTGCTGGCCAACAACTACATCTTCTGTCCGACGCTGTGCTACCGGACCGCGCTTGTCGGCACTCGACCTTTCGATGCGCGCTGGTCGTTCGTGCTTGATCTCGACAACATTCGTCGGCTGCTGCTCAGCGGCCAGACCCTGTATGGCATCCGCACACCTCTGTACGAATACCGCCGTCACGGATCGAATCAGACATCAATGCTGACCGCTAACGCCATCCGCTTCACCGAGGAGATAGCGCTCTATCGCGAGGTCGCCGACGCTGCCGCAGCAATCGGATGGCAGCGCAGCGCGCGTACGGCGCGGCATCGGTGGATGGTGCGCACCCACCTCGCAGCGCAATCACTCAACGATCTGGTCCATGGTCGGCTCGCAGCCGCCAAGGGCAAGGCACTCATGTTGTGGGCTGATCTGCGTCACCCTCGAGCGGGCTGAATTTTGGTCCGAGGCCAACCAGTGCGCTCACCCCTACTCGAAGGATCTTCAGTACCGAATCGAGCCGCCCGCTCGACGACTCCCCGGCCGAGCGCGGCATGAAGTCGGCCGGCACTTCCTCAACCCGATAACCGGCCTTACCGGATGCAACGAGCACTTCGAACGTGTCGCCCAGATAGTGGGCCGGGTAGTCGCGCGCGAACTCGCTGAGCAATGGTTCGTTGATGACCCGAAAGCCGGACGACGTGTCGTGCACCTTCACGCCGCCCTGGCGGTATGCAAGCCGCGACAGCAGCTTCATCGCAAGCCGGCGCGCACGATGTAGTTCGTAGTCACCGGAACCGTCGACGAAACGCGAAGCGATCAGGAGGTGCGCTCCGCGCACTTGCGCTTCGTGCACAAGACGGGGGATCTCCTCTGGCGAGTGCTGGCCATCTCCATCGCACTGCACCACGCCCGTGTAGCCGTTGACAAGCGCGTAGCGGAACCCACAGCGAAGGGCGGCACCAATGCCCATGTTCATCGGCAGTTGCAGCACGACTGCGCCGGCCTCGCGCGCCCGCGCCGCGGTGTGATCGGGAGACCCGTCGTCGACCACGACGCAGTCGAACCCCAACGCGAGTACACGCTTCACAACGTCGCCAACCGAGGCTTCCTCCCGAAACGCCGGGATCACCACCAAAGTCGACGTCATCGTAGAGATGCTACTGCGGCGGCCCCGACGGTTTGGGGTGCCGGATGGGGCCGCCAGGACAGGCGTGGCTACGTTCCTGCCTGGATCGCGGAGAAACGGACGAACGACAATGACACTGGAAATTCGAAAGGTGGTCTCGATCATCGAGACGACGCGACGCGAGATGGCACGTGGTGGCTGCACGAGCACGCGCCGCTGGCGGCACAACCGCCAGGAGTTCGCCGCATCGTGTTCAACGCGACCGTCGACACCGACGATGTCGACGGCATCTCCGAGTTGTGGGTCGACACGCTGGCAGTCGGGCGCTCCGATGCCTGCCGCTACGCTGAGACGGTGATTCACGAGTCGGTGCGCATTCACGAGACGGCCATTGTCGAACAGGGTGCGGCCATCGGTGCTCGCACGGGCGTGTGGCACCACGCGCACGTTCGTTCAGGCGCAGTCGTTGGCGAGGATTGCGTCCTCGGCAAGAACGTGTACATCGACACCAAAGCCCGAGTCGGCAACCGGTGCAAGATCCAGAACGACGTGAACGTGTATCACGGTGTCGTCATCGAAGACGACGTGTTCGTCGGCCCATCTGCCACGTTCACCAACGATCTGGTTCCCCGGGCCTTCAACCCCGAGTGGTCCATCACCGCCACCCTCGTGCAGCGGGGTGCATCGATCGGTGCACATGCAACCATCGTGTGTGGCACAACGCTCGGGCAGTTCTGCATGGTCGCGGCGGGGGCCACCGTGACGCGCGACGTGGCGCCTTATCAGCTCGTGGCCGGCACACCGGCACGACACCACGGATGGGTGTGTCGGTGCGGCAATGTGATCAACCGTGAGGAATCGCCGCCCACGGTGATGGTGTGTGAATCCTGTCGAGCTGCGCTGTGATCAGTGTCCGCGCCAGAGCCGCCAGCGGAAGCTGAACAGCTCGCCCACGTTGCGCAGAATGGTGCGCACATTGAACACCTTCGAGCGGCCGGCGCGACGCGGTCGCCACTCCGCCGCAACGAACGCAATGTTCCACCGAGCGTGACGAGAACGCAGTGCCACCTCGAGTGTGAAGAACACGTCACGTGATGCGACGGCAAGCTCGTGCCAGCGCTCCTGGCTGATGACAAAGATGCCGCAGTAGCCACGGGCGTCGAAGCCGAACATGAGGCGGATCAGCCCGTACATGATGGTGGACACGATGTTGCGTCCAAGTTGCCCGCGGGCAATACGACGCACCAGAACGACATCGGCAGGCGACGCACCATCGGACAGTAACGACAGTCCCGCCAACACCTCGGAGAGGTCGTATTCTCCGTCGCCGGGGATCCAGGTGAGTACCTTGCCGGTGGCGCGCTCGAACCCACTGGCGAGCGCCTGACCCATGCCGCCATTCACGGGACGATCCACGATCGCCACCATCGACGCGCAATCAGCCGCAATGGACTGCATGACCGCGATCGTGTCGTCACTGCTTCCGTCGTTGACCAGAACAAGCTGAGCCGTGTGCGGTTCGGGGAGTGCAGCAACCACTGCAGCAACGGTGTCGACCAGCGATTCGGCCTCGTTGTAGGCCGGGATGACGACGCTGATCGATGGCACGTCTACGGCTGGCATGTCAGACATCGCGATCCCTCGGTGGCGTTGCGTAACGCCGAGCCGCATCGGGCCGAATGACGCCAGGTACCCCGGCAACCACGCTCCACGCTGGCACCTGCATGAACTGCGGAACCACGGCGCCCGCGGCAATCACGCAATGGTCCCCGACATTCGCGCCCATCAGCACGATGGCACCCGCGCCGACATGCACGAAATCGCCGATGGTGGTGGCTGCGCGCTCGATGGGTTCACGACGTTCGGACACCACCCGCCGGACCGTCGAGTGGCTGTAGATCTGTGCGCCGGCGGAGATGTCGCATCCGCGGCCGATACCGAGGCCGCCCGAGCCATCGATCACGGTGAAGGCACCGATCCAGCAGCCCTCGCCGATATCGGGATCACCGACGAACCATGCGTGCGGGTTGTACGGGTTGGGTGGCAAGTGGTGCCACTCGGGCACCGGGGGCTCTGAAGCCGGGATCACCGCGCTCCGCCCGTCATGAATGCAAACCGGTCATTGCAGCACCGTGGCGAGCACCTCGACGACGCGGTCCTGCTCGGCCTCGGCCATACCGGGGAACAGGGGCAGCGTGATGGCCCGGTCGCGCACCATTGCCGTTGCAGGGAGATCGCGGTCGCTGAGCTGATACTGCTCGCGGTAATAACGCGTAAACGGAATGGCGTTGGTGCCGATGGTGGCCTCGACATCGTTGGCGCGAAGGTGCGCGATCACCGAGGCCGCGCTGAGATGCTCAGGGCTGAGCACCACGTACGACTGCACCGCTGCTCCGGGGGAACGGTGCTGTGGGGTGTAACCGAGCGGCGTGACGAGCGAGTCGTAGCGGGCGCTGAGCGTGCCCCGGCTCTCGACCAAACCGGCGAGACGACGCATCTGGATCACGCCAATGGCACCCTGCATTTCGGTAATGCGCAGGTTGCCTCCAGGCATCACGAACTCGACCATGCCGTCGACCGACTCTTGGCCATGGTTGCGGTAACCGCGGGCAAACCCAGCAATCCAAGGATCGTCGGTGACCAGCATGCCGCCCTCGCCGGTAGTGATGATCTTGCGCGGATGGAAGCTGAAGCACCCGATCGCTCCGAACGAACCGGCGGCGCGTCCGCGTTCGACCGCACCAATGGCACACGCGGCATCTTCGACCACCGCAATGCCATGGTGCTGGGCGACGTCGATGAGCTCGCAGATGCCAGCCGGATTGCCAAAGGTGTGCACCGGCATGATCGCCTTCACTCGTGCGGCCTCGGGCGACTCGGTGAGGTATTGATCGAGCAGCGCCACATTGAGGTTGAACGTGGCGGGGTCGATGTCGATGAAGACGGGCGTGGCGCCGCAGAGTTCGATCACGTTCGCGGTAGCCACCCAGGAATACGGCGTGACGATGACCAGGTCGCCCTCGCCAACGCCCAACGCAAGCAACGAAAGGTGCAGCGCTGCGGTGCAGTTGGTGACTGCTACGGCGTGTGCGACACCGACATGCGCGGCCACGAGCCGTTCGAACTCGGCTACCTGCGGGCCCTGCACGAGATAGCCCGACGCCAACACGGCCGCCACTGCGGCCTGTTCGTCGTCACCGAGGATTGGTCGGGTGAGCGGAATCACTGCCATCTCAATCCTTGGCCCTCTGGTCGATCCACACCGCGGTGCGCTCGATGCCCTCGTCGAGATCCACTTCGGCCGAAAAGCCTATGAGGTCTTGCGCCTTGTCGATCTTGGGGACACGCAGCTCTACGTCGACTCCCCCGCGGTGAACAAACACGATCTCGGACGACGAGTTGGTGACCCGTACGACCGCCTGCGCGAGACCTGTCATCGTGGCGACAGCACGCGGATTGCCGATGTTGAACGACTCACCAACGGCGTTGGGGTGTTCGAGCGCAATGAGCACGCTGCGCACCATGTCGTCGACATAGCACCACGAACGGATCTGCGAGCCGTCTCCGTGGATCTGGATGGTCTCATTGCGAAGGGCACGCTCGATGAAGATACGCATCGCGCCCTCGCCGACCTGCCCGGGACCGTACACATTGAACGGACGCACCACGGTGGTCGGCAGCCCGAACTCGCTGTGGTAGGCGATGGCCAGATGCTCCTCGGCGAGCTTGCTCACGGCGTAGGTCCAACGCGGCTCGCCGACCGCACCCATCACGGTGTTGTCGGTCTCACCGACGCGAAATGCGCGCTGGCCGAACACTTCGCTCGTGGAGAAACACACCACGCGCTGACAGGCATCGAGCTGGTTCGCCGCCTCGAGCACGTTGGCCGAGCCGATCATGTTCACCCGCATGGTCGTGACCGGGCTCTTGGTGACCGTATCGATACCCGCGATGGCTGCGCAGTGCACCACGTGCGTGTGGCCCCGCATCGAGGATCCGAGCGCCATCGGGTCGAGAATGTCGCCACGGACGATGCGCACATTGGGGTGCTTCGCAAGCGGGGTGTTCGAGATCGCATCGCGCGCGAAGTTGTCGTACAGGGTGAGCGTGTTCGCGTCGGCCAATTGGCCAGCGAGCGTGGAGCCGATGAATCCGGCCCCTCCGGTAATGAACACGGATGCGTCAGAGAGCACGGGTTTCCTTGTAAGTCATGATCAGCGACTGCCATCGCCGATGGTGATGATATGAAGATCCGGGTTGGGCGCCACACAACGGCGGCCATCGATCACGACGGTGGCACCGCCGATGTCGGCGGATGTCAGCGAGCGGTATTGCACATGCTCTGCCTGCACGATCGCTGCATCGCACGGGTCGCCGAAGTGAAACACCTCGAAACCGAACGCCACCAGTTCGGCGTCGGTGTATAGCGGATCGTGCACCAGCGGGATGGCCCCGCGACGGGCAAGCGACGCGACCAGCGGGAACACCCCAGAGAACGCCGTCTCCATCACTCCCCCGCGGTACGCGGCACCGAGCACGGCAATACGCCGGCCGTGCAGCGGGCCGATCGCGTTGGCCAATTTGACGATCGCGTACTCGGGCATCGAATCGTTCACGTTGCGCGCCGCTGCCGGCAGTGCAGCATCGGGATCACCAGCCAGATAGAACCGCGGATACACCGGAATGCAGTGACCACCGACCGCAATGCCGGGCTGATGGATGTGGCTGAACGGCTGGCTGTTACACGCGTCGATGACCTGCATCACGTCGATACCGTGCTGATCGGAGAACTTGGCGAGTTCGTTTGCGAAGGCGATGTTGAGATCGCGATACGTGGTCTCGGCGAGCTTGGCCAGTTCCGCAGCCTCGGCCGTGCCGATATCCCACACGCCGTTCGGCTGGGCGAGGTCATCGCGCTCGTCGAACTGTAACGCCTGCTCATAGAACTGCATCGCCCGTTTCGTACTGGCCGGATCGATGCCGCCCACGAGCTTCGGGTACCGGCGCAGGTCGGCAAAGATGCGGCCCGAGTACACGCGCTCGGGGCTGAACGCCACGAAGAGTTGCTCGCTCAATGCGAGACCCGAACCATTGGCCAACATGGGTGCGAAACGGGTACGAGTGGTGCCCACGGGCAGCGTGGTCTCGTAGATCACCAGAGCTCCGGGCTGCAATCCGGCAGCGATCGCCTGCGTTGCCGCGTCGAGCGCGCGGAAGTCGGGTTGCTTGTCGTTGTCGACGATGAGAGGCACCACCACGATGGTCACATCGGCCGCGGAGACCGCCTGCGACGTGTCGGTGGTGGCGCGCAGTCGACCCGAGGCCAGGGCCTGGTGCAGGAATTTATCGAGGTTGGCCTCGCCCGGGAACGGTGCGATGCCGTCGTTGATCTGCTGCACCGCAACGGGGTTGATGTCGGCTCCGGTCACCGACATACCGCTGTTGGCGAACTGCACCGCCAACGGCAGGCCAATCTTCCCAAGTGCAACAACACAGACGTTCATGGATCTTCCTACGTCGGCGACCAAATACCGGTCTGAATCGGGTTGAAGGCTATCGTCTGATGGCTATGTCGGAAGAGCATCCCATTCCCATATCTGTCGTTCGCCTCGGCGACGATGTTGAGAAACTGCTCCTCGACGTCGTTCGCTCTGGCATCATCGCGCAGGGTCCGGTCGTGAAACGGCTCGAGGACACCTTTGCAGAGATGATCGGCGTGAAGCACGTGGTCGCCGTCAACAACGGAACCACTGCGCTCATCGCGGCGATGCAGGTGCTCGATCTGCAACCGGGCGCCGAGGTGATCACGAGTCCTTTCACCTTTGTCGCAACGCTGAACGCAATCCTCGAGGCAGGGGCCACGGCACGATTCGCGGACATCTCCGCAGACGACTTCAATGTCACCGCCGAGAGCCTTGCAACTCGCCTCACCGACCGCACCAAGGTGCTCATGCCCGTGCACCTGTATGGGCAGAGCGCCGCCATGACCGACATCGACGCGTTGGCCACCGCACACGGACTCCACCTCATCGAGGACGCTGCGCAAGCGCATTGTGCCACCGATGCCGGACGCGCCGCCGGCTCGTGGGGTACGGGGTGTTTTTCGCTGTACGCCACGAAGAACCTCACCTCCAGCGAGGGTGGGCTGATCTCCACGAACGACGACGCCATTGCCGACCGGCTGCGCGTGCTGCGCAACCAGGGAATGCGCCAGCGCTACCAGTACGAGATGGCAGGCAACAACTACCGCCTCACCGATATTCACGCGGCGCTGTGCGTGCCCCAACTGGCCACCTACCCAGCGCAACTCGATCGTCGTCGAACCAACGCCGCTCGACTGAACGAGGGCCTGTCCGGCCTCGTCGGTCTCCGCACGCCCGCGCAGCTTCCTGGTCGCGAGCACGCGTGGCATCAGTACACCGTGCTCGTCGGACCCGACGCACCGCTGTCGCGCGACAACATGATCGAGGCCCTCACCTCGGCGGGAATCGGGTGCGGCATCTACTACCCCAGGCTGGTGTTCGACTACGACTGCTATCGCAGCCACCCGGACGTGATTGTCGACGATGTGCCGGTCGCCGCAAGCGTGGTGCAGCAGTGCGTCTCGCTGCCGGTGCACCCGTATCTCACCACCGCCGATCTTGATCGGATCATCGGCACCATTCGCGGCCTGTTCGAAAGCGATACGCATGGCGCGTGATACCCCGCTGCGGATCGGGCTCATCGGTGCAGGATCTATGGGGTCGCTCCATGCGCGCGTCGTTGCCACGTCCGAAGCCACCAAGCTGAGCTGGGTTGCGGAACCCGATCAGACGCGAGGCGAGCAGCTCGCCGCCAAATTCACGTCACAGTGGTTGCCCGAACCAGACCTGGCCGTGGTCGACGCAGTGATCGTCGCGGCACCCACCCAATACCACCATCGCATCGCCACCGACGTCATTGAGGCCGGACTTCCCCTGCTGCTCGAAAAGCCCCTGGCCGACAACCTCGCCCAATCGAACGACCTGGTGACGCTCGCTAGGACGCGTGGGGCAATCCTCATGTGCGGCCTCCTCGAGCGTTTCAGTCCCGCCGTGCGCACAGCATGCGAAATAGCCAAGGCACCGCTCCACGTGTCCACGGTGCGTCATTCGCCCTACGCCGAACGCATCCGCACCGGCGTCGCCGGTGATCTGCTGATTCACGATGTCGATCTCGTCATGCGTCTGATTGGTCAGGCCCCAACGGCGTTGTCCTGCCACTTCGGTCATTTCGAGCCGCGCAGCGTAGCCGACAGTGAAGACGTCGCCGACGCAATCCTGCAGTTTGCAGGGGGGCAGATCGCCTCGCTCTCGGCCTCGCGCATCGCACAGCACAAAGTACGCACGCTCACCATTTCCGAACTCGAACGGGTCATTGAGGTCGACCTGCTCCGACAGGTGATCACCGTCTACCGCCATGTGCAGGCCAACGAATTCGACGAGGATGCCGGCTACAGCCAGCAGACCATCATCGATATCCCGGTCATGCGGTTTCTCGGCGAACCACTTCAGTTGCAATTGCAACATTTCGTCGGGCTGGTGAATGGATCCGTCGATGCCGAGGCCGAACTCGCCGGAATTCTTGCCCCACACATTGCCATTGAAGAGCTCACCCGCCTCGCCCGAGCCAGGCCACCCGCACCGGGTGTCGCCGAGGACGGCCGCTGATGGACATTTCGCGGCAACGCGCAGAGCAGGTCTGGCATCGCTATCTATCGAGCGATCGGGCGTGGAAGATTGCCCTGGCCATCGTGTTCGCCGCGGAAGCCATCATGTTGGTCCGGGTCGGACGCCACCAGTGGTACTTCTTCGATGAGTGGCGCCTCGTCGTCGAACGTGTCATTCCCACCGGGCACGGCCCGAACGGGCTGTTCAAACAGCTCTTCGTGCCCGACGGCGAACACGTCATCGCACTGCCGCTCGCCGTGTTCATCGCGCTCACCCGCCTCGCCGGCATCGACAACTACTGGCCGTTCATCATGGCCAACGTGCTCGTGCGCGTCGCCACGCTGTGGTTGGTCGACGACATCCTGCGTAGGTTGAACACCCGCCGCGCGGCACGTCTGCTCATCATGGTCAGCGTGGCCTTCTTCGGTCAGGGTTTCGAGTCACTGTTCGGGCAGAGCATCATCTTCGCCGGGTTTACCCTGCTCTTTTGCCTGCTGGCGATTCGCGAGACACTCAAGCCGTGCGCATCTCAAGTGCGCACCGGTGTCATTGGCGCGGCGTATCTGGTGGGCGCAATCTTCTCGAGTAGCTATGGCTTCCCGGTGGTGGTCGACGTCACGCTCTATCTCGTGCTGACTTCACGACGTGTTGCAGCAGCACTCACCCTGATCGTGCCACCGATTGCGTTTCTTCTCGTACGCGCCCTCGCCGGCGGATCGTATGCGCAGCAGCAACCCGTGGCCTTCGGTCGGCTGCCGCTCTACGTCGCGTATGTGCAGTTCGGACTCGGCAAGCTCGGCGAGGGAATCACCGGCCTCGTGGGCCTGGGTCTCACGTCGTACGTGGCGCTCGTAGCCATCTGCGTCTGGCTCGGGCGTGGGCGGCCGCACACATGGTTCGCTCTCTCGCTGGCGTGCTCGGTCGTCGCGTTCTTCGGACAGGCCTCGCTGTCTCGATCGGTGTTCGGCGCCGAGCAGGCCGGCGCGTCGCGATACCTGTTCTTCTGCGGCGTCCTCACGTTCGTGATGCTCGGCGCAACGTGGGGAGACCGCCGTCTCGACGGCCGCGCGGCTGTGGTGATGACCATCTTGGTCGTCGTCAGCTTGGCCAACAGCGCAGGCAGCTTGGTCGACGGAAGCTCGTTCTACACGTCGAAGATGCAGTTGTCACGGGCCCGTCTGGGCGTGGGCTTCGTTGCTGCTCAACGTGGAGTCGACCTGCTCGTGCCCGACCCCGATTGGGCACCAGATCTGTATCGCGATCGGCTCAAGGCAGTGCTCGACTGGTCGGGCAGCGCCGACTTCATCGCCGCCGGCACGGTGTGCTTCGAACGTCGACTCGACGAACTCGGCGCGGCCGGAATCGACGCTCGCGCGCTAAGTCCGCGCGATCAAGCCGCCCTCGTGTTGTTGCTCAACGAGCACTCGCTCGGGTACGGCGAGAACTCACTCACCATCGGTGGACTGATCCAGATGGGCGCTGACGGTGGGACTGGCAGCAAGGTCCTGGATCAGTTCAAGGACGACTACGCAGTGTTCGTGTCGGAGTTGTCGCAGCCCACGTCGATGCCATCGCTGACGCGCTGCACCTGACCCGGCTCGAAGCCGATCGACGGTTGCGCGCGGGTGCCGAGCAACACCACGGCGCACAGACCCGTCACGAACACGAGATTGGCGGCGATCAGGACCATCGGGGCGATCGACGGCTGCCACGGCAGCGGCTCGGTGAGCCAGATCTTGCCGTGCGCCCCCACGGTGAAGCGGCGTAACGCCTGCCAGAAGCCCAGCACCTCGGCGCCGGCGAAGCACACGCATGCCGCGATCCGCACCATCGTCGACACCCATTCGTCGCCTGAGGTCTCGACGTAGCGACCCCAGCCCATCATCCCGAGCACTCCGAGACCCAGGAACAGCGGCACCGAATAGCGACCCTGCCAGATCAAACCGGCCGTTGGCGCACTGATCAGATTGACGATCACTGGAACTACAGCCAGCGCTGCAATCAATGCAATCGCCGCCGCGATGAGGCGTCGATTCCGGCTGAGGGCAACACCCGTGATCAACATCAGCGTGAAGACGCCATACAACAGGTAGGCGCCGAACGGCAGACGCGTGTCGAGCCACCCGAGCACCCCCACGATCTGTCGAGCGATCTCGGGCAATGCTCCAACGGTGTAGGTGATCACATGCCACCGGGTCCAGTTGGATGCGGTGCGACTGTCGTTCACACTGGCGCCAGCGAAGCGCGACCACGCGGCGAGCGCGATCACTGCGGCAGCGGTGGTGCCGAAGAGCGCGCCAAGGAATCGACGATTGAGGAAGCGGCGCACTCCAGCGCTACCCAGCAAGATGACCAGCACTGCTGACGCCGTGCCAACAGCCAGCACCGCGCCGAATCGCGACAGCAGAACCGCCGCAAAGAGCGCACCAACTGCGAATCCCCCGGTGGCCGTGGCCGCCCGAGGATGGTCGACATGCAGACTCAACGACCAGAACACCGCAAAGGCGGCGATCTCGAAACCGCTCGGCTGTACTCCTCCAGCGAGGAACAACGTGATGGGCGTCAGCGCCACCAGCAGCAGTGGGGTGAGACGACGACGACGTGAGTTACGGCCGATGGCAAAGGCCAACGCAAAGAGTGCTCCACACACAACGGCATTCATCATCCGATACGCAACAATCCGGGTGGCGCCACCGACGACACGTGCGCCTCCGCCGATGATCACGTACCAAAAGGGTGGTGTGGCGGCAGCGGTAGAAATCGCTGCGCCATCGGAACCCATCGCGCAGTCGGCCGGTACGTCGGGATAACCGAAGTAGCACAGCAGCCCCCGGCCCACGGGAAGATGCGGTGTGCCCATCGAACGCGGCACGTCGAACAAGCGGATCGTCGGGGCAAAACCCTCGACCGTCGCGCCGAGCGCCTCTCCATGCGCTGTGCCGTACGCCTTGAAAAGATGCGCCGGCTCATCAGGCACTGCAAAGCGGGGTGTGGCCACGGCCCAGGTACAAAGGAGCGCAAACAACATCACGAACACCGAGACGGGAAAGAGCAGAATCGTCATCCGTAACCTGCCGAGATGAGCCTCGTCTGTCATCGACAGCTACCGGCGCACGAACCAGTGCCACGAGGTGAGCGATGCGCGCTGCAGCCACAACCAACGCGTTTCACCATGCGCGTAGCTTAGGTCCGGCGGTGACGACGGGCCGACACATCCTCGAGAAGGGCCAGGCCAAACTTCCCGATCTCTTCATCGATCCGGGAATGCCGCATCTGATCGGCGGGCACCGGCAGCTCTGCGGCTTCGGATGCAGCATGCCGCATCTCGAGCAGGCGGTCGGCTTGTGCCATTCCTGGAAAGTGGCGGATACGCGGGCTCGGTGACGGATCGATCGGCACGCTGTTCCAGCTCAGATCGAGCTCGTCGACGCGTCGTGCATCCATGGTTCGACGTCGCGTCGATCGTTGTGGCAGATCAACGTCGTACCCCAGCAACTCGAGCGCTGCGGCGTTCTCCCACCATTTGTGTTCCACGTACTGTTCCGCTGACCAGAGCCGCGCGAAGAACCGTTTCGACCACCGACTACTCAGTATCGCCATCACGCCGAGGTTCGGGACCTCGAGATCGAGGTAGCGGTGCACCACGAGCCGGAGGTGCGTGCGGCGACCGATGCCGTCGAAAATATCGCCGATGGGATGCACGATGACGGCATCGGAATCCACCCAAACGACGCGGTCATAGGTCTCCAACAGCTCTCGAATAAGCACTACCTTGCTCCACGAAGGTGGTCTGCTGGCACAGAGATCGCGGTCGACAACAACCAGATCGAATCCGTGGAACGCGGCGAAGCGCTCGAAGCTCGGGCGGGCCGTGGCGAAGAGTTCTTGGTGTGTGCCCGTCGCTATCGTGCAGAGCACAGTGAGACGCTTTGACCCCGCTCGCGCCCCGGCGCGAAATCTCCGACCCATCATCGGATTGTAGAGCACCGTCGGGCGAAAGCTCTCCAATGGTGGTGCCGTGGGGCACGGCGATGCGCTCCATCACGAGATCTACATCACATAACCGAAGACATCGACGACGAGGTCGGTGCTCCCCGTTCCGTTGAACGCCTGCAACGTTCCGTCGGGTCCGAGACGCAGATACGCCTGGTTCGGCACTGGCACTCCGGGACGTGGGTTGAGCGTCGATGCCCGCGGCATCGAGGCGCCGGTGGGCCAGACCGTCACGAACGACGGCAGCGTTGCGTTGACGGACGTGACGTTCACGATGACGGCGGAGGCGTTCGTCGGAACCGGGTTATTGGTGCCGATCGGGAGGTTCAACGTGGCACCCTGCCCGATTGCTCCGACCGGTACGCCGATGCCGAGACGGGTGTCGATCAGGCGTTGCGGCACAACGGGCACGAACTGTCCGCCCGATGCCGAGAAGTAACCGATGACATCGGCCACCACGTGCGTAGTGCCTGCCGAATTGAAGATGCTGATCTGTCCATTGGCGCCCACTTTGGCGATGACCAAGTTGGCCACAGCGACGCCCGGCGCGAAGTTGTGCGTCGATGCTTGTGGGCGCTGCTCGCCGGTAGGCCAGACCGTGAGGAAGCCGGTGCCGGTCGGTTGATCGACGGTCACGTTGACCGCTACGCCGGACACCCCCGACAACGGGACTCCTCCGGTTCCCGTAATGGCGACGTTGATGTATTGACCTGCGCCGATCGGGGCGATCACGCCACCCGTGCCAGTGCCGTCGCGGGTATCGAGCAGGCGCGACGGTGTGATCGCAGTGAAGCGTCCGCCTGTGGGTGGCGGTGCGGCGGTGTAGTAGCCAGCAACATCGGCAATGACGTCGGTGTAGCCCGACGAATTGAACAGGTTCACCTTGCCATTGGCGCCGACTTTCACGGTCACCAAGTTCGGAACCGTCTGCCCGGGGACGAAGTTCAGGTTCGACACCACGGGCTGCGCCTCGCCAGAGGGCCACGCAGTGATGAAGCCGGGGGCTGTCGGCGACGTGACCGTCACGTTCATGACCACCGCGGTCACGCCGGTGGCTGGCACGCCGCCCACACCTGCAACATTGAGTTCGGTGAACACGCCGGGCCCGAGTGGCACGATGTTGCCACCCTCGCCAGTTCGCGTATCGAGCAACCGCGCCGGTGTGAGCGGTACGAAGTAGCTCGGGGTCGCGGGCACGGGCTTCTCCTCACGAAGTGGTCCGGTGGCGTACGCAACACCGTTCCCCGCCGAGTTGTGCATCACGATGTACACCCAATAGTTCCCGTTGGCCATGGCGCGTCCGGCGTCGTCGCGGCCATCCCAAGTGAACGTATTGACACCAGCGCCTACCGCGATGTTGTGTGCGATTCGGGTGCCGCTGTAGCTGCCCTTGGTGGTGCTGACGAAGATGTCGGCGGTGACACCCGCTGCGCCTGCTCCATCAATGAACGTGATCGGGTAGCTCGAACTGAAGGCGGCATCATCAGCGAGACGCACCTCACGCAACGTGAAACCGCGGATGCCACGGTCCTCGTTCAGATCGAACCGCAGCGCCGTGGGACGCATCCCTCGCCACCCCGTGACGAGTCCGCTGTTCTCGTCGTTCAGCGACGCCGGGCCAGATGTGTTCATGTCAAGGCTCATCCGGTGACATCCCGGGAAGACGATGATGTCCTGTGACTCGGTCCACACCCCGCCCGGATTCGACGGCATCCAGGCGACGCGGCCCAACATGCCGCCGCCCTTGGCATCGTCGAGACTGAACGGACCGTCATAACAGACATCCACGGTGAGACGGTGAAACCGATCCGTGTTCAGGGTCGGTCCGAGTGGTAGCCCGATGAAGGGGTCGTTGTTGACGGTCACGCCGGTGAGCTGACCCGACGCCGTGGACAGGTACGCCACATCGTGCGTCTCGCCCACGTCGTCCATTCCCGAGAAATCCCACGGGTTGCCCCGCACTGTCGTGGCGTAATCGGCGCCGCCCTCGATGTTCGGGCTGAGGACCACCGGTACAGCGAGCCCAGCGGGCGGTGTCTGCGATGCGTCGGCGCGATGCAGACGAACCCAGTCGAGCTTCACGTTGACCAGCGGATCGCCCGGGTTCCCGATCGCTCCACCACGGAACAACTCGAACCACACGATGGATCCCGCCCACTGCGCATCGCTGCCGGCAAACGGATACAGCGTCCGGTTGAGCAGATCGAAGTGCTGGGTCGACCAACCAGCCGGCAACGCGAAGGGGATCACGCCCCACTGGCCTGTCGACGTCTGGAAGCGAATCGCCATGTTCAACAAGACATCGGAATAGATACGCATCGTTGTCTGTGTGTAGCGAGCGGCATCCACCGGGTTTGCCCAACCGTCGCGACCCCATGGCAGGACTCCCGGCCACTTCATCAGCAGCCGAATCTCCGAGGCGTTGTGTGTCGCGACCGTCAACTCGCCGCCGCCGACGCTCACGTCGGCCGAACCTGTGCCGACCCCGTTCACCGGAATCACGTCCTCAGGATTGGAGAAGTCCCACGGGTCATTGAACGTGTCGGTTGCAAAATCACCCGACGTCGACAGCGCGGCCGAGGGAGACAACACGGTTCCCAAGTCCACCGGCGCGCCAGCAGTCCAGGCGTGAACAGACTGCACAGCAATCGGCAGCACAGCCGACACGAGCGCGAGCGCGAGAGCAGAATGTCGAGAACCCATTGCCAGTGGTATCGGTCGCTTAGGACGCTGAGTTGAGCCTCTCCGTCAGCAACCCCAGCCGATCACCGAGGTCGTCGACCGCTGTGCGCACCTGATCGCGCACTGCTTCGATTTCCCCCTGCATCGCCCGAACATCGCCGGCGCCGCGCTGCGCCTGCAATTCCGCGTCGATCCGGGCGACCTTCTCCTGCAGCGCGCGCAGATCGGATCCGAGCGACGCCATCGCTGCCGCCGTCCGGTCGCCGCCACGCACCAACCAACCGAGTTGTGACGTTAATCCCATGATTCATCTCCCTGTCGTACTTGCACTCGGGCAAGCCTGGCCATCAGACGCCCCGTATCGGCCAGCGTGGGCTGGGCTTGCATTCGCGCCCGAGCCCGCGCGCCAATGTGTGCGCACAGGTCGGGGTCGCTGACGAATCGGCGCATCCATGCGGCCGCCTGCTCGGCATCGGGTTCAGCCCATAGGGCCACAGGCGGATAGATACCGCCGCCGTGGCGCACGGGTACGAGTGTGTAGTCGACCATCGCCGCGCACTCATCGTCCATGAAGTCGAGATTGCCCGAATAACGCGTGGCGATCACCGGCTTGGAGAACCACATGGCCTCCGCACAATGCAGGCCGAGGCCTTCGGATCGGTGCAACGACACCAGGCAGTCAGCGGCACGGAGCACCGCCATCTGATCCGCGCGGTCGAGGTGGCCGTCCCACACCAAGATGTCACTGCGCCCCGCTGCGGCCAGCAGCAGGCGTTCGTGCTCGCGCCAGTTCTTGTCACCATTCAGCGTCTTGATCCACAACAGCGGGCCCTCGCCATCGCGGAAGGCCCGGGTGAAGGCCTCGATGACTCCGAACGGGTTCTTGCGCTCGGGAACGCTGAATTGGTCAAATGTCGCCAGAAACACAAAACGGTCGTTCGGCAGGCCGAAGCTGCTCCGACCGCGCGCTGACGGCCGCGGTTCTGCAATCGGCAATGGCACGACACTCACTGGCTTGTCGGTGACCCGAGCGAATGCGTCAGCCACGAAGTGCGACCCCGCCCAAATCTCGTCGACGTCGTCGATCGCTTTCACCATCGACTCAGGAATGTGCTCGAGCTCCCAGAACCAGTATCCGATGGTGTAGCGATCCTTCAGCAGCGTCTCACCGTGGTCAGCGACCACGAACGGAAACTGATCAGCGTTTACCACCACGACGTTGGTCGCATAGCGGGCCTCACGTGGGGCGAGCACCCGCTCGGCGCGCCGCGCCCCGAGCGAACGGTGGTGGTTCAGGGGCGATACCGGCACGTGCGCCTGTTCGAGCGCGACAACAATCTCGCGGGCGATATGCCCCTGGCTTTGATCGAAGTCGAGATATCCGAGCAGATTGATACCTCCCGGATCGAAACCGATCGAGTTGATCCGATTCGCAGTACCAGTCGTCGGGCGAATCAGCATCGAGCGCTGCTCGACACGCCAGTTGGCGTTGGCCCATTCACACAGCCGTTGGGCATCGAAACTTCTCGGCTGAGGGAAAGCTGCCTGCAGATCAGCTCGGATCGCGTGGAGTTCGAGCCAATAACGCCCGATGGCAGCACCTGACTCGTAGGCCGATTCGAGCCACCCGACGAAGGCGGAGTTCTGCGGGCCGAACGGCTCGGGAGGCAACGGCTTCTCGTCGGTTCTCCATTCGTGGAGCACCCTTCGCATGAGCGACCGAATCGCGTCGTCGACCACGACCCCACCGGGTAACCGAATCGGCGCATCCGCCCCAGCAATCTGGGCCAATCCGTTGCGCACGGCAGCCGAGAAGAGAGGCTGAGACGACAGACGCATGCGAGCAGGAGCCACTCCGAGTACGAAATACCACGGCTCACCACGATCGAGCAGATCAAGGTCGAGCAGCGTTGGACCCGAATCGCCGTTCGACATCGTCTTCGGGGTGCGCCACGGACCGACGCCGATCCGTTGGTCATCACACCTTGCCGCCGTGAAAAGCGACCCCATCCGGTCGAGCCATGGCCCGACGCGGCCGGCCGCATCGGCGAGGCGTTGGCCCAGCCAGGCGAGCGCTGGTTGCGCACCGGCCGCGAACGAGGCAACGACGACACTGTGCTCACCGTGGTTCAGCAGCTCGGCCTCACTGGGCGACAGCCCATCGACGGGCAATCCCCCGGGCGCTCGCTCCACAAGCGTCACTCCGGTCGATCCAACGAGCGCGGAAACGTCACCAAGCACTGCGACCGATCCGACGCGCAGCACGACGACCCGCTGAGCGCCGGAGTCGAGCAGACGATGAACGGCTGCGGCCGTGCGGCACCATTCGTAGAGGCGCGGAGCGAGCGTCACCAGCAGTCGGTTCCAGCCCGCTCCGGTTGATTCGGCGAGGTCGAGGTCGCACCACGTTGACACCAGCCGCTCAGGGAGCACAGGACGCAGTTGCGGATCGCCGCACCACACCGCTGTCACGTTCCACTCTGGATGATGGTGGGCGATCGCAGCTGCGACAGGCGCAATCTCCCAGTGCCCCGATGGCACCATCAGGCACACGGCGACCGACCGACTGTTGACGTCGCTCACGTCAGCGCATCGCCTTCTCCACCCAATCGTCGCGCCGCGGTGCGAGATTGTGGTTGTAATACGGATCGGTGAGCAGTTGTTCGTGCCAACGGTTGCGGATGATCAGGTGCTCGTACTCGGTGGGCGTGGGCTCGCGGGTCTGGCTCTCGAAGTGATACATCTCGACGTAGGGCGTCCACACGATGCGATGTCCCAGCGAACGGATCTTCAGGCTGAAGTCGACATCGTTGAAGTTGCTGTGCAGCAGCGGCGTCAGACCGCCGACCTGGTCGAACACATCCATTCGCAAGAGCGCGCATGCCGCGGTGACGCCGACGCATTCGCGCTGCACCACCAGGAGTGCGGAGGGGCCCAGTTCGTACCCACCCCAGCGGAACATCGCATGGTAGGGATCGCCGTTGTACACGTGGCCCGCGTGCTGCAGGGTGCCATCGGAGAAGTACAGCTTGGCGCCCACCATGCCCACGCCATCCTCGAGCGCGATCGGCACCATCGTTGACAACAAGTCGGGGGTGATCACCGACATGTCGTCGTTGAGCAGCAGCAGCAGCTCGCCAGTTGCGTGCACCGCACCCAGGTTGATCTTCTCGCTAAAGTTGAACTTGCGGTCGTACCAGACGACCGTGAGGCGATCGCCGAGCACCCGTTCCAACGCCGCGATCACCGCGGGCGGGGTCACCGTGTCGGCAACGATGATGACCTCGAGATCGGGATACGAGTCCTTCTCGAGCAGGCTCTGCACCGTTTCCACAACAAGACAGCGGTTCACGCCCCACACCAACGAAGTAGTGCCGCGCGTGGGGATGATCACGCTCACCCGTGGCGTGCGCGTGAGGTGACGACGAAATCGATAGGTACCGAGCGGCTCCTGCATCTCGACCGTGGCCGAAATACCGAGGCGTTCGGCGTGCTCCTGTAACGCCCGCATGCCCGATTCGTAGGCATACGGCTTGGCGTTGCGGTTGCCGGCGACCGAGGTGGGCAGCTGGCGCCACAGGTACATCACCCACGGGAAGTGATGGATGTAGCGCGCTCTTTCGGTAACACGCAGGATCAGGTCGTAATCCTGGCTGCCATCGAAACCGGCGCGGAACCCGCCGACCTCGTTCACCAACGACCGGCGCAGCACCGAGAAGTGCGTGCAGTAGTTCTGACTCCGCAGCCGTTCGGGCGACCAATCGGGCTTGTAGAACGGTGTGACCACCTTGCCCTCTGGGCTGAGATGGGCCTCGTCGCTATAGGAGTAATCGAGGTCATCATGGATGTCGGCGATCTCGACCACACCGGCGAGCGCCGCTTCGTGCAGCAGGTCGTCGTGATCGAGCAGCGCTACGAACTCGCCAGTGGCGATGGCCAAGGCATCGGCGGAGGCGGCGGTGATACCGCCGTTCTCGGCACGGTGCAGCACCCTGATGCGTGCGTCGCCACGAGCAGCTGCGTCGAGCAATGGCGCAACACCTGCATCAGTGGAACAGTCGTTCACCAGACATAGTTCCCAGTCACCGAAGGTCTGCGCGACAACTGAATCGATGGTCTCCTGCAGCACGTCGAGCGGCGGGTTGTAGACCGGCGTGAGCACCGAGATCCGCGGGCTCATTTCAGCAACGTTCGACGAATCTTCAGCACGAGGCGGCGCAGATATGTGCGCCACGATTTGATCCGCAGCAGGATCTCGTCTTTGAACCACTGCTGTTCTTTCACGGCCCGAGCGACCTCGGCCTGTAGCGAACGCACCTGGCCTTTGAGCAGGCCCATTTCGGCCTCCGCGCCGATCACGGCATCACGAGCGCTCCACACGTCGGTACGCAACTGCACATACGACTGCTCGTTCGGGCCGATCACGTCACGCAGGCGGGCCACCTCGGCCCGGAGTTGTTCGAGTTCGGTTTCCGTGGAATCGGCGGCACTGACGGGCTTCGCGGGCATAGAAGCACAGGCTAGCCGCCTGTTGATGACCTTCGCCGGAGCCACGGCGTGCAGTCGGTCAGCGGTCGACGGCAACTACACTGATGCCTTCATGTCACTTCGATCGGCGATGGCGCATCGCAACCTGTTGTACCTGCTGTCGCTGAAAGAGCTTCGCACGCGTTACAAGAAGTCGATCCTGGGCTGGGCGTGGAGTCTGTTGAACCCGCTGTCGCAGATGCTCATCTTCACGATCATCTTCAAATACGTTTTTCGCCAGAATGCCATCCCTGGCGATCCCAGCGGGCTGCGTAACTTCCCGCTCTATTTCCTGGCCGGTCTGCTGCCATTCAACTTCTTCGCGATCACCACGTCAGTGTCGATGGGGGCCGTTCAAGGCGGGGCGGGCCTCATCAAGAAGGTGCAGTTCCCGCACGAGCATCTGGTGTTCTCGGTGGTCATTGCCCAGTTCGTGACGCTCATGATCGAGCTTTCGATACTCACCATTGCACTGCTGCTCTCGGGCAGCATGGTCCTGCCGTGGCTGCCGCTGATGATCGCTGTGATGTGCATGCTCGCGCTGTTCACCACCGGCGTGGCACTCGTGCTTGCGGCCGCGAACGTGTTCTACCATGACGTGAACTACCTGTGGACCATCGTGTCGCAACTGCTCTTTTACGCCACACCCATCATCTACTTTCCGCAGGCCATTAGCCTGCGCCCGCTCGTCTTGCTCGCCAACTACGGCCCCACCGGCAGCTTCATCACGGCCTCGCACAACATCATGTATGACAACCGCATCCCCGGGTTCGGCCGACTTGGTGAACTCGCGGTGCTTGGATTCGGCTCGTTCTTCATCGGCGTGTGGATCTTCAACGGCCTCTCGCCCAAGTTCGCCGAGGAGATGTAGGCCATGCACGACATCGCCCTCGAGGTCTCCCACGTCACGAAGAACTTCCGCCTACACAGCGAAAAAACCAACTCCCTGAAACAACTCGTCGCAGCGCGTGGGCGCAACCGTTTCGCCGAGTTCACCGCCCTCGACGACGTGTCGTTCACGGTGCACGAAGGCGAGGTCTTCGGTGTCATCGGCCAAAACGGCTCGGGCAAGTCCACCCTGCTGAAGTGCATGGCCGGCATCCTGCAGCCAAACCTTGGGTGGGTGAAGGTGCACAAACGCATGTCGGCACTGCTCGAGTTGGGTGCCGGTTTCCACCCCGAACTGTCTGGTCGAGACAACATCTTTCTCAACGCGGCCATCCTCGGCATGGGCCGGCGCGAGATCGCCGCACGTTTCGACGAGATCGTCGAGTTCTCTGGTCTCGAGAGCTTCATCGATGCACCGGTCAAGACATATTCGTCAGGCATGTACGTTCGGCTTGCGTTCGCCGTGGCCATCAACGTGGACCCACGCCTGCTCATCGTCGACGAGATCCTCGCCGTCGGCGACGTCACCTTCCAGCAGCGTTGTCTCGAGAAGTTCGTCGAGTTCCGCAACGACGGTCGCACCATCGTGCTCGTCACCCACGACCTCGGCAGCGTGAAGAACATGTGCGACCGGGCGATCTGGCTCACGCACGGCAAGATCACCGGCGAGGGCGACCCGTCCGACCTGGTCGAGGCATACACCGAGATGATGCTGGGGAATCGCAACCGCGATGTTGATGGCCGGGTACGCCGCGGTTCTGGAGAACTGCAGATCACATCGGTCGAGTTGTTCATCGACGACAACCCCGACGCAGTCAAACGGTTCCGCACGTCTGATTCGATCCGGTTGCGCCTGAACTATCACGCGGCCAGGCCGGTGCCGAAGCCGGTCTTTGGCTTCGAGATCGAAAGTCTCGGCGGCGCGACGGTCACCGCGCCGTGCACGCGCGATGTTGGTTTGATTCCCGAGATGGTGTCGGGTGACGGGCACATTGACATCGAGATGGACTCGGTAAGTCTGCTGCCCGGTACCTACGACGTGCATACCACGGTCACCGACTTCAATCGACAACACGAATACGACAACGTTCACCTTGCGTTGCGGTTCGACGTGATGTCGGGCAAGCCATATGAGACGGGAGCCCTCGTCACGATGCGGCCACGATGGACGATCAACTGAGCTCAGCCCGCACGTGCGCTCGGCGAGACTGCAGCGATACCGGCTCGAGCCTCGAGCACATCATGATACATCTCGGTGTGGGCCGCTGTAGATCGACCGATGCTCGAGCCGTGAGCCAGAGAGACCGACTGTTGCGTGAGAGTTTCCACGAGCGTCGAATCGCCGACCAAGCGACGAATGGCCTCGGCCAGCGCTGTGGCCGTGCCGGGTGGATCAACCAGCATCAGAGCGTCTCGGGCGTCCCGGAATATCGCGAGGTCAGTGGCGATGATGGGCCTGCCCACCGATAACACCGAGCGCAGAGAAGCGCTCGACGATTCGGCGGTTTCGTGATAAGGCAGCACGATGACATCGGCTACGCCCAGCAACAATTGCGATACGTCGGCTGGCAGGAAGTCGGTGATGAGCCGAACGACATCGTTCAGGCCGAGGCGCTCTACTTCTGCTGCACACTCTGAGGCGTAAGCGCTCGAAGCGGGATCCGGGTGAATAGCGCAGAGCCCGAGCAAGGCCACATGTACACCCTGTTGCTTCAACTCCGCGACGGCCCGGATCAGCTCGAGCGTCCCTTTGTGGGGCAGGATGAATCCGTAGGTGCCGATCACCGGTAGATCAATGTCGAGTCCGAGCAGATTTCGAACCTCGTTCACCGGTCGGCCGAGCCCCGTGGGCACCCCGATGGGAATGCGTGCGATATTGGTCAGCCCGAGGTCTCTCATCCGGAATTCATCGGCAGCCTGGTGAACGACCAGCCGATCGGCCGTGGCAAGCGCGTTGCGAATCTGGCCCAGACGTACGATCAGCTCAGGGGACTCTAGGTCCTCCGTGCGGTGCAGCGTCACGATGACAGGCCTGTTCGGGCTCTCGGTCTCGATCAGCTGCGCAAGCTGGGTCAGACCGAGGAAGCCGAAGTTGTACTGCACATGGACAAGTTCGGCGTCAGAACGGGCGAGGTACTGCTGGAGATCGTCGGTCGGAGCCCGCGGATCGGCGATCCAAGATCTCGCCACGAACTCATCGCGTAGCGGATCGACCGGCTCGGCATTGGAATTCGCGTAGAGTTCGACATCCCATTGCGCGCCGGCCTCGCCAACGAGATCGGCGCTGTACTCAGCGATGCCGCACCGCGAGTTCCATGTGGTGATCAGCGCGACTCTGGGCGCGCGCATGCGACGCCGACGAGCCTCGACGAAATCGTGCCATCTCGTCGCCCAAGCGTCGCGCGAGTACCGCGTCGAGATCAGTTGCTCGGCCGCATCGACTCGCCGAAGCACCGAGGGATCAGCGGGGTCGCTGAAGAGTGCCCGCATCTGACGCCCCACCGCGGCGCCATCGGGCTCAGCCCACAACGAACCCGGAATCGACAGATGGCTTCGGGCCCCCACCATCTCGAACGGCACGGTGAGCGCAGTGTCATCGCTGACAAAATCCGCAAGCCCGGTGCTAGCGGGCGCGATGACGGGTACCCGCGCCAACATTGCCTCCGCGACCGGGAGGCCGAATCCCTCGCCCCGACATGGGTGCACGAGACACGAGGCCAGCCCATACAACGAGTCGATCTCTTCCGGCGTCATATCGTGATTGATCCAACGCACGTCAGGCGCATGGGGGTGGGTGGCGCGCAACTCGGCCAAGTGCGTGGCAACCTCGTTGTGCGGATTGGGGAAGGTCTTCAGGATCAAGGTCACGTCGTCGTCGGCCGAGAAGTTGTCGAAGTACGCGTTCAGAAGGACATCGACACCCTTGCGGGGGAAGGCGGAGCTGATGTGCAGGAAGCGGAACGCGGGGAGTTCGGCGAGCAGTTCGTGTTGCTCAACGTTGGCCGAGATTGGTCGATGGACCGCATCTCCCACCACCTCAATCGGCACGTCGACTCCCGAATCTCGCAGCACCTGAGCAACGAACGACGACGTCGCACCGATGCCATCAAGATGACGATTGAAACCTTCGACGTATTCGTCGGGGATGCGGCTCTCCTCCCATGCGAAGAACTGCAGATTCAGCCCACCTGGGGCATCAGCGACGCGAGGCGGGAACATCTGGCGGATGACGACGTCGGGAAATCGACAGCGGTCGGCCTTCGCGTAGAGGGCAGCGGCCTCCGGAATCGCTGCAAGATCCCGTTCGAGCGGGATGTAGTCGCCCGGGCCCTCCGTGGCGAAGATCGACACATCGAACCGCGGGTAGGCGGCCAGTCCGAGTGCCAACTCGCGGTTGAGGATGGCCAAGCTGTAACTCGTTTCGAAGGGTCCCTGAACCTGAACCGTGACCATCCCAGATGGCTGCGTGGCCTCCCCCACAACCTCGCCGAGAACGCCAACGGCATCGTTCGCGTCATCCAGCACCCACACGGCTGAGAAGCCCGCGCGCAGCAGCTCACGCCGTTCGACAGTGGACCCAACGATCGCGCCGACGGAGCGTCGGGCGAGCAGGCGAAGTTGACGCCGACCCAGGTCCGCCGCACGTCGATCCGCCGCAGTGCCCGTTATCGCCAGCGATGTCACATCGCGGTAGGCAGTCACCACCCTCGGAGCGACGGCCAGAACCTGCTCCAATCCTTCGACCCCCCAGCCGTGATGCACGATGAGCGTTTCGTCGGGTCTGGGGCGATAGCTCTCGATCGGCGTCATCGCCTCGTTGAACGCAGGATCAACGACAGACGAGTAGATGGTGGAGGGAGCCCCCAAGCCGTTCAGCACCGCCTGCCAGGCGAACAACTGCGAACGCAACATGTCATTCGAGGCCCCACCGAGGACCATCTGATGGACCGCTTGTGTGCGACGGCTCATTTGATTGCTTTGAGCGCGTAGTCCTGGAAGCCGTAGACGGTACGGATCAGATTGTTGACGTCGTCGCCAGCCGCGTCAGATTGCTCGGTGCTGTCGAGGCCATGCAGGACCATCATCGGGTGCAACGATCGCTCCTCGAGCAAAGTGTTACTGAATCCTGCCTGCTCGCAGATGAATCGGAGCGTCTCGGGATGCACCGGACGAACATGAGTGACATCGGCGAAGAAGTTGTTTGCGAGCGCGAATAGGCTGCGCGGGTTGATGGTCTCCATGATGAGGATCCCGCCAGGGCGCAGAGCCCGTAACGCCGCCATCACGAATCGTTCCAGCTCCGACGCAACCAGGTGTTCGACGACTTGCGCGCAGAACACCCCCTTCAGTGTGTCCGGTTCTTGTTCGTCAAGCCACGAGAGACCGTTCGCCTGCAGCACGGGAAGCGCGCCGCTCTCGCATTTCGCGATCATGTCCGGATCGCTGTCGATGCCGATGGCATCGTGGCCAGCTGCGATCAGATTCGCGACCATTTCCCCTCGACCGCATCCGATGTCGGCGACGACGCCGGGGGCCTGCGGGGGCCCGAACTGCTCTGCATAGTGACGCTGGTTGGCCGCAATGTTGGCGCTGTCGCCTCGGAACCGATTCTCGAACGCCACATAGTCGAACCCGACGGGGCCCGCGTTGTATACCCCGACTCGTTCGTAGAGTGCGGGCAGTTGCTCGGCCAACCGCTCGATCTCCAACCTGGAAGCGTCAGCACGCGTGACGAGGTGACGAGCAACGACGGTGTACTCGGCGGATTGCTCGCGCAACGCGTTCAGTTCAGCAGCGAGCTGCATCTGCGACTGGCGCGTCACATCGGCGGCGTGTTCCATGGAGAGCACTTGGTCTTCTAGCTGCCTCGTCGCTTCCAGCGAGAGATTGACACTTCGAATCGCTTCGGCGTTGAACTCGCGTTGGACGACCCAGCGCGGTTCGACGTACCAGCCGACTAGCTTGCGCACCAACCGTTTTGCGAAGCGCTTCAGACCGAGGACGATGCCTTCGACCGGCTCGAGCGACGGAGCCAGCAATGCATCGTGGGCCGCCTGCAACCGAGCCAGTGATTCCGAGGCATTGGTGTGTATTTGCTGCAACGCATCGCGACTTGGCGACGAGACCGGCTGCGGACCGGTCTCGCTGCCTGAATTCCTGACGACAGCCGTGGCTCGACGTATCAATTCCGCTTCGGTCACGGACCAGCTCACCTGCGTCTCCACGTCATTAGCTCCCGAGACAGCGGACCGCGCTGCCAGGGGGCCCTCCTGGTCATTTGCCGTCCGGTTCTGAACAGTAAGGCTAGCGCCCCGATCGAGCCGACGCAGGCACCACGCGTCGGGCCAAGCGCACCTCCCAATGAGGCGCACACCGAGTGAGTACGGTGAAAGGAATGAGCAAACTCCGGGAGCGAGCGCAGCGCTGGCGCGACATCAACCGTAGGCGCGTCGCGTGGGTTGTGGCACGTTTGCTCGGATTCGTCGTTGTCTCGTTCTCCATGGCATTTCCAGAGATCAAGCGCTTCTCCACGCACGTTCCCGGCAACCCCGGCGATGCCTTTCTGATCTTGGCGCTCCTTCGCTGGGGGTCGGCCCGGTCGACTTCGTTCTATTCAGGTTTCTGGCAGGGGCCGATGTTCTCGAGCGGCCACAACGTGATGGCCTACACCGACACGTTTCTGCCGCTGACTCTGCCGTTCCGAGCTATCGATGCCGTCACGGGATCCCCGGTTGTCGCCTTCAATGTGCTCTACATCATGGCGTGGGTGTTGTGCCTCGAATGCACCTATCTACTCCTCGTGCGGCTCACCGCGTGTCGCTCGGTCTCGATCGTCGGCAGTCTGGCCTTTACCTTCAGCACCATCCGCCTCACTCAGACCGGCCACTACCAGCTCATGTTCGCATTCTTCATCCCTCTCGCGCTGCTGTTGGTGTTCCGCCTGTTCGACCGACCCAGCATCGCCAGAGGGCTCGTGCTGGCCGCCGTCTTGGCCGCGCAGTTCCTCACCACTGCCTACTACGGGCTCATCCTGATCGTGTCGATCTCGGTGATTGCATTCGTCCTCACAATTCAACGTCGACACGACCCAGCGTTACGTCAAATCGTCACGTCGCTGGCGGCGGGATTCGTGATGCTCGTGGTCCTCGTGGGTCCGACGGCGGTCCGCTATAGCGAAGTCCAGTCAACGACCAACACGCGCGGGGCGTACCCTGCTGGTTTCGCTCTACGTCTCGGCGACCTCCGCACAGCGCCGCCACTATCGAAGCACCTCGGTGGAATCGCCTTGCTCGACAACAACAGCTCGTCGAGGTCCGCAGAGAACTTTGCATACATTGGCATCTTCGCCGCCGTGATGATCGTGGCATCTGCGCTGGGGCTCGTCGCCTCGCAACGCGTGCGGTCCGTGTTCGCCGAACGAAGAACCGAGCTGAGCGCACTCGCCGGCATGGGAATCTTTGCCTTCGCCGTGGCCATCGGTCGCGGCCCGATTCTCGGCCTCAAGATGCCCTTTTACGATCTCGCCAAAGCGGTCATTCCCGGCATCCGTTCGATGCTCGCAATCGTGCGCCTGTTCGTCTTCACTCAGCTTGCCCTCGTCGGTGCAGCCGCGATGGGGTTGGCCGCCTTTCTGCAGTGGCGCGGTTCCCGAACTGCGCGTCTGGTGTTCTGCGCCGCGCTGAGCTGTCTCATCCTGTTCGAAAGCGCACAGTTCGTCCCGATCGTGCGCGTCCCCACCGTCGCTCATGATTCGGTCTACGCACAGCTCACCGATCTACCCAACGACGGCGTCGTTGCGGAGCTTCCTATGGCCCCACTGGAACTCGGACCCACCTTTGCGTACCTCGAGGCCACACGCATGGTTCTGGCATCGGGTGACTCATTGCGTACCGTAAACGGGTACTCCGGTTTCGCGCCGCCAGGGTATGAGGCCATCGTCGATTCGCTCAACACGTTCCCCTCGGCAGCGTCGCTACAAACACTGCGAGACCTCGGGGCCAAGTACGTGGTCATCCACACCACGCCGATGGACACGGGACTCGACGAGGTCACGACGACGGTGAACGAGTCAGGCTATGCGTACGTGTCGCCAGACAAGCTTGCCGCGACACTCGCTGCGCTTCCCCCGAATGCCATCAAGCAACGGACAGACGCCGCGGACGGCGTGATTCTCATCCTGGCTCCCGGGTGAAGAATTCCCGACCGACCCCAGGACTGACCAGATCACGTCAATGCACAGAATCCGACTGTGCTGTGGCACCGCCCGAAGTGGGCACCCGGCCAATGACCAGTATCGATTGGCCGAATGGCGGCGCAACCCGCGACTCGATCCAGCGCGTCGTCGGCACGATGAGCCGATCATAGAAACGACTGACAGCGGAATCCGTGGGCCGCTTCTTCAACAAGCGAGCCACCAACAGCCAGGCGAAGAACCCCGGCACGTTCGCGTAACGCGCATCAACGATGTCGAACCCGGCGCGTTCGAAGCGTTGCTCGAGGTCGCGTTTGCGATACCTGCGCACGTGGCCGATCGAGCGATCGAAGTCGCTCATCAGCAACTCGAATGCTGGGCTGAACACCGCCACGCAGCCACCGGGCCGCACGAGCGAGCGCAGTTCGCGCAGCACGCCTACGTCGTCTTCGATGTGTTCGAGCACGTTCGACAACACCGCACCATCGAATGGCCCCAATGCTGCGGCGTCAGCGCAATATCCGTGTACGACTGTGACACGTCGATCACCCTCTGTCGTCAACGAGATGGCGGCACAGCCGCGATCAGATGGCTCTACGGCAACGACATGATCGGCCGTTTGTAGGAGTGCGAGGGTGAACGTTCCCCTGCCAGCGCCCACCTCGAGCACGCGTCCGGCTGAAGCGGGCTCCACCAACGACCTGAGCCACTCGTTGTAGTTCGGTACATGCTCATCAAGCTCGTCGAGCGTTCGCTTCAGCGCGAGATCGGCCTCTTCGAACGAAGCTCTCTCACGTCTCGAAGCCATTGGGTGGCCACGATAGCGGTCAACGGTGACTCACGCTGCCCGGCTCGAAACCTCTAGACTGTCGCAGCCCCCAGCAGACGAAGGACATATGGGTTCACGAATCGCAATCATCGGTACCGGCTACGTCGGTCTCACGACCGGCGCGTGCTTTGCACACCTCGGCCACGACGTCGTGTGCGCCGACATCGACCCTGCCCGCATCGAGCGCCTCTCCCGCGGTGTGCTGCCGATCTACGAGCCGGGCCTGCAGGAGATCGTCGAGGCCGGCATCGCCAGCGGACGCCTGCGTTTCGTCGTCGGCGCGGCGGAGGCAGCCGCGGAGTGCGAGTTCGCCTACCTCTGTGTGCAAACGCCACAGGGCGACGACGGATCCGCGGATCTCACGTACCTGCAGGCAGCCGCAGCCGAAATCGCCAAGTTTCTCCCCGCCAACGCAGTGGTGGTCAACAAGTCCACGGTGCCGGTCGGCTCCACGAAGGTTGTCGAGCGTGTGCTCGGTCGTCACGATGTAGCGGTCGTTTCCAACCCCGAGTTCCTGCGCGAGGGTTCTGCGGTCAGCGACTTCCTGAAGCCCGATCGCGTCGTCATCGGCAGCGACGACCTCAACGCCGCCACCCGTGTCGCCGATCTGTACTCCGAGACGTCTGCGCACCTCATCGTCACCGATCCCGCTTCTGCCGAGACCATCAAGTACGCAGCCAACGCGTTCTTGGCCACGAAGATTTCCTTCGTCAACGCCGTCGCGGCGGTGTGCGAGGCCGTGGGCGCCGACGTCAACGACGTCGTGCTCGGCATCGGCTACGACAAGCGCATCGGGCACGAGTTCTTGAGGCCGGGTCCCGGTTGGGGCGGCAGTTGCTTCCCGAAAGACACGCGGGCCATGGTGAAGATCGCCGAGAACGCCGGCTACGACTTCAACTTGCTCAAGGGTGTTGTCCTGGTCAACGACGAACAGCGCGAGCGCATGGTCACCAAGGTCGAGACCGCCGTCGGTGGCAACCTCGATGGAGCCGTCATCGCGGCATGGGGCCTCACCTTCAAGGCCAACACCGACGACCTCCGCGAGTCGCCGGCCATCGCCATCATCGACGAGCTGCAGGCCCGCGGCGCCATCGTGAATGCATACGACCCGCAAGTGCAACAGCACCCAACCATTTCCGTCGGGACCGACCCATACGAGATCTGCGATGGTGCCGACGCGCTGCTCGTGCTCACCGAGTGGGACGAATTCCGCTGGCTCGACCTCGATGAAGTCAAGCGGCGCCTTCGTCACGCCAACATCGTCGATACGCGTAATCTGCTCGATCGCGCGGCAGCGCTGCGCACCGGATTCAGCTATCAGGGTGTTGGGCGCTGATCCATGCGCATGCTGATCGCCGGTGGCGCCGGTTTCATCGGGTCGCACCTCTCTGAGGCCCTGCTCGCGCGGGGCGACGAGGTCATCGCCGTCGACAACTTCATCAGTGGTCGGCCCGAGAACATCGCCCACCTCGCCGAACATCCACGATTTCTGTTCCTCGAACAAGACGTGACCGACACGTTGTTCATCGATGGACAGCTCGATGCCGTCATGGACCTCGCCAGCCCAGCATCGCCAAATGACTTCGCGACCATCCCGCTCGAGATCCTCGCTGTCGGTAGCACCGGCACACGAAACCTGCTCGACCTCGCCGTCATCAAGCAGGCCAGGTTCTTTCTCGCGAGCACCAGCGAGGTGTACGGTGACCCGCTCGTGCATCCTCAGCCCGAGTCGTACTGGGGCAACGTCAGCTCCATCGGTCCGCGCAGCTGCTACGACGAAGCCAAGCGATTCTCCGAGGCCATCACGATGGCGTACCACCGCGTGCACGATGTCGAAGTTCGTATCGTGCGTATCTTCAATACCTACGGCCCGCGCATGCGCCCCGATGATGGCCGCGTCGTCGGTAACTTCATCAGCCAGGCGCTCCGAGGCGAGCCCATCACGCTCTACGGCGACGGCAGCCAGACGCGCAGCTTCTGCTACGTGGCCGACGAAGTACGCGGGCTGATCGCTGTACTCGACGGTCCAATCACCGGACCCGTCAACGTCGGCAACCCAGTGGAGTTCACGATGCGCCAACTCGCCGAGAACATCGTCGATCTCATCGGTTCCACGAGCGAGATCATCACCGTCGAGCTACCGGCCGAGCGCGAGGGCGACCCAATGCAGCGCTGCCCCGATATCTCGCTCATCACATCAACACTCGGGTGGTCGCCCACGGTCGCATTGCGCGATGGACTCGTGCCGATGATCGAAGCATTCCGCCACGAGCTGTCGCTCTAGGCCAGACCTCAGGAGCTGACATGACCGTGCTCGTCACCGGTGGAGCCGGGTACATCGGCTCACATACCGTCCGCCAACTGCGTGAACTCGGGCGCCACGTCGTCGTGCTCGACTCGCTCGACACTGGTCACTCCGAGGCCGTGCTCGGCGCACCGTTGGTTGTTGGCGACATCGCCGATGGCGAGCTGGTCGAGCAACTGTGCGCCGATCATCACGTCACTTCGGTGGTGCATTTCGCAGCGCACAAGAACGTGGGCGAATCCATGCGAAGTCCCGCGAAGTACTGGCGCAACAACGTCGAGGGCTCGGCACGCCTCATCGAGGCGGTGCTCCGCGCGGGTGTCACTGATTTCGTGTTCTCGTCATCGTGTTCGGTCTATGGCACACCCGAGATCGTGCCGGTCACCGAGTCTTGGCCCATCGGACCCGAGAGCGTGTACGCCGAGACCAAGGCGATGATCGAACGCATCCTGCACTGGTACGGCATCACGTCTGGCTTGCGCAGCGTCAGCCTGCGCTATTTCAACGCCGCGGGTGCGAGCTTCGACAACGCGATCGGCGAGGACTGGACCTACAGCGCCAACCTCATCCCCGTGGTGATGAAGGCTGCACTCGGGCTCGGCGCCCCGGTCGAGGTCTTCGGCACCGACTACCCCACGCCCGACGGCACCGCGATCCGCGACTACATCCACGTCGAAGACCTCGCCAACGCGCACGTGCTCGCTCTCGATTACCTGACCTCGGGTGGAGCGTCGACCGCGCTCAACGTCGGTACCGGCGTGGGCAGCAGCGTGTTCGATGTCGTTCGGGCCACCGAGCGCATCAGCGGGCGCACAGCTCCCGCTGTGCTGTCGCCTCGTCGGGCCGGTGACCCTATCAGTGTCTTTGCTGACCCCACGCTGGTGCACAGCACCCTCGGCTGGTCGCCGGTGCACGGCCTCGACGACATCATCAGCAGCGCCTGGCGCTGGCACTCGACGCACCCCAACGGTTACGACACGTGACATCGATACCGGGCGTGACAGCCGTGGTCGTCGTGCATGGATCCGACGCCACGACCGTGCGGTCGTGTGTCGAGTCACTGCTCAGTTCCACGGGCATCGACATACACGTGGTGCTCGTCGACAATGCGTCACCCGACGGCGGCACAGCGTGCGCACCGTGGCGCGGTCGCGACGCTGACGGTGTCCACCTGCTGACGTCCTCGCACAATGGAGGGTTCGCCGCCGGGGTCAACATCGGCCTCGCCCACCGACGCCGCGGCGACATGATCTGTCTACTCAACGACGACGCCACCGTCGAGTCGACAGCCATCGCAAAACTCGCTGCGGCACTGACAGATGATCGCTCAGTCGTCGCCGCAGCTCCGCGCGTCATGTTGGCTGCACAGCCTGACCGCGTCGACAGCATCGGGGTCGTCATCCGCGCGAACGGCGAGGCGTTCAACGCCTTCATCGGCCAACACTGGGCCGATCAAATTCACAATGGCGCAGACGTGCTCGGCCCGTGCTTCGGCGCGGCGCTGTTCCGGGCCGATGCCTTCGGTGCAACATCGGTGGGGCCGATCGACGAGCGGTACCGCCTGTACTACGAAGACGTCGACTGGTCACTTCGGGCCCAACGGATGGGCCTTCGTACCGTTGCTGTCACCGACGCCGTTGTGTTCCATCAGCACGCCGCGTCCACGCGCCTGCTGGGCGAACCGGCTCGTTACGAACTCGTGCAGCGCAACCTGTTGCTGTGTGCGGCGAAGAACTTTACCCCGGGTGCGGCACTTCGGGTCTGGGGCTCGCGGATCGTCGTGCAGTCCAAGGGCATCATCAAGGGGCCATACCGGGCTGAACGAGTGCGCTCCATCGCTCGCGCGCTCTGGGGTTTGCCATCGGTATTACGAGCGCGACGGCATTTGCCACGCACCCGCGCCGTTGATGAACAGAGCCTGTTCGCTCACTCGGCCGGCCTCGAGCCCAACTTTGACACCGACACCTATCGCGCAAGCGACGAGACAGGGCGGCCTCAAACTGGTTTGTAAAGCGGCGGGGTCAGAGGGCCTCGGTGATGCGCTGGCGGTCGAGCCAGCCGAGCAGGATCGCCACCGCCCGGGGATCATGCCGAAGCCGATGTCCGGCGCCGGTGATGAGCCGCAGCTCGGCGCTGCCATGCGCTTCGGCCAGCATGCGCGCGTCGGCAACCGGAACGCTCTCGTCGTCGTCACCATGCATCACCAGCAGCGGACGCGGTGCGAACCGACGTGCAGCCTCGGCCGGGCGAAAACGACGGAACTCGCGGCTCCACTCGTCGAAGTCCTTGGGAAAGCCCGGCGAGCGAACCGCTCCGATGTCGCGAGCGTGCTCCAAGAACCGGCGAGGCTGAGCGGCCCAATCATCGAAGTCGGCGCGAGGCGCCAACAGCGCCGCACCGCGTACGCGCGGGTCGTCGGCAGCGACACAGATCGCGACAGACCCACCAGTGTTTGTGCCGACCAACCAGATACCCGACGGTTCTGACTCGGCGATGAGATGATCGATCGCTGCGCGGAGATCGTCGATCCAGGACTGCAGCGAGAAATCGCCCTCGCTGTCGCCGCACCCGCGAAAGGTGAACGTCATCGCCGCCCAGCCGAGTTCGTTTGCGGCTCGATCGATCAGTTCGGGGAATGTGCCCGCCGAGTGCCGTGCGTCGATGGGGCCGGTGGGGAAACCGTGACACAAAATGAGCCCGGGTAGGGGCTCGCTGCGACCCGCCGGCTTGGCGAGATATCTGGCCAGCTTCTGTCCTCCCGAGAGGAACGACCCGTTCATAGCGACTCAGGCACGCGGTTTGCGGTACCTGCGGCGCGCTCCGGGTGTGGCCAGTGTGTAACCCCGGTTGCGAGCCTCGACAAGCGTGTCGGGCCCAAAACACAAACCGGTTTCGGATGCAACAATCTCGTCGATCACCGCTGCGTCGGTCCATGCATCGACGTCGTAGACCAACTGCGTGCGCTTGTCGCCGAGAAACTGGGTGTGCTCAAACCGAGCGGGGCGCTCCATGGCGAGAAAACCTAGTCGCCTTTGGGCTCAGCCGTCGATTTCGTTGGCCAGCGGACCAACAGCACCGATGGCATCGAAATACTGCTGATGCGCCTCGACGACACGCACGACGTCGACATCGTCGAGGATCTCCACGCCGTTGCGTTCGGCCTCTCCGATCAGGAATGCAGTGACATTGTCCTCGTCGACCACCACCGTTGTGTCGATGTCCTGCGGGCGGTCGATCACATGATCGGGCTGCAGGCCCTTGGTGTTCAGCCAGCGCAAATGGAACGTGAGCAACTGCGCCAGCTCGTCGAGCGTGAGGCGCGACTGGGTGTCGACGGGAAGGCGCTCGGATACGAATGACAACGCTTGTTCCTCCACGTACACGACACGAGGGGCCAGCGAGTCGAGCCGGTGCGCCTCGCGCCCCACCACCACTGCTGCAAGCACGAATGTGAAAACCGCGGCAAGAACAACAAAGACCAAGGTGATGGTGGGCACTCCGGCGAGCCTACCAACCAGTGGCGCGTGCCAAGCCGGGAGACACCCCTCCAGGCGCGCAACTGGGCGGGAACCGACTCACGAACGGAGACGATTCCCGCCCAGCGGCGGAGTGCTTGAGTGCGTTCGGGTCAGATACCGATGCGCTGCGCGAGCAACTCGCGGTGGTAGGTGGGATCGCCGAAGAGCAGCTCGCTCGACTTGGCGCGCTTGAAGTACAGGTGCGCCGGGTGCTCCCAGGTGAAGCCGATGCCACCGTGGATCTGGATGTTCTCGGCCGTTGCGTGAAAGTAGGCCTCGGAGCAATATGCCTTGGCGAGCGAGGCCACCGAGGCGAGTTCATCGTTCATCTCCGAGGCGCACCACATGCCGTAGTACGCAGCGGACTTGGCAGACTCGACTTCGAGCAGCATGTCGGCGCACTTGTGCTTGATCGCTTGGAATGAACCGATGGGGCGGCCGAACTGCACGCGCACCTTGGCGTATTCCACTGCCATCTCGAGCACCTTCTGGGCGCCACCGACCTGCTC
>JANYCT010000074.1 GCA_025360105.1 Actinomycetes bacterium | reverse complement strand
GATCAGGCGACGCTGCGACGACGAGCGATCGTCACGCCACCGGCACCGAGTGCCAACATCGCGCCGGCAAGCAATGCAATGGTGGTGCTGGGCGAACCGGTCTCGGGCATCGTGCCGCTCGGCGGCGGAATCAGGACTCCGTCGATCACATGGATGATGCCGTTGCAGGCCTTAATGTCGGTCTTGATGACCTTGACATTGCCATTCAAGATGACGTTGCCATCAATGACTTTGATGCTGATCTTCTTACCGTTCAAGGTGGTGGCTTCGGAGAGCCCAACCACGGTTGCGGCATCCACTTCGCCAGCAACAACGTGGTACGTGAGCACGCTGGTGAGCAAGGCCTTGTCGGCGAGCAACTGATCGGCGGTCATACCGAGGCTCTTGAGCGCCGCAGCGAACGCGTCGTTGGTGGGAGCGAAAACTGTGGTCTTGGGATCATCACACGAGTCGAACGAGCCGACGAGTCCCGCTGCGCCGAGAGCGGCCACAAGTGTGGAGAACTGGGGATCCGATGATGCGATCTGAGCAATCGTCTGATCCTCGGCGTGGACGGTGGTGCCGACTCCGAGCGCACCGATGGTCATTGCGGCAGCGACGGCCACGAACAACTTCTTCATTGTGAATTCCTCCGGGTTGAACGGGTCACTGTGTGACCGGGTTGAGGGGTTTACGGAGCTGACGACACAGCGGATGAACATTTCCTACTAAATCCTTTCGACATCGCGGAACGCTCACGGCCCTGTCGGTCAGAATTCGCGGATGGCCGCAATGTCGATGGCTTCGTGGCCGGCCAGGCGTCCGCGAGCCTCGAATGTGGTGACCGGACGTGAATCGGGTCGTTGGACCACACCACCACGCAGACGGGGCTCGTTGCCGATTGCGACCAGGCTCTCGTCCGCGTAGGTCGCGTCATCGGTGGCGAGGCGGAGTACACCGCCAATACGCAACGCGTCGACGATCAGACCCAGCCGCAGCGCGGTGACGAGCCGCTTATGTGCGTGGCGTGGCTTGGGCCACGGATCGGGGAACCACACGCGCATCTCATCGACCCGCTCGGAACCGAGCGCCGCAAGAAGGTCGAAGGCGTCGCCGATCCACAACCGCACGTTGGTCACTTCGCTGGCATCGAGCAACCATGCGAGGTGTGCGATGGTCGCCTCATTCGGTTCGCACGCGATCACCAACGCGTCCGGCTCAGCGGGGGCCATTGCAGCGGTGGCCTCACCCTTGCCGCAGCCGATCTCGACGACCAGTCGCTTCATGCCGGGATCGGCATGATCAGTGGCGGCCAGAGACGCAACATCGGCGGGCGTACAGCGATAGCGCGGCACCAAGACGTCGAAGCTGCGTTGGCGGGTCGGCGACATGCGGCCCTGACGGCCCCCGAATGTGTAGCTGCCGCCCACGGGCCGTTGGTCGGGAGGGCGGGTCATGTGCTCGAAGGGTACCGGTGTGACCCTCCGTGTTCGATACGGTTCGCCAGGTGACCGGGTCTGCCATGAAAACCGATGCTGCCATGCAACAACTCAACGAACTGGCCTTCTACGGACTCGCCGGTGCCCCGAAGTCACCACGCGATCTGCTCCAAGAGTGTCGCGACGGCGAAGCGATGGGCTTCGGGTCGGTGTTCCTCTCCGAACGCTTCAACGTGAAAGAGATCGTCACCCTCAGCGGTGCCGCTGCCGCGGTGACCGACACGCTCGGCATCGCCACGGGTGCAACGAACCACAACACACGACATCCCATCGTGACCGCGAGCTACGCCACCACGATGCACCGCATGACGAACGGTCGCTTCGCGCTCGGTCTCGGACGCGGCATCGACCGACTGTTCGACGCGTTCGGTATGGCACGCATCACCACGGCACAGATCGAGGACTTCGCGCAGCTCATGCGCCGACTGTGGAAGGGCGAGGTCGTCTTCGGCCACGACGGCCCGTGCGGCAGGTACCCGCTGCTCGCGCTCGATCCCGAGTTCAACGAGGACATTCCGCTCATGCTCACCGCGTTCGGCCCGCACTCGTTGGCGTTGGGCGGGCGCGCATTCGACGGTGTGATCCTGCACACGTTCTTCACCGACGAAACACTGCAGCGTTGTGTGCAGACAGTGAAGCGCGCGGCGGAGCAAGCGGGACGCGACCCTGAATCGGTGCGTGTGTGGAGTTGCTTCGCGACCATCGGCGACTGGATTCCCGAGGATGTTCGCCTGAAGAAGACCGTCGGTCGTCTCGCCACGTATCTGCAGGGCTACGGCGATCTGATGGTGCGCACCAACAACTGGGATCCGGCGGCACTTGAACGCTTTCGCGCCGATCCGTTCGTGGCAGGATTTCGCGGCGCTCTCGATGGCAAGGCCACCACGAGTGAGCTTGAGCACGTGGCCACGCTGATTCCCGAGGAATGGCTGGCCCCGGCCGCAATGGGCACCGCCGATCAGTGCGCAGCCGCGGTGCTGCGCCAGTTTGATCTCGGCGCCGATGGCGTGATCCTGCACGGTGCGTCGCCCACGGAGTTGGCACCTACGGTTGAGGCCTATCGTCGCGTCCGCCCCACAGGCCGCTTCGATCATCTGGCGGCCAACCCAGCCGAGTGACGGGCGCCACGCCAGAGTTGTACGCTCGCCGCATGGCATCGGCGAACCCATGGGAACAACTGTCGAAGGGCATCAACCTGCCGTTCAATCCCGGCATTGTGGTCCCCGATCTGCACGAGATCACGCTCACTATTCCCACACCCGAGGCCATCGTCGACGTTGCCAGCGCGGCGCGATTCGCCGTCGTGGAATGTCTCGCCAACGACGTGACCGCCGGGATGACCGTTGCTGTCGGGGCCGGCAGCCGTGGATTGAGCGATCGTGTCGACGTGTTGCGCGGCACCATCATCGGCCTGCGCGACCTTGGCGCCGACCCGTTCGTCGTGCCCGCAATGGGCAGCCACGGTGGCGCCACCGCCGACGGCCAGCGGGCAATGCTCGAGGCGCTCGGCATGACCGAAGCCGCCATCGGTGCCGAGATCCGCGCCACGATGGAGACCGTCGAGGTCGCCTGTACGCCCGACGGCATGCCGCTGTATCTCGACCGCCATGCTGCCAGCGCCGACCGCATCCTGCCGGTGAATCGCGTGAAGCCACACACCTGCTTCCATGGTCCCATCGAAAGTGGTTGCACGAAGATGGCTGTAGTGGGTTTCGGCAAACAGCCGGGCGCCGCGCAGATCCATGCGTGTGGTCCGGTGGAGATGCGCGACCGCCTGCTGCGCGGTATCGACGCGCTACGCGCCACGGGTCGCTTGCTCGGCGGGATTGCAACAGTCGAGTCGGCCAACGGCGAGGTCGTGCGCGTGCGCGGGTTCACCGCCACCGATGTGGGTGGCCAAGCCGAGCGCGAACTGCTGAACTTCGCCAAACAACTCGTACCTGCCCTGCCGTTCCCCGAGATCGACGTCCTCGTCATCGAGCAGGGCGGCAAGGACATCAGTGGCACCACGATGGACCCCAATGTGACGGGTCGGTTCTGGATTCATGGCCTCGACGATTTCTCGTCGCCCCGAGTGGCGACCATCGTGCTGCTCGACATCACCGCAGTCAGCGGCGGCAACGTGCTCGGCATCGGCCTCGCCGACTTCATCCCGGCGTCGTTGGCGAACACGATTGATTGGGAAAAGACCTACGTGAACTGTTTCACGGCGGGGCCGAGCGGCGTGCGGCGCAGTCGGATGCCGATGGTGCTCCCCGACGAAGAAGCGTGCATGAAGGCCGCGCTCAGCATGTGCGGGCGCGCGGTCACCGAAGCGAAGAAGGTGGTGCGCATTCGCAGCACCCTGCACCTCACCCGCTGTTGGGTCAGCGATGCGCTGTTGGCCGACTTGCCCGCAGGGGCGACGATCGCCAGAGCATGAGCTCCGACGACGGCTTGCCCGCCGAGTTGGCCGCCATCGTGGACGACGCCAACGTCTTGACCGACCCCGATCTGCGTAGTCGATACGAAACCGATTGGACAGGTCGATATCACGGCGAGGCTCGTGTGGTGGTGCGGCCGGCGAATACTTCGGAGGTGTCGGCGGTGGTGCGCGCGTGCGCACACTTCGGCGTCGCCATTGTGGCCCAGGGTGGCAACACCGGCCTGGTCGGTGGCGGTGTGCCCCGCAATCGCGAGGTGGTCGTGTCCACGACACGACTCAACCGATGCGACGCAGTCGACATCGCCGCGAGTCAGGTAACGGTCGGTGCCGGCCTGACCCTTGCTCAGGTACGCGATCACTCCCGCGCCTCGGGTCTCGACCTTGCCGTCGATTTCGCGGCTCGCGATTCCGCGACCATCGGCGGAGCGGCGGCCACCAACGCTGGCGGTTCGCGGGTGATCCGCTTCGGCACCATGCGTGCTCAGGTCGCGGGCATTGAGGCGGTGCTCGCGAACGGCGAGATCGTCGGCTCGCTGGCTGGTCTCCCCAAAGCCACCGTTGGGCTGCACCTGCCGTCGTTGCTGAGTGGCAGCGAGGGCACGCTCGCCATCATCACAGCGGTTCGTCTGCGACTCGTGCCCTGGTACCGCCACACCGCGACGGCGCTCGTGGGCCTGCCCTCGCTCGGCGATGCGGTCGAGCTCCTGGCGAAGCTGCGCCGAGCGTTACCGCACCTCGACTCGGTGGAGTTGCTGATGCCATCGGCGATGACGCTCGTGTGCGAGTTCCTGGGTCACCCGTGTCCGGTCGACGCTGCCTCGGGTGCCTTCGTGCTGATCGAATGCGCCGGCGATTCCGACCCGATGGACGAACTGATCAACGCCCTCAGCGAGCACGCTCCCGACAGCGGCACGGCCATCGCCACCGACGAAACAAGCCGTGCCAACCTGATTGCCTTGCGTGACAACGTGACGGTGGCGATCAATCACATCGGAGTTCCGTTGAAGCTCGACGTCGCCATCCCCCTCGCCGAACTGGCACAGTCAACACGCGAAATCGAAGGCATCATCGCCCGCCTCGCACCCACTGCGAGGTTGATCAACTTCGGTCATCTCGCTGAAGGCAATCTGCACGTGAACACCCTTTTCGCCGGCGACGCGGCTGGTGCGATCACCGATGAGGTCCTGCAGTTGGTCATCGAACGCGGTGGCGTGATCAGCGCGGAACATGGCATCGGTGTTGCGAAGTCGCACTGGCTGGTAGTACAGCGCGGCGCCGCCGAAGTCGAGGCCTTGCGTTCGATCAAGCAAGCGCTCGACCCTTCAAACGTGCTCAACCCTGGAGTCCTGCTGCCGTAGGCCGGCTCTTGTGCCAGAGATAGGACTTACATCTTTGGCAGTACCCAAAACGCGATCGCACAGAAATGCAGGGCCGCGCCAATGATGGTGAAGGCGTGGAACACCTCGTGGAAGCCAAACACCGTCGGCCACGGGTCAGGGCGCTTCATCGCGTAGACAACGGCACCGATTGTGTATGCGAGGCCACCACCGAGGATGAGCAGAAAGCCACCTGCGCCGAGTCCGCGATAGAGCTGAGGGAACGCAAACAACGCCGCCCAGCCCACCAACACATACACCGCCGCGAACATCCAGCGCGGCAGGTGGAACGGCAACCACTGCAGGCTGATCCCCACCACGGCGCCCACCCACGCGACGGTCAGGACAACCGCTCGATAGCCGCCGGTCAGCCCCACGACCGCCACGGGCGTGTACGCCCCGGCGATAGCCAAAAAGATCGTGGAGTGATCGAGCTTCGACATGATCGCGCGTGCACGAGGGCTCCAACCCAGACGGTGATACGCGGCCGATACACCGAACATCGACGCCGTTCCGGCTACGTAGATGACCATCACGCCGGCACCACGCTGAGTGTCGGCCGCTTTCGCGATGAGGATCACGCCAAACACCAACACCACAACGAATGCCACAACATGGGACCAACCACGAAGCAGTGGCTTGACGGGCATCGCGTCGGCGGCTGTCTGCATGCCTGCAGAGTATCGAACGGCATCGCTGCATTCCCCCCGCACAGGCCCGGCACGAGGGCCGTTGCTCAAGACACGACGCAACCCGACCGATACACCAATGGGTTCGAAAGGCGGGGAACTGTGGACGATGACACATTGATGGGAGACGCGGCGCAGCATGCCTGAACCGCCCTCGCCACACACCGATGTTCGTCATCATCTCGGCTTCGAGCGCGAGCGGCTTCACGCCGTGTTCGAAGCAGTCGGCGCGGCAGTGTTGGTCATCGATCATGACGGCATCGTCAATGCCGCGAACGGCGAGGCAGTTCGCTTGTTCGGCCTGAGTGCAGACCTTCTGGGCGCAGCCATCACTGCGCTACTCAGGGTAGGGGCCACCGAGGAATCGGCGCGCCCGTTGATGAATCGCGAAGAGCTCGAGTCTGTCCTGCTTCAACGCCGCTGGAACATCGACGGCGTCCGCCTTCGGCCGATGAATCAAGAACCATTTCCTGCCGACTTAGTGATCGCGCCGTTCGCAGCAAATCAGTCACCCGCGCACGAGGTCAGCGGAGCTGTTGTCGTCATCACCGACAACAGCACCCGGGATGCGACGCTGGCGCAGTTGCAATGGCAGGCAACGCACGACGCCCTCACGGGTCTACCAAACCGAACTGTTCTCGTCGACCGCCTGCAACACGCACTCGTGCTCGCCGAACGCTCGGGCTCGTGGCCGTCGGTGCTGTTCCTCGACCTCGATCACTTCAAAGCAGTCAACGACCAACTCGGGCACAGAACGGGCGACCGCCTGTTGGTCGAGGCAGCCCGGCGCATCAGCGACGCGACCCGCGCGGTCGACACCGTGGCACGTGTCGGCGGCGACGAGTTCGTGGTGCTGTGCGAAGCGTTGGAGCGGCCCGACATCGCCGAGCTCGTGGCCGCGCGAATACTTCGATCTCTCGAGGCGCCATTTGATTTCGACGAGGAACTGGTGCACATCTCGGCATCGGTCGGTATCGCGCGCACGGATGTAACCGTCCACTCAGCTGAGCAGGCCATCCGCAATGCAGACTTGGCGATGTATCGCGCCAAGGAGACCGGGCGCAGTTGTATGCAGGTCTTCGACGACACGATGTCGATGAAGACGCGGCGACGAATCGATCTTGAACGTGCGCTCCGGGAGGCCATCGACAACGACGACCTCAACGTTGCGTATCAACCGATCTTTGCGCTCGCTGACGATTCCCTGGTTGCATTTGAAGCGCTGGCGCGCTGGCATCACGTGGACTTCGGCGATGTGGAACCGATCGAGTTCATCGCGATCGCCGAGGAGATCGGCTTGATCACTGCGATCGCGGAGCGCGTGCTCGACGTCGCGTGCCGAGACGCTGCGTCGTGGAGTATCACCGCCGGTCGTCCGATTCGACTGCACGTCAACGTGTCGAGCCGTCAGTTGGGCGCTTCGACCTTTGCGAACTACTTGGCGCGGGTGCTCAAGCACCATCATGTCGACCCGACGATGATCACGCTCGAACTCACCGAATCGATGTTGCTCGACAACCCCGAGCGTCAGAACGACCGCTTTGATGCGCTGCGTGATCTCGGGGTACGCATCGCTGTCGACGACTTCGGCACCGTGTATCCATCGCTCGCCTACCTGCGGCGATATCCCATCGACGTGGTCAAGCTCGATCGGCAGTTCGTGTCCGGGATCTGGCAGACCGCACAAGGTCGCCACATTCTGCAGGCGATTCTGGACCTCGCCACCGGCCTCAACTACGCAGTGATCGCGGAGGGGGTCGAGCACGAAGACGAACTCGACGCACTCCGCGAACTCGGGTGCGAGTTCGCGCAGGGTCACTTTCTCGGCGGGCCGATGCCACCAGCCGAGGCTCTGCTGCTCACCGCATCGGTGCTGCACGCATTTCCGGTCGAACCCGGCTATCCAAGCCGCCTCGGCCCGGTGAAAGCGAATCGCACAAGCACGAGTCAGGTGCCGTAACCGAAACCCAGATCCACGGCGGTGAGCATCGGCGAGAACGCAACGCCCGCTTCGGCGGCCATCGCCGCGCAGGTGCCTCCCCGATCGACAATCACGGTGATCAGAATCGGTTCTGCGCCAAACGCGCGCACGACCTCGACCGCCTCGAGCGGTGACGTACCGCGCGTGACGGTGTCCTCGGTGATCACCACCTTGTCGCCCGGGTGCAGCGCGCCGGCGATTCGTCCAGTGACGCCGTGATCCTTGGCCTCCTTGCGCACACTGAAGCTGCGCAGACGCAGGCCCCGCGTGGCCGCCACAGCAGCGATCCCATAGGCCACGGGGTCGGCACCCATCGTGAGCCCGCCGATTGCGTCGGCGTCGGCTGGGATCAAGCTGAGCGCGACCTCGGCCATCAACAGCACCCCATCGGGGCGGCATGCGGTCTGCTTGGTGTCGAGGAACCAGGTGCTCTTCGCTCCGGACTTCAGGGTGAAGTCGCCGGTTCGCACCGAGTAGCGCAACACATGCTCGCGCAGCGCAGCGCGGGCGGGATCAAGTGGTGGAAGTTCAGCAGACACGATCCGACCGTAGTCGGGCGATGGGTTGCGCGGCGGCCTACTGTGAGCGGTTGTCGCGCATCAGCACCTCTTGCGCGATGGTGGCCACGTGGGTGCCATCGGCCGCGAACACATGGCCGATCGACAGGCCGCGGCCACCGACGAAGCTGTGGCATGTGAAGTCGTGCAGGTGCCATTCGTCGGCTTTCACCGGCCGGTGGAACCACATCGTGTGATCCAGGCTCGCCGAAAACAGCGCACCATGTCGCAGTTCTTCAGGTTCGCGCCCGATGGGGTGGGCGCGCACGACGGCGTCGGTGGGCAGATCGTCCGACAGGTAGGCCAGCGTGCACAGATGCAACAGGGGGTCATCGCCGAGTGTGCCGTTGGCCTTCAGCCACGCCGCAGATCGGCCGGCGCCCGTGCGACCATCGGCAGGGAGAAACTTCGACGGGATCCAACAACGATCGAAGAGATCGGACCATGAATCATGCACGAGTTCTTCCGGCGAGGCGAGATCGAGTGGCATCGCAACCGTTTCCACATCGAACGATGGCTCTGCGCGCTGGAACGATGCCTCGAGGTTGAGGATTGCTCCCACCGCTTGGCGGGCCACGACGCGACGAGTAGCGAAGCTGCGTCCGTTACGAATGCGATCCACCTCATATCGAACGGGTTCGTCGTGGTCACCCCGGCGGATGAAGTAGGCGCGTAGCGAATGGGGCGCCATGTCCGGATCCACCGTGGCCGCCGCGGCCCGGAGCGCCTGGGCAACGATCTGCCCGCCGTACAAGCCACCCCACGGGTATTGCGGCCCGATACCGACAAAGGTGTCGGCCCCATGCGGTGACAACCGGAAGAGCTCGTGTGCATCCATCTCACCGAGAACAGTACGGCAAACTCACCGATATTCCTGAATGGTGACCCTGAATGGACATCGCTCATTTGGAAACTATGATGGCCGCATGGCAAAACGTGGACCCAAAGGCCCGATGACCGACGAACACAAATCGGCCCTGGCAGCCGGTCGTTCCGAAGGGAAAGCAGTGCGCGATTATCTCGAAGCGCTGCGATCCACCAAACCCAAGCGCGGCCGCAAGCGCACACCCGACACCATCGCCAAACGCCTTGTTGCAATCGAAAGCGAAATCGTCGACGCCAACCCGGTGCGCGAGCTGAAGCTGGTGCAGGAGCGTTTGGACCTCGAAGAAGAATTGGCCCAGGCCGGCGAGACCGTCGATCTCACTGCCCTCGAAGCCGAGTTCGCCAAGGTCGCCAAGGGCTACAGCCATCGCAATGGCATCAGCTACGCCGCGTGGCGGGCCATCGGGGTCGACGCCCGTGTGCTCAAAGCCGCCGGGGTCTCTCGCGCAGCAGGCTGACAACCGAGCTGATCATTGAACTGATCAGTCCAGTTCGTCGAGGGCTTCGAACACGCGGCTCACATGCCGCAGGCTACGTTGCACATCGAATGCCTCGTCGAGCACAGTCTCGGGCACGGTGACTCGAGCATCTGCCTCGAGCAACTCACGAAAGCTGCGGCCTTCGTCCCAAGCACGCATCGCAGTCTCTTGCACAATGCGATAGGCGTCGTCGCGGCTGAGACCAGCCTGGACCAAGGCGAGTAATACGGGCTGGCTGAATACCAGGCCGTGACTCGCTTCGAGATTGGCCAGCATTCGTTCGGGAAACACCTGCAATCCCGTGAGCAAACGTCGCATCCTGTTGAGTACATAGTGGGCAAGAAGCGCAGAATCGGGCAGCACGATGCGCTCCACAGAACTGTGCGATATATCACGCTCATGCCAGAGCGCGATATCTTGCATTCCGGCCTGCAGATTGCCACGCAACACACGAGACAGCCCACTGATGGTTTCGGCCGAAATGGGGTTGCGTTTGTGCGGCATCGCCGACGAACCCTTCTGGCCGACCTTGAAGCCCTCTTGCACCTCGCGCACCTCTGTGCGTTGCAGGTGACGCAGTTCCACGGCCATCATCTCGAGCGTCGATCCAACGGCGGCGCACGCCCACAGGAATTCGGCATGGCGATCGCGTGCGATCACCTGCGTGGCCGGCACCGGAGTGAGCCCGAGTTTCGCGCCAACGAACGCCTCGACCGCGGGATCGATGTTCGAATAGGTGCCCACCGCGCCGCTGAGCTTGCAGACGGCAACAGCCTGACGCGCAGCAATGAGGCGATCACGGTCACGGTCAATTTGAAGTGCCCACAGCGCGACCTTCATACCGAACGTGGTCGGCTCGGCGTGCACGCCGTGGGTGCGCCCGATCATCACGGTGTGGCGATGGGTGACGGCGAGTTGTTTGACGGTGCTGAGCAACTGGGTAGACGCCTCGATCAGGAGATCGCACGCGTCGCTGAGCATCCAGCACCACGCTGTGTCGACCACATCGCTACTCGTGAGTCCGTAGTGGATCCACGACCCGGCGGGCGCACCGATGGCTCCCTGGACGACATCGACGAACGCGGCCACGTCGTGATCGGTGATCGCCTCGCGATCCAGCACCGCCTGCACGAACTCCTCGTCGATGTGGGGTGCCCGCTCGCGGCATAACACGGAGTCAGCGGCGGGCACTAGGCCGAGCGCGGCGTGTGCATCAGTGGCGAGCAGTTCGATATCGAGCCAACGACGAAACCGTGCCGTGTCGCTGAAGACCGCCGACATCTCGGGCAGGGCATAGCGGGGGATCATCGCGTCACGACCACAGCAGATAGTCGTCGCGCTCCGCGCCCACACCCACGATGCGAATCGGCACGCCCACCTCGGCCTCGATCAGTCGCAGAAAGGCCTGCGCCTCGGCGGGTAGCTGCGCTGGTTCGCGCACGGCCGCCAACGACTGGTTCCAGCCGGGCAGATCGGCATAGATGGGCTCGACATCGGCGAGCGACTCCATCCGATCGGGGTAGTTGCGCAGCACCGTCGAACCAATGCGGTACCCCGTGCAGACCCGCACGTGTTCGAAGGTGTCAAACACGTCGAGCTTGGTAAGGGCCAACTCGGTGAGCGAGTTGAGGCGCACGGCTTGGCGCAGCATCACGCAATCGATCCAGCCCGGACGGCGACGGCGGCCGGTGACGGTGCCGAACTCGCGCCCGATGTCGACCAGCTTCTCGCCGAGATCGTCGAGCAACTCGGTGGGGAACGGGCCGGCGCCGACACGGGTGGTGTAGGCCTTGGTTATTCCGACGATGCGATCGATGTCGCGAGGGCCCAACCCGGTGCCGGCACAGGCGCCGCCCGCTGTTGGATTCGATGAAGTGACATAGGGATACGTGCCGTGGTCGAGGTCGAGGAAGGTGGCCTGCGCCCCCTCGAGAAGCAACTGGTGGCCGGACGCAAGCGCATCGTGCAACTCGCTGACCGTGTCGCCCACGTAAGGCGCGAGCCGGGCGGCAAGCAGGCTGAACTGCGCGACGATCGCGTCGATATCCAAGGCGGTTCCACCGGCCGCTACGAGCGTCGCATTCTCGGCCGCGCCACGGTCTTTCAGGGCGATCGCAAAGGCCGCAGCGTCGAGCACGTCGCCGGCGCGGAGTCCGACGCGACGCGCCTTGTCGGCGTAGGCCGGTCCGATGCCCTTGAGCGTGGTGCCGATCTTGGCATCGCCGCGTCCGGCCTCGGTCAGCGCGTCCCACGCCTGGTGCCACGGGAAGATGAGATGGGCATGGCTGCTCACGATCAGTCGGGCGCAGGAGATACCGCGCCGCTCGAGCGTGTCGATCTCGTTGAACAGCGTGATCATGTCGACCACGACCCCGTTGCCGATGACGGGTACGACATGGTCATAGAGAATGCCGCTGGGGATGAGCTGGAGTGCATACCGCTCGTCGCCCACGACCACGGTGTGTCCGGCGTTGTGGCCACCCTGATAGCGCACCACGTACCCATGTTCTTTGGACAACAGGTCGATGACCTTGGCCTTGCCTTCATCGCCCCATTGGGCTCCAACAACAACGGTGACAGGCATGCACGCTCCAAATAGCCGGATTCAAACAGAACAGGCGAACGTGGCGTAACCCTAGTGGTCAGGCGGCCCGATACAGGTACCGTTTCGCCTATGGCTGTGATGCGGCGGATGCATTGGGACGCAATGGACGAGACCGAGCGAGAGGCTCTATGCCACCGCGGCCTTGACGCCATCTTCGATCCCGCACTACGTGCATCGATCGGACGCATCATCGACGACGTCCGCGCGAACGGCGACGAAGCCGTGTGCCGGGCGTTGCGCGACTTCGACCGCATCAACATCGAACCGCACCAGCTACGCGTCAGTGCAGCCGAACTCGCCGATGCCACGGTGTCGGCCGAGGTCGATGCCGCCATCGACGACGCCATCGCGCACCTCCGTACCTTCAACAACGCGCTGCGCGAGCGTGCGGCCGATTGGTGGATCGAGAGCGAGCCGGGTTTGTTCGTTGGCGAGAAGGTCACGCCCATCGCGTCGGCCGGGCTGTTCGTGCCCAGCGGCAAAGCCAGTTACCCCTCGGTTGCGTATCAACTCGGCGTGCCCGCCATCGTGGCCGGCGTGGCCGAGATCGCCCTGGTCGTGCCGCCCGTGCCCGGGGCAAGGGGCGAGGTCGATCCCGCGGTGCTCGTGGTGTGCCGCAAGCTCGGTCTCCGCAACGTCTTTCGTGTCAACGGTCCGGCCGGCATCGCCGCATTGGGTTTCGGCACCGAGAGCATCCCGAAGGTGCGCAAGGTCGTCGGTCCCGGCTCGCCCGCTGTCACCTGTGCGCAAGTCGAGATGCAACGTCACGGCATGGCCACGATGATGCTGCTCGGGCCCACCGAGGCGGCGGTGATCGCCGACGACAGCGCCGACCCGGTGCGCCTGGCGGCCGACCTGCTCATCGAGGCTGAGCACGGCACGGACTCCGCCGTGGTGCTCGTCACCACATCGGCCGCTCTGGCAGATGCCACCGATGCCGAACTCACCCGTCAGATCGCTCTGCTGCCTGATGTACGCGCCATCGCGGCACGCGCCGCACTCGGAGTGAACGGCGGCTGCGTTGTTGTTGCCTCGCTCGAGTCCGCAGCCGCCGTGGTGAATCGCTACGCCCCCGAGCATCTGCAACTGGTGGTGCACGACGATGTTCGCCAGCCCACCCTCGATCTGCTCACCGAGGCCGGCGAGATCCTGCTCGGCCAACACACGCCCTTCAGCGCGGCGAACTTTGTGATCGGCTGCCCGGCCTCGCTGCCCACCAGCGGCTTCGCGCACGTGTCATCGGGCATCACGGTGGAGACCTTCCTGAAGCGCACAGCGGTTGCCCACGCTGATGAGACCGCGATGCTGCGCATGGCCCCGTCGGTGATTGCGCTCGCCGACCACGAGGGCTTCCCCGCGCACGCAGCGGCATTGCGCATGCGCGTGCCTCGCGCCTGACATCGCAAGGGCGTACGCTCACCACACATGAACTCGCTGCTGCTGGTCGAAGATGACGCTCGCATCAGCCAGCCGCTCGTGCGCATGCTGCAGGCCGAAGGTTTCGCGGTGCAGCACGCCGACTGCGGCGAAGCAGCGCTCACTGCGATTGCCGAACACGTCCCCGATTTGGTGCTGCTCGATCTCAGCCTGCCTGACATCGACGGCCTCGACATCTGCCGGCGGCTGCGTGCTCTGCATCCCGCACTGCCGATCGTAATGCTCACTGCTCGCAACGAAGAGGTCGACGTTGTCGTCGGCCTCGATGCCGGCGCTGACGACTACATCACCAAGCCGTTCCGCGTCGCCGAACTCACGGCACGCATCCGCAGCCGCTTGCGGGCCAGCAGCATCGGGGCACCCGTGACGAACGAGGCCGAGCAACTCGGCGCGCTCCGCCTCGATCGGGCGGCTCGGCGGGCGTGGTTCGCCGATGACGAGCTCACGCTCGCGCCCAAGGAGTTCGATCTGCTGGTGCTGCTCGCGAGTCGCCACGGCGAGACGCTGCGTCGCGAACTGATCATGGCCGAGGTGTGGGACGAGAATTGGTGGGGCTCCACCCGCACCCTCGACACGCACGTCGCGACATTACGCCGCAAGCTCGGCGATACCAGCGATCAACCCGAGCGCATCATCACCGTACGGGGCATCGGGTTCCGCTACGAGATCGGCTGAGTCCGTGCGCCGCCGGCTCGTTCGCAACACGGTGCTCGTCGCCGTCATGGTGCTCTTGGTGTTGGCCACACCAGTGGTCTTGCTGCTCACCCGCGCTACCGAGGATGAACTGCGCAGCCGGCTCACGGCGCAGGCAACGACGATCAGTTCAAACCTTGTCGACGAGCTGTTGTCCGGCGCACCGATCAAATCATCCACACTCGCCGATCTCGTACTCGCGGGTGATCGAGTCGACATTCTCGCCAGCAATGGCAGCGTCATCGCGTCGTACGGCGAGCCAATCCGGAACCCGCTGCACGGCGTTGCTGCGGGTCCTGCCGGTACGCGCATCGACGTCACCACGAGCCGCAGCGATCTGCAGCGGCGTATCGCACGGCAACTTCTGCTGCTCGGTGTTCTCGCCGCAGGTGGCGTGTTGCTCGCCGCAGTGCTGGCAGCGATCTTCGGCGCCAGGGTGTCGCGGCCACTCGAACAACTCGCTGCGTCCGCAGCGCGTCTCGGTGCCGGTGACTTCAGTGCTGCACTGCCTCCACCCTCGGGCATTCGTGAGATCGATGACATCCGATCCACCCTGTCGGCCAGCGCCGCACGTCTCGATCAGACGCTCAGCTCGGAACGCAGTTTCACCGGCGACGCCACCCATCAGTTGCGCACCGGTCTGACGGGGATCGCCCTCCAACTGGAGTTGCTTGCAACCCACGAGGACCCGGCCGTTCGCGCCGATGCGCTGCATGCACTCGAACAGACCGACCGGCTCACGGCGACGCTCGACGAGTTGCTCGACCTCGCCAGGGGCGGGCGCGGCAGCCAACGTATAACCGTGGATCTCCGTGAGATCGCCACTCAGCACCGTGGCGATTGGATGCAGCGCTATCAGATCAGCCGCCGCACTCTCGGACTCAGCGGTACGAGCAGTCCAGTGCTGGCGACGCCGGGCTTCGTCGGGCAGATCATCGACATTCTGCTCGACAACGCGCTCCGACATGGTGAAGGCAACGTCCATATCACGCTGTCCGATCGACAGGTGCAGATCAGCGATCAGGGCAGTATCGATACCGATCAATCCACGAGTTTCTTCCAGGGATCCGATGATCCCGCCGCACCGCACGGTCGCGGACTGGCCTTGGCCCGCCGACTTGCCCAGGCCGACGGCGGCCGGCTCGACCTGTCGAGCCTGGCTCCCTCGACCTTCACGCTCGCACTTCCGGGCGCGCACAGCGCCTGACCTCCGTCTTCACCAATGCGTTGTTAGCCTGTGCGAATGCGTCGATACCCCTCTCGGGTCTGCGCAGCGTTGGTGGGCGCTCTGTTGCTTCCAATGCTGGCGTTGATCTCCAGTTCCGCGGCACCCGTATTCGCCAACGCGGACACATCGGCATTCCGTGCGCTGGCAGTGCCGCAACGCCTCGCCGACACGCGTAACACCGCTGCGATCGACGCGTTTGGCGTGCTCACTGTCGCGGTCACCGGCTCGGCACCACTGCCCGCTCCCGGCACCATCGTCGCAGCAGTCCTGAACGTGACGGTAGTGGGTCCAGCCGCTGTGGGCTTTTGGACGGTGTACCCGCACGGCACTGCGCTGCCTACTGCGTCGAACATCAACGTCGACCCTGTCGGTGCCTTCTTCGGCGACGCCCTCACCCTGCCCAACATGGTCACTGTTCCGGTCGGCCCGTCGGGCAGCGTCGACATCTTCAGCGCCGCGGGTGGCAACGTGATTGTCGACATGTTGGGGTACTACGTGCCAGCGGCTTCGTCGATGGCCGGACGCTTCGTGCCCCTTTCGGCTCCGTCGCGGATGCTCGACACACGCAACGATGCCTCCGCGTTTGCGTCAACCGAGACGCGCACCTACGGCGTCGCCAACGCCGTCGGCGCATCAGCGGTGGCACTGAACGTCACCGCCATCGGCAACGCGCCCGGACAGTGGGTGCTGTTTCCCGCGGGTACCACCATGCCGGCAACTTCGAATCTCAACACGATGTATGGCGAGCAGGTCGTGTCCAATCAGGTCATCGTGCCGGTGGACGCAGCTGGTCAATTCTCGGTGTTCTCGGCGCCGGGGGGCGATCTGATCATCGATGTGATCGGCACCTTCACCGGTAGCTCAGCACCCACCTCCACGATCGGCCTGTTCGTGCCGCTGAACACGCCGACGCGCTTCTACGACAGCCGTGACGCGGCGCTCAACCCGCTCGGTGGCACCAAGCGGTTACTGCCGGGTTGGGATGTCGAGGTGGCGGCCGGCGCAAACCCGGCTATCGCCCGCACCGACGTTCTGGCAGTGGTGCTCAACCTCACCGTGACCGACACGTTCGACAACGGCTACGTGAGCGTTACGCCTGCCGGATCGAACAACCCCACAGTGAAATCGCGGTCCACATCGTCGATGAACGTCGCCTGGGCCGGGCAGACACTTGCTCATCACGTGATGGTGCCGGTGTCGTCGCGTGGCTTCGATATCTTTGCCCAGAACCCCACCCACGCCGTCGCCGACGTGAGTGGTTATTACATCGGCACGCCTGTGTCAGCACCCTATGGCGGCCCACAGAACGTAGACCCCACGCCGGTGTTCTGCAGTGGGTTCTCGAATGAGGCAATCCTCGGTTCGGGCTCGGGCGCCTACGGACCCAACATCGCACTACTGCAACAACGGCTGCTCGACCTCGGCTTCTGGAACGGTGGCGCAGACGGATCGTTCGGCTGGAGCACCCAGCAAGCGGTAATGGCCTACCAGAAGTGGAACGGGCTCGTGCCGCGCGGCTACGTCGATGCACCCACCGCCCGATCCCTGAACTGGCCGAACTGCCGCCCAAGCGCCGGAGTGAGCAACGGCGGCGATCTGCTTGAGGTCGACAAGGGACGACAGTTGGGTTTGTTTCTGCACAACAAACAGGTCGTCTGGGTGCTCAACGTGTCGACGGGCGGCGGCTACTACTACGAGGCCGACAACGTGCTCACCGGCGCCAAGATCACCGGCACCGCGATCACCGATAACGGCACGTTCCACATCTATCGGGTGTCAGACCAGCCCGCCTACACCGGCTCGCTGGGCACCCTGTACCGCCCGCGTTTCGTGGTTGGTGGCATAGCGGTGCACGGCGCGCCCAACGTGCCGAGCTATCCGGCCTCCCACGGTTGTATCCGCGTAAGCAACCCAGCGATGGACATGATCTGGGCCACGAACCTGCTGCCGATGGGCGCCACCGTGGTGATCCACGACTAGACGTACTCGGCCGGGACCGTGGTCGGTCAGGTGACGGTGATGTGATCGTCGATTGCGTCGACGGTGACCGTGTCACCCTCGCTGACCTTGCCCTCGAGGATCAGCACAGCCGCTCGATCGCTGATCTCGCGTTGGATGACGCGCTTGAGGGGACGTGCACCGAACGCCGGATCGAAGCCCTCGTGCGCCAGCAGTGACATCGCTGCGAGTGTGACCGTGAGCGTGATGCGGCGCGCGGCCATACGCGCGCGTAACGACTCGAGTTGGATCGTGACGATCTCGGCGAGATCGCTCTCGGTGAGTGAACGGAAGCGAATGATGTCGTCGACCCGGTTGATGAACTCGGGCTTGAAGAAGCCGAGCGGGTCGCCGGGCAGGTTGCTGGTCATGATCAACACCACGTTGGTGAAGTTGACCGTGCGGCCCTGGCCGTCGGTGAGTCGACCGTCGTCGAGTACCTGCAGCAACACGTTGAACACATCGGGGTGTGCCTTTTCGATCTCGTCGAGTAGCACCACGCTGTAGGGCCGACGCCGCACGGCTTCGGTGAGCTGACCGCCTTCGTCGTAGCCCACATACCCGGGGGGCGCGCCGATGAGTCGACTGACCGAGAACTTCTCCATGTACTCGCCCATGTCGATACGCACCATTGCGCGTTCGTCGTCGAACAAGAACTCGGCGACGGCGCGGGCGAGTTCGGTCTTACCTACACCGGTTGGTCCAAGGAACATGAACGAGCCAATAGGACGGTCGGGATCGCTGAGACCCGCACGGCTGCGACGGATTGCGTGAGCGACTGCGGTGACGGCATCGTCTTGACCGATGACGCGCTGATGCAGCAGTTCCTCGAGATGTACGAGTTTGACCATCTCGCCTTCGAGCAGGCGGCTCACGGGAACGCCTGTCCATTTGCTGACGACATCGGCGATGTCTTCGGCATCTACTTCTTCTTTGAGCATGCGGTTGGTGCTCTGCAAGCTGTCGAGGTGCGCGGTGGCTTCGTCGATGCGACGTTGCAGCTCGGGGATACGGCCATAACGAATCTCGGCAGCAACGTTGAGATCGGCCTCGCGCTCGATCTGCGTGCGGAGGTGTTCGAGTTCTTCTTTCAACGTGCGAATCGCCGTGATGGCCTGCTTCTCTGCCTCCCAATGACCCTTCATCGTGGCGCTCTGCACGTTCAGTTCGGCGAGTTCGTCCTCGAGCGCAGCGAGGCGTTCATGTGATGCGGCGTCGGTTTCCTTGCCGAGCGCAACCTGCTCGATCTCCAACTGCAGGATGCGCCGCTCGACGACATCGATTTCGGTAGGCATGGAGTCGATCTCGATGCGCAGCTTGCTGGCAGCTTCGTCCATCAGGTCGATGGCCTTGTCGGGCAGGAAACGGTTGGTGAGGTAGCGGTTGCTCAGCACCGCTGCGCTCACGAGCGCGCTGTCTTGGATGCGCACTCCGTGGTGCACCTCGTAGCGCTCCTTCAGGCCGCGCAGAATGGCGATGGTGTCCTCGACCGTGGGCTCACCGACGTACACCTGCTGGAAGCGGCGCTCGAGCGCCGGGTCCTTCTCGACGTGCTTGCGATACTCGTCGAGCGTGGTCGCGCCGATCATGTGCAGTTCACCACGGGCGAGCATCGGCTTGATCATGTTGCCCGCGTCCATCGCACCTTCGGCCGCTCCAGCACCGACGATGGTGTGGATCTCGTCGATGAAGGTGATCACCTCGCCTGCCGCATCGGTGATCTCCTTGAGCACTGCCTTGAGGCGCTCTTCGAATTCGCCGCGATACTTCGCGCCGGCAAGCATGGAGCCGATATCGAGGCTGATCAGCCGCTTGTTCTTGAGGCCTTCGGGCACGTCGCCGTCGGCGATGCGCCGGGCGAGGCCTTCGACGATCGCCGTCTTGCCCACGCCGGGTTCGCCGATGAGCACGGGGTTGTTCTTGGTGCGCCGACTGAGTACCTGGATGACGCGGCGGATCTCATCATCGCGACCGATGACAGGATCGATCTTGCCGTCGCGGGCACGTTGGGTGAGATCTTGGCCGTACTTTTCGAGCGCCTGGAACTGCTCTTCGGGGTTCTGACTGGTGACGCGGTGACTCCCGCGCACCTGCTGCAACGCTTGCAACAGTTCCTCGCTGCCGATGCCGAGGCGCTGGTTCATCGCCAGCAGCAAGTGCTCGACGGAGAGGTAATCGTCTTTTAGGTCTTTGCGCGCGGCCTCGGCATTCTCGGCGATGTTGGTGAGCTCGCGACTCATCCGCGGTTCGGACCCGCCATATGCCTTGGGCAGTTTGGCCACGGCTTGCTCGGCCTTGTTGCGCACCATCAGCGGGGCCAGTCCCAATGCCTGCACCACCGCTGGCGCAACGGTGCCCTCTTGGCCCATCAGCGCCGCCAGCACATGGTCTGGGGTGATCTCGGGGTTGCTGTTTGCCTTCGCGGAATCAATGGCCGCGGCAAAGGCTTCCTGAGTCTTGTGAGTCCACTTCTTCGGGTCGAACGCCATGTCGTCAGCGTACACCGTGATAGAAAAGTTGACACAAGCCGTATCAACATTTTTCGGATAGCCTCACCTCGTGCCCCGCCCACTTCCTCGTTTGATGGCGTTCGATCTCGACGGAACGCTCCTCGACTCGAGTGGGCACGTCACCGCCCGCGTTGCGGCAGCGCTGCACGCCGCACACGCGGCCGGGGTGATTCTGGCACTCGCCACGGGGCGGCCGCCGTTCATGCTCGGCAACGTCATCGACGCCGTTGGCCCGGCTATTACCCACGGCGTGATGGCCAACGGTGCCATCGTGTGCACATTCCCCGACGGCGTTTCACTGCGCACGGTTGACTTCGACATCGATCTTGCTGTCGACACCATCCGCCAGCTCCGCCTCGTCGACCCCCTGTTGGGTTTCGCGCTCGCGACGGACGTGGGCTTTGCTGCGGAGCCAGGTTTCGCGGACCGTATGCCCGTGCAGGGTCGCATTCCGCATTCGCCCGACGTGATCACCGCCTCCGCCGGGGCACGCGTGGTCGTCAAGCTGATGGTGTTCCACCACACGCTCGGAGCGCATGAACTGATGGACCTTCTCAGTCAGCACGTCGGCCCCGATCTCGAGGTGTACCACATGGGCGCCGAGGCCGCGGAGATCGGCCCCGCTGGCATCGACAAGGCCTCGGGACTGCAATGGCTGTGTGATCATCTCGGCATCGATGCGGCCGAGGTGATGGTGTTCGGCGACAACACCAACGACCACACCATGCTCGAGTGGGCGGGGCACGGAGTCGCGATGGGCAACGCGCCGGCGCGTACCCGGGCCATCGCCGACCACGTGGCACCAGCCAACGATGCCGATGGCGTCGCCGTCTTCATCGAAGACTTGCTACTCAATCGCGTAACGTCGGAATGACCTCGTTGGCGATCTTCTCGAATGCGGGCAACTGATCCGGGTCAACGGGGTAATACAGGCCGATGTCGGTGAAGCCCGCATCGATCAGGCTGCTCACGAGATACACGAACAATCCGTCGTCGTCGTAGTAACGCAACCGACCACCGGTGGCGCGTGCTCGCGCATCGAAGAGGTTGGCACTGCGGCGAAGTGTTTCTGGAGCGCGACCTGCGGCCGCGCACAAGGCGTCCATCTCCAGCGCCCGCGCACTGAGCTCGTCGATCTGAGTTCCGAAATCAGCATCGAAACTCATCGTGTTCCACGTATCGGCCCAACGCGCCGCGTGCGCCATCATCTTCGGACCGAGCGCTGCGGCAACGATGGGGATGCGCGGCGACTGCAGCGATGACGGGTTCATCACGGCATTGTCGGCCTGATAGTACGCGCCGTCGAACGAGGTGATCTCCTGGGTCAACAGCATCGCCACCAGTTCGATGTATTCGCCGAAGCGTGCGACACGCTCGGCGTTCGACCAGTTCGTGAGTCCGATCATGTCCGTACCCGGATCGATGGTCAGCCCGGTGCCGAGTCCCAGTTCCAATCGCCCGCCCGACACGTGATCTACGGTGACTGCCTGATGGGCCAGCACCGCTGGATTGCGCAGCGGGATCTGAGCCACGTTGCTGCTGAGCCGAATGGTGGTTGTCTCTACTGCCAGTGCAGCGAGCAACGTCCAGCACTCCAACCACGGTGCCGGCGGGTTGGCCCAATCACAGAAGTGATCGGGAACCGCGGCAATGTCGAAGCCGAGTTGCTCGAGACGCAACACCTGCTGACGGTACGTCGCGTATGGCTGCCCCGGCAACGTGAGCACCTGGAATCTGATGTCGAAACTCATCGGTCGTGCCAGGTGCAGATGCAGGCTTCGTTGCCATCGGCGTCGGCGAGAATCCACCACGATCGCGCGAACGCGTCGCTGACCAACGTGCCACCTGCAGCAAGGGCCGCCGCGATGCGGGCCTCGGCGATGTCGTGCGCAACGGAGATATCGACATGGAAGCGACTGCGCTCGGTGCGTGATTCGTCCATCTGCTGGAACCACAGCGGTGGACCGATGCGGAGTGGATCAACCAGATATCCACCGACATCGCGATAACCCAAAACAGCCACCCAGAACGGTCGGATGCGATCGGCGTCGATGGTGTCGATGGCCAGTTCGACCGCCTGCACCGCCGTGGCCTCCGACGTGGCGCCGGCGTTGGACGCGAGCGTCGAGATCTCACGCGCCAGATCGACATCGAGCGTGGTGAGCCCTCCGGTGGCATGCGTGGTGAGGATCACCCGAACGCGATCCGGATACCGCACGTCGATGTCGGGATGATGCTCCAGTCGCTCGGCAGCTTCGGTGATGGCCGACACGAGTTCTGCAGCAGCCCTGTATGAACCAGCGCGGAACGTGGCGCCGATGGTGCCGACAACGACACGCCAGTCGGCGAGCCCATCGAGGTTTGCAAACGCTTCGGGGGTGACCTCGGTGTAGTTCATGGCGCCATTCAATCAGTTGCCGTCGGGGGTGTTGGGCGTGAACGGCCGTCTCGCCCGGACACCCCCGCTGTACCGTGATGTGTGTATGGGTACCACCGCCGTCTCGCCAGAGCTGCAGCTCACCTGGCACGACGGAGCACTGCACCTGTGGGCGTTGCACCGCGACGATGCCTCGGTGGTGCACCTCGTGGAACTGATCCGAACGGTTGATCGCGTGCTTGGCAGGCATGTCTCCGCGGCAGGCACACCCGCCCGAATTCCGGTTCCACTCCCCGATCCCACGGGTACACAGCCCACACCGACGTTGCGCATCCCGCTCGGTGCGCTGGCCGATATCGCCGACCTTGCCGGCAACGGACTTCGCGGCCCAACGTTGACACCAACACTGCAGTGGTTCGCTCACATCTCCGAACTTGCGCACTCCACGGTGCAGGCCACACGCATTCGCCCGGTACTCGACGTCAGCGGACCCATCTACATCGCGCACTGGGTGCCGGTGCTCGATCATGGGGTGACCGCCGCGCTCGAAGCACTGCATGCCACCATGCCGCCCGCGTGCGGCATCACCGACATCGACGCTCTGTTCGCCGGAGTCGTCGATGCCATGGCGCGGCGACGCCTGGGCGAGATCGGTTGGCGACCGTCACCACCGCTGCAGGCTCGCGGCAGCCAGTACCGCGCCGCGCAGGCCACGTTTCGCGGGCTCAGCTCTGCTGCCGGCAGCGTGCTCTACCGCACCGACGATCTCGGCGCGCTCGGCGATCTGGCGCGCACGTTCGAATACGAACTCGACCGCGCCCACGGTGTCCCCGTGGTCGCAGCTCAACTTCGATTGCACCTTCCCGCGGAAGCAGACGACCCGTGGTTACTCACGCTCGAACTGGTTGACGTCGACCAACCCGAGCGTTGGTGCAGCGCCGTCGACGTGATCGCGCAGACCCCGCTCGCGCTCGATATCGCCCGCCAGCCCCAACACCTCGGCCGACTGCGCGCCCGGGTCGAATCCGCCGGCCAATCGCTCGGACTGCACATCGACACGCTCGAACCACTGGCCGCGGACCCCAGCGCGGTCATCGAGCTCAGCGTTGAACAGGTCGAGGTCTTCCTCACCGATGCCCCAACGCTGCTCGAGGAACTCGACATTCGCCTGCTCGGCCCCGAGCACCTCGTTCGCGCGAAGGCCAGCGTGCACGCCACGGCCACGCCGAAAATGGAGGCACCCAGCAGCGGTCGCTTCTCGGCGGGGGCGCTCGTGCAGTGGGATGCCACCATCGATGACACGCCCATCGACGACGCGCAACTCGAGCGCGCCGCGGCGTCCGGCAGCTCGTTGATCCACGTGAACGGTCGCTGGGTGCGCCTCGACGCACACCAGGTGAAGGCAACGCTCGGCCGCCTACACAAGCAACGCAAGGACCACAGCGAACTCGATGTCGCGGGGCTGATGAAACTCGCGGCCGAGGCAGCGGCGGCCGACAACGGTGCCGACGCAGCCGTTGCGCTGCGCGCCGACGGTTGGATTGCCGACCTGGTCGCCGGCCTGCCCGACGAACAACTCGAAGAACTGCGCGAACCCGATTCGTTCGTTGGCGAGCTGCGCCACTACCAACGTCGTGGGCTCAGCTGGATGGGCTTTCTCGCCCGGCTCGGCCTGGGCGGCTGCCTGGCCGACGACATGGGCTTGGGCAAGACCGCCACCACGTTGGCGCATCTGGCCACGCGTCCGGGTCCGCATCTCGTGGTCTGTCCGCTCAGCGTGGTGCACAACTGGTACGCCGAGGCTGCCCGCTTCACGCCCCAACTGCAGGTGGCCATCCACCATGGCAACGAGCGCGCTCGCGGCGACACGGTGGCCGAGCAACTCGTCCCTTCCGACATCGTGGTCACCACCTACGGCCTGCTCGCCCGCGACATCCACTCGCTGGGCGAGGTGCAGTGGGGAACGCTGGTGCTCGACGAGGCACAGAATGTGAAGAACCACCTCACCCATGCGGCGCGGGCCGTACGCCACATCCGCGCCGATCAGAAGTTGGCGCTCACCGGCACACCCGTCGAGAACCATCTGGGCGAGCTGTGGTCGATTCTCGATGCGGTGAACCCGGGTCTGTACGGCAGCGCGACACAGTTCAACGACCGTTACGCCAAGCCGATCCAACGTACGGGCGATGTCGCAGCCACCGCGGCACTGCGCACTCTCACCCAGCCCTTCATCCTGCGCCGCACCAAGGCCGACAAGACCCTCTTGCCCGAGCTGCCCGACAAGATCGAACAGGTTGCCTGGGCCACGCTCACCAAGGAACAGGCCACGATGTATCGGGCCGTGGTCGATCAGCTGCTTGCCGACGCACAAGCCGAGTCCGGCATGAAGCGACGCGGCATCGTGCTCGCCGCGCTCACTCGGCTCAAGCAGATCTGCAACCATCCCGCGCACGCCGCAGGCGATGGATCACGGCTCACCGGTCGCTCCGGAAAGCTCGCCCGCTTCGACGAAATCGTCGACGACCTGCTTGCCGTGAACGAGCGCGCGCTCGTGTTCACCCAGTTCCGCGAGATGGGTTTGCTGTTGCAACGCCACCTCGGTGACCGCCTGCAGCTCGATGTGCCGTTCCTGCACGGTGGCGTGTCGCGCACGGGCCGCGACGCGATGGTGCGACGATTCCAAGCCGGCGAGGGAGCGCCGATCCTGCTCGTGTCGTTGAAAGCCGGCGGCACCGGGCTCAACCTCACCGCCGCATCACAGGTGATCCACTACGACCGCTGGTGGAATCCGGCGGTCGAGGATCAAGCCACCGACCGTGCGTGGCGGCTCGGGCAGGACCACACCGTGTTGGTGCACAAGTTGGTGTGCGAAGGCACCCTCGAAGAACGCATCAGCCAACTCATCGACGACAAGAAGCAACTCGCCAACTCGGTGCTCGGCACCGGCGAACAGTGGCTCACCGAACTCTCCACCGACGCATTGCGTTCGCTCGTGATGCTCACGCCGGGGGGTCGGTGATGAGCGCAGCCGGCGCTGACCGCGAGGGCCGCCTGATCTCGACGATGATCGACGTGATGCTTGCCGGACTGTGCGATCCACCACGCTTTCGTCGCGGGCGCGATTACGCGCGCCAGGGCGCTGTCATCGACCTCACCGTCACGCCGGGCCGCGCTACCGCGCACGTGCAGGGAAGCCGCGCAAGGGCATACACGGTGGTCATCCGCGCCACTCAGCAAGATGCCACCGATCGGCTCGCCACGCTTGTGCCCAGCCGCGACGACGTGCACTTCGACTGCGATTGTCCCGACTGGGACTCACCCTGCAAACACGGTGTCGCGGCGATGGTGTGCCTGTCCGAACGCATTGCTTTCGAACCGACATTGCTCACCACGTGGCGCGGCGCCGATCCCGATCGGGTCACGCCTCGCGCCACGGTGGGATCACGCGCAAGCGCGGCGGCGGCCGAGGCGCAGGCACCGCAACATCATCTCGATGCCCACGAACGCGCCGCGCTCGAGTCATTCCTCGGAGCGCCGCACGCCTGGCAGCGAACGACGGTTGCGCCAATGCCGCCGCCCGCGGCCACGTGGGATGAACCGTGGTCGTTCATGCTCAACGACGCACTGACGGTGCTGTCACGCCGCGAGCGTTGAACAACGAACGTTCAGTAGAGTCAGCCCAGCGGCTGTTGGCGTTGCCCGAACACCGCAACCGCCTGATGTAGCGGCACGAGATCGCGGCGTGGTGCGCGACGTTCGGCCTCGGCGATGGCGTTGGCCGCGAGCGACCGCAACTCCGCGTTCTCGTCGCGCAGACGTGCGACCTCGAGCTCGAGGGCCATCACACGACGGATGCCCTCGAGGTTCATACCCTCGCCCGCGAGTTCTTGGATACGGCGAAGACGATCGATATCGACATCGCTGTAACGCCGGTTGCCGCCCTGTGACCGCGCCGGTTGTACCAAGCCGCGGCGTTCGTAGATGCGCAAGGTCTGCGGATGCATTCCAGCGAGTTCAGCAGCGACAGAGATCACGTAGACAGCGTGTGTTCGGCTTCGCATGGTCACGCCTCCCTGCCGTTCTGGGGCTGGATGTTCTGCAACAGATGTGCCCGTGGTGAAACCGTAGTCGCTGCAGCGAGCGCCTCGATTGCACGGGTCTGTTCGTCGGTGAGCGAATGCGGCACGTGCACGTCGACGGTGACGATGAGATCGCCGGTGTGCTTTGCCGTCTCGATGCCCTTACCCTTCACTCGGTGCCGACTACCGGTCTGCGTACCGTGCTTCAGCCGCAGCGTGACACGCTGACCGTCGAGCGTGGGTACATCGATCTCGCTGCCGAGCGCCGCCTCGGCGAACGTGACGGGCACGCGCAGGGTGAGGTTGCTGCCATCGCGCCCGAACAGCTTGTGCGGCTGCACGCGACACTCAACCATCAGGTCACCCGCCGGCCCACCGTTTCGACCCGGACCGCCACGACCCTTCAGACGGATGCGCTGCCCGTCGGCAACACCAGCAGGCAGACGCACCTTGACCTCGCGCGGGCGCTTCTCGACGCCGTTGCCGCGACACGTCGGGCAGGGTGCATCGATCACCACGCCACGGCCCTGACAGACCCGACACGGTGTGCTGAACGAAAAGAAGCCTTGATTGTCGTCGACCACACCGCGCCCGCCGCATTGTGAACACGTGCGCGGGTTGGTTCCGGGTTTGGCACCCGATCCGTGACACGTACTGCATTGCGCATCGCTGGTGAGATACAGCGTGGTGGTGAGACCGTGCGCGGCATCGACGAAGTCGAGCGTGAGCGATGCCTCGAGGTCTTCGCCGCGCTGAGGACCTGCGCCCGCCGAAGCACCGCGACCGCGCCCGCCACGGCCGAACATGCCGCCGAGCACATCGCCGAGACCCTCAGCTCCGACATTGAAGTTGAAGCCGCCGGGCTGGCCGCCGCCCCCAAAACCACCGGGCCCGAATCCACCGGGGCCAAAACCACCAGCGGGCCCGAGGCGACGGACCTCGTCGTATTCCTTGCGCTTGGCGTCGTCGCCCACCACGTCGTAGGCGGCGGAGATCTCCTTGAATCGGTTCTCGGCCGCATCGTTACCAGGATTGGCATCGGGATGGCTTTCGCGCGCGAGTTTGCGGTACGCCTTGGTGATCTCCTTCGCGGTTGCCGTGTCGGACACCCCGAGGATCTTGTAGTAGTCCTTCTCGTACCACTCGCGCTGAGCCGTCATGGCGTGATCACCCTCGAACTTTGACCATCGCTGGTCGCAGGACCTTGCCCTTCCAGTGATAGCCGGTGCGCAGCACCTCGCTGACCATCGGCTCGGTGTCGTTGTCGAGCGCGGGCTCGTGCATGACGGCATCGGCGGTCGCCGGATCGAAGGGCTTCTCGGCGAGGTCCATGGCCTCGAGGCCCTGCTTTTGCAAGACCCCCATCAGCTGTGACCAAATCGGTTCGACGCCAACGACACCGTGCGCAAAGGCGGCCTCACAGGCGTCGAGTACAGCAAGCAGGGACTCGGCCAGCTTGCCCGTCGCACGATCGATATCGTCGGACTGCTGATTGGTCACGCGCTTGCGATAGTTCTCGAAGTCGGCTTGCAGTCGCAGAGCGATGTCTTTGAACTGATCACGTTCGGCCGTGAGCATTTCGAGTTCGGTTGGCAACAGTTCGGCCATATCGATCTCAGCGGCAATCTCGTCCGCGATCGTTTCGGCGAGATCGTCCGCAGATGCGTCTCTCGCTTCGTCGCCCGGTGTGTGATCGGTCATCTCGTGCTCCGAGCTCACTTCTCGTCGACGATTTCGGCATCGATGATTTCCTCATCGTTGGCCGAATCGCTCGCACCGCTTTGCCCGCTTGCCGAAGATCCCGCGGCGTTCGCGTCGCGTGACGCGGCCTCGTACAGCTTTTGCCCGAATGCCTGCAGCGCGTCGGTGAGCGACGTGGTCGCCTCCTTGATCGCCGCGACGTCGTTACCGGTGAGTGCCGTCTTCAGACCCGACAGCGGTGTCTCCACCGAGGCCTTGTCGTCGGCACTTGCCGTCTCGCCCTGGTCGCGCAGCATCTTTTCGGCCTGGTACACGGCCGAGTCGGCGTTGTTGCGAACCTCGGCTTCGTCACGGCGCTGACGGTCTTCTTCGGCATGTGCCTCGGCGTCGCGCACCATCTGCTCGATGTCGTCTTTGTTGATCGTGCTCTGACCGCTGATGGTCATCGACTGCTCTTTGCTGGTCGCACGGTCCTTGGCCGACACGTGCACGATGCCGTTCGCATCGATGTCGAAGGTGACCTCGATCTGGGGGATGCCACGCGGTGCAGGCGGCAGATCGACGAGCTGGAACTTGCCGAGGGTCTTGTTGTAGCCGGCCATCTCGCGCTCGCCCTGCAGCACGTGGATCTCGACGCTCGGCTGCATGTCTTCGGCCGTGGTAAAGACCTCGGTACGCCGCGTCGGGATGGTGGTGTTGCGCTCGATGAGCTTGGTCATCACGCCACCCTTGGTTTCGATACCGAGGCTGAGCGGCGTGACGTCGAGGAGCAACACGTCTTTCACGTCGCCCTTCAGCACACCCGCCTGGATGGCCGCGCCGACGGCAACGACCTCGTCAGGGTTCACGCTCTTGTTGGGCTCTTTACCAGTGAGGCTCATCACCAGATCGTTGACGGCCGGCATACGCGTGGAGCCGCCAACGAGGATGACGTGATGCAACTGACCCTTGCTGACACCTGCGTCCTTCAGTGCCTGCTCGAACGGGATGCGGCAACGCTCGATGAGGTCGGCGGTCATCTCCTGGAACTTCGAACGGGTGAGCGACTCGTCGAGGTGCAACGGGCCGTCGGCCGTGGCCGTGATGAACGGCAGGTTGATCTGGGTCTGCTGCACCTGGCTGAGTTCGATCTTGGCCTTCTCAGCAGCTTCCTTAAGACGCTGTGTGGCCATGCGATCGTTGCCGAGATCGACACCATGTGCCGACTTGAACTGTTGCACGAGCCAATCGATGATGCGCTGATCCCAATCGTCGCCACCGAGCTTGGTGTCGCCGTGGGTGCTCTTCACCTCGAACACGCCGTCTCCGATTTCGAGCACGCTCACGTCGAACGTGCCGCCACCGAGGTCGAACACGAGAATGGTTTCGTCCTCAGTGCCCTTGTCGAGACCGTAGGCGAGCGCCGCGGCGGTGGGCTCGTTGATGATGCGCAACACCTCGAGCCCGGCGATCTGGCCGGCCTCTTTGGTGGCGGTGCGCTGGGCATCGTCGAAGTAGGCCGGCACGGTGATGACTGCCTGGGTGACCACGTCGCCGCAATACGCCTCAGCGTCGCGCTTGAGCTTCATGAGCGTGCGTGCGCTGATTTCCTGTGCGGTGTAGCGCTTGCCATCGATGTCGTCGCTCTTCCAGGTGGTGCCCATCTGGCGCTTGATGCTGCGGAACGTGCGATCGGGGTTGGTGATCGCCTGGCGCTTGGCGACTTCGCCAACGAGGACCTCACCAGCCTTGCTGAAGGCCACCACGCTGGGTGTGGTGCGTGCGCCTTCGGCATTGGGGATAACGACGGGCTCGCCCGCCTCGAGGAACGAAACGACGCTGTTAGTGGTACCGAGGTCGATGCCGACTGCCTTGGCCATGATGGTGTTCTCCAGTATTCAGGGGGTATGCGGGGGATGTTGAGTGATTTGCACGCAACTTTACCGGCGACCCGGTGCCACATTCAACCTGAAACTCAGAAATCTTGAGTCATATCGACTAAGGATTTATCGCTCGGTCTGAGCGGCGCCATACCGCCTGAGACGGCCCAGCGCCGCTGGATCGGTGAGATCGATCACATCGTGCAGCAGCGACGGTGCTGCTGCACGCAGCGCCTTGTCGCCATCGGTGCCCGAGCGAGGCATGGCCATGGTGAGCACCACGAGTGGGCCGTCGAGATGCGCGTGCACCGCCGACGCTCGACCGAGAACACGCCACACGGCGTCGGTGCGGACCAAGCCGGGACGATGACTCGTCGCGCCGCCAGCGACATCGAAGTACCACTCGCCGCCTGCACCATCGCGGGCGTGCACGCTGAGGGTCACCCCCGTGCCGCGTACCCGATAACCCGACGCGACGACCTGAAATCCGGCCACGACAAGCGCCTCCTCGGCGACCCTGGTAGCGCCGACACCCGAACCACGCACCGCGGGCGCGCGTTCGACGTGGGATTCGGTAGCCACCCGCGCACGGGCGATCTCCACATACGCGGGATCGAGGTCGTAGCCGACGTATCGCCGGTCGAGTCGTGCCGCCGCGACCAGCGTGCTGCCACTCCCCATGAACGGGTCGAGCACGAGATCGTGCTGATACGTGAACAGACTGATCAGCTTCTCGGGAAGTTCCACCGGGAACGGCGCCGGGTGGTTCACGCGCTTGGCGCTCTCGGTGGGGATGTCCCACAGATCGAGGGTGAGTTCCATGAACTCATCGGCCACCAACTCGCTCTGCGACGGCAGGCCCTTCGCCTCGCGCTTCTTCGCAGTGAGCGCACGATCGAAGCGACCCTTGCTGGCGACAATGACCCGTTCGGTGACATCGCGCAGCACCGGATTTGCCGGGCTGCGGAACGATCCCCACGCGCAGGATCCGGTGGCGCCCTGGGCCTTGCGCCACACGATCTCGCCGCGCAGCAGCAGGCCGAGCCGATCCTGCAGGATGTGGATCACGTCGGAAGACAGGCTGCGGTAGGGCTTGCGGCCGAGGTTGGCCACGTTCACGGCAATGCGGCCGCCCGGCTCGAGAGTGCGCACGCACTCTGCGAAGACATCGTGCAGCAACTCGAGGTACTCGAGATACGAGGCAGGGATACCGTTGCGCCCCAGCTCTTCTTCGTAGGCTTTACCGGCGAAGTACGGCGGCGAGGTGACCACCAGCGCCACGGAACCATCGGCCACGGCGGCCATCGCGCGCGAGTCGCCGCACATGAACGGCTCAGCCACGGGGCCCGGCGCCATCACCGTGTCATCGTCGCTGATGACCGGCGCCGTGAATCGTTCATAGAAACCCGAGGCATCGTGACTCTCACGCCGACTCACGCCGAAGTTCGATGTCGATGTCGCCCGCGTCGATGTCGAGCGGCCTGATGCCGATCTGGTTCGCGAGGGTGGGCGCAGGTTCTCCATGGGCACCGCGCACGCTACAAGAGCCCACGCAACTCAGGTGGAATGCGCGCGATTCTGTTCCTCGGGCGGGCGCACATTGCGGAACATCGCCAGCAACAACAGGTCGTAGGTGATCTTCAGCGAGCCAGCAATGATGAGCGGCCAGCCAAACGAACTGCGGTCGAGCATCCATCCAGCGGCAAGTGGTGGCAAGGCAGAGGCAAGGCTGCGCGGCACGTTGGTGACGCTTGCCGCTGCGGCCCGCTCGGCCGGCGACACCACTGCCATTACATATGAGTTCCGCGCCGGAACGTCCATGGCCGACAGGAGACTGCGGGCAATCAAAAAGGCGACCGCCCAACCCAGGCTCGGCACCAAAGCAGCGCAGATCAGGAATACCTGCGCGGGAAGGTGCGTGAAGACCATCGTGCGGATCAGCCCCACACGGCGAGCGATGCGCGCCGAGACGAACGCCGAGAACGCCGAACACACACCGGTCCAAAACAGCAACGCACCGGCCACGGCCACCGACAAGTCAAAGCGCTCGTACAACCAGAGTGCGAGGAACGACTGCACCACAAAACCACCGCCGAGGGCATCGATGCTGAAGACCGCGGCGAGTTTGTAGACGATGCGCCGCGATTCACCCAACGGTGCCGGACGCGCTGATCCAACTGCCTCGATGGCCGGCGTCAGCGACGAATAGATCAAGAACGTGCCGACGCCACCAACGGCATACGCTGCGAAGACGCCGCGCAGCGCAGTGGCGCGGTCGATCGACGTGTGATGCACCACCCAATCGGGCACACCGGCGGCAAGCGAGCCGACCGCGCCAAAGATGCTGCCGATGAATGCGTATCGGGCGAACATCGCTGTTCGCTGCTCGTTCGACACGGTGGCCGGGAGCAACGACTGCTCCATCGGGAGAAACACGCTCACATCGCCGCTCGAGGGATTCATGGTCCCGACCGCACCGACGATCACTAGCACCACGAACACTGTCGTGGTCGCGTAGGTGACGCCAGTGACGAACATCAATCCCGAGCCACACAGCAGGATCACCCGGCGCGTCAATCGGTGCCCGTACACCCCGGTGGCCAAGGTGAGCGCCGCCGAGCCCAGCAACATGGCCGTGACCACGACCCCGACATCGAAGTTGCTGTAGCCGAGCAGTTTCAGATACGCGCCGAGCACCACCGCCACGGTGCCGTCGACGAAACCGCGAATGCCACGGGTTACGGTGAGACGTACGCCATCGGCTGTCTGTGACCGTCGGGTCGGGCGCTGCTCGGTTTCCATCAGTCGGCGATCATCACCGCGCGTTGAACACTTCCGGCACGAGGGTGCTTGGCAACGGCAGTGACCCGTGCAACGGCGTCGGCATCACGTGCGCGCACAATCCAACGCGCCAACACGCGATCAGGCGTTCCGTCGTTGCGACTGCCTGCGTTGAGGCGCTGCGCGCTGCGACCCGACAGTTGGCCGAGCTGCACACGATTCGGGCCACCCACAACAGCGACACCGTCGGGCATGTCAAGCTCAGCGATCAGCGGTAGCACGAGTCGTTCATTGGCGGCTTGCGTGCTGATGTGCGTGGGCAGCCAGCCCGTGTTCGCAATACCCACGTCGATCTGCCACATGTCGTCACCCAACGCCGTGGCCAAGGCACTGACGATGTCGAGGTGCGGTGCAGCCAATGCTTGGAACACCGCGAACTCAGCGTGCGGTCGGATCTCATCGACCAGTATCGACTCGGGCGGATTGACGTAGGCGCGGAACGTGTCGAGTCCACCGATCTCGACCGCACCGAGTTGCGGGTGATCGAATGCCGTCCATGCCAGGTAGTACTCGCCATGCTCGTCGCACCACTGCGCGATGGCCAACTCGTCGTCGGCAGTGAGTCCGACATACCAGATGTCGGTGCTCGCCCGCTTGCCCGTGGCGGCGTACACGAGATCCCAGAACTCCGTGGTCCAGCCGAAGAGCCCGAGGTGCTCATAGACCCAATCGTCGGCGGCGCCACTCATCGTTTCGGCCTTGTCCCACGTGAAGTCCTCGTAGACCGAGTGCACCGGGTACGACGTGAGTGCCGTGCAGCGTGCGCCGAGTTCTTTCCACGTCCATACGTCGAACGGTGGCAACTTCGAGTCGCTGGTGGTGCTCGACGGACGCAACAGCACGCCACCATGGGTGTGGTACGCGTTGTACCCGCAGATGTTCGGCCGTGCGACGATGGCGCGAACGAGTGCGTCGATCTCGGGCTCGCTGAGCGGGTGATCACCGGCGCCGCGCGTGCTCGTGCCCCAACCGGCCGGGAAGTTGCGGTTCAAATCGAGCGACTCGGGCCGCGCAGGTGTGGGCACCGTGAATCCGTCGTAGTCCTCGATGGTGCCTTCCGACAAGAGCCGATAGCGGGTCACACCCGCGGGCGCGATGCCGTCCGCCGGAACCGGCACCATCACGCGCGCATCGTCGGCGTGCGGCATCCATGCGCCATTCGGGTCGACGATGCGCATCGTGAGCACGCGACCGTCGCCATTGATGTCGCGCTGCACGAGTCCGGGCCACTGATGACGTTCGCGCCACGGCCATGGACGCATACTGCTCCGGCGATAGATGGGCGAGTCGGCGAGTGCCGCCTCGACACCATCGGGGTTCGCGCGCGGCACCACATAGAACGTGCAGGTACGCAACGCCTGGAGTGTTGTCTCGTCGTTGCGCTCCGCTGCCGTGACCAGATGATGGAGCAGATACAGCGCAGCAGCCCCACCGGTGACCTCGATGGAGTGGATGTTCGCGTCCACCCAATAGGCCGGCTTGGCGCGATGGGATCCAGTCGTTGAATCGGTGACGGATACCAACCACAGTGGTCGACCCTCGAACGACGTTCCATACTGCTCGAGCGACACGAGCGTCGGGTAGTCATGAGCGAGCTCGTGCAGCGCACTGGTCAATTCGTCAAACCTGACAAAGCGATCACATGGCAGGGTCATGAGCACGACCCTATCGGTCACTGGTTCGCGGTCTCCGAGCGTCGGCAACCCGGTCGCGAACGAGGCTGTCACAATGACGTTGACGAACGTTCTATAGTCGAGTGCATGGCGAGCAGAAAAGCATCACTCGAACACCTCCGTAATGTCCCGTTATTTTCATCGTGTTCCACCAAGGATCTCGAGAAGATCGCGAAAGCCGGCGACGAATTGGTGATGCCAGCGGGCAGCATGATCGTCGATCAGGGCCAGACCGGACGCGAGGCGTTCATCGTCCTCGAGGGCACCGTCACCGTGAAACGCAACGGCAAGAAAGTCGCCACACTCGGTGCAGGCACGGTCGTGGGCGAACTGTCGCTGCTCGACCATGGCCCCCGCACCGCGACCGTGATCTGCGACACCGATTGCCGCCTCATGCTGATCACCCAGCGTCACTTCTTGGCCGTCGTCGACGACGTGCCGGCGTTGGCGCACAAGCTGCTCGCATCGTTGGCCGGCCGTATCCGCGAGCTCGACCGCCAGTCCTACGGCTGATTCGTAACCGGCTGATTCGTAACCGGCTGATTCGCTTCCCGCGTTCGCAGCGACGCAGCAACGCGGCCAAGCGCAGCGAGGAGCAACAGCAGCGCGAGCGTGCCTGCGATCAGCGCGATTCGCCAGAGCACCACGCCTCGATCGATCTCGTCGGTGGTCGCTCTGATCGCGTTCTGTGCGGTGCGGAGTTCGTTGGGAATCGCTTTCAATGCAGTCACGGTCGTGGCGAGGTTCGGCCCGGCGGCCTCGAGATTCTTGAACGTCTCGTTCACTCCACCTTGCACTTCTAGGAGTGACTCCTCGACCTGCTGGAGGGTCGTGCCGAACGCGTCGGCCCCCGCGAAGACCGGCACGCCGAGCACCGACACCGAATCGAGCAGCCCGCGAACAGTCTTAGACAACGCAATCGTGTGATCGATCGCCTCTGCCGACGAGCGCATCCCCGTGGACAACGCAGTGACCGCGTTCTGCAGTTCGGTAGCCAATGCTGCACTCGTGTCGGCCAGCTCAACGGCTTTGCCAAGTGCAGCGTCGCTGGCGCGCAGCCCATCAGCCGATGCCCCACCGATATTGCCCATGGCGATCCAGCCAACCGTGCCCGCAAGCACCACCAGCACAATTGCCGAGCGGATCAGCCAGTTCGTCGTTCGTGTTTGCACCCGATCATTGTGGCCCAATTGCGACGTCAACATGGGCGCGATGCGCGTTGCGAACTATGGTTCAGTTCGTCATGAGCACGCATGCGTCCTCCCCAGCGCCGGATTCAACGCCGAAGCGCTTCAAACCACACCAACTCGTCATCGCGATGGGCATCTTCATGGGTGTCTTCACGGTGGTGTCGGGGATCATTCCGCTGGTCACGAAATGGCACAGCGAGAAAGCGGTAACACGCGAACCCTTCGGTGGCGTACCCGGTTCGTTGCAGATCGCTTTCTACACCGTGATCCCGGCGCTCATTGTGTGGGGAGCATTTGCGTTTGCCGACCGCGTCAAGAACTGGGAGCGCGGCGGACCAGATCGTCGACGCACCACGCCCAAGAACGCGAAGCGTCGCCTCGCCGACTTCCGTGCTGGTGTCTACATGCGCACGCTGCTGCGCGATTCCGCTGCGGGACTCATGCACAGCATGATCTACTTCGGTTTCCTTGGCCTCCTCGCCGTCACCACCGTGCTCGAGGTCGATCATCAGCTTCCACCGAGCCTCAAGTTTCTGCACGGCCACGTGTACATGGCGTATTCGTTCTTCGGCGACCTTGCCGGGCTCGTGTTCGTGGGCGGAATCGTGTGGGCCATTGCGCGCCGCTACATCCAGCGCCCCTATCGCATCCGCATCAAGACCAAGCCCGAACACGCCCTCATTCTTGGCGTGTTCTTGAGCATTGGAATCACCGGATATCTCGCCGAGGCATTCCGTATCGCCCAGATCGATCAACCCAGCTACGAAAAGTGGAGCTTCATCGGCTTTCCGCTCAGCAAGTTGTTCGACGGCATGTCGGCGCACAACCTTGACCTGTGGCACCAGATCTCCTGGGGCGCCCACGTCATCAGCTTCATCGCGTTCCTCGCAATTCTGCCCATCACCATGCTGCGCCACATGTTCACCTCGCCGCTGAACATGTACCTCAAGGACCGCGAGCGCCCCAAGGGCGCGATGAAGGCGATGCCAAATCTCACCGAGACATCGCTCGAGACCTTCGGTGCCTCCGTGGTCGAGGACTTCACGTGGAAGCAGTTGCTCGACACCGATGCTTGCACGATGTGCGGCCGCTGCACCAGCGTGTGCCCGGCCCATGCCACGGGTAAGCCACTTGATCCACGCGAGATCGTGCTCAAGACCGGCGAGGTCATGGCCGCCACTGCCGCGCATGCTGCGGGCGGCCACGTGTCGCCGCCTATCGGTACAGACGGCGGTATTACCATCAGCTCGAACTCGCTGTTCGAGCGCATCACCGCCGAGGAGATCTGGGCGTGCACCACGTGCCGTGCATGCGACGAGATCTGCCCGGTGAACATCGAGATCCTCGACAAGATCCTCGACATGCGTCGCTACCTCTCGCTGATGGAGAGCAACTTCCCTGCAGAGTTGGGCAATGCATATCGCGCCATGGAGAACCAGGGCAACCCGTGGGGCATGAACCAGGGCGAGCGCGGCGATTGGGCCAATGACCTCGATGTCACCATCGTCGATCCGGGCGAGGTGCTGCAAAGCGAGTATCTGTACTGGGTCGGTTGCGCCGGATCCTTCGACGACAAGAACAAAAAGGTCACCCAGGCCATGGCCAAGCTGTTGCGCCGTGCCGGCATCAGCGTGGCCATTCTCGGCCCGTCAGAGATGTGCACCGGCGACTCCGCTCGCCGTAGCGGCAACGAGTACCTGTTCCAGATGCTCGCGATGCCCAACATCGAAATGCTCAACGGCATGGGCGTGAAGAAGATCATCACCCAGTGCCCGCACTGCTTTAATACGCTGAAGAACGAGTACCCGCAACTCGGCGGCAACTACGAGTTGGTGCACCACACGCAACTGCTCGAGTCGCTCATCGAGAGCGGCCAGCTCGATGTCAGTCAGGCCACGCTGGAAGAACGCATCACCTATCACGACAGCTGTTACCTCGGTCGCCACAACGACGTGTACCTCGCGCCGCGCAAGGTGGTGGCGTCCATCAAGGGCATCGAGGTCGTCGAGATGCAGCGCAACGGCACCAAGGGCATGTGCTGTGGTGCCGGTGGCGCACGCATGTGGATGGAAGAGACCATCGGCACCAAAGTCAACGACGAACGCGCCATGGAGGCCATCTCCACCGGTGCATCGCGCGTGGCCACGGCGTGCCCGTTCTGCTACGTGATGCTCGACGACGGTGTGAAAGCAGCGGGCAAGGACGAGTCCGAGGTCCGGGTGGCCGACATTGCGATCCACCTCATCGAAGCCATCGAGAACGGCGAACGTCTGCTCGCTGCAACGCAGAGCGACGCCCCGCTCGCATCACCCGTCGCGGGCGAGTAGTCCACCCACATCGACTGTGCGCTCGCGCACAGTCGCAGCGTCAGCATCGCCACGGTGCCCGACGATGATCAGGCGCACGATGTCCTCAAGCACTTCCGCTTGAAAGGACACCAGCCATGAACATCATCCCCACTCGAATCATCCGCATCACCACCATCCTCGCCACGACGGCAGCCGTCGCCTTTGCAGCCATCGGCGGCTCCGCTGCCAGCGCCCAGTCGGTTGCCACCACGACGGCACCGAACGTGCGCAGCTGCTTCTACTACGCCTCCGACGGGACCGCCGTCAGCAACGCACCGGTGGTGCTCTACGAAGCCGCCCCCGGTGCGACATCGTGGACGAAGGTACGCTCCGGGACCACCTCGAGCAACGGCTGCACGACATTTGTGGGCGTGCACCGCGGCTATCGCTACCACGCCATGCTGCACAAGGTGATCGGCAACTCGAACGTTGGTATGGCTGTGCTCGACGGCAGCACCAACGTGGGCACCACTGGTTCCACTGGCACGCTGACGGTGAGCGGGTGGGTATACATCCGCTGTATCCCCGGCCTGTACGGCAGCATCTGCTGACAGCTGTCCGTCAGATCCGACGAACTGCGGAGGGAGGGTGGGCGACCGCTCTCCCTCCGCCGCGTCCCAACCGCCAGCGTGAGCCGCTAGCGGAAGTTCTCGAAGTATCGGCTCGGGGTGGGGCCGCGCTGGCCCTGGTATTTGCTGCCCCGGGCACCCTTGCCGTAGGGGTTGTCGGCAGGGGTGGTCATACGCACGAAGCTGACCTGGCCGATCTTCATGCCGGGGTAGATGGTGATGGGCAAGCTGGCAACATTGCTCAGCTCGAGCGTGATGTGCCCGTCGAAGCCGGCATCGATGAACCCGGCCGTGGAGTGAATGAGCAGTCCGAGACGACCGAGCGATGACTTGCCCTCGATGCGTGCCACGAGATCGTCAGGCAGCGCGATGCGTTCGAGTGTGCTGCCGAGCACGAACTCACCGGGGTGCAGCATGAACACGCCGTCCTCGGGGATGCTGATCATCTCGGTGAGGTCCTCGAGATCTTGCTTCACGTCGATGATGCCCGCAGTATGGTTGCGGAACACACGGAAAAGGTTGCTCACCTTCACATCGATCGAAGAGGGCTGAATGCATTGCTCGTCGAGGGGTTCGATGACGATGCGGTTGGAGGCAATCTCTTCACGCAGGGATCGGTCAGACAGGATCACGTCGCCCACCCTAGTGAATGTGCGCCGTTGCCGATGTGGCCGACGGACAGAGGGTGCGCCGCAGATGTAGTCGGCGCTAACCTTGCCGTGTTCGTTGCCGAGGCAACGCACGCGGGTGTAGCTCAATGGCAGAGTATTTGCTTCCCAAGCAAATGACGCGGGTCCGATTCCCGTCACCCGCTCTCA
>JANYCT010000070.1 GCA_025360105.1 Actinomycetes bacterium | reverse complement strand
CTCGGATTCCTGTTGGTGCGCAGCTAGCGCTGCGGTATCGTCAGAGTCTCCAACACGTCGAAGTGGCGGAATAGGTATACGCGCTAGCTTGAGGTGCTAGTGGGAGAAATCCCGTGGGGGTTCAAGTCCCCCCTTCGACACGTCAGGTCTTGTACCTAAGGGTTCCCGCAGGCCGACCTCGCTAAGAGCGACGGTCAGCGGGGGTGCTCCGTTGATTGTCACTTGGAGGCGGTCGGGGTAGACGATCACGGCTTCGATGATCTCGTTGACGAGTTGTTTTCGTTCTCGGTCGTTGGCGGCGTCCCAGATTGCGTCTGTGTCGATCTGTCGCAGAAGGGCCGCCACGTGTTCGAACTGATCGGCGAGGACGTTGCGTCGTTCCGTCTCTTTGTGTCTCAAGGTTGCCTCGCTCTCGATGGCCTCAATCTGTCGAGTAAGCCGACCTTCTTCTTCGGCGAACATCGTTGGGCTGATCTTCTCGGCGTAGTACAGGTCGAGCAACTGTTGGCGTTTCCGGCGCAGCGTAGCGACGGCCCCGGAACGCGACGGCTTCGCCGCCCGCGCCTCCGGGCCTCGTCCGCAGAGCTCTTGCCGGATAGCGGCTTGCAGTTCGTCGTCGTTTGACAACACGCGCATGGCGAGCTTGGCCGCACGGTGCAGACCCTTGGCCGAGCGGCCCGCCACATCGCAACCCTTGCCACGGTGCTTGCAGCGGTAGATGCCGTCACCGCGACCGTTGGAGTCGATCGCTATGCGCCGGCCACAGGTTCCACAGATCACTCGACCGGACAGCAGGTCCTTTCCGATGCGTTGACCGCTCGCGTTGCCGCGCTGTGCCGCTGAGAACTCCTCGGGGTTCACGAGTGGTTGGTGGATGCCTGGGTACCACTTGTCCTTGATCCGTGTTTCTCCGAGGTACACGCGGTTGCCGCAGATCTGTCGCACCGTTGAGAACTTGACGCCCGTGGCTGCTTCGATCTCGTTGTATGACTTCCCGTCGGCGCGCAGGTGAAAGATCAGCGGGATGAGCGCAGCGTTCTCGCTCGGTTGGAGATAGCCGTTGATCATGTCGTAGCCCGATGGTGCCCGGTTCAGCCATCGTCCCTTCTCCGCGATGGCTTGATGGTTGCCCATCAGGACGTTCTCTACGAGGCCCTCTCGGAAGAACTGGGACAGCACGCCGTGAATGCCTGCCTGCATGCGACCAGATGCCGATTTAACGTCGATGCGGCCTTCGCTCACGGAGTGCAGCGCGACGCAGTTTCGCTCGAACAGCTTGATGAGTCCGCTCTGATCTGCACTGTCACGCGTCAACCGGTCGAGCTTCCACACGATCACGTTGGCAACCTCGCCTGACTCGACCAGTTTGGTTAGCTCTGTTAACGCTGGCCGGTTGAGATCCTTGCCGGAAAGTCCTTCGTCGCTCAGGAACGTGACTGCGCCAAGGTCATGGGTGATCGCGTACTGGACGCATCGGTTCCTCTGAGCGTCGGGGGAGTAGTCGACTTGATCCTCGGTCGAAACCCGGATGTAGGCAATCGTCAGCATGGGCTGTGGCCTCCTCGGCTGGTTGAGCAAGAACAGTACGCAGTTTGATGTCGACGACGATCTTCGCCACGATGGCCCAGCTCGGTGAGCCTGTCATGGCATTGCCCGTCGACGCTTGTCGCTAATCCGATCGGGGAACGTGCGCCCGCTGATCCGCTCGTACAGGAGCAGTTCGTCCTCGGCGGCTCTGAGGGTGTCCCCGATGTCGTCAGTGCCCATCGGTAGCGCCATGCTCGACAGAACCCCGGTCGCGAGCTTGCGGAGTTCTCGCAGCGCGCCCTGACGTTCGCCTTCCTTGATCCGTTCCGCAGGCGCACAGCCGCCAGCGAGCGACGACCGTTGAATCAGGCCCCAGCGTGGATCGACAGGCCAGCGCGACCGCGTGTCGTCGTCGGTCGGGATGCGCAACGCGAGCCAGTTGTAGGTGGCGTAGGCCCACAGCGAGGCCGCCCGTTCGAACGCGTCCTCGGGTGTGTCGACGGCGAAGCTTCGAAGCCCGTCCCGACTGAACTCGAACTCGACCCTCATCACCTTCTGCTCGGGATCGTAAGCCGAACCCCAAACATCAGGCCACCAGTCGTGCCCTTTGTCCTTCATCTCGCGCGACTTGTCGTAGATGCGACACAGCAGCGTGCCGCCACGCTTGCCAAACGTCAGCCCCGACATCTCCTCGCCGACCTCGTACAGCGCGCGCCGGTCCGAGTAGGTCACGAAGTTCGACCGTTCGTTCGCCTTGATCTCGATGCCTTGCCAATCACTATGCAGATCGAGGCGGCTCACGCCAAGGATCGCGTCGATGCCGCACGCGTCGAGGAAGTTCCGCGCCCACAACACCGTGCCCGCTGGGCCGAATGCGTGTAACGCCACCGAGGTCGGCTGAAACCTCACGACCGGGAACTTCTTGCTGGGAGTGAAACCGATCCGCGCCATCTCATGAACCGCGCAGTACCGGTATCGGCCGAACCTACTCGGCATCACCTTCACTGGATAGCCGCCCAACACAGCATCAACGGGAGCATCGTCGGCCTCTGCAGCTGCTCGCAGGTCAGCCAACTCGGTGAGCAGAATGTGGGGAGCGTCGCCCTGCGCCGACAGGTACAGCGCATCGATGCCCGACACCAGCTCTACTGGCTGAATTGCGAGTAGCGGATGATGGGCATGAGGCAAGGAATTGGTCACGATCAACTACTTGCCCGCGTCGGATTCGGGGCGGTCATCGACCAACGAGTCCCACAGCTTCTCTGGCTCGACCGTGATGCCGGTGAACTTGAACTCGTCAGGGTGGTAGCCCGTGACCAAACGGAACTTCTTGACCTTGCGCCAGATCGTCGACTTGTGCATCCCGTAACGCTCCAAGCCCTCGAACCCACCCAGTGAGTGCCACATCACCCAGAAGCCAACGAGGTCAGCAGTGACCTTGCGCGCCCACACGCCAGCCAAGGGTTCGATGACCGGGACAGTGACCTGATTGACGCGACGAGAATACGCGTCCCACGCGCTGCGCGCGATGCCCTTGCCCTCGACGCTTTCGCTCGGATCAGATCTGAAGTCAACCACGAGCCCGACCATACTCGTAGATGCGCAAGTCGTCAACTCTCGCACATTTGCGAGTCTGCTTCCAGATTCGACCACGAGCGATTCGACCCCAGAATGGATCAACAGAGGGTGGCTATGCAGTTTGCGGGTGCTGTATTACAGGGAACGCACCCGCGACGTGGAGCTAGTCTGCCGACCTAGCGCGACGATGAGACGAGGATTCTTGCGGCGAGGACCAAGTGGTGCGCATGGCCACTATCGCGACGCCCGGATTTCCATCTCCAACGGCACGATTCGACGGCCGAGCGGGTGAGGATCGGTCAAATGTTCGACTTGAGGCACTCGGCCGACCTGACGAAAGACCGGTCCTCCCGCACGCCGTTGAAGGCGGCGGAGTCGGCTCCAATTTCCGTGAGTACGCCAAAGGGATCATTGCCTCAGGCCGGTCAGTTGTACGATTCGGCATGCGAAAACTTACGGACGGCGATGCGAGGGCGGCCATGCTCGCAGCCAAGCTCGAGCCGTTGGAGCCGTATACCGGTGGCCACAGTCCCTGGCGGTGCCGCTGCCTCGTTTGCGGTTCGGAGTGCAGCCCCACTTTGTCGAGGGTGAAGTCACGCGGAAGCGGCTGTATGGGCTGTGGCCGCGCAGCGGCCGGCCGCGCGCGTCGTCTCGACGAGGACGCAACAGTGAGTTTGATGCGCAATGCCGGGATGGAGCCGCTTGCGCCCTACCCGGGGGCCCATCGGCCATGGCAGTGCCGCTGCCTCACGTGTGGCCGAGAGGTGACGCCGATCTACTCCAACGTTCGTCTTGGCAACCGATGCGCTTATTGCGCCAAGCGGCGCGTCGACTCCACGGAAGCGGGAGAGGCTATGCGTGCTGCGGGACTCGAACCACTGGAGGACTACCCGGGGGCTGATGCACCATGGCGTTGTCGCTGTATGCGTTGTGGCCGCGACGTGATCCAGACCCGCACGAATGTTCTGGCAGCGGGGGGTTGTGGGTACTGTCTTGGCCGTCGGTTGGACGAACGCGAGGTGCTCGCCACGATGCACGTTGCCCGGCTGGACCCGATCGAACCGTACCCAGGAGCCGATCTGCCCTGGCGGTGCCGGTGTATGAACTGCGGCCGTGAGGTGTCCCCAAGGTGGTCGACGGTAAAGGACAACGGTCGCTGCGCGTACTGCTCGCAGAACCGAGTCGACCCCGCTCATGCAGTCGCCACGATGCGTCTCGCCGGATTGGAAACGATGGAGGACTTCCCGGGCGCGCATGTCGGTTGGAGATGCAAGTGTGAGGTCTGTGGCCGAACGTCCCGGCCGACCTACTCCAAGGTGCGCGCTGGCGCTGGTTGCCGTTTCTGTGCGACTCGTGGATTGGATTTCACCGCCGAGGGCGTCGTGTATCTCGTTGTGCAGCGCGAACTGTTTGCGGTGAAGGTCGGCGTCACGACCGCCAACGCGCGTGAGGACCGTCTTGCTGCTCATGGACGCGACGGTTGGGAGGAGCTGGGGCGTTGGAACGTCGCCTCGGGTGATATCGCGGTCGAGATCGAACGGGCCGTCCTGTCATATTGGCGTAATTCGCTCGGAGCACCACAGGCGTTAACGCGAGACCAAATGCCAAGAGGAGGCTGGTCGGAAACAGCCTCGCTTCTGTGGGTCGACGTGGGTGAGACAGCAGCACGTATCCAGACTGATGTCGACCGTGCAAACCGACGCCCGTGAATGCTCTCCGGGGGAGTCGCGCGTGAGGTTAGCGCCGCACGCTCTGCTACATGCTGTAGCTATTGCAGCGCAGTCTTCCTTCACGTGAACGGACTCAATCCCTGGTTTGTCCTGGCGAAAGCGGGTGCTCGGGAGTTCTTGACGGAGCTACGGCAAATCCGCCGACATGTAGCCGGAATCGCCCGGCTGAAGTGCAAGTACAGCGTTGGCCATAGTCGCCCTGTGGCATGCCGCAGACGAGAGTTCTCGGAGCTTCGTGGCGGCTGCCTTAGCCCCCCGTGTGTACTGTTCCGTAAGGACATAGCTGGACATTCGCAAGGCCTCCTGATAGGCGACGGAGGACGCGCCCCACTCATTTATAAGTACCATCACGTCCTGCGAGTCGACGAACTGAGCTGTGACGCTTGCCAGGTGATCCGTACAGCGTGCGGAGCTCGATTCAGCGCGGGCAGTATCTGGCGCTTGAATAGTCGGAGACGTCTCGTGTCCAGAACTACTTGAACAGGCCGACGCCGAAAGAAGTAGACATCCCATTGCGAACATCGTTCGCGACCTGCGCACAGCCATCCCCTCACGCTACACGCAATGCCCTTCCACGGTCTCCACAATGAACTCCCAATGAGCGACCGAAATCGACGCATCATGAGCGGTTGTAGAAGAAATCGGCAACGGTGCGGGAACCGTATTCGGAACTCCAGTTGTCTCAGTGCTGGTCGACTACGCGGGGAACGCCGATCCGAACTGGCTATTTCTCCGCCAGTCGCCAATGCCCGGTATGAGAATCGGTGGTTCGGTCCTTCGACACGTCAATACTGGTAGCGGTCGCATGCAAGGGCGGCCGTTCCGATTTTTCCCAGGCCTACCTCGCTGAAGGCGCTCGCGAGAAGCGGAGCCTCGTTGATAGCCACCTGGAGGCGGTCTGAATGGACGATGACGTCCTCGATGATCTCGTTCACCAGGCGTCTGTGTCCATCGCGCAAAGGAGGTCGGCGACCTTCTCGAACTGCTCGGCGAGCATGCCGCGCTGGCTCGCCTCTTTCACGAGTTGCTTGGGCCTCTCGCTCGATATCCCAGTCGCGCGGCGGAACTCCTTGAAGGTTGCGCTACTGCCTGGGTGTCAACTGGCCGAGCCGGTTGGCGATGAGCGCGCGGAGGTGAGGGATTACGGGATCTACGGTGTTGAGGGCAGCGCGGATCGCTTCGGCCATCGCTGAAACGGTGCGAGTTGTTACGCGTTCAGTCATGCCCCATGAGCGCCCTTCGTCGACGAGGTCGCCGAACGTTACGTCGTCGATGATGGTGCGGCCGGCGATTCGCATGCCGAGCGCGCGATCGACGACCCTGCCGTCCGCTGCTGTCTCGTAGAGACGGGTGGACATGGCGTCGTAGACGGGTGACATGGACACGCTCTCGTCGTCGTTGAACGTCAACGAGACATTCTTGCCATGCATGTCTGCGTTGCCAATCGCCACGGTGAATACGACAAAGCTGAGAAACGGCGCAAGGCGGCCGCCGTTTGCGGAGATGGCGTCGGCAATCCTTCGTAACGTCGGGCCTTTGTCGTTGGTCTGGTATTTGTTGACCGGGTCCACGCCCGTCGCTTGGCAGCCGTCTTCCTGGTGCACTCGCCTGGTCAGCAAGCCCAGTTGGATACGGTCGAATCGTTCGGAGGCGAGAACTCGGACGCCGTCGAATGTCTCGATGGTTGTGACGGCAGCGGCCAGCCCGGAGGCCGCGGCGAGGTGCTGGCAGTACGCCTCATTGTCGACAGTGCTGTCATCGAGGTTGCGTACTGCCGGCTTCATGATGTGCGTCGACGGTGCTCCGTCCGGACGATGCCAGCCGTCGCCAACTCGTGTGAGAAGCAGCTTGCTCTGGTTGCCGGGGAGCGAGACCCTGAACCCGGCTTCGACGCCCATCGGCGAGGTGGGCAGGGAACGAAGCAACTGCCCGATCTGCCGCTCGTCCAATGTCGGCCCGACGCGGCCCTCGTCGTGGTCGGCGCCTTCCGGTCGGAATGAAAGCGCTCCGGCGCAGTCCTTGCCGAGCACTGTCAGGAGCCCGAAGTCGTCGGTGCCGACGATGCCCAAGTCGTAGGCCATCATCGCCCGGATCTGGCCTTCAGGTAGAAGACCGCGGAGCCATGTTCGGGCGGGGTGGTTGCCGTAGGACTGTGACCGCACGGGCATCGATACGGAGATCGGCCGAGCGTCACGTTCGTAGCGGAGCGCCAGACGGCCGCGCCTCTCGGCGACGACTGCGTGCACGCTGCCGTCGCGCCAGATCAACAGATCGTCGCTCATCGGCGTCGTTTCGGCCGGATTACGAGTTCGAGGTCGAGAGCGTTGAGCATCCGCAGCAATCGGCCAATTGTGTCTCGTGGGGTCTCGTTCTCGAACTTCGAGACGTAGGTCCGGTGGACGTCGGCGAGGTCTGCGAACGCTGCTTGGTCAAGACCGCGCTCCTCGCGTGCGCGACGGATGGCATTACCAATGTGGGCCGTCCCTGTCACGACAGTTTCGTTGTTCGGATTTGCAGGCACCGCAACATCCTAGCGCTCATGTTCTGATTTGCGGGAATGGACTAAAAAAGGGTGAAGTGTTCGGATTTCAGGGCGGCAGCGCAACGTCTGTTTCCGTCAGGCGAGCACGTTGCAGCGTCAATCGGGTCTGCCCACGGTTCTGGCGACGAGTGATGCTGGTGCTGCTATGTGGCCAGCCATCTATTCATACGTGCAGGGTTTGTAGTACCGAGCCATTCGCGTTCTGTGTTGTAGGCGCAGAGATCAAAGGCGTTGCCCTCGGGATCAGTCAGATTGGCGATCGAGCCATACGGCTCAGTGCGTGGTGGACTCAGCAGAGTCGCTCCGAGGGCGACTAGACGCTCGATCTCAGCAACGAATTCTCCGGCTCGGCAATTCAGATCAAGGTGTATGCCGCCAGCACGATGCGCGCCGCGCTGTAGTCCGAGTACCCGCCGGCCACCCTCGTCAGCGAGCGCTATCCAGCGGGCGTCGTCTTCGCGCTCGATTTCGCGCAGCCCGAGCGCGCCAGTCCAGAATCGGGCGGCATCGACGGTGTCGACTACGTCGATGGTGACCAGATCGAAGGCAGCGGGCATCGGGTGAATCTACCCAACGCTGAAGCGCTCGGGAATTGGCTCAGACGGAGCCGAGGCGATGCCAGGTGTTGCCGGCGATGTCGAGGAACGTAACAACACCGCCATACGCCCCGACACGCGGCTCGCTGGTGTACTGCACGGGCGCGCCGGGTGGGCGAACCACGACCCATCGCTTGGGGTGGCCGTCGTTCGTGGTCGACGGCACATCTTCGATCATCTCGAAGCCGAGTGCATCGACGAAGAAGGCGATGGCTGCGTCGTAGTCGTGCACGATGAGAGCGATCAGACCGAGATGGGTCATGTGGGTGTCGAAGGCTCCTGCGTTCGCCGGTGCCACGCGTCGTCGTTGTCGAGGAGGGGGCGCAACGTCTCGGGCAGGTGTCCACTGGCAAGGTCAGCGAACGTGACGACCTCGAGCACGCTGCGCAATGCTGCTCGTGTCGCCACCCACAAGTCACGCGTGATCGCGGCCGGTTCGACAAACTCGAGGTCCTCCGGGGGACTGCCGCGCACAGCGGCGAGGGGACCCTCGATCGCTCGGACTACATCGGCGACGCTGATCTCGGTGGCAGGCCGGGCCAGCCAGTAACCGCCATCGTGGCCGCGTTGGCTCGCCACGATGCCAGCGCGTCGCAGATCAGCGAGGAGTCGCTCGACGAAGCGAAACGAGATCTGCTGGTGCTCTGCGATTGCGTCGCCCTTGAGCCGGACGCCGGCAGGTAGCACGGCCAGTTCGAGCACGGCGCGCACCGCGTAGTCGACAGCAGCAGTCACACGCACGGGCCGATTCTCGCACGCATCTCTGGTTCGGAGTTGCCTTTTCCTTTTCCCACTGGTTACATAGGTTTTAATCCCGACTAATCCGATCAACTTTAAGGGGAAGCCATGACACCACACCGTTCTGCTCGGCTCGTCGACGTCGCGGTCGCGCTCGTCGGCATCGTCGTGCTGGCCGCCTGTGGCTCGAGTGCGTTCAGCAGCAGCGGCAGTGCAAGCGACCGCAGTTCAGTGCCCGCAAAGCCAGCAACGATTCGTCTTGGCTACTTCCCGAACGTGACGCACGCACCCGCCCTCGTCGGCATCAAGGACGGCATCTTCGCGAAGGCGTTGGGACGCAGCATCAAGCTGGAGACGACATCGTTCAATGCCGGACCTGAGGCCGTGGAGGCGCTCTTCGCTGGCGCAATTGATGCGGCGTTCGTGGGCCCGAATCCAGCGATGAACGCCTACGCAAAGTCGGGCGGCAAGGCGATTCGGATCGTCTCCGGCTCTACGTCAGGCGGAGCGTTCCTCATCGTCTCGGCCGACATCACCACGGCGGCCGATCTGAAGGGCAAGACCGTGGCGAGCCCGCAACTCGGCGGCACCCAAGACGTTGCGCTGCGGTCGTGGCTGAAGAAACAGGGACTCAGCAGCGACAGTTCAGGTGGGGGCGATGTGACAGTCAGTCCGCAGGCCAACGCCGACACCCTGAACGCATTCAAACAAGGCCAGATCGGCGGGGCCTGGGTGCCCGAACCATGGGCGACTCGGCTACTCAAGGAAGGTGGCGGGCACGTACTCGTCGACGAACGTGATCTCTGGCCACGGGGTCAGTACGTGACGACGCAGTTGATCGTGACGACCGACTTTCTCGACAAGCATCCCGACGTCGTCGAAGGGTTACTGAGGGGGCTCGTGTCGTCGATCGACGCGATCGCAGCCGATCCCGCCGCTGCGCAGAAATCGACAAACGCTGCAATCGCCGACGCAACGGGCAAGCCGCTGTCCGACAGGGTGATTGCCGATGCGTGGAAAAACCTCACGTTCACGGTTGATCCCATTGCGTCGTCATTGCGGCAATCGGCCAAGGACGCTGAATCGATCGGGCTGCTCGATCCCGTGGACCTGAGCGGTATCTACGATCTCTCGATTCTGAACAAGGTTCTTGCCGCACTCGGTCGTCAGCCGGTGGCTGGATCATGACGCTGCTCGAGCGTGCGGGCGGCCCACTCGTAGACGGGACAGAACTTGCGGTCGCTGCCGCAGGTGACGGCGCAACAAAACGCGACGCCATTTTGTTGAGTGGTGTCGGCCGCGTCTTCAGGCGTGGCTCGACTCGGGTCGTCGCGCTCGATGGGATTGATCTAAGCGTTCGGCGCGGTGAGATCGTGTCGCTGCTCGGAGCCTCGGGCTGCGGCAAGTCGACGTTGCTCGGCATTCTTGCTGGTCTGGATCAACCAACGAGCGGCACTGCAACGGTGCACGGTCGTACGGGCTTGATGTTCCAAGAGTCCGCGCTGTTTCCATGGCTCACCGTCCGCGGCAACATCGAGACAGCGCTTCGGCTCCGCGGTGTGGCTCGGCGGGATCGACGCGGCCTCGCCGAGGAGTTGCTTGCATCGGTTCACCTGCACGGCTTCGGCAATCGTCGACCTCACGAACTGTCCGGAGGTATGCGTCAGCGCGCAGCCCTCGCACGAGCACTTGCGCAGGATGCCGACGTGCTGCTGATGGATGAACCGTTTGCAGCCCTCGACGCGATCACCCGGGAGGTGCTGCACGCGGAGTTGGAGAGGCAATGGGGCGAACGCGATCTCACGGCCGTGTTCGTCACCCACGACGTGCGTGAAGCCGTTCGGCTCGGCGACCGAGTGGTGTTGCTCAGTAGCAGGCCGGGTCGGGTCGCAGCCGAGTTCGTCGTCGATATCGAGCGCCCCCGGCGGATGGAGGATCACGCGGTGAACGAACTGGCGGCCGTAATCACCTCGCGCTTGCACGCCGAAGTGCAACGGCACGCGCGTGACTGACGTTCGAACTGGCTCTGTCCCGGTCTCGTTGTCGCTAGACGACGAGATTGCTGGGCTCGACGCGCTGGACGTGGCCGATGCGCGGCTGCCCGGTGCGGGGGTGCGATTGTGGAAGGCGGCGTGGCCAAAACTTGCTGCATTGGGGTTGGCACTTGTGTTGTGGCAACTGATCGTTTGGAGCCGTTGGAAGCCTGACTACGTGCTCCCCGGCCCACGCGTCGTGTTCCCCCAAGTCGTGGACGACCTCCGCAGCGGAAAGCTCGTCAGGGCGACGTTGATCACGCTGCGACGGGCTGCCATTGGCTACTCCATTGCGGTCGTGGTTGGCCTTGCCATCGGCGCAATGGTGTCGAGATGGAGGACGCTGCGTGTCGCGTTTGGTTCGTTCATCACCGGCTTGCAGACGATGCCGTCGATCGCGTGGTTTCCGTTGGCGATCCTGCTCTTCCAGAAGTCCGAAGGGGCAATCATGTTCGTAGTGGCTTTGGGCGCCGCGCCCGCCATTGCGAACGGCGTGATCACCGGATCTGATCACGTGCCACCGCTGTTGACCCGGTCGGGCACGGCGCTTGGGGCGCGCGGGCTGAACCTCTATCGAACAGTCACGCTTCCCGCATCGCTGCCGTCGGTGCTGGGCGGACTCAAGCAGGGTTGGGCATTTGCCTGGCGCAGTTTGATGGCGGGCGAGCTGCTGGTCATCGTCGCAAGGTCGCCGTCGATCGGTGTGCGACTCCAGAACGCACGCGATCTTGCCGACGCCCCGCAACTGGTGGCCACCATGATCGTGATCCTCGTCATCGGTATCTGTGTCGATTCGTTGCTCTTTGCAACCGCCGAGCACGCGATTCGCAAACGGTGGGGATTGATCGACCCATCACGGTAAAAAGGGAGCGCCGAGTTTGGCGTCGCGGCGACATACTGGCGGGGTGAATTTCGCGGTCGAAATCCGGACGAAGCTCCTCGCGCCTGTGGATCGCAAAGGAGTCCGCGAAGGCGTGCGCACAATGGCGCCGGCCGGTATTGCCATCGCCGCCTGGGGTCTGGTGACCGGCGTAGCCATGGTGAAGGGTGGGCTATCGGTGACGATGGCTTTGATCATGACCGTGGCGGTGTTCGCCGGATCCGCGCAGTTGGCTGTGCTGCCGCTGTTGGTCAGCGGCGCACCGCTTCCCATCGTGTGGGCCACGGCTCTGCTCGTGAACTTGCGTTTTGTGATCTTCGCCGCAGCGATGCGCGGCTACTTCGTGTCCATGCCGTGGAAGCAGCGTCTGCTGGCGTCGTACTTCAATGGCGACGTCGGGTTCGCGCTGTTTGTTCGTCGGTTCTCTGATGACCCCGAACGCGGCACGCCGTTCCAGTTGGGGTTCTTCTACGGTGCTGCGGCCGTGAACTGGGTGTCATGGCAGGTGTCATCAATTGCTGGGATCCTTCTCGCCGGTTTGGCGCCCACTGACTGGGGCCTCGAACTCGCTGCTGTGCTGGCATTGGTGGCGGTGCTGGTACCGATGGTGCGGCGGCTGCCCGCGATCATGGGAGTGGTCGTGACCGGGGTCTTATCGGTTGCCCTGGTGCATCTCCCGCTAAAACTCGGCCTAGTGATCTCGGTGCTCGCAGGTGTCACTGTGGCCGTGGTGCTCGAGCCGGCCGATGGGCCCGCCGTTCCCGAAGCCGACGCAGAGTCGATGACGTGAACGCCACCACAAATGCGGGGTACATGGCAGTGGCGATCGTGGGCCTGGCGCTCACGACCATTGCGACGCGCGCAAGCTTCTTCATGCTTCCGTCGTCGGTCAACCTGCCCGCACGAGTAGAGCGCGCGTTGCGCTACGCGCCGGCGTGCGCGTTGACGGCGATCGTGGTTCCCGGCGTACTCACACGTCACGGGTCGCTGTACATCAGCGTGCACAACTATCAGATGTGGGCGGTGCTGATCGCCGCTGGCGTGTTCTACCGAACGCGAAACATGATGGTGATGATGGCCGTCGGCATGGCGGCGTTCACGGTGCTGCGTCTCTACGCCTGAGGAGTCGCGGCGCGGATCGAAACGTGCAGTTCATCGAGTGCGCGCAGGACGAAGCCTGGTTTGTGGTGGAAGCTGTTACGACCCTCGGCCAGTGACCAGCCGCCGATTCTGTTTAACAACACATCGAATGCGATGACCTGTTCGAGCCGCGACAGGCCCGCGCCCGGGCAGTGGTGCTCGCCCTGACCGAATGCGAAGTGACGGGCTGAGTTGATGCGGTCGAGATTGAGCACGGTGGGGTCAGCGAAGATTGCCTCGTCGCGGTTCGCCGCGGCAAAACGTAAGTGAACGGTTGACCCGGCAGGGATGACGACGCCATGCATCTCGACGTCAACGAGGCAGTGACGGTAGAGGCCCTGCGTGGGGGATTCGAGTCGTAGGACTTCATCGACGAAGCGAGGCAGTTTCGAGCGGTCGGCGCGAAGCCGTTCCTCGACATCTGGAGTCGACAGCAGTAGCCAGAGCCCCGATGTGAGGGCGAAGGTCGTCGTCTCGTTGCCGCCGATATACAAATGATCGGTGGTGAACAGAATCTCTTCGTCGGTCAGCGGGCGGGGGCCGTCGACGCCCTCGAACGTTGCCTTGGTGAGGTGGCTGATGATCGAGTCGTCGGGATTCGTTCGCTTCTCAGCGATGACACGCAGAATGTACTGCTGGAACTCAACACCTTGCTCGGCCACATAACGCTGTTGTTCGGCCGTGAGCCTGCCGGCGAATGGCATCACCCACGCCGCCGACCAGATGGTGAGCTGGGGGATATCGGCAAGTGGGAAACCGAGCATTGTGGTGATGATCGCAACTGGTAAGGGATCAGCGAAGCGACTGACAAATTCAATCTCGTCGTCGCCGATGAACGCGTCGATCAACTCGTTGACGACGCGCTCGATGAGTTCGCGTTGTTGATCGGCCCCGCGCTGGCTGAAGAAGCCATCGATCATGTCGCGGTAGCGGCGGTGCTGCGGTGGATCGGTGCTCAGCGGAGCCCGACCGCGATGGCCCCGTTCGCGATAGATCCGAATAGCTTCGGGATCGCTCAGCAGCGCTGCATCCGGTGCAGGCCCATTGGCGAAGAGTTCGGTATGGCGACTCACGAACACGATGTCGTCGTATCGAGTGAGCACATACGTGTTCGTGTTGGGAATGCGGTACAGCGGGGCCTCGTCGCGCAAGGTCGCATACGTGGGATACCAGTCCTGCTGAGTGTGCTCGTCGTACAGGTCGACCTGGTCGAGATGCATGTCACCTCCAATGCGTGTGTGTTCTGCACACTGGTTAGCTCGCGCCGTGGTCGCAGCTACAGTCGAGCGATGGCCACCATCCTTGCCCACATCACCGTCATCGATGGGATGGCTGCACGATTCGAGGAGATCGCCACCGAGTTGTACGCCGCGACACACCGTCTTGAATCGAACGTTCGTCGCTACGAGTACTGGCGGGGAGCGCGGGAGAACACCTACTACTCGTTGCTGTCGTTCGACACCTTCAACGACTTTCTTGCCCACCAGACCAGCGATCACCACGAGTCGGCATCGCCACGTCTCGGCGAAGTGATCGCCGCGATCACGTTGGAGTGGGTCGACCCGCTACAGACTGCGTCTGCGCTGACGGCCACCGACGGTCAGGAACTTGGAGGTCACGCGACCGAGCGGCAACGGCTGTACTCAAAGCGTTTCATGGCCCAGGTCGCCGATTGGTGGCTCTTGCAACGTGGGTGATGTCCGAGTGTCGCATGTGCGCGACGGCGAGGACGACGCCGTTGGCCTAGGCCGAGTGGGTCTGGGTCACGGATCGATCGCCCCCGAGTCCCGCCGCATCGGGTATCTGTTGGTCTTGACTGCATCGATGTTCTGGGCAACCAGCGGCTTGCTCTCCCGGCTGGTGTTCGACTCCGGAGTCATCGAACCACGCGCGCTCGCCGCAATGCGCGTCTACGGCGCAGCAATCCTGCTCGCGCCATGGGTCATCCGAGCTCGGCCGCGGCTCGACCGGCGCGGCTGGATCAAGGTGGCGGCTTTCGGCGTGTTCGGCGTCAGCGTTCCGCAGTGGGTGTACTTCGAGTCCATTGCGCGCATCCCCGTACCCATTGCGCTCGTCATCGTGTACACCGCACCCGTGTTGGTAACGGTATTCGAGCGGGTGGTGCACCGGCGCATCTTGCCCCTGGCCGTGTACAGCGCCATCGGAGTCGCTGTTGTCGGTGTGATCTTCGCTGTCGCCGGCGGCACAGGTGGGGCTGGGGCACTGCCTATTGTCGGCGTTCTGTTGGCGGTCATCACTGCGTTCGCGTACGCCGGCCAGATCATGGTCGCCGCAATCCAACCGCCGGAGTTGCACCCACTGGTGCGCACCGGTTTGGGAATGATGGCTGGCTGTGTGTTCTGGACTGTGCTTTCACCCTTCTGGCGTCTCCCGTTCAGTTCGTTCGGTACAGCCGTGGACCTCGGACCCCGAGTGCCAGGCAGCTTGCCAGCCGGTGCGCTCTTGGCGGCGATCGTTGTGTTCGGCACCGTGATTCCGTACACGTTGCTGGTATCGGGAGCGCCGCGCATCGGTCTGGGTGCATCGTCGGTGACGGGCATGATCGAGCCGGTCGCAGCGTCGATTCTCGCATGGGTCGCGTTGAATCAGCGGCTGGCCATTATGCAGGTGATGGGTGTCGCCATCGCGTTGGGCGGCGTCACGGTGGCAGAACTGCTGCGCAATCGCAACCCGAAAGACGAGCATTTTGGTCTCGTCGATGCCGCGATGCCGCCGTGAGATGAACGCAGGCTTCGCGTCGGCGAGAACATCGAACGACCACTCGCCCTATAGTGGTCGGCGGAGGTGCCCATGGTGGCAATCTGGATCATCATCGCTGTGTTGTTCTTGGCTCTCGAGCTGCATCACATGGCCTTTTTTGCGGTCTTCGTGGCGGCGGGCGCGGGCGGCGGCGCAATCGTCGCGGCAATCGCACCGTCGCAACACGTACTCCAGATCGCTGTGGCGATTGCCGTCGCCACCATCGGCGTACTCGCAGTACGTCCCTACGTGAGCCGAGCATTCGCCCGCCACGGAGCGGCATCAGTTGTGCACGGCGTGCACGGCGGACTCGTCGGTGCCGAGGTGTTGACGCTCGACGAAATCGCCACTCACACTCCAGGGCATATTCGCCTGCTGGGCGAGACCTGGCTGGCCGTCACCAAAGACGGAACCACCATCGCGCCGGGGGTCTTGGTGCATGTCACCGATATCGCCGGCACCACGCTCACGGTGAAGCCCGTGGCAACCGAGGAGACCTCATGATCGCAGTCAGCAATCTCACCGTAGGTGGATTGGTGGTGGCAGTGCTCGTTGTGCTCGTGCTGCTGTTCATGCTGCGCAAGATGATCAACATCGTGCAGCAAGGCGAGGTAGGCGTCGTCAAACGGTTGGGTGAATACCGCAAGACACATGAGGCCGGATTGGTGATCATCGCTCCCTTCATCGAGGCCTTGCAACGTGTTGACATGCGTGAAATTCCGCGCACCGGAGATCGCCAAGAGGTGATCACCAAGGACAACGTGGTGGTCACCGTGAACGCAACGATCTTCACGCAGATCGTCGACGCCAAGCAGGCCTTGTTCAGCATTGCCGACTTCGACGTTGCCATCGATGCCCTCGCCCGCACGGCGTTGCGCTCGGTCATCGGCACGCTTTCGCTCGATGAGGCGCTCTCCGAACGCGAGCGCATCAACACTGATGTGCAGTCGCAAATGGAAGCCGTCACCGACAAGTGGGGCATTCGAATCAGCCGCATCGAGATCGTCGAGATCGCTCCGCCGCCGAAGATCCTCGAAGCACTCGCTCTGCAGAAGCAGGCCGATCAAGAAAAGCGCGCCAAGATTCTGCAGTCCGAGGGCAATCAGCAGTCGGCCATCAACATCGCCGATGGCGCGGCCAAGGCAGCCATCCGCGCGGCCGAAGGCGAGCGGCAAGCCGCAATCCTGCGCGCCGAGGGCAATCGACAGGCCTTCATCCTCGAAGCCGAGGGTCGCGCCCAGGCCATCGCCAGTGTGTACGACGCAATCCGCACCGCCGATCCGAGCCCTGCACTGATTGCGATCCTGCAACTGGACACGCTCGCCAAGTTTGCCGAAAGTCAGAACACCAAGATCGTGGTGCCGTTCGAGAGTGCGGCGCTGCTCGGCGCTGCGCAGGCGCTCAAGTCGGTCATGGACTCCGTCCCGGCTTCGTGAGTGCCTGATCGGGCGATGCCCACATGACGAACGCATTGCCCCGTGCGGGCGCGCGCCCGGTCGTTGACTCGACGACCGCTGCGATGTCCGACTCGCATCGTGTGGAGCCCCCGCGTTCGCGACGCGGGCTCGTGTTGCGCGTTGTCGTTCTGCTGGCTCTGCTGGCATTCGTGGTCGTCAATCGAAACGAGTTGCCACTCGCATGGCGCGCAGTGCAATCGGCCTCAGTTGGTTGGCTCTTCGCGGCGTTTGTGCTGTCGTTGCTTTGGCTCGTCAACTTCGCTGCTCTGCAGGACCGAACCCAGCGTGTGCTGGGTGTGTACCGCCCATTCTCCCGAACGATTCAGCTTGCCGCAGCGGGCCACTTCTTGAACATGATTACCAAATCAGGTGGCATGGCTGGCGTGGTGCCGTACAACGCCGATGCGCGCGCCAGCGGTCAGTCGGCGCATCGCTCCACTGCGGGTTATCTGCTCGCGGAGCTCGTGAACCATCTTGGTTTTGTCATCACGTTGATGATCGCTGTGCCAATGATCGTGCGCGATGGCCGACTGTCCGTCGCCGACATCGTGGCCATCGTGGTCTTCGTCGTGCTCACTGCCGGGTTTCTGGTCGGCGTGATTGCAGCGTCGCGTTCGCAGGAGTCGATTCGGGCATTGCACGCTTGGCCCAACCGAGTTGGCAACGCAGTGCGGCGTAGATTCCGCCGACCCGAACGTGCGGAGTCCCCGGACCACAGCGCGGCTGACGATCTACACGAAGCCGTCGTGGTGGCGCGCCGACATAGACGCGCGATGGTGCCGGTGGTGCTGCACGCCCTCGCCCACCAGTTTGTTGGGTTTTCGGTGCTGTGGGCCGTGGTGCACGCAATGGGGCTGACAAATGGAACATCGATCGCGATCGTCACATACGCAATCGGCACGTTATTTTCGATCGTAGGCGTATTACCCGGTGGTCTGGGCTTCACCGAACTATCGATGGCGGCGACGTTGGCGTCCTATGGGGTATCGAGAGGGGAAGCCGCAGCGGTCGTGGGCGTGTATCGCCTGTTTCAGCTCTGGATTCCATTGGCTCTAGGGGGCATCGCGCTGCGCTCCCTGAGCTCGCGACGTGCCCGAGTCGATGTCAATGCGGCTTTCGTTGATGAGCGCTGACTCGCTACTGACGTCCTACTGACTCCCTCTCGAGTCCGCACTGGCGACCGCCGGGCGACGTCGCCAACCGATACCGTTGCGGGATGCTTGGTCTTGTTGCCCGTGGTTGGCTCGCGCTCTGGCGCTTCAAGAACGTGGAAGCACCCTCACCGATCCCGGATCGATGCGTGATGATCGCGGCGCCGCACACGAGCAACTGGGACTTCCCGCTCACGCTCGCGTTGGCCAAGGTCAACGGCGTACACATATCGTGGCTCGGCAAGACCGAACTGTTTCGCGGTCCAATGGGCCCGATCATGCGCCGCCTCGGTGGTATCGCCGTGCAACGCGACGCAGCGGGAACAATGGTCGATGACCTCGCCGCCGAGTTTGCCAAACGCGATACCTTCTGCCTCGTGGTGCCGGTGGAAGGCACTCGCTCACGCAGCGAGTACTGGAAGTCGGGCTTTTACCGAATCGCGCGCAAGGCCGATGTTCCGATTGTGTTTGCATTCGTCGATGGCACCACGCGCACAGGTGGCTTCGGACCGGCATTGACGCCAACCGGCGTTGTCGTTGCCGATATGGATCACGTGCGCGCGTTCTATGCCGGCAAGGAAGGTCTGCGACGTGGTCGTACGTCGGTACCGCGTCTGCGTGATGAGGAGCGGTCGGTTCCCGCCTGACCGGTCGCACGATCTCTGCTTTGGCTGCTGGCCGATCTCCAACACGACCACCGTTAAACTGATCCACGTGGCGAGCTTTGTTCTACAGACCGTGTCGCTGGGTTTCCAGTGGCCGACCGTTGATCCGTTTCTGTTCTGTGTCCACCATGTCGACGACTATCCCGCTGGCAACGAGCGGTTCGGTCCGGCGGCGTCTCTCGCGGGCCGCCAGATCGGTCAGGACTTCGAGGGCGTCGATGGTTGGCGCATGTACCACGGCGACGAGGTACCCGGCTTCCCGCAGCATCCCCACCGCGGTTTCGAGACGGTCACCTACGTTCGGCAGGGCCTGATCGATCACTCTGACTCGATGGGTGCGTCAGCCCGCTTCGGTCGCGGCGATGTGCAATGGCTCACCGCTGGCGGTGGTGTCGTGCACTCGGAGATGTTCCCGCTGCTCGATCAGCAGTCGGGTAACCCCGCTGAGTTGTTCCAGATCTGGATGAACCTGCCACGCGTCGACAAGATGGTTGAACCGCACTTCAGCATGCTCTGGGACGGCGACATTCCACGCCTGGTCTCTGCTGATGCCTCTGGCAACCAAACGGTGGTCACCGTGATCGCCGGAACGCTCGAGGGCCTCGCACCTCCGTCGCCGCCGCCCCACTCGTGGGCCGCGCGACCCGAGAGCGATGTGGCCATCTGGCACGTGCGCATCGAGCCCGGCGGCTCGTGGGTCATGCCCGCAGCACGCTTTACGGACACCGTTCGCACGCTGTACGTGTTCGAGGGTGCGTCGTTGGAAATCGGTGGCGAGCACATTCCGGAGTCCACGGGGGCCGCCGTGCGATGCGACGAACCCGTCACGCTCAGCAGCACCGCGGGCGTGGAGGTACTGGTGTTGCAGGGCCGACCGATTGGCGAACCCGTCGCGCAATACGGTCCGTTCGTCATGAACGACCGCGCCGGCATTGAGCAGGCGTTCAGCGACTATCAGCTCACCGGTTTCGGTGGCTGGCCGTGGCCCAGCGATGGGCCCGTGCATGGGAACAGCCGCGATCGGTTTGCCCGTCGTCCCGATGGCACCGTCGAGCGACCCTCGCCGTCACATGTCGAGGCTGGCGCACCGTAGCGGTCTCGGATCTGCGGCCGCGCCGACAGGGGTGTTCAGGTGCACTTGTCGGCGGCACCGACAGCGTTTTCGAGCGACAGGGCAACGCTGGCTACGACCGTGCCGGGAGTGCGCACGTGCAGTTCGAGCCAACCGTCGGGTGACCGGGTGGCGCAGGCATCGCCTGAGGTGATTTGATACCACTTGCTGTAGCGAAAACGAACGGTGACGACACCGGGATGCGGGGCGACGATGGTGAGTGAATCGGCTCCCACGGCTGTGACCGTCGCCCCGAAATCCGCCAGCGGCACCGCATCGACCACGCTGTAGACGCGCCATTGGGCGTTGGACCAGATCAGCCGCAGATAGTCAGGAGCCGTTTCGATAATGGTTTCCTCGGCACGCGAAATGGGCTGCACGCCGGTCATCGGAAGTGCCACGAGGCCCACGGAGTTGCGGTTCAGCCACGAATGATACGTATCGACGGTGAGCCGGTCGTAGAACTCGGGATTGAGTTCCCGGTCGAGCTGCGCTTCCCATCCACGCGCGATGTTGATCTTGAGAGCGAGTTCGTCTGCCTGGCGGAACGACTCGGTGGGCACGACTTCAACGCGCTGCACGCCACCGGGCTGTGCCTGAACAAAGGCGGCCAGTGAGTCGTAGTAGTTGGGTTTGGTCGTGGCATCGGCGACCACGAACCCGAGCTTCACGTACGACCAACCCCAGATCACCGTGAAGATCACGAAAGCGGGCAACACCGTGCGTCGGAACTTGGTGAAGGTGATCACGGCCGCCGGGCCAGCGGCCAGCCACCCAAGTCGCACGACGTTGCCGCCGAGTGGTGACCGCACGATGAACGCAACCAGTGCAACCACTGCGTACACGGCAACGAGCGTGCGAACCAGGGGCATGCGCCGCCCGAACCAGCCGACGAAGGCCAGCGCAACGGTGAGGCTGATGAAGCTCCCGCCGGTGAACGGGTACCAGCCCCCCTCGGGGAACAACACCACGATGACGCCGGCCGGAACCACCGCGGCGGCACCCACCATCACGAGAAGGCGGCGGGGGAACACGTTTGCTGTCCAACAGCTGAAGACGACGATTGCCAGCGAGAGGGCGCCGATGGGTGAGGACAACCCGCACAGCAGCGCCGTGATAACCGCTAACACGCGACGCTGTTCTTGTAGACACAGTACGCACAGCGTGCCGAACGCGACTGCGGGACCAAAGGTGAGCCGTCCGCCCCACAGGCTGAGCGCACAGCCGAGGGAGAACAGCATTGTCGCCAGGGCGGGCGATGGAAGCGACGGGTAATGGGTCTTGCAGTTGGCGATGATCGCGCCAAAGGCCCACGACGCGACGACAAGCGACACGATGGCCACCGGCACCACGCCCAAGATGCCACTCAGTATCGGAGAAACAATGCCGTATCCGGGAAGCGGATGGCCGCCGAACCAGTGGATGTTCCACACGTATGAGCCCTGACGAAACAGGCGCGCCCGGAAATCACCGCTGGCGAAGTCCTGCGACGCCGGGTGCAACACAAGGTAGGCAAGCGAGATCACAAGCGCCGGGGCGACGGCAGCGAGCCGCGGATCTCCGAGTCGGTGGCGCACTGTGGTTCGCGCGGCCTCTGTCGAGGTGTCTGGAATCATTTCGTCGCGAAGATCTGTCACCATGGGTCCGCGCTCGATCTGGTCAGGGTATGGCGTGCACACTGTGCAGCACTGGAAGCGCAGCCAGTGTAGGCGAACCGAGGCGCTGGCTGCGGTCATCGAGCCGCGCTGGCGCCCGCCGTTGCTCAGCTGAGGTCGAACCACACCGTCTTTTTCTCCACGTATTGGTCGTAGGCGTAGATGCTCTTGTCGCGGCCGCCGAAACCGCTCTGCTTGAACCCGCCGAACGGAGTGGTGATGTCCCCTTCGCTGTAGCTGTTCACCGACACCGTGCCAGCCTGCAGACGGCGGGCGACCGTGTGGGCGCGGGCGACGTCACGGGTGAACAGGCTGGCCTGCAGTCCGTAGGACGTGTCGTTCGCGACGCGGATGGCATGTTCGTCGTCGTCGACAGCGATCACTGCCATCACGGGTCCGAAGATCTCCTCCTGAGCAATGATCATGTCGGGCGTGACGTTGTCGAAGATGGTAGGTGCAATGAAGTACCCGCCGTCGTTGGGGCCGATCGCTCCCTCGTACGCGAGCGTGGCGCCACCGTCGAGACCGGTGCGAACGTATCCGCGCACTTTGTCGTACTGCTCGTCGGAGATCATCGAGCCGAGAAGGTTCTCGGGATCGAAGGGATGGCCCGTGGTCCAGGTGCGCGTCTCAGCAATGACATGCTCGAGCAACTCGTCCTTCATCGAGCGCGAGACGATGAGCCGCGAGTTCGCGGTGCAGTTCTGACCCATGTTCCAGAACGCAGCGTTCACAGCGTGCGCGGCCACTGCAGCGAGGTCGCCAGCATCGGAGAGCACCACGCACGGGTTCTTCCCACCACACTCGAGCACGGTGCGCTTCAGGTTCGTGTCGGCCGAGTAGCGCAGGAACATCCGCCCCACCTCGGTGGAGCCGGTGAACGACACGGCGCCGATGCCATGATGCAAACCGATCGCCTGTCCGGCGTTCTCGCCCAGGCCGGGCACCACGTTGAACACCCCGTCAGGCACGCCGGCCTCGGTGGCGAGCGCAGCAACCTTCAGCGCAGTCATGCTCGTGAGCTCTGCTGGCTTGACGATGACGCTGGAGCCCACTGCGAGAGCGGGGCCGATCTTCCAGCCCAGCATCATCAATGGGAAGTTCCACGGCAGGACCACGGCAACGACCGGAATGGGTTCGCGCACGATGATGCCCAGTGCTTGGCCGCCCGACGGAGACGACTGGTCATAGATCTTGTCGATGCCTTCGGCGAACCACTCGATGCAACGCGCGGTTTCGGGTACATCGATGTTCAGGCAGTCGCGAATTGGTTTGCCGCTCTCGAGACTCTCGAGCACGGCCAGTTCGACCCGGTCGCGATCCATCAGCTCGGCCAGCCGTTTGAGCACCACCTTGCGAACGCTCGGATGGCTCTGCGACCAGACGCCGGAGTCAAATGCAGCTCGTGACGCGGAGACGGCCGCATCCACATCGATGGCGCCGCAGCTCGCGATGGTTGCGATAACGGATCGATCGGCTGGGTTCACTGACTCAAACGTTTCGCCGGTAATGCTGTCGACGTATTTGCCGCCGATAAAGGCCTGCATGGGGCGCTCTACCGTGCCGGCTAACGCGGCGATGTCGGCCTGGGTCAATTCGGCGTCGCTCATGATGCTCCTCGATGATCGTGGTGGCTTGACCTCACGTCGACGCAGGGTCGACGCGGTCTGAATCAGCAAACCCTACCGAGCGGACACGCTGGGTGTCAGACTCGATCGAGGTGTTCACGCACCGTTTTCAGCCACAGTTCCGGGTGGGTGAGCTGGGGACTATGCCAGGCACCCGGGATGATCACGAGACGGCCATCGGCAACAGCGGCCGCGAGAGCGGGCGCGTGGTCGACGAACGGATGGTCGTGCTCGCCGGCGATCACCGTGACGGGGCAGGTGATCTCGTCAAGCCGGCCGGCGATCTGCGGTTCCATGGTGAAGATCTCGAGGCCCAATTGGCGCGCCGCCACCGGATCAACGCTCTGCTTGTTGAGCGCGTTGTCTGCGGCCCACGAGGCCGGAACTGCAGCTGCGATAGCCGCCGCTTCCGCGTCGGTGGCCGGCATCTGCAGGTACGCATGCAGGTCGGCGTCACTCACATTCGTGAGCCATGCCTCGAGCGTGGGCACGCCAATGTCCATCCGCAATGCCGTTGTGTCCATCGCGATCAGTGACCGCACCGCATCGGGATTGGCCAGGGTGAATTCGAGCGCTACTCGACCGCCCATCGAGTGGCCGAGCAGATCGAAGGGCTCGCCAATCACGGCATCGGCCCATGCACACAGGTCGGCTACCAGGTGGGCGATGCTGTACGTCGCCGGGTCGTCGGTATTGGTGGAGTGACCGTGGCCGCGGTGGTCGATTGCCAGCACTCGCCTGTCTGTGCTCAAGGCGTCGCGGTGCAGCGTGAAGTCGTGCGCCGAACCCGTCCAACCGTGCACCAGCACGAACGGTCGGCCGTTGCCGCGCTCGCCCCATGCGAGTTCGATTCCATCGACAGCAAAGCGTTCGCCGCACCACGTCGTCATGTTGATCTCCGATCAGTTGGGGGGCCGTCTCGGCGCGGATCACCTGTATCGCCAACGACACGCAGCAGTGGAACCGGCTCGACGATACCTCTCACGAACACTGGCCCGAGTGGCGAGAAGGTCACTCGATCGATGTTCCCCGCAGCATCTGCCGCGGCATCGGTGCATAACACCTCGCCCGGACCTGCGAGCGCAGCGATGCGCGATGTGAGATTGACGTCCCGGCCAATGATGTCGTCACCTCGACGACGGGGGTTGCCCCAGTGCAGACCGATGCGCACCCACAGCGGAATCCCACCGGTGGTTGATTGTTGTGCGAACCGCCACTGGAGATAAAGGCTGGTCTCGACCGCCGCTCGGGCGTCAGCGAACCACAGCAACAGCCCATCGCCGAGCTCCTTTACAACGCGTGAATCGGCAGGAAGCGCAGCGTGTACCAAAGAATCCTGCAGCTCCAAGAGCGCAACTGCTGCATCGTCGCCGTGTTGATCGGTGAGCTGCGTGAACCCGACGATGTCGGTGAACACGATGGCGCCACCCGCCGTGGGGATCACCGGATGGTGATCCGGATCGCACCCGAGGCCGTGCGCACGCGGATATGTCCATCGGATCCAGCGGAGGTTTCGCAGGAGACCTTTCCGGAGACCGAGGCAAGGTCGATGGCTGGGGTGGATCCACTCGGCACAGAGACATCCACTCGACCCGACATGGTGCGGACGTCGGTGATCGCCCCACGACTGCCGCAGATCGACACAGCGGACGAGACGGTCTGCACCACCGCTTTGGCGACTTCGCTCACCACGACTTTGCCCGACTGCGTGGAGATTTCGATCTTGCCCGCCACGGCAATCATGATGGCACCGCTCTTGGTCGCTACTCGACATTCACCCTCGCAACGAGCGACCTTCACCGCTGCTGACGAGGACCGCACGTCAACAGACACTGCCTGTTCGATCTCGACTCGGCCGCTTGCGGTGACGACGCTTACGTCCCCCAATCTTCCGCATAGTTCGACACGACCTGACGCCGTGCCGACACTGAGATCCGACATCGGCGGACAGATCAGCACGATCTCGGCGGCACCTGTGGGGAGCGGCTGCACGGTCAGTGATCCGTCGGGATTGTTGATCAGTATGCCGCCCGTGACGCTGGGCTCGTGTGCCGCAGACGCAACCACGCGAACCTTTGCCGAGCGACTGGCGATGTTGAAGCGCTGACGGGTGAGAACCGGAGGTGGAAAGCTCATTGGCTGGGAGTGTAGATCGGCATTGATGGTGCTGTCTGCGTGACAGGGGTCCTACTGCCACTCGCTTCCGGTGGGGAACGTGAGCGCCGCGACAGATTGGGGAAACAGGTCGGCGGAGTAGCCCGGCATCCTCGGAATCACGTAGCGCCCGTTGCGAACAATGGCGGGGTCGAGGAAGTGTTCGTGCAGATGCGACGCGTACTCGGTGGTGCGGTCGTTCAGGCGGGCGCTCACGGCGATGAAGTCGATGGCCGAAATGTGCTGCACATATTCGCACAGCCCGATTCCGCCGGCATGCGGGCAGACGGGCACGTCGAACTTTGCGGCGAGCAGCAGGATCGCAAGTACCTCGTTCAGACCCCCTACACGGCAGGCGTCGGCTTGCAGGTAGTCGATCGAGCCGGCCTGCAGCATCTGCTTGAACACGACGCGGTTCGCAACATGCTCGCCAGTGGCGACTCCGATGCCGAGGGGGGCAAGCGCTCGACGGATTTCCGCGTGGCCGATTATGTCGTCGGGCGAGGTGGGTTCTTCGATCCAACGGAGATTGAAGCCATCCAGCTGGCGCATCCACTCGATGGCCTGGGGTACATCCCAGACCTGGTTGGCATCGACCATCAGCTGTACATGATCGCCAAGTTCTTCGCGCATGATTTCGCATCGGCGCCGATCGGCGGCCACGGAGATGCCGACCTTGGTCTTGAAGCTGCGCCAGCCGTCGACGTACATCTGTCGGCAGAGCTCGCGCACCTTGTCATCGGAATAGCCGAGCCACCCGGCCGACGTGATGTAGGCGGGGTACCCATCGGCGTGGAGCTGTGCCGTGCGTTCGGCCTTGCCGGGTGCAGCGGCACGAAGCATGTCAAGTGCTTCCTCGCGGGTGAGCGCATCGGAAAGGTATCGGAAGTCGATGCAGTCAACGAACTGTTCGGGAGTCATCTCACACACCAGTTGCCACACTGGCACGCCACGCTCTTTGGCCCACAGATCCCAGACCGCGTTCACCAGCGCTGCGACCGCGAGGTGGATGACGCCCTTTTCGGGACCAAGCCAGCGCAACTGGCTGTCGCTCGTGACGCTGCGCCAGAATCCTGCCATGTCGCCGGTGATCTCATCGAGATCGCGGCCTACGACGTGGCGCGACATGGCATCGATCGCCGCGCAGCACAACTCGTTGCCGCGGCCGATCGTGAAGGTAAAGCCTTGGCCTTGCAGGCCTTCGACATGGTCGGTGCTCAGGATCGCGTAGGCGGCCGAGTAGTCAGGGTCAGCGTGTGCGGCGTCGGATCCGTCAAGGAATCGGGATGTGCGAGCGCGAATGTCGCGTGTCGTGAGCGCGGTGATGCGAGTCATCGTGGACCTTCTGTCGAGAGGTGATCGATGTCGAGGTGGTAGGTGGCGATCGCGTTCACGCCGAGCACTGCTGCGAGTTCATCGGCCGACAGCTCGGCGAGCAATGTTGTTGCAGCATTGAGCACCTCGCTATAGGACGCGGCAACAAGACATACCGGCCAATCTGAACCGAACATCAATCGATGTGGCCCGAACGCATCCAGCGCCACGAGTACTGCGGGTCGCAATGAGTCGATGGACCAGGTGCTCCACTCCGCTTCGGAAATGAGTCCCGACAACTTCGCCACCACATTCGGATGGGACGCGAGATCGCGAAGTGCGCTGGACCACGCTGCCATCTCGGGTGAGTCGACGCGACGCGTGAGGGGTGGTTTGGCGAGATGGTCGAGTACGAAGTGGCCCTGCGGGATGTCCCGGACAAGACGGATGGCCGACGCCAGTTCGCGAGTTCGCACGAGGATGTCATAGGGCAATCCTGCAGCGACGACTGCGTGAATGCTGCGGCGGACATCCGATCGATCGAGCCAGTTGGGGTCCGCTTCGTCGTGAACTTGATGGCGGATACCGACCAAGCGATGTCCGCCGGGGCCACTGCGGAGCGAATCGATTGTGTCGGCAACATCGGGCGCTGTGAGGTCGACCCATCCGACCACACCGGCAACCGGAGCCGGACTCTGGAGAAACTCGATGGTCTCGTCGATCGCCGCGCGTGTCTGCACGGCAATGGTCGCGTCTATTCCAGCCGCCCTGGTTGCGGCCCTCAGGTCATGCATGGTGAAGGGTCGGTTGATCGCCGCAAGATCATCGTTGAGCCAGGGATAGTGGAACCGCGATGGGTCCCACAGGTGGTGATGTGCGTCAACTCGGATCACCCCAGGTCACCGATGCAAGCGTCGAGTGCGGGCCACAGAGCATCGGGCAGCTCAATGGACCGCGCCGCTGCGTTTGCTTGCACCTCAGCGGCGGTTCGTGCGCCCACGATCACCGACGACACCGCGGCATGCCGCCAAGGAAACTGTAGGGCTGCGCTCGTGAGCGACACGCCGAAGTCGTGGCTCACGCTGGCCATTCGCTCGGCAGTGTGAACCAACTGCGGCGATGCGGTTCCGTAGTCGAAGGTGGAGCCGGGTTCCGGGCGGGCGAGCAGGCCACTGTTGAACACGCCCCCCACGATCACCCCCACGCCACGTTGAGCACACATGTCGAGCAGCCCGCCCGGCACGCCGGCCAAGCGATCGAGCAGTGTCCAACGACCCGCGACCAGCACGGCATCGAGGCCGATGTCGTCTGCACGCTGGGCAAAGCGGGTGAGCATTTCGACCTTGTTCATGCCGACTCCGATCGCGCCGATGAGTCCCTCGTCGCGCAGTCGGATGAGTGTTGGGAAGGCCATTGCCATCGCGTCTGCTTCGTGATCGTCAGGATCGTGTATCAGGGCCATGTCGATGAAGTCGAGCCCGAGGCGCGTCATGCTGTCGTGTAGAGACCGGCGCACACCGTCAACCGAGAAGTCGAATTGCGGTCGCAGCGGGGGAACGCCGTGGAAGATAGTGGTCGGGTCCACGCCCGGCACGAGAATGCGACCCACCTTGGTGGACACGAACAACTCGTTGCGATGTAGCCCGCTGCCTTTGAGTGCTCTCCCCAAGCGGGTCTCAGCAAGACCATGGCCATACTGCGGTGCCGTGTCGAAGTAGTGAATGCCGCAGTCGATTGCGGCCGCCACGGTGCTGGCAGCGTCGAGATCGGAAACCTCGGTGAACAGACCGCCGAGCGGTGCCGTACCGAGTCCGTAACGGGGAATCACATCGCAGTCCATCCGCCGTCGATCACCATCGCCGAACCATTCGCAAATCGTCCGTCGGGCGACGCCAGGAACCAAATCGCCGCAGCAACTTCCTCGGGCCGGCCCATCTGGCCGTCGAGTTGACGCTGTTCCATCGACAGCCGTTTCGCCACAGGGTCCTCGGCGGTGGCGAGGATCTTGCCGATCCACTCGGTTGCCACTGTGCCGGGGCAGACGGCGTTGGCGCGAATGCCGCGATGGGCGTAGTCGGCGGTGAGCGTGCGCGTGAACCCGATGACCGCCGACTTCGATGTGCAATACGCTGCGCGGTCGCGGATTCCCACGAGCCCGGCGACGCTCGCCGTGTTGACGATGATGCCGGCGCCGCGATCGAGCATGCCAGGCAGCACCGCCCGACAGGTGTGGAACATGGAATGCACATTCACGTCGAAGGTGCGTTGCCAATCGTCCCAAGTGGACGAGAGCAGATCTGCGGCAACGCCGATGCCGGCGTTGTTCACGAGCACATCCACACTGCCGACCTGCGCAGCAATGGCGGTGAACGTGGCGGTGATGGATTCGCCGTTGCGCACGTCGACCACAAACGATAGCGCGCCGAGCACAGCAGCTTCGCGGCCGAGTCGCTCTGCGTCGACATCGAGCATCACCACCGTGTCGCCCGTAGCGGCGAATCGTCGTGCTGTGGCGAGTCCAATGCCCGATGCAGCGCCGGTGACGACCACCACCCGCGACGCTGAACTCTGAACTGATTCGGTCATCAACGCCCCCATTTGTTCTTGGCGCATAATCGTGTCGAAACGAAGTAGGCCATCGGCCCAACCCCCGGCTGACGTTACTGGCTGGCGTAACTGGCTGGCGATACTGGCTGGCGATACTGTCTGGCGATGAGGCCGCTTCGTATCGCCGTGATCGGTGGCGCCCAGTACGACCATGTAAATGCCGTGTTCGAGTCGTTCGCCGCCGAACACGGGGTCGAGGTGCAGGTCGCGTTCCGCAGCGATCACGTTGCGCTCAACGCTCATCTGGCGACGGCTCTGCACGGCGGAGCCGCCTACGACCTGGTGTCGACGCATTCGAAGTACGTGCCCGCACAGGCGCACTGGCTGTGGTCGCTCGACGATCTCATCGACACTGCCGAGTTGGCGGTGTTGCAACCTGCGGCGGTCGAACTGTGTCGCGTTCGTGGAGCGCTGAAGTGTCTGCCGCGCAACATCGATGCGCGCCTTCTCTTCGTGAACCGCGACTTCGTTCCCGATGGGTGGATACCCGAATCGTGGCAGCACCTCCACGAATCATTGGCCCGCACCGCTGCAGCTTCCGGGAGTGCCGGATACGCGTTCCCTACGCGTGACTCGGGGCTGTTCGGAACGTTCTATGAGCTCACCGCCGCGTTCGGCGGGCATCTCTTTGATGAAGGCGGACGCGCCGACTTCACATCATCGGCCGCGGTCATGGCATTGGAGTGGTTGATGGAAGTGAGCACCTCGCCTGGTCTCACGCCACCCCAGATGATTGCCGACGCGTGGTACTTCGACGAAGTGTCAGCCGCGTTTCGAGCCCGTGAGGTGGCAGTCGTAGGCGACTGGCCGGGTTACTACGGTCTGCTCGCAGCGGAGCAGGGATTACGCGACCGGGCACGGGTGGTGCGATATCCCATTGGCGCGAACGGGAGGCGCCATGTTTACGCCGGCTGCCACGCGTGGGCGATACCCCTCGATGCATCCGATGTGCAGGTGAGCTTGTTGCTGTTGCAACATCTCAGCGCCGCAGGAGCAGCGATGGTTGACGCGGCTGCGGGAATGGTGCCGGTGCGTGCCGACGTGTCGATGCCGGTGGGGCACCCCTTGGATGCCAGGCGCGCGGAGTTGCTGCGACTCACCGTGGTCGATGATCTGCTCACGTTTCCACCGTTGGAGGACTATCCGGCGATCGAAGCGGCGGCTGCGGTCATGCTTCGTGCCGCACTGCTTGGTCACTGTTCGGCGCGGGCGGCGCTGGAACGTATACGCGTCTGACAGAACGCTGATCAGCCCGGCACGAGCACGATCTTGCCGAGCAGAGCCTTGGTCAGGAACAGTTCCTGCGCCGTCACGATGTCGCTCATCGGGAAGACGGCTGACACCACCGGCCGGATCTCGCCACGTTCGATGTAGCCAACGAGATCGGCGAAGACGTGTGGATCCAGAATCGTGCATCCGTGCAGGCTGATGTCTTTCAGGTACAGCGTGCGCAGATCGAGTCGCACGATGGGTCCGGCGATCGCCCCGACCACGGCGTATCGACCGCCACGCCGGAGCACGTCGAGCAGCTGCGGCCACTGTGGGCCCCCGACGACGTCGATGACCACGTCAACTGCATCGCGTCCGAGTGCTGCAACCAGATCATCGTCGCGCGCGATGCACCAGTCGGCCCCGAGCGAAGCGAGTTCGTCGAGCTTGGTTGCCCCGGCTATGCCGACCACGCGACACGCTCGGCGTTTGGCCAATTGAACAGCGGCTGAGCCAACGCCTCCCGAGGCGCCGGTGATGAGCACCGTCTCGCCGGCGCCGAGGGACACGCGGCTGAGCATGTTCTCAGCGGCCGAGTAGGCACAGGGAAACGAAGCCAGCTCCGTGTCGGTGAGCGTGCAGTCGATGCGATGGGCATGCACTGACGGCACCGCAGCAAAGTCGGCAAAGGCGCCATCTCGCTCTGAGCCGAAGTACAACGCCTCGAAGGGGGCCCAACCGAGGGGCTCGCGCCAGACCGGTTCGATCAGCACGCGTTCGCCCAACCGCGATGTGGCCACGCCGTTGCCAACTGCAACGATGATGCCGCACCCATCAGCGCCTTGGATGCGGGGGAAGGTAAACGACGCGCCGGTCCATCCGGCGTCGTCGCCCTCGGACACGCTGTCGGTATACCAGCCAATACGAGTGTTGATATCGGTGTTGTTGATTCCGGCAGCGCCGATGTGTATGAGCACTTCACCTTCGCGGACAGACGGCACGGCGACGTCGGTGCGATACTCGAGCTGGTCAAAGCCGCCGTGACCGGTGAGCATCACAGCTCGCATTGTGCCGGGCAGATTTGGTTTCATTCGGCTTCTCCGTCGCTGAGGTCCACTTCCGGGTACGGCCAACGAGTAGGCACTGCGCCCGCCACGTATCCGTCGCGCAGACGCGTGAACCACCGTCGGCTCCCGGCGAGGCCGCCGGGTCGAGAGCGTCGTGGCCAGAGCTCGGCGTGGCGCGTCTCGATATCGAGTGCGGCGTCGGCTAATCCGACGCGACGGTCGGCAGTGATCGATGCCAGGGTGCCGTCGCCCTGCAGTCGAGCCTCTGCGTCGTCGAGTGCAAGCCGCACCACGTCAGTGGCCCAGCGCAGTTCTTCAGCATCGGCATCGGTGCGCGCTTCGAGCTTGCGGATACCGGTATCGATACACGCGCGGGCGGCATCAAGTTCGTCGTGAGTGATGTGGCGCACGCGTGCTTGGGGGAGATAGAGGTGGCGAACGAAGGCAGAGCAGTTCGGGCGTTGTGCTCCCGTGGCGAGGTAGACATCACCAAGAGCGACAGCCGCTGAGTCGGTGACTTCGGCGAGATCGATGTCCGAGTTCGTGGCACTACACCATGACATTGCGGCACCGAACGCAAAACCGGGCAGGCTCACTGCGGCGGGCTGATGGTGCCCCCAATCACCCCACTCAGTCATCAGCAGTCCCGTTGCGCCGCTGGTGCCGGCAGCGCGTGCCGCGCCGATGGTGTTGGCGCGCATGTTGGTGGTCCTGCCGAGCAGGCTCTGCCAACTCGATGTTCCAGGGCAGACCCAGTGCTGGCGACCCGCTGCGGCGAGGGTGGCGGTGCGGCTGTCGAACGGATGGTCGGCCTCGTAACCCCAGTCGGCGACGACCACGTTGTCGGGCAGTTCGCCCAGAACGCCGGGATGGTGAGCGAGAATGTCGCCCCACACGATTACCTCGCGTTCGCGCAGGATCGGGAGGTCGCAGAGACGCTGCATCCACTCCACGTAATCGTGGATGCGATCCGCTGGCAGCTCCCACGGCTCGTCCATGCCGATGTTCACCCGTTGGATGCTGAAGCACGGAAGCAGCTCGTTCAACAGTGACTCCACGAATTGGAACGCAAGAGGGTTCGAGGGGTCAAGTGTGGTTGGTCCTCGGCGGAGACCTATGAAGTCGAATCCAGTGTGGCTGAGCGCGAGCGGTCGATAGCGCGAGTGGCGCAGCCAGCGCTCGGCATGCCCCAAACAGTTTTGGTTTGCGACGAGTTCGATGTAACGCGGTTTGCAGTAAGCGTCGATCTCGCGGATCTCATCGGAGGTGAATGGGCTGGCGTTTTGCCACACCTCGTTGTGACCGTCGTACGCGAAGGTGTGCTCGAGATAGAGCTGTAGCTGATTCAGCTTCCAGCCGGCGAGGCGTTCTATGAGGAACTTCAACGACTGCATGGTCGGGACGCGATCGCGACTGACATCGAGCATCACGCCGCGCACTGCGAGGTCGGGCCAGTCCTCGATTATCACCCCCGGTGACGGCGTGCCGAGTTGCGCCAGTGTGAGCCGACCGTAGTGCTCGCCCGCATCGTCGCGGGCGTCGATGCGCGTGCCGTCTGCGTCGACCACGAGTCGGTAACCCTGCGCGGGGAGATCAGTGACGCGACGCACGACGGGGTGCGACGGTGCGAACTCGCCGCCGAGTTCGGCCAGATGGCGGGGCCTCGGGCAGAGGCGAGCGAGTCGACCAGGGGAAGGCATCCGCGCGATTCTGTCACTCCCCGCACTCGAGCGTTCGATGCATCAACCATGCGCGGTGGGACTGTGGAATAGGGTTCGTCGAAGCGTGGCCGTTGTGGTCACGGAAACGGAGGCGCGAATGTCTGATTTCCCTGCTCCAGTCCCTGCTCCAGTCCCTGCTCCAGATCCTGCGCCCGTACCGGCCGTCGTGTCGCCGAGTGCGACCGCTGAGCCGAGATGTGAGGTCCTCTACGACGTCGCTTATATCGAGTCGCGGAACCGTCTCACCACCTTGATCCGCA
>JANYCT010000045.1 GCA_025360105.1 Actinomycetes bacterium | reverse complement strand
GACGTGTTCGAGTTGTTCGATCGGCGGCTCGAGCTGATGCTGACCGAAGACGATCCGCGCTTCGAGAACTGGGACCAGGATCAAACGGCGGTCGAGTCCGACTACGCCACGCAGGATCCCGGCGCAGTCAGCGACGCGCTCACCTGGGCCGGTGCCCGTCTGGCCGACCGGTTCGACACCGTTGCCGGCGCGCAGTGGGCCAGGCGCGGCTTCCGCAGCGACGGCGCGGAGTTCACAGTCGATTCGTTCGCCCGATACTTGCTGCACGATCCCATCCATCACCTGTGGGACGTGTCGTAACGAGGTCGCTCGCCGTCTCCGTCGATACGCTCGGGGGTATGGCAACAGTGGTCGTGTATGCAGACGTCGTGTGCCCATTCGCCTACATCGGTCTCACCCGGCTGATCGCGCGACGCGGCGCCCTCGGCCGCGATGATGTGCATCTGCAGATCCGCAGTTGGCCGCTCGAACTCGTGAACGGCAAGCCGGTCGATGCGCATTTCATCGGCGAGGAGATCGATGAGATCGTGCCGCAGGTCGGCGATGGACTGTTCAGCAATTTCGACGTGAATGCGTTCCCATCCAGCTCACTACCGGGTCTCGCGCTCACATCGCAGGCTTATGCGATTGATGACGCGACGGGTGAGGCCGTGGCGATGGAACTGCGCAATCTGTTGTTCGAACAGGGTGTCGACGTGAGCGACGCAGCGGTGCTCGCCGAAGTGGCTGAACGCCACGGCCTCAGCGCCGAAGTCGACGTCGACGTTGCGTTGGCGGAATACGCCGAGGGACGCGAGCGTGGCGTCATCGGCTCGCCTCACTTCTTCATTGGCGACCATTCGATCTTTTGCCCCACGCTCGACATAAAGCGCGTCGATGGTGTGCTGCAGGTGACTATTGACGAAGCGGCGTTTGAATCACTCGTCGACATCTGTTTCGGCTGACCGTCAGAGGTCGCCTGCAGGCGTTGGGGCTCAGGTCTCTGTGGCGGTGGAATCGATCACCTGACGGAAGTCGGGGGGCATCTGCGTGGTCTCTTCATTGAGGTTCGCCGCCACACGTTGGGCGAGGCCGCCCTGATCCACGATGGCCCGCGCGACTGTGGATCCCAGCCGGCCGCCCACGCCGATCTGGCCCGAGGCCACGGCTGCAATCAACGCGCTCGATACCTGCGCGGCCACCGGTTGCGCCTTTGTCCAATCCACCTGATCGGCCATCTCGCGCATCGCCCGCCGGGCACCACCCGTGCGTTCTGCAGTGGTGGAACGGACACTCGCCCAATCGACCCCGCGGAGTGCCACGGCCACCTCGGCGGCGTCGGCATCGAGCTCGGCGTCGGTCGGTGCGATCTGAGGCGGCGATGACCTCGCCGACGTCAGCATCTTCACGACGGCATCGAGTTGTTCCTTTGCGGTCGGCCAGATGGGCGCGGCCGGTGATTCGTCGCCGGCCTTCCCCGCTTGGTACTCGGCCTTCAGCGATGCCGCCGCTCGCAGCGCTTTGGTGCGCCAGGTGTGCTTGGTGCCCGGACGCGGCGAAGCGCTCGCAGAGTCGCCAGCAGCGGGTTCGGTCATCGGCCACACGATAGCCATGTGGCCGATGCGCCAGACTGCAGTCATGGAAACCGACCTGCTGTACCTGCGCGACGCGTATCTCCAACACTTCACCGCCGCCGTGGTGGGCATCCGTGACAACGCGGTCGCTCTAGATCGGACTGCGTTCTATCCAACCGGTGGCGGCCAACCCCACGACACCGGAACGCTTGCTGGACTCAGCGTCACCGACGTTCGCAAGAACGATGGTGTGGTGTGGCACACCGTGGTTGGCGAAGCGTTGCCCGATATCGGCGCCTCGGTCGAAAGTGTCGTCGATTGGCCGCGCCGGCACGCGCTCATGCGTACGCACACGGCGTTGCACGTGTTGTGCGGCGTGATCTGGAACGAGTGGCACGTGCCGGTTACTGGCGGGAACATGGAGCCGCTGAGCGCGCGGATGGACTTCGAGTTCGACCCGCTGCCCGAGGGTTTTGCCGTCACGGTCGAAGCCTTGGTCAACTCCGAACTTGCGGCTGATCGGCCGATCGAGGTGGGCTTCCTGCCCCGCGATACCGCAGTGCACGACGAAGATCTGATCCGCACAAAGGTCAACATGATCCCTGAGGCAGTGTCGGAGATTCGCGTCGTCGACATCGTCGGCCTCGACAAACAGGCCGATGGTGGAACCCATGTGCGTTCCACTGGCGAGGTCGGCCGCATCCGCGTCGTCAAGACCGAGAACAAGGGCAAGGGCAACAAGCGCATCCGGTTGGAGATCGTTGATGCGTGAACAGAGGCGACATCTTGCGCACCTCCCACTTCCGGCAGTTCCAGGGCTGACGGCGTCAATGCCGAGCGCCGATGAAATACGGGACCGTCAGCGGGTCGCGTGGGCCGGGCCCTCTGCGGGCTGGGAGAAGTGGGACTCGATCATCATGGCTCAGCTCGGCCCGGTGAGCGCAGCGATGATCGAGCGTCTCGACATCGCGGACGATCGTCAGTATCTCGACATTGCATCGGGCACCGGTGAGCCGGGTTTGAGCATCGCCAAGCTGGCCTCGAATGGCCGCGTCATACTCACGGACTTGGCGGGCGAGATGCTCGACATAGCGGAGCGGCGAGCCAATGCTCAGGGAATCAGCAATATCGAGACGAGGGTATGCAGTGCCGACGATCTGTCGTTCGATGACGCCACGTTCGATGGCGTCTCCGTGCGGTTCGGGTACATGTTCTTTCCGGATCTGGGGAAGGCGACTGCAGAGTTCGTGCGCGTGCTCAAGCCCGGCGGACGTCTCTGCGCGTCGGTGTGAGTCAAGCCCGATGACAACCCATGGACGTCGATTGTGATGCAGGCAATTGCGATGGAGATCGCGTTAGCGCCCCCCGACCCACACAAGCCGAATATGTTTCGGTGCGCCGCCCCGGGATACGTCAGCGCGTTCGAGAAGGACGACCTTGTGCCGGTGCCGGGCATGGCGCGGTGCATTGTCGGAACGAAGTAGGACGCGACCAGCATCTGAATGACGGTCGGTTGAGGAGCGATGCATCCGCTGGGTCTGGCCGCTCGGCAAGCCGTCCCGCCCATCGCTATCGACCGTCGTCACCACCGAGCGCCGTCGCCAATCTGCACGCCGTATGCTTGCGACGTGTCGAACAAAGCACGCAGACTCCTCATCGGCACAGCAGTTGGGATCATCGTGTGGTTCCTCTGCGTACTGTTCCTGTGGGCGTTGCGTCCGCTGAACGATGCGATTCCTGTTGGCATCAACAGCAAAGGGGTGTGGACGTCTCAGACCGTGACGTGCAACAGCCTGTTCCGCAGCGATGCTCGCGACAACTCGCCCCTGCCCGCTGTTTCGAAGCCCCTGGCCTATACCCGCGAGGCGTGCACGCTGGTGCACACGCAGGCGCGGCAGGTGTTCATCTTCGACGTGTTCGTCACGATGCTCGTGCTGATCGCAGTTGGCTTCATCATGATGCACTCGCGTCGCGCCCACAGCAGACAACTCATGCCTGAATCAGCGGCATTGCTCGCGTGAATCCGCAAGGTCGGGTCAGCGGGTGAGATCCTCTGCGGCCTGACGGACCTGCCAATCGCGATCAACGAGTGCGGCTTCGAGTGCGGCCTCGACTTCGGCGCCATCGAACGGCGCGAGCGCCAGAACAGCGCGACGACGTACCGCAGGCTTGTCGGCGCACCCGGCAAGAATGGCCGGCAGCCCGCGGCCATCGCCGATAGCGCCGAGCGCAGCGATGCTGGCTTCGCGCACGAGCGCGTCGTCGTGAGTGGCGGCGAGCGCGATGAGCTTGGCGAGTACGTCGTCGGGCACCACCTCGTGCTCGCCGCACGACCACGCCGCCACCTCGACCACCGTGCTATCGGTATCGTCGAGCAACTCGATCAGGGACACGCTCGGGTAGTTGGCGGCTACCTCGGCTGCGCGCCGGCGTACGGTTGCTGCCTCGTCGTGAAAGGTTGCGCGGAGTTCGTCGACGCGTAGCGCGCCCAAGCGGTGCAAGGCTCCCAAGGCGGTGCCACGCACGGCCGGTTCGGGATCGAGGAGCCCGGCCCGAGCCGTATCGGGGTCGCCGGTATGCCCGGCGAGCGCGACGATTCGCCTGCGTTGGGCGGTCAATGTGTGCGATGCCAAGGTCATCGCTTCAACATGTCCGACAGCGTGGTGACACCCCACGAAACGCCCACCGCAAGAACGATCGCAATAATCGCACCGGTGAGCACCGACAGTGCGCTTGCGGTGGTCAATGCCCAGAGTCGTCTCCAGATGGGTGCCCGCCGGTAGGACGGCACGGCGACTTCGGTGACCGCAGTGCCCGGGCGCGACGCGCGACGCCCGCGTGGAACTTTGGGCGCGGCTCTGGCAGTCTTTCGCCATCCGAGGCTCAAGAGTGCAAGCATGGCAAGTCCGACCAGCCAGGCGGCACGGGTGGTGAATTCAGTGACCGACACGCAAGAAGAGATGGTAACCGTGACACAGGTGGTCGGCGTCGCGCCCAAGCGGGTGCACCGGATCTGGGCGCTGCCCCTCGTCGGCATCGGGTTTGCCGCGCTGCTCGCGGTCGTGCTTTCCGCCGCGTTCACGGCGTCACGGTTCTCATCGATTCGGCGCCCGTACGCCATTGTGCCCGCCGATGCCGAAGGGGTCGCGGGCCGCCTCACTCTGTCGGGCGTCACCCGTTATCCGGCCACAGGCACCCTACGCTTCGTCACCATTCGCGAGCCGCAACTGTCGCTGCTCTCGTGGCTGATGTTCCGCAACGACAACGACACTCATCTGCTTACCTATCAAGACATCTACGGCAACGGAACCCCGCAACAACAGACCATCCGCGGTCGCCGCCAGATGGTGTCCGCCAAGCAGTCGGCTGAATATGTTGCCTTGACCAAGTTGGGGTTCCCGATCGAGCTCAAGCCGGGCAATATCGTCATCGATCAGATCGTCTGCCTCAAGGCGAACGCCGATGGCACGGCGTGCGAGCAGGAGGCACCGTCTGGCAAGGTGCTCAAGGCCGACGACGAAATCGTGAGCCTCGACGTCACGCCGGTGAAGGTACTCGACGATCTGCGCAGCGTGCTCGTACGACATAAGGCCGGCGACATGGTGGACGTCGAATACAAACGGCCCGGCGTCACTGGGGTGCAGAAGGGCTCGATCGAACTGATCGCTGCGCCAGATGACCCCACCAAGGTGATCGTCGGTTTCTACCCATTCGACACCACAGAGGTCGGCGACCCTCCGTTCAAGGTCAGCATCGACACCAACGGCATCGGCGGCCCATCGGCCGGACTGGCCTTCACGCTCACGCTGATCGACGAGCTCACCCCTGGCGAGCTCACCGGAGGCAAGCAGGTCGCCGTCACGGGCACCATCGACACCGACGGCAAGGTGGGCGCGATCGGCGGACTACCGCAGAAAGCCTCCGCAGTGAAGCAGACCGGCACGAAGTATTTCCTGGTGCCCGCCGCACAGTCCGATGCTGAAATTGCTGCTGCCCGCGCCGTCGTGGGCGACAAGGTCCAGATAATTCCGGTTGCAACTATCGACGAAGCGCTGGCCGCACTCACCAAGCTCGGCGGTAACGGCAACGATCTCGGCACACCTGGCAAGGACTTCAAGCCCGCGGTGTGATCCGCATGACCACTGTGGCCGAGCCCCGACACGGGGATGCCACCACTTGAGCACCGAACCGTCCTACGATTCGCACCAATGGCCATTTCCTTCTCGCGCCCGGACCCGTCGTCGGCGGCATCGGTCTCGTCCGCGCAGTTCTCCAGCTCACGGCGAGGTTTCGATCAGGCAGAAGTTCGCGACTTTCTTCGAATGGTCGCAGCCGAACTCGCTCGTCTGCAAGAGCGCGAACGTTTCCTCGAGCGCGAGCTGCGCACTGCGCAGCAACCCCGCGTGTCGAACGTGGCCACCATCGACGAGGACACAGCAACCCGCCTGCTCGGCGAAGAGGCAGCGCGCATCCTGCAGACCGCGCGTGAAGCCGCAATGCAGATCAAAACACGGGCCGAGGACGGCAGCGCGCGCCTGTTGCGTGAGGCCACCGACGAGGCCCAACGCCTGCGCGAGGAGGCCGAGATCGAATCCGCGCGCCGCCGACAGGACGCGTCTTCTGATGCTGAGGCCGAGCTACAGATGGCCAAGCAGCAGGGCCGCGATATGGTCAACGAGGCCCGTGCGTATCGCGAGCGCGTGCTCAGCGAACTGGCACGCCGTCGCGAACTCGCCCGCCAGCAGATCGAGCAACTCATCCACGGACGCGACCGCCTGCTGCAGGCGTTCGAACGGTCGCGCATCGCTGCGGTCGAGGTGATGGCCGAGCTCACGCCTCTTGGCGAGCCGAACGAGTATGTGAACCTGCAGCCCACCACCGGCCCCGTGCCGATCATGATGCCGTCGGCCACGATGTACATGCAGCCGGAGCGTGACGACGAGCCCGACGATGATGGCGCACCCCAGATGATGACGGTAGAAATCACTGAGGTGATCATCGAAGAAGAGATCGAGATCGACATCGAGGCCGAGGTCGACGACCAGGGTCGAGTGATTGGCCTGCACGTCGTTGAAGATCGTGATGACACCGTGGTGTCGTTGCCTGAACCGGCGCCGTACGACGATTCGAATGACGACGATGATCGCGAGCCCGCGCAAGTGGTCTCGCTGTTCGCCGGCGAGGTCGACCAGCCCGAGAGCCACCTTGAGACCGCTCCCAACGACGACGCCGAGTCCGCGCCAGAGCATGCGGTCGACGATCTGTTCGCCCGCCTGCGCGCGGCGAGGGCCGATGCCATCGCGTTGCGTGCCACCGAGGTGGTGCATGCCACCGCGGCCGCCGATGTTTTCGCAACCCCCAATTCCGACGAAGAGTCCGGTGCGCCCGAATCCGGTGTCGACACCGTCGACGAGGCCGTCGTGCCGTTGATTCTGTCGGCCTCGCGCAAGCTCAAGCGGGTGCTTGCCGACGAGCAGAACGAACTGCTCGACACGCTGCGTCGCAAAGAACCGGTGAAGACGCTCGATGCGTTGTTGCCGTGGGAGGCCGATCAGTCAGCCCGATATGCCGCGGCGGTCGAAGCCGATCTTGCGGCAGCAGCGTTGGCGGGTGCTGGCGGTGGAGAAGACGGTCGCAATCCCGCCATCGTGCGCCCTGCGATCGACGCCGTCACCAACAACATTGTTGCCCCGCTGCGAGAGCGTTTGGTGCGTTGCATCGACAAGTCGGCTGGCAAGAACAGTGAACTCGCTACCGAGGTGCGGTCGCTCTACCGCGAATGGAAGACCCATCGCATCGACGAGCATGTCGAAGAGATTGTGCGTCTTGCCTACGACCGCGGCGCACTCACGGTCGCGCCCCGTTAGCCTCGCCTCGTGCGAGACCCCGCAGACCTTCCCAGCCGCCTCCGCCGCCAACGCCGTTTCGGCGACCGGGGCCGGATGGTGCTCATCATCACCGCTGTTGTTCTTGTCGTGCTCCTGCTCGCGTCGCGGGCGATTGCGGGCTTCTATGTGGACTATTTGTGGCACGAGAGCGTGAGCCGAACCGATGTGTTCTGGGGAATTCTCGGTTCGAAACTCTTCCTGTTTGCCCTGTTTGCAGTGCTGTTCGCGCTGCTCGCGGTGCTCAACTTGCTGATCGCCGATCGTCTTGCGCCCACTGCGCTCAGCGGCGACACCCATCCAGCAGTTATGCGATTCCAAGAATTGTTCGGTCATCGCATGCGGCTCGTACGCGTTGTTGCGTGCGCTGTTCTCGCCCTGATGGTGGCAGTGCCCGCGTCGGGTCATTGGCAGGAGTGGTTGCTGTTCCGCAACAGCGTGAACTTCGGTAAGAACGACCCGCAGTTCTCTACCGACATCGGCTTCTACATCTTCCGGTTGCCCTTCCTCGTGTTCTTGTTCGATTGGCTGTTCCTCGCGGTGTTGCTCGTGTTGTTGGTGACGGTCGCAGCGCACGTGCTGAGCGGAGGCATCGTGATTGCGCCGCCGATGCCGAAGGTGCGTCGTGCCACCAAGGCTCATATCGCGGTGCTGCTCTCGGTTCTGGCGCTGCTGCGTGCGGGTGGCTATTGGCTCGAGCGCTATCAGCTCACCACCGAGCGACGCGGCTTCGTGCAGGGTGCGTTGTACTCGGTGTTGAAGGCACAACTTCCAGCGGTGTTGTTGCTGATGCTCATTGCCTTGCTCGTTGCGGCGCTGTTTCTCTACAGCATTCGCACTGGGTCGTGGCGTATTCCGTTGGTGGCCTGCGCGCTGTGGGTGGTCATCGCACTGTTCGGCGGCGTCATCTACCCGGCCGTGATCCAAGCACTGGTAGTAAAGCCCAACGAGAAGGAAAAAGAAGCGCCCTACATCGCACGCAACATCGAGGCCACGCGCGATGCCCTGGGTATCACGAAGGTCACAACGGTTCCGATCACGTTCAACGATCTCACTGCGGCCAAGGTGCAAGCCGACCTTGCGCCGGTGAGCGATTCACGTCTGCTCGACCCGAGCATCATGTTGCGCCGGTTCACCTTCGACGAAGGGCAGGTGGCTGGTCTGGCTATCCGCGATCTCGACGTGGATCGCTACAAACTGAACGGGCGCGTGCAACAGGCCTTAGTGGCGGCCCGCGAGCTCGATCTGAAGAATGTGGCGAACACCTCGTGGCAGGGTACGCACCTCATCGCCACCCATGGTTGCGGTCTCGTGGTTGCGCCCGCCAGCCAGGTGCAGGGCAACAATCGTCCCATCTATTCACAGCTCCCGCTGGACCACCCCGAGCTGTACTACAGCCCGGAGATCACCGGGTTTGCGGTCACGAACACGAACACCACCGAGAAGCCGTGCCAGGGTTCGGAGACCAAGCCCTACACCGGAGACGGCGGCGTGCAGCTGAACTCGACGTTTCGTCGGTTCGCTTTTGCATTGTCGTTCTTCGACTACAGCCTGTGGGGTTCGAAGTCGATCACGGATACCTCCCGGTTGCAGTGGGTGCGAGGGGTTCGCGATCGTGCCGAGAAGCTCGCTCCGTTTCTGCACTTTGAAAATGATCCATATGCGGTTGCGCTGAACGGCAAGGCGCTGTGGGTGATTGATGCATTTACAACAACCGATCAGTACCCGTACGCGCAAGATGCAGATCTCAGCCAACTCGACTCCACGAGCGGTCTCAACCACACGTTCAACTACGTGCGCAACAGCGTGAAGGTCGTGGTCGATGCCTACGACGGAAGTATCACGTTCTACGCAATGGACAAGGCCGACCCCATTCTGAAGGCGTGGAGTGGGGCGTTCCCGAACCTGTTCGTCGATTCCTCGAAGATGCCCGCCGGGCTGAAGGATCATCTGCGTTACCCCGAGGACCTGTTCCGCATCCAGACGGCTGCCTATGCCCGTTATCAACTCGAGCCGTCGGCGTTCTTCGAGCGCACCGGTGCCTGGAGCGTCGCGCAAGGTCCTGCGTCATCGCCGAACACAAAGGTGTCTTCATCGCTTACACAGACCACCGACGCGCCGACGGCGGCAGGTGCGGCGTCTGTGGAGAGCACATCTCAACGTTTCATTCCCTACTACACCATGTTCCACAAGCCCGGAGCCGGCACCGATCCAACGTTTTCGATCCTGCGACCGTTCGTGCCGTACTCCAAAGACGACACCCGCACCGAGTTGCAGTCGTTCATGGTCGCGTCCAGTGACCCGGCCACCTATGGACAGCTCACCGCGTATTCGCTGACGGCCACCGTCGATGGGCCCACCGTCGTGGCCAACAATGCCGAGACCGACAGCATCATTTCCCAGACGATCACGCAGCTGAACCAGCAGGGCTCGACGGTTCGGTTCGGTGATCTGCAACTCGTGCCCGTTGGTGATGGTTTGTTGTACGTGCGCCCGTTCTATGTGGTGGGCGACAACCTTGCCGAGTACCGGTTCATGATCGTGTCGTACAACGCGAAGGCCGTGATCGATTCGTCGCTCACCGGTGCGCTCAAGAAGCTGTTCCCGTCGTTTAGCGGCGAGGTCGGCGATCGCGTCGGCACCACGCCGTCTGACACCGGCAGCACCGTGCCGCCGACGACCGGCACCGATACGCCTGCGCAGTTGCTCGATCAGGCGCAGAAGTTATTCGACGAGGCCGATGCCGCGTTGGCACAGAAGCCGGCCGACTTCGCCACATACCAGTCGAAGCAGGGCGAGGCGAGGGCGCTGATCGAGCAGGCGCTCAAGGCGATCAAGTCCGGCGGTTAGTACGTGTTGTAGGGCTCAGCCTGATCGGAGTTGGGCTCGGTGAGGCTGCGCTTCACCTGCTCGGCCAGCATCGCCAGATCCTGGCGGAACGCGATCTCGTAGCGGGCCTGCTCGTTGGCTAACTTCACTTGGCTGCTGCGGAGCTGATCCACCAGTTCCGGGGGCACCGCCTGCGCCGATTCGAACAATGGCGCCGGTGGGGGTGGCATGGATGAGGCCGACGGAACCGCATGGCGGCCATTGAGACCGTCAATCTCACGGCTGAGCTCGCCGAGCTGATTTGCAAGTTCGGTAGACACGTTCGAGATTCTCTCGTGCAGGGTGGCAGCTTGGTCGTTGGCTTGCCGGGCATCGACTGCGCTGATGGCGACACGTTCCGACAGTTCGGCGAGCTGGCTGTTCACACTTTCGAGAGAGTCAAGCTTGTCGCTGATTGCGTCAAGGTGAGCAATCCGAAGCTTGAGGTCGTCGACATCGGCCATGCGCTGGGTCACTTGATCGAAAGAGCTCGTGCGGTTCACCAACAACCGCGTCGTTGCGTCGAGCTGCGACTGCATGTCGGTCATCTCTGCACGCAGGATAGCGATGTCATTGAGATCGTTTGCCGACTTGCGTTTGAAGAGACCCATGCACGCCCAATCATAGGGGGTTGCGAGGCGCTGATCTGGTAGGTACGGTATCGGCACACCACGACGCGGGGTGGAGCAGTTCGGTAGCTCGTCGGGCTCATAACCCGAAGGTC
>JANYCT010000034.1 GCA_025360105.1 Actinomycetes bacterium | reverse complement strand
CGAGGAGTGTCGCCATCGAACTCCATCGTGCCGCCGAGGCGGATGCGATCCTTGAACGGCGTTGCCACCGCATGGGCCTCTTCGAAGATCACGGGATTCGGCAGCCCGGCGCTGATCGGCAAACCAACGTTGTATCCCTGACCTGGGACGATAGGAATGCGGAGTCCAAAGTGCCGACCCAGGAGCCGTGATCCTGCTCCTGCGGACAGCAGAATCTCATCGACGACAAACGTGCCCTTCGTCGTGGTGATGGAGTTGACTCGCCGGTTGGCGTGTCCCACCGAGGTGATGGGTGCGTCCTCGATGAGGGTCACGCCACGCGAACGCAACGCTGCGATGAGCGAGTCGACAAAGACGCGTGGGTCGATGGAACGATCGTTGGGCACGATGTAACCCGCCGTGACGTGGTTGGTGAGCGCCGGGACAACTTTGCGCAGTTCGTCGCCGTCGAGCATTCCCGATGGAAGCGTGACGCCAAAGTCGGCCATCGGCGTGAGCCGGGCGAGGTAGTCGGCGGCAACTGCCGGGTCGTGGAAGGGGACCACCAATTGACCATCGAGCTGCACGTTGACGCCGAGTGTTCCGAGAAACGCCAGTGCCTCGGGGCCACGTCGGTTGAGTTTGGCGAGTGACACGCGGCCGCTGTTGTAGCGCTCGTTTGTGCACGAGCGAGCGAAGTGCATACCCCAGCCGACCATGCCCGGTAGGGCCCTGGCGTGCACACGCAGCGCACGCGTCGGATCGTTCAGCGAGGAGATCGCCGACTTGAACGCACCAGGCGCGGCGAGTGGCTCGAGCAGGGTGGTGCACATGAAGCCGGCGTTTCCGCGGGCTGCGCCGCCACCCATGGGGCCGTGATCGATGACCGTGACCTCGGCCCCACGCTCGCTCAACAACAACGCTGTCGTCAGACCGATGAGCCCGCCGCCAACCACCACCACTGATTTCGTCACGCCAACTACCGTAGCGTGAAGACTCCGATCAGAGCAGGCCCGCAGCGGTACAAACTCGGCGCGCGATCACGAGATCTTGCACGGCCAACCCGACGCTCTTGAACAACGTGATCTCGGTGCCCGTCAAACGGTGCACGTTGCCAGCAGACACAGCTGCGAGGTCACCGGCGACTCGGTCCCACGACCATCCGCCGTCAGCGACGGCAAGGGCGAGGTCGCCCGCTTCGTGGTGTGCGGCCTCGATGTCGTCGACGATGACGCGTGACGCGGCGACAAGGTCGGTCGACAACTCACGCATGTCGGTGCGATAGGCGCCGACTGCGTTGATGTGGGTTCCCGGTCGGACCATCGACGCATCGATGATGGGCTCGATAGCGCGGGTGCCTGTGCACACGATGTCGCACTCGGCGGCCTGTGCGTAGTCGCCCACGCAGATGGAGACACCGTGGGGCAGCGCCGATCGGGCGACGATGTCATCGACCAGATGCTGGGCGTTGTCGCGAGTGCGGCTGGCGAGCACGATCTCGGCGAGATCGGGACGAACGCAGAGCATTGCGTCGATGTGACCCAGTGCCTGCGGGCCAGATCCGACGATACCGAGCGTGCGTACATCTGCTCGGGCCATTGCATCGGTGGCGACCGCCGAGATTGCCGGCGTGCGTAACGTGGTGAGCGCGGCGCCGTCGAGGAGCGCGATGGCGTGGCCGGCCTCGGCGTCGAACAACACGTACGTGCCCTGGATGATCGGTAAACCACGAGCAGCATTCTTCGGTTGCACCATGATCAGCTTCACACCTGCGGTGCTCGCGTCGACGGCGGGCATGAGCAGAAACTCGCCGTCAGCGACGGCGTGCGCCTGCCGGGCGATGTGGCTGGGCCGCAACGCAAAACACTCGCGGAGGGCAGCGACCGCGTCGCCCATCGAGACGAGTGCTGCCACCTCGGCGGCGTCAAAGGACCGGAGTTGAACCATGAGCGCAGCCTAGAACAGTGCTCAACCGGCCAGCGGGTGAACGCGGTCGGCAGCCGCGATGAGCTCGGGTTCGTGCGATGCGCACACGATGGCCCTGCCCCGCCGAGCGTGCGCCAGCAACACGCGCGCCACCTGGTGAGCGTGGGCCTGGTCCAACTGCGATGTTGGTTCATCCAGCACGATCAGATCGGCGTCGCTTGCAAGCGATCGGGCGATCGATGCGCGCTGTCGTTCACCGCCCGACAACGTGGCGACCGGCCGATCGGCGAGTTCGTCGATGCCGAGATCGTGCAACAGCGCGGAAACCGCGTCGTGGAGGGCAGGGTCGACGCGCTGGCCGCGCACCGTGCAGGCGAGCTCGACGTTGTGCCGAATGGACATGCTCTCGGCAAAGCCGAGACTCGCGGTGCCAACCGCGACGCGCGTGAGCGGGTCGCGTTGTAGGTGGCCGAGGCTCGGCTCGGCGAATCCGGCGAGCAGGCTCAGCAGCGTGGTCTTGCCCGATCCCGAGCGGCCGGTGATGAGCAGCAGTTCGCCGGTGTTCACCTGAACAGAGGTCGGCGCCAGAATGACCGTTGTGCGGTCGGCGAGGGCGACGGACACGTCGACCGCGGTGATGATTGTTTGGATCTCGTGGGACGCGGCTGCTTGGGCGATCGGCTCGGCGATGTGCCGGCTCGCTTCGCCTGCCGGGGCCTGCAGCACGATCGCCGTCGCGTCGTGCGGCGCCAGCGCGTCGGCGGGAGAATCGACGATGGCCCGATTGGTGATGCCGGCGTGCGTCCTGGCCACGTCGGGCAGTCGCACCCATCCGCGGTCGTCGACCACCAGGCGCGGCTGCGGACTTCCGTGGATCGTCTCCGAACCCAGACGACCGTCGCGAATTTCGAGTACTCGATGACCGATGCGCGCGGCGCCGGTGTCGTGGGACACCACCAGCAACGCCGCGTCGAGTTCGGTGGAGAGTTCGGCGAGGAGGTCGAACACTGCGTTGGCATTGGCGAGATCGAGCGCGCCGGTGGGTTCGTCGGCGACGATGACACGCGGGCGGTGCGCAAGCGCAGCAGCGATGGCCACGCGCTGGGCTTCTCCGGCACTGATCGTGCTCAGCCGACGCATGGCAAGGGAGTCCACCCCGAGTCGAGCGAGCATCTCGAGCGCACTGGCTCGAGCAGTCGCTCGTGCGCTGCCCGACAGCCGTGATTGCATCGCCACGTTGTCGAGCACGCTGAGTTCATCAGCGAGGTTGGCCGTCATGTGCTGGGTGATCACGCCAACGCCACTGCGCTGGAGTGCCAGTACGGCCTGGGGTGACGCTGTGACGAGGTCGTGGTCGAGCACGGTGGCGATGCCGGCGCTGGGACGCACCTGACCGGTGATGAGTCGCACCAGCGTTGACTTTCCCGAGCCACTCGGCCCGGCGATGACCACGCGTTCGCCCGCAGCTACCGACAACGTGAGGCCGCGCAACGCTGCCACCTGACGATCGAGGCACGGATAGAGCACGAAGACGTCGTCGAGTTCGATCATCCGAATTCCCTGAGGAGATCGCTGCTTGCAACACGGCGTGCGGAGCGTGCTGCCAGCGTTGCTGCGAGTACTGACGGAACCAGCACGACGCACAGCGCGACGACGAGCCCCTGCCACGGCAGCCGGGCAAGAAGGCTGGGTACCGGCACCGTCGCGGTGGCGGTGACCGAGATGATGCGGGTGACGAGGCGGAGCAGCACCAGAGCACCGATGCTGCCGAACAGCAGCGCTGCGGCGATGATGGCGAGCGCGCTGGCACGAACCATCCGGCTGAGACGCGATCCACGCACGCCGTCGGCAGCGAGCGCGCGGTGTAGCGGCGCCTGCTCTGCCGCCTCGGCCAGAGTGGACAAATACACGGCCGCGGCCGCAAGTGCGCCCGCAATCAACGCGGCGATACCGAAGAGTCCGAGCGTGAACACGGCGAGTGGGTCGCTGCGTAGACGGTTCTCGATCGCAACGCGTCGTTGAACCGAGACAGTGTCGAACGCTGCGGATGCGAATGTGTCGGGCGTGCCTACGTCTCTCGAATGCTCGACTGCGATCCACGTCTCGTTTGCTGTGCCGAGTCCGGGACTGAGCAGATCGAGGGCGGGCTGCGCGAGCGAGCGGTCGACGATGGCAAAGCGGCGCGGGGCGCCGGGGAACACCGAGGCGACACCGACCACGCGGACCACACAACGCGCCTCGTTCGGGAACGCGATCGTGACCAGTCCGTTCTGCGCCGCCGACGCAGTACTGGGATCGACAATGGCGGGTATTGCCGCGGCCTCTGCTGGGGGGCGGGGCACCACGAGCGCCGACGTACCCTGCAGTCGGAGCGCAATTGAGAGACCCGATTCGCGAAGCGTGAGGTCAGCTCCGTCAGATTGCAGCGCGCCCCAGTCGATCGCAATGTCCGATCCCGTAGATGTAGATGTGGCGGTGGCTGTGCCACTGGCGATGGCCTGCACCGACACGAGCGTGACCGTCGATGTGAATTGGTCGGGCGACGTGTTGCCTTCGCCAGTGTGATGTTGAATGCGGTCCGATGCCTCGCCGAGCTGGCCGAGGCGAAAGCCGATCAGGCGTCCACCGGCATCGCCGGGCTCGAGCGCGGCGACAAGAGCGCTGGTCGTCGACGGATGCGATGGTGAACGGGACGAGTCCACGGTCGCAACGCTGTGCCACGTGCCGTTGACGCGTTCGATCACGACGTCGATTCGGGTGAACATGAGATCGCCCGATGCGTCGACGGCGAGAGCGTTGGCACCAACGGGAATCAAGGTCCCCATCGGCGCACTCGCACCGTGGCTGGCGATGAGGCCCGGCAGCGACTCCTTGGGCGGGCCGAAGTCGGAGCGCCAGCCGCGCAGGTTCGTGAGCGTCTGGGGATCGACTCCCACCAGCGTGACGGTGTCATTGGACAGCCCGCTACTGAGCACGGACCCGCCGCGTCGGAGCACGTCGGTCGCTACGGCCCCGGGTGCAATGCTCTGCCACCCAGCAGCCGGTTGCAACGCCGCAGGACGTACCAGCGCCGCGCCTTCGGTGAGGGTGAGATCGTAGGGCACTGCGTACGCGGCCTCGTCGTGGGCGCCGCCCTGCAGTGTCGAGCGATACCCGAAACTGAAGACGCCAAGGGTGGTTGCCGCCGCAATGAACCCCGCGGTTGCGAGCGGCAAGGTGGGTCGACGACGCACCTCTCCCAAGGAAGCGCTGACAAGGGGTGCCCGATAACCGGCAAGGTATGCCGCGCCGGTCACGACCCACGGAACGAGGCGCACAGCAACCCATGCCACCGCGATCGCTGCCAGGATCGGCAATGCAGCGAGCAACGGGTCGCCAGACGACACCAGTTCGGCGGGCGTGGTCGCGCCGCGACCCACCGCGAGTGAGGCAGTAACGATCGCTCCGAGGCCGAGGCCGTCGATGGCTGTGGGGCGCCACCACGCCCGTAACGGACGACGACCCGACTCGTTGTCGGCGTCGGAGATCATCACCAGTGATGTCGCAACGATGAGCACCACTGTGGCGAGGACCACGGGCCATGCGGCTGCTCGCGCGGTGTGTGCGAGGAGATCGGCCGCGTCGAGATTCCAACGCCGCGCGAGCGCTGCAGCAACACCGAACCCTGTTGGAATACCCAGTACCAGGCCGATCACTGCCGGCCACGTGGCTTCGGCCACCGTGAAAACGGTGCACGTGAATCGACTCGCCCCGCGCTGGCGAAGAAGCCGTCGGCCGGTCAGATGACGTCGGCGTTGTGTGGCTGCCGCGAGCAGAACGAAGGCGACGAGCAGGACTACCCCTTGGGCCGCTGCGATCGCAACGCGACTCGACGCGGTCTCCGCTCGCGAGCGCGCATCGCGCAGTTCGTTCTGGGGGAGCGCGACCGAGACGGTCCCCTGTGAGAACACTCTGGTGGCGCGGGCGGCGTCGGCGAGCAAGGTGTCGAGATCTGCGAGGCGAAGCGAGTTCGCGTCGATCGCCGAGACCCAACCCATCGATCTGCCGATGAGCGACAACGACGCGATACTGGCAACGGCATCGACCCCGTCACCCAGTAACAGCACTTGCTCGGGATCGGGCAGGAAGGAACCCGAGAATGCGGTGGGCTCGGTGAGCGACACTCTGCCGACCACCACGATGCCAAGGTTGGGTTGTAGGTCGATTGCGGGCCCCGGAGAGGCGAGCACCACCTCGCACCGCTGTGGTGTGCACGTTGCAGGAAGTCGCCCATCCACAACGGTGACTGCGCTGGGGAGGTCGTCGACCCCGCCCAGGCGAAAGATGGTGCCGCTCGATGATGCGAGTGCGCGGTACTGCACTTGAGCGCGGGGCTGGCGAACCCCTGATGCTCGGATCGTTGCACGAACCTGTTGGTCGATGTCGCGAAGTTGTTGCGACGTCAACGAGTTCACCGAGACGGCAACGGTAACGCTCCGATCGCCAGCCGGAATCGATTCCAATGCTCGTCGCAGCGTTGCATCACCCGCGATGGTCGGCGACGCCGCCGTGACGAACAGCCCCGTGATTGCAACGGCGATGCCCAACCCGGTGACGAGCCCACGCGACGGACGTGCACGCACGCGCGCAACGGCGAACGATATCGCGACAGCAGGAGCGCGCAATGATCGGCCCCCAGAAGTCGACGTCACCTCACCAGTGTAGGCAAGACACTTGCGTGCCATTTCTGGTTGTGCCTCAATATCGGCGTGTCGATCACAGCGGACCAGGGTCGTGCGGGGCGGTTGTCCCGTGGTCGAGGCGCGCCGGTGTTCGCCGTTTTGGGCGCCGCGATTCTGTTCGGAACCACCGGAACGGCTCAGGCATTGGGTCCGAAGGACGCCTCCCCGCTGAGTGTTGGTGCAGTGCGCGTGGCCGTCGGAGCATTCGGTCTGGTCCTCGCCGCTGCGCTCACATCGAAGACGTCGCCGCAGTGGCGGCGGCATCTCGCCGCGATAGTTGTGGCAGGTATGGGTGTCGCGGGGTATCAGGTCGGGTTCTTCGAAGCCACCAAGCGTGCCGGCGTTGCGCTCGGCACGCTCGTGGCACTCGGCTCGGGACCGGTGTTCGCTGGCCTGTTGCACGCCGTTCGGGTCCGCCGATTGCCGAGCGCAGCATGGACAGGAGCCACCCTGCTGGCCTCTGTCGGCGCAGGGTTGGTGGCGTTCGCACGGCACCGTGAAACCGGTGCGGCGCCACTTGTGGGGGTCGGGGCGGCGCTGTTGGCAGGGTTGTCCTACGCAGTGTTTTCGATAGCAAGCAAGCAGACAATGGCCAACGGCCTGGGCTCGCTCGACTCGATGGCCGCGTCGTTCACGGTGGGAGCGTTGGTGACGTCACCGCTGCTGTTCAGCGAGTCGTTGCACTGGCTCTCCACGACACGTGGTGTGTTGGTGGCAGTGCATCTTGGCTTCGGGGCAACGACGGCCGCGTACGCATTGTTCGGTTACGGACTGGCGCGCCTGGCGGTGCCCACCGTGGTCACGCTCACACTCGCCGAACCGGCAACTGCTGCGCTGTTGAGCGTGGTCGTGCTCTCCCAGACCCTGGCGTTCATCGGTTGGGTCGGGGTCGCGTTGCTGATCGCCGGAGTTGGCATGGTGGCCAAGGCGCGCGGCGAGCCCGACGTTCAACCCATGGGCTGAGCAGCGAGCGCACTACCGTTTCGTTCATGAGCGAAGTCCTGTACGACGTGGCCGATCACATCGCGACCATCACCCTGAATGCGCCCGAACGGATGAACACCATCAGCGGCGCAATGCTCGACCAACTCTCGGCCCGTCTGCTCGATGCTGACCGTGATCGTGAGGTGCGCTGCATCGTGCTCACCGGTGCAGGGCGCGCATTTTGCGCGGGTCTCGACCTTGCGGCGCAAATGAGCGGACCCAAGGGCAGCCTCGGCGGCATGGGCTCGCTCGATGCGACGCCGGGCGAGTTCGACATCCGTAATGCGCCGCCCATCGTGCTACACAATCTCGACACGCCCACCGTCTGCGCCCTCAACGGCGGCGCTGCCGGTTACGGACTCGACATTGCGCTGGGCTGCGACATACGCGTTGCGGCGACCTCGGCCAAACTGAACCCCGGCTTCGCGAAGCGTGGCATCGTGCCCGAGAGCGGCGGCACCTGGTTGCTGCCGCGCATGGTCGGTTACGCCAAAGCCGCCGAGATCGCGTTTACCGGACGCACCCTGCTTGCAGGCGAAGCGCTCGAGCTTGGTCTCGTCAACCGCGTTGTCGCCGACGCCGATTTAGCGGTTTCGGCCCGCGAAACCGCGGCCGAGATAGCTGCCAACGCGCCCCTCGCCGTGCGGGCGATCAAGCGGATGATGCGCGCCGCCGAGACCGAGACGTTCGAGCAGAACGTGCACCATGTCTTCTTGCAGTTGCTGCCGTTGTTCCGTACCGATGACTTCCGCGAGGGAGTTGCGGCCTACATGGAGAAGCGCACCCCCGACTTCACTGGCCGCTAGGAAGCATCGCTCGTCCAGATGCACTCGCCGTCGGGGTCGATCCGGTCGGTGCGTCTGAGACCGCATGACGACGCAACCCCTGCGGATGCGAGGTGGTCGGGATGGATGTATGCGCAGAGGCTCCTGACGCCGGATCCGCGCAGCCAGTGGCACATCGCTGCGGCGGCCTCGGCGGCGTACCCATTGCTTTGCCATGCGGCGCCGATCACCCACGCGATGTCTGCCGACTCGCCGGCGACGGTGGCCTGTACGAACCCGACGGCCGTGCGCGAACCTCCGAGCCGGATGATCCAGTTGAGCCATGTCTGCGACGTGTCACCTGGACCCGCCACCTGTGCTTCGTAACGCCGCCGCAATGTCTCGACATCGGGCGGCTCTCCGCCGGTGAACTCGTAGAGCGAAGCGTTAGAGAGCACCACAACCATGTCCGTGGAATCGTCGGGATGTAGCGGAGTGAGCACCAAACGATGGGTGATGATGCTTGTCGGGATCGATCCATTGTTGGCCGGTTGCACGCATGGATCGTATGACCTTGAGCGGGTGGTGGAGAATGTACGCATGATCTCCCTACTCGACGGCCTGGCCAGCACGCGTGCGATCCGCCGCTACCGCGACGAACCCGTCGCCGACGACGATCTCGCGACGATCTTGTGGCACGCCTCGCGCGCTCCAAGCGGGAGCAATCGGCAACCATTTCGCTTCGTCGTGCTCCGCCATGGCGAGCGGGCCGTGGAGGCCAAGGCGTTGCTCGGCAGATCCTTCCGGGCGAGTTGGGCGATCAAGTTGCACAACGATGGCTACGCGGAGGGCTCGGGTGCGGCTCCAAACACGCCAAAGGCGCGTATGGCCGCCACGATGCAGCACTACGTCGATCACATCGAGCAGGTGCCGGTCGTCGTGCTCGCGTGCATGTTGCGTCACCGTGACCCCAACCCGTACGAAGGTGCATCGGTGTATCCGGCGTGTCAGAACCTGTTGCTCGCAGCTCGGGCGCTGGGCTACGGCGGGGCACTGACGATGTGGCATCAGATGGTGGAGACCGAGCTTCGCGAGCTGTTGTCGATCCCCGATGGCGTGGCGATGTCGGCGTGCATCACGCTCGGTCGCCCAGAGGGATCGCACGGCCCGGTTCGTCGTCGCCCACTCGGTGAGCTGGTCTTCGACGACGTTTGGGATGGTTCCGCCGATTGGGCAACGGATCCGCCCGGCACGCAGTTCACCCAGGCCGGTCCCCGTCGGCGTTAGTGCCGAATCGCTTGTGCCACTACTGTTGGTGCATGCCTCACGTTGCTGGAATCGACTCGTCCTCGGGGTCGACGAAGGTCGAAGTTCGTGACCTCGACACTGGTGAGATCGTTGCCAGCGCCACAGCACGCCATCCCGTCACGACGCCACCTCGAAGCGAGCAGGAACCCGCCGCGTGGTGGTCGGCGTTCGAGCACGCATGGGCCCAGGTCGGCGCTCCCGACGTGGCCGCGATCAACGTTGCCGGCCAGCAGCACGGCATGGTGGCGCTCGATGAAGCGGGCGACGTCATCAGGCCAGCGAAGCTCTGGAACGACACCGAGTGCGCTCCCGACGCGGGGTGGCTCCTCAAGCAGCTGCCAGGAGGCGCAGCCGACTGGGTGGCGGCGTGCGGCAGCGTGCCGGTGGCCGCGTTTACCATCGCCAAGCTGTCGTGGTTGCACCGCACCGAGCCAGAGAACTGGGCGCGCCTCGCACATGTGTTGTTGCCCCATGACTGGATGACCTATCGCCTTGCCGGTGCCATGTTCACAGATCGTGGTGATGCAAGTGGCACCGGCTACTGGTCGCCGGCCACCGGCGAATACTGCTGGGATCTGCTGTCAATCATCGACTCCGAACGCAATTGGTCCCACGTCGTGCCGCACGTGTTGGGTCCACTCGAGCCAGCTGGCACTTGGGGTCACGCTGTCGTCGGGCCGGGCACGGGCGACAACATGGCCGCGGCGTTGGGGCTCAACCTGCAACCCGGCGACGCCGTAATTTCGCTCGGCACCTCCGGAACTGCGTATACGGTCCACGGCGAGGCCACGCAGGACCCAAGCGGTGCTGTCGCCGGCTTCGCAGATGCCGCTGGCCGGTTTCTTCCGCTCGTCTGCACGCTCAACGCGACACGGGTCACGGACGCAATTGCCCGTCTGCTCGGCGTCGACCACGCTGGTCTCGATGCGCTCGCGCTGGCAGCGCCGCTGGGTTCGGGTGGGGTCACGATGCTGCCGTACTTCGACGGCGAGCGCACTCCGAATCGCCCCAAGGCCACTGGCTCGTTGGTGGGCCTTCGCTCTGATGCAAGCCGCGAGCAACTCGCCCGAGCTGCCGTTGAGGGCGTGGTGTGTGGGCTCCTCGATGGCCTCGATGCACTCCGTACCCACGTGCCTGATGTGCGGCGCGTGATCCTGGTGGGTGGCGGCGGCCGCTCGGCTTCGTTTCGCCAGGTGCTCGCCGACCTGTGCGATCTCGACGTGTTCGTGTCCCAAGCATCCGAGGCAGTTGCTGCGGGCGCATGCGTGCAGGCGGCCGCAGTGCTGCAGGAGATCGACCCCTCCATCGTTGCTGCACGGTGGGGGCTGGGAGGTTGCGACCAAATCACCCGCTCCGATGCTTCCACTGCGGATGCTGCTGCCGTTGTGCGTAGTGCGTACGCCGGACTCCGCGACCGTATGGCGTGACCACGCCTGATCCGTTCGAGGTGTTGGGTCTCGACGCCAACGCGACCGTGAACGACGCCCGCGTCGCTCGCCGTCGACTCGCGTTCGATCATCATCCGGATCGAGGCGGCAACGCCGACGACATGCGCGCGCTCAACGCTGCCTTCGATGCGGTAGTGGGTCATCTCACCGGTCGGCGTCCCATCGCGCAGCACACGGCACCGTCGTCCACCAACGTGGTTACGGACGATGACCGATCACAAGCACCCGAACGCGGGGCGCGAACTGGCCGACGCCGTGTAGGTCGACCTCTGACGGGGAGAGTCCAGCACGATGTGCCGTCGTTTGTGATCGACGCATTGCCCGCTGAGGCGTTCGAGGCGTTACTCATCGTGACCTCCTGGATCGGCGAGGTCCTCGTGGATGACCCTCCCTACGTACTGGAGGTGCACCTGTACGAGCCGAGCGAGTGTTGGTGTCGGCTCGATCTGGTACCCGACGCGGGGGCCTCGACCGTGAGCCTCACGGTGGTTGCAGTGGGTGAGGTCCGGGCACCCCTTCTCGATGAGGTGCGCGACGTTTGGGTGCATCAGCTGAACCAGCCGGGAGCGTTTGCGTGAGCACTGGGCTGAGCCGCGCGGTCAGCCGAGGCCTGCGGCCTTGGTGAGCCGGTCGCGGATCGCGTGGCCGAGGCCTGTTGCCGAAGGCAGCACAGCGACCAGCGCATCGAGATGGCGGGTATCGGCGGCGCGGAGCCACACGTACAACTGTTGCGCCGCAGAGACAAGATCAGTGGTGGGGTCGAGCACATCGACGCGCATGCCCTCGGTTTGGAGTTGCTCGGCTCGCCTCGTGGCACTGCGCAACGAGTCTGCGAGTTCGACGCGGCACCGCGGCGCGTAGTGCGTTGCGAGCATGCCGCTGGTCCGACGCTCGCCGCTCGGTGCCGCAAGGTCGTTGTCGAGCAGGCGGGCAATGACCTCGTTGGGGATACCCCCCGGTCGCAGCACCTGTGGCGGTGTGGTGGTGCAATCGATGATCGTCGATTCCACGCCGACTGGGCAGGGACCACCATCGAGCACGAGATCCACTGCATCGCCGAGATCGGCACGAACGTGCGCTGCCGTCGTGGGAGAGACCCGTCCGAAACGATTCGCAGAGGGCGCTGCAAGGCCGCCTCCGAAACGCTCGAGGAGTTCGAGCGCCATCGGGTGTGCGGGCACGCGAAGCCCAACCGTGTCGCGCCCGCCGGTGACGATGTCGAGCACGTGCGCGGCGCGCGGCACGAGCACCGTGAGCGGGCCCGGCCAGCACGCTTCGGCGAGCACGCAGGCGCTGTGTGGTACATCGCTCGACCACGCGTCGAGTTGATCAGCGGACCCGAGGTGCACGATGAGTGGATGATCAGCCGGGCGACCCTTTGCGGCAAAGATCTTCCGAACGGCAACCTCATTCGCTGCATCCGCGGCCAAGCCGTAGACGGTTTCTGTCGGCATCCCCACCAGGGCGCCCCGACGCAGCGCGCCGACGGCTTCGTCGATGAGATCGCTCATCCCGGCCCGCTCATCCCGGCCCGCTCATCCCGGCGCAGCGTCGAGGAACTCCAGCGCGGCGTCGATGAAGGCAAATGCCTCAGGTGTCGCGAAGTGGTCAACCTTGCGTAGCACTGCGAGTTCGGCGTGGGGGAGCGCAGCGGCGAGACGATCGCCAGGCCCTGCGAAGTCGAGATCGCCGATGGCAACCAGCACGGGGCACGCGACGCGCGCCAGGTCGTCGTCGGTAAAGGGACCCTGCGGTGGCCGGCGCATCACTGCCGCGAGTGCCGCTTTATCGTTGCCTGCCTGGTCGGCGTATTGGGCGAACAATCGGGCGATGTTGTCGTCGGGCTCGGCCGTGCCATCGAGCGCGGCGAGGATTCGCTGGGTACCGGCATCGTCGCTACGGAACACGTTCTCGCCGATGCCGGCAAGCACGAGGCTGTTGAACCGGTGTGGCTCACGGCAGGCGAGGCGCAGCAGCGTGATTGCGCCGAGCGAAAAGCCGACGGCGTCGATCGGTTCGTCGGGCATCGCATCGACGATGCGGGTCGTGAGGTCGGCGTAGGCGGCGGGGTCGTGTGGCTTGGGAGCGTCGCCGTGGCCGAGTAGGTCGACGCCGATCACCGTTCGGTCGGCATCCTCGAGCAGGGCCGTGAACCCGCTCTTTTGCCATGTGGTCCTGAACGATCCACCCCATCCATGAACGAGAACGACGGGTGCTGACATGAACGCCACGCTAATCCACGACGCGCACCATACAAGAAAGGCCGTAGCCTATGACGGCTCTTCGCGAGACGCCTGACGAATTGAGGTTGTGATTCATGCGATTCCTGAACGACATACCCCCGTACGACCTCACCTATAGCGATGTCTTCATGGTGCCGAGCCTGTCGTCGGTGCCGAGCCGGCTCGATGTCGACCTCAGCACCCCCGATGGCCTGGGCACAACTATTCCGGTCGTGGTCGCCAACATGACGGCAGTGGCTGGTCGGCGCATGGCCGAAACAGTCGCGCGTCGCGGGGGGCTCACGGTGTTGCCTCAGGACATTCCGCTCGACGTGATCGAACACGTCGTCGAGTTCGTCAAGACGCGGCATCCGGTGTTCGAAACGCCTATCACCCTGTCACCCCAACACACGGTGGGCGATGCCTTGAGTCTGATTCATAAACGCGCGCACGGTGCCGTCGTCGTTGTCGACGACGGGAGACCCGTGGGCATCTTCACCGAAGGCGATGCTGCTGGCTTCGACCGCTTCACCCAACTGCAGAACGTGATGAGTCGCGAGCTCGTCACCGTTGAGGCACACGTCACGGCACAAGAGGTGTTCGACCGTCTCGCCGGCCAACGTCTCACGGTTGCTCCCGTGGTCGATGACGATGGTCGGCTACTCGGGTGCGTCACCCGTAAGGGCGCGCTGCGCAGCACCATCTACAAACCCGCCGTCGACCAGCAGGGCCGGTTGATGATCGCTGTTGCTGTCGGCATCAACGGCGATCCCGCCACACGCGCGAAGGCGTTGCTGGAGATGGGCGTCGATGTGCTCGTGATCGATACGGCCCATGGTCATCAAACGCGCACGCTGCGCGCCATCGAAGAAGTCCGCGCTGTCGCCCCTGATGCTCCGATCGTCGCTGGCAACGTGGTCACTGTCGAGGGAACGCGTCAGCTCATCGAGGCAGGCACCGACATCTTGAAAGTCGGGGTCGGGCCGGGCGCGATGTGCACCACGCGGATGATGACTGGCGTTGGGCGCCCGCAGTTCTCTGCGGTGTTGGAATGCGCGGGCGAGGCCGCCCGGCTGGGCAAGCACATCTGGGCCGACGGCGGTGTGCGTTATCCGCGCGACGTTGCGCTTGCGCTTGCGGCCGGTGCCGCCAGCGTGATGTTCGGGTCCTGGCTCGCGGGCACGTATGAGTCGGCTGCCGACACGCTGCGCGATCCCGATGGTCGTCTCTACAAGGAGAGTTTCGGCATGGCCTCGAACCGCGCAGTCAAGAACCGCACGCGGGCCGAGACTGCGTTCGAACGGGCTCGCAAGGAACTGTTCGAGGAAGGCATCAGTACCTCGCGCATGTACCTCGACCACGATCGTCCTGGCGTCGAAGACATCCTCGATCAGATCGTGGCCGGTGTCCGCTCGTCGTGTACGTACGCGGGCGCGGCCAATATCGCCGAGTTCCACGAGCGGGCCGTCGTTGGCGTGCAGAGCGCTGCAGGTTACGACGAAGGGCGCCCGCAGGGGACCAGCTGGTGAGAGTCGTTGCCATTGACGGCCCGGCTGGTGCGGGCAAGTCCACGGTCGCGCGGGCGCTTGCCGTGCGGCTCGGTCTGCAGTACCTCGATACCGGAGCCATGTATCGCGCGGTTACCTTTGCTGCTCTCGACCATGGAATACCGCTCGAGGACACGGCAGCGGTCGGCCAACTGTCACGCACGATCGCCCTCGATGTCAGCGAACGAGGCGTGTTCGTCGACGATGCCGACGTCACAGCCGCGATCCGAACCAGCGTCATCACGGCTGCCGTGAGTGCTGTCGCCGCGAACAGCGAGGTACGGAGCGAGATGCGTGCCCGCCAACGCCACTGGGCAAACGAGCACGGCGGTGGTGTGATCGAGGGACGCGACATAGGGTCGGTGGTCTTTCCCGAAGCCATGTTGAAGTTGTACCTAACGGCCTCGCCCCGCGTTCGTGCAGAACGACGTGTCGCCGAAGCCGGCGGTGACCTCGACGAGATCGCGCGGGCCATCGCGGTGCGCGACGAGAAAGATTCCACGCGCGCCGACAGTCCGTTGCGCGAGGCCGATGGCTCGATCGTGCTAGACACGAGCGGTCTCCCCATCGATGCCGTGATCGCCACCATCGAGGAGTTGCTGAAAGGGGCGCTGTGAGCGAGGTCGAGTCGTTCTTCGCTGATCAGAGTTTCTGGAGCAAGGCCTCGTATCAGTTCTGGAAGGCCATCGCCACCGGCTGCGTCCGTCTGATGACGCGAATGACCGTGGAGGGTAAGGAGAACCTCCCCAAGACGGGTGCCTATGTGGTCGCGCCCATCCACCGCAGCTACGTCGATACTCCGATCGCTGCCGGCGTCACCCGTCGTCGTATGCGGTTCATGGGTAAGGACACGATGTGGAAGAACCGTCCGTTCGGATGGCTGCTGTCGTCGGTTGGCGGCTTCCCAGTCACGCGCGGAACCACCGATATCGAGGCCCTCAAGCGGTGCATTCATGTACTCAGCATCGGTGAGCCGTTGGTGATGTTTCCCGAGGGCGAACGCAAGTCTGGCCCAATCGTTCAGCCGCTCTTCGAGGGTGCTGCCTATGTGGCGTGTCGTGGCCGGGTCCCTGTGGTGCCGGTGGGCATCGGTGGTTCGGAACGAGTCATGCCCAAAGGCGCGAAGTTCATCTACCCGCATAAGGTGCACGTGATCGTCGGCAAGCCCATCTATCCCGTGGTCGACGAACGCGGGCGGGCGCCGCGCACCGAGGTCAAACGGCTCACAGCGGAACTTCACGCCGAATTGCAGGTCTTGTTCGACACCGCGCAGGTGCACGTCGGCCTGAGGTAGGCGTTGCGCCGCTGCCGCTACACGCCGGGGTCAGGTGTTGAAGAACGCGCCGAGCGCTCTGTTGAGGTAGACGGGATCATGGGCGCCGCACAGCTCGCGAGCCGAGTGCATCGAGAGTTGGGGCACGCCGACGTCCACCGTGGGAATGCCCAGTCGCGTGGCAGTGATCGGTCCGATGGTCGATCCACACGGCATGTTGTTGCGCGACACGAAGGCCTGCCACGGCACGTCGACCGCCTCGCACGCGCGCTGAAAGCTCACGGCCGTCTCGGCACTCGTGGCGTAGCGCTGGTTGGCGTTGATCTTGATCGCAGGTCCGAGGTTGACGATGGGTCGATGCCCCGGTTCGTGTCGTTCGGGATAGTTGGGATGTACAGCATGTGCATTGTCGGCAGACACGCACGACGATGCGGCCATCGACCGGTGAAAGGCATCGCGGTCTCCGCCCCGTGCGGAAACGAGGCGTTCGAGCACCGTGGCGAGCAGTGGCCCGCTCGCACCCGTCGAGCTTTCTGAACCGACCTCTTCGTGATCGAACAGCGCCATCACCGAGGTACTGAGCGCCGGTATGGCAGTAGCCACAGCGGTGGTCGCGGCCCAACAACTCAGCTGATTGTCGAGCCGAGCGCTCGTCAACAGTGACGCATCAGCACCGAGCAATGACGCCGTGGCGGTGTCGAACAGACACAGTTCCCACCACGCGACCTCAGTGGCGGCGACGTGCAGTTGAGAGGCGAGCCACTCGGCGAACTCGCCGTTTTCGGGGAGACCGGTACCCCACACGGGGGTGAGGTGCTGCTGTTTGTCGAGCAACAGGCCTTTGTCGTTGACGTCGCGATCGAGATGAATCGCCAGTTGTGGCACCCGTGCGATCGCGTCGTGAATCGCAACGTCGGTGACTGTGCCATCGCGCAGCACCACGCGGCCGGCGATACCGAGGTCTCGGTCGAGCCAGGAGTTCAGCAGCGGTTTCCCATAGATCTCTACCGACAACTGCTTCCATCCGAGCAGGCCAATATCTGGGTTTGGTTTGATGCGCAGACCGGGTGAGTCCGTGTGTGCGCCAACAATGCGAAAGGGTGAGGCGGCCTCGGCCCCGTCGGGTTGGTGCCACGCCACGATCGACGCCCCGCGGATCACATAGCCTTGGGCAACGTCGTCCCACGGTGACGTCTCGCTCATTCTCGCGAAACCAGATGCTTCGAGGCGCTGGGCAGTCGAGCTCACTGCATGCCATGGCGACGGTGAGCCATCGAGATAAGCGATGAGATCACTCACGCCAGCAGAGGTTGGACCAGATGGAGCCGCAGTCATCTCACCCACCGTAGAGCCCGATCGGCAGCCCAGTGCCACGTAGATGCGATGTCTCATTGATGGTGACGATCTGTCGCTGACCGGTTCGGGCGGCGACCACGCGATGAATCGACGTGTAGTTGGGGTAGAAGAAGCCGCTGCTCTCGGGTGTGCCGAGCACGCGTGCAAGGTAGGAATTGATCACGCCGCCGTGGCACACCACTGCGACGTTTTGTCCGCTGTGCTGTCCGATGATCGTTTCCAGCGCACCGTGGACGCGTCGGCCGAATTCCTCCTGCGTTTCGTCTCGCCCGTCCCAGTTGTTGTCGAGCATCTGTTGCCATCTCGGATCGTTGGAGGCCTTCAGTTCCTCGACCGGCACGTACTCGCTGGAGTTGCGATCGAACTCAGCGACGCCGTCGACGAGCGTGACCTTGAGGTTCAACCGGTCTGCCAGCGGCGCCGCAGTTTGTTGAGCGCGCTTCATCGGACTCGCGTAGATTGCGTGGAGTTCTTCGCTCGCGAGGTAATCAGCCAGATGTTGTGCCTGCGCGTGGCCCGCCTCGCTCAACTCGGGATCGGCTGCGCCCTCCTCGAGCTCACGGCGAACCGGTAGGGCATGACGGATGAGCAACAACTCCATAACCGAATAGATAAGCAGCTATGAACCGTCGAACGAAGATCGTGGCAACAATCGGACCAGCGAGCGACAGCCCGCAGGTGCTTCAGGCAATGCTGCGCGCGGGTGTCGACGTCGTACGCCTGAACCTCAGCCACGGTCCGATCGACGAGCACCTCGCACGGCTCGAATTGGTCCGGGCCGCCTCGCAAGCAGTCGCAAGGCCCACCGCGGTTCTGGCCGATCTGCCCGGCCCCAAGGTTCGGGCCGGGAGGTTTCCGGACGGGGGAACGGCCCTTGTGGTCGGTCAACTGATCTCCCTGCGGCCCGGGGTAGAGCCAAGCGCAGGCGACGTGATCACGGTCGACTATCCGTCGCTTCTTGCCGATGTGCAGGCCGGCGACCGCATTGTGGTGGGTGACGGCGGCATCACGCTGAGAGTGATCGCCGGAGGTGATATTGCGCTGTCGGCCCACGTCGAGACCGGTGGACTCGTGCAAGGTCGGCCGGGTATTCATCTCCCCAGCGAGCGGCTGCGACTCGCCGCGCCAACCGACGAAGACCTTGTCCTTGCGAAGGCAATGGCCGCGGCCGGCGTGGACTTCATCGGTGTTTCGTTCGTTCGCGACGGCGGCGACATCGAACGCGTCCGGGCCGTCACGCGGCCACATCCGGCGCGTCTGGTCGCCAAGATCGAAACGATACCCGCCGTAGCGAATCTCGAATCGATCATCGCGGTGAGCGATGCGGTGATGGTGGCGCGAGGCGACTTGGGCATCGAGTGCGCGCTCGAGGAAGTGCCGCACCTGCAGAAGAAGATCATCCGCCGTTGTGTCGAGGCTGGCGTCCCTGTGATCACCGCAACGCAGATGCTCGAGAGCATGATCGTCTCGCCTGCGCCCACCCGCGCCGAGGTGAGTGACGTGGCCAATGCCGTGCTCGATGGCACCGATGCAGTGATGCTTTCGGCCGAGACTGCGATCGGTCACGACCCGGTCTTGGTAGTCACCACCATGGCCCAGATCGCGGTGCGGGCCGAGACCGATGCAAACTACGCGGTGTGGGGCGAGCACCTCGGGCGCCTGCTGCTTCGCAAACCTGAAGGCACCAGCGACCGCATCACCCAGGCGATTACCCATGCGTGCGCGCAAGCGGCAGCCGATGTAGGTGCCGAGGCGATTCTGTGCTGCACTCGTTCGGGTCGCACGGTGATGGCAATGGCCCGGTTCCGCCCAACGGCTCGGCTGGTTGGACTGAGCCCCGATCCGGCGACCTGTCGCTCGTTGTCGCTCGTATGGGGCGTCACGCCCCTCCATATCGACACCTACGGGTCCACCGACGAGCTCGTGAGGTTCGTTGTCGACTCAGCGGTACGTCACGATCTGGTGACGACGGGATCCATCGTCGCCGTTCTTGCCGGGGCGCCCGATCGACCCAGCGATGCGGCCACCGACGTGCTGCGGTTGGTGCGTGTCGGATGAACCAGATCTGGTCCGAGGAGGCCGGACCATCCGACGCTCCGCTCGTGGTGCTCGTTCACGGCACGATGGACCGCTCGACCGGCATGCTGCGAATCAGCCGTAGGCTCGACGATCAGCTGAGAGTGCTGCGTTACGACCGACGTGGATACGGGAAATCCAGCCCCCATAACGGTCCGTTCGACATGGCGGCACAGGTCGGCGACCTCATCATGTTGCTTGCGGACCGTCCTGCGGTCGTGGTGGGGCACAGTTACGGGGGCAACGTCGCACTCGCGGCAGCGAGTCGATTCCCGACGCTCATCCGCGGCGTCGCCGTGTATGAGGCGCCGCTGTCGTGGGAGCCGTGGTGGCCCGGTTCCACAGCGGGGGCCGAGGCGCGAGTGACCACCGGTGATGACAGCGAAGCGGCCGAACGATTCATGCGTCGGCTCATCTCTGATGCCGCGTGGGAGGCGTTGCCCGAGCGAACGCGGGCAATTCGTCGGGCCGAAGGCGCCGCAATGGTCGGCGAGCTACGCGACCTCCACGCCCACGAACCATGGCTGGCCGACGACATCGGTTGTCCCGTCGTGTTGGGGTACGGGTCGCTCGCCAAAGAGCATCACCGCGACGGAATGCGCTTCGCGCACGGCCGCATCCCCGCCAGCACGCTTGTCGAGCTGCTCGGCTGCCGCCATGACGCGCCGATGAGTCATTCCGAGCTGTTCGTCACTCGCGTGGTCGAACCGCTGTTACGCGAGGTCGGCGGCCGATGGGACGACACCGTCTCGGTCACCCGCCGGGCTGGGGCACCGTGATGTGTATATCGGTGCCGAAGATAGTGCACGTGGTCTCTTGTCCCGGCGCGATCCTGTCGGCGCAGCGCTGCAGTGCCTGACGTTGTGTGAATACTCCCAACGCCAGCGCGGCGAAGACAAGCAGCAGAATCGCTTTCTTGGTCACCCCGGCAACCACCTTGGCGGAGATGATCGCGGCCGCTATCAGCACGCCAACCACGATCAGCGCGATGTTCTTGGCCGAGTCCAGCGTCAGTGCGGAGAGCATGCGCACACGATAGGCGGGGCATCTGCTCGCCAGGTGGCATGGCTCGATGCGGCGTAGTCTTGCGCCATGAGCGACGACCATCCGATCCATCTCACCCCTCAGGGGCCTCCGACTACCGTGCTGCCAGCACCCGATCCGTCGGCGCGGCACGCGCTCGAGCAAGCCCTCGCAGGTGATGCTGGCGCGCGTCACGATGCCGTTTCGGATGTGGTCGCAATGTGGCCGCGTTATGTCGATGCATGGGCGCGCCTAGGCGATCTCGGACGTGACGACATCGAACGGTACGCCGCGTATCGGGTGGGTTATCATCGCGGGCTCGATGCGCTACGCGCAAGCGGTTGGCGTGGGTCCGGCTACGTGCGCTGGAGCAACGAGAACAATCGTGGCTTCCTGCGTGCCCTACGCGGTCTCGGCCAGATGGCCGAGCGCATCGGTGAATCTGATGAGGCCGAGCGGATCGCGTTGTTCATCCAACAACTCGACCCCAGCGGCATCCCTTCGGATGGCTGAACCACCCAAACCGCCGACTGCCGGTGCTGTGCTCGTGGGGGGCAGCAGCCGGCGAATGGGCCGAGACAAGGCGCTGATTCAGGTCGGTGGCGTCGCCATGGTGAACCATATCGGTGGGGTACTGGCAGCGGTTGGTCTCGAGCCGGTGCTCGCAATCGGACCATCCTTGCTGACGGGTGGACTCGATCATTGTGAAGATCTCTATCCGGGTCAGGGGCCGCTCGGGGGAGTGTTGACAGCGCTGAGCTCAATGATCGATCGCGCGTCGGCTGTGTGCGTGGTGGCGTGCGATATGCCGATGCTCGACACACATTCGATCATTCGGCTCCTCGATGCGACGCGCGATGTGCAGGCCGACGTGGTCATGGCCCAGACCGATCGCGTGGAACCTTTGTGCGCGATCTGGAATGCTTCCTCATTGCCGATTCTGCAGCAAGCGTTCGACAATGGTGAGCGGGCAATTCATCGTGTACTCCCCGCCTTGTCGGTTGTCGCAGTGCAACTTCCTGGTGCGGCACTGCGTAACGTAAATACCCCTGACGACCTGCCCGGTCGGTAGCGTGTCACCTCATGGCAATTGCTGAAGTCACAGTCGACCAACTCGCTGACGAACTCGCCAAGGGCGCACGCGTCATCGATGTGCGCGAGCTCGACGAGTATCAAACTGGTCACGTACCGGGGGCCGTTCATGTGCAGCTTGGCGCCGTACCCGACAATGTCGATGCGTTCCGCGGTGATGACGTTACATATGTAATCTGCCGCTCCGGCGCACGCAGCATGCGCGCCTGCGAGTACCTCGTCGATCACGGCGTGCACATCATCAACGTGGCCGGTGGCACGATGGCATGGATCACGAGCGGTCGCGACACCGTGGTTGGAGACACGCCTTCGTGACGTTCTGGTGGATCGCAACACAACCCGAACTCGTCGAACTCGTCGACACACTGCTTGCCGAGCCGCGGTATGCATTCGATACCGAGTTCCATCGCGAGCGCACGTACTACCCGAAGCTTGCTCTGGCACAGTTCGCATGGCCCGGCGGCACGGCTCTCGTCGATCCGCTGGCCGTCGACGTCACGGCACTCCGACCGTTGCTCGAGAGTGAGACACAGTGCGTGCTCCACGCCGCGCAGCAGGACCTCGATGTGCTCACCCATTCATGCGGCGCGGTGCCCCGGCGAATGTTCGACACCCAACTCGCAGCCGGATTCATCGGCTACGGCACGCCATCGTTGGCCAGCTTGTTGCAGGGAGAACTCAAAGTATCGGTACCCAAGGGAGACCGCCTCACCGATTGGCTGCGGCGCCCGCTCACCGACGATCAGAAGTCCTACGCAGCGAGCGACGTGGCCCACCTGCTCGAGCTACAAGACCGCATCGTTGCCCAACTCGAACGGGTTGGCCGCGTCGGTTGGGCCGAGGCAGCGTGTGAGGAACTGCGCCTCAAGCCGGCAAGCGGGGCTGATCCCGATTCTGCATGGTTGCGACTCAAGGATGTTCGCACCCTCAAGCCGCGGGCGCGTAGCGTTGCACGGTCCGTCGCTGCGTGGCGCGAGCGTCGCGCGATGGTCGCCGATTCACCAGTGCGTCAAATCCTGCCCGATCTCGCGATTCTGGGTATCGCCCAGAAGCAGCCGAAAACGGTCGACGAGCTTGCCCACGCCCGTGGTATCGACGAGCGACACTGGCGCGGCAACCTCGGTCGCGAGATCATCGCTGCGGTACACGAGGGGGCACAGCACGAGGTCCACCTGCCTGCTACCGAGGGCGATGATCTGGACCGCAACATGCGCCCGGCCATCACGCTGGTATCGGCTTGGGTGAGCGAACTGGCCCGCCAAGAAAAGATCGACACGGCCATGCTCGGAACTCGCGGAGACATCATTGCGTTGCTCCGCAACGATCCCGATGCCCGACTGGGCACGGGCTGGCGCGCCGAACTGCTCGGCGATCAGGTGAAGCGTCTGGTCGAGGGAACCGCTGCGCTCACGTTCGACGGCAAGGGCAGCCTCCGCCTGATCGACGTGCCTTGAGTACATCGTCTCCCTGCGACGCAGTATTCAGCTGCGGGTGAGGCGTCGCACCTTCTTCCAGAGCTGATCAAACGCGGCGGTCACATCGAGCGATCGTGCGCCGTAGCTGTGGATCGGTCGGCGCTCACCGGTTGCCTGATTGACAATGACTCGCTGCGGGATCACGGGTTGCCAGATGGCCTTCTTGCCGACAATACGAACCAGTTCGTCATAGCGCCGCTCGGCCTCACCGGAGACGCCGGGGACCTTGTTTACGATGACTCCAGCAAGTTCGAGCGACTCGTTGTGGCTGTCCCAGACCTCGTCGATCACATCGGCGACCGCGCCGATACCACGCAGTCCCAGCGCGGAGGGCTCGACCACGATGACTGCGAAGTCGGCTGCGGTCAGGCCGCTGGCGATGAGGTTGCCCAAGCTCGGCGGGCAGTCGACCAGGATCGCGTCGTAACGATCGGCAACGCGTTCGAGTGCGTTGCGTAGACGCTTCGGCTTGCCGGACCCGTGGGGCTGCAGGCGGTTGGATGCCGGCATGAGATCGATCAACACGCTCCATTCGGTGCCGACGATGGCGGTGTCGGGATCGGCTTTGCCCAGTACCTCGGCGGTGGAGATCTCGACCAGTGCGGGGTCGACGCCCAGCACCCAGGTGCTTGAGGCCTGCGGGTCGAGATCAACGACCAGCACACGGTGCCCGGCCGCTGCGGCCGCCGAGGCGAGCCCGAGCGTGACGGTGGTCTTGCCGACGCCGCCTTTTTGGTTGATGAGAGCAACTGTTCGACCCATGCCGTCATGCTCTCACGCGAGAACGACCACCGCCGCCTCATGCGCTGCCAGAACCGACGTCGTGCCAACCCGACTCGCGAGTCCGAGCGAACTCAGCAGCAGGGTGGTGCCGCCGAGCACATCGACGGTGCGGCCCACGTCGCCGAGGTTCAGTGCGACCACGACGCGCTCGCCGTTGAGCATCCGTTCAAAGGCAAGCACATCGTCGTCGCGTTCGATCATGACAAAGCCGCCTTCGCGTAGCGCAGGGTGACTGCGCCGTATTCCGAGCATATGTCGATAGAGGTTGAGGATCGAGGTTCCGTCGTGTTGCTGCGACTCGACGTTGCGTGTGTCGGGCTCGGGTGGAAAAGGAAGCCACGGGTCGTGCGGCCATCCGTGGAGGTGATCGGCGGTCCATGGCAACGGCGCGCGACACCCATCGCGTCCGCCAGGGTCGACAACTCGATCAGCCGGTATCAGCGCATCGACGAGACCCAGTTCTTCGCCCTGATACATGAATGGTGTGCCGGACAACGTGAGCAGCATGACCGCCGCCATGCGCGCAACCTCCTCGCTGCTGCCGTATCGCTGCCGGTGCCGCGGCACGTCGTGATTCGACAGCACCCAGGTGGGCCATGCGCCTCGGGGCGCGAGGTGGCTGAGCGTGGTCTTGATGCGGTCGCGCAACGCCGCTGCGTCCCATTTCGTCCAGAGGAACGAGAAGTTGAACGACAGTTGCAGCTCGTCGTTATTGCCGTAGTAGGTGGCCATCGCGGCTTCGTCGAGGAGATAGACCTCGCCCACGCTCGCCCGTTCGCCTGGGTAGCTGTCGAGCACACGTCGGATGCCGCGCAGTCGTTCATGAGTGACGGCAGCATCGTTGAACACCACGTGCGCCAGACCGCGCGCCACGGCCCTGACCGGGTCGTCGCGGTCGAGTTGCTTGCCGATGAGGTGCACGACGTCCATCCGAAACCCGTCGACACCCCGATCGAGCCAGAACCGCAACGTGTCGTGCATGGCCTGTTCTACCTCGGGGTTGTCCCAGTTCAGATCGGGCTGCTCAGGGAGGAAGCAGTGCAGATACCACTGCTGGCGCCCCTCGTCGAAATCCCACGCGGAGCCTCCACCGGTGAACGAGCAGCACCAGTTGTTCGCCGGCTCGTCGCGCCACACGTACCAATCAGCTTTGGGGTTCGTACTGTCGACACGACTTTGTTGGAACCACCGATGTTGGTCACTGGTGTGGTTCGGCACCCAGTCGAGCATCAGACGCAAACCGCGGGCATGGCAATCGCTGATCAGCGCGTCCATGTCGTCGAGCGTGCCGAAGATCGGATCGATCGCGCAGTAGTCGCTGACGTCGTAACCGAAATCGGCCATGGGCGACTGGAACACCGGCGACAACCAGATCACATCGATGCCCAGCCACTGCAGGTAGTCGAGGCGCGAACGGATGCCTTGCAGGTCGCCGATACCGTCGCCGTTGGAGTCGGCGAAGCTGCGCGGGTAGATCTGATAGACGACCGATGACTGCCACCAGGGCACGTGTTTCATACCGCGCAATCGTAGGGGACGTGCGTTGGAGGGCGAGAGGTGTATGGTGCAAATCGAGGGCGCGCAAGGGCTCGTCCGATACGGGGAGGTGTCCAATGACAGACACCGAAGAGCGGAAGTCAGCACCGGAAACGATCAGTCGCGTGGTCGTTCGGTTCGCGGGTGATTCTGGCGACGGTATGCAACTCACGGGGGACCGGTTCACTTCGGCGAGTGCGATGTTCGGCAACGACCTGTCCACGCTTCCCGACTTTCCGGCCGAGATTCGCGCTCCTGCCGGCACGGTGAACGGTGTGTCCAGCTTTCAGGTGCACATTTCCGATCACGACATCACGACGCCAGGCGATGCGCCGAGCGTGCTCGTTGCGATGAATCCCGCAGCGCTCAAAGCCGACCTCGGTCGGCTCGAACAAGGCGGACTGCTCATCGTCAATCGTGACTCGTTCGTGGAGCGCGATCTCGCCAAGGTGGGGTATGAGTCGAATCCACTCGACGACGACTCCTTGAGCGACTACCGCGTCGTCGAGGTGCCGATGACCTCGCTCACCATCGAGGCCACCGCTTCGCTCGGCGTGAAGCCTCGCGACGCCGAGCGCTCGAAGAACTTCTTTGCGCTCGGCATGATTTCCTGGCTGTTCTCGCGACCTCGCGAATCCACGCTCGATTGGATCTCGACGCGCTTCAAGGACGATCTCATCCGCGCCTCGAACACGGCTGCGTTCAACGCCGGCTATCACTTCGGCGAGACCACTGAGTTGTTCGACCACCCCTTCCAGGTTGAGTCCGCGCACATGCCGCCTGGCGAGTACACAAACATCACCGGCAATGTTGCGCTGGCATGGGGTCTCGTGGCCGCAGGTCAGCTCGCCAAGCTGCCGGTGTTCCTCGGCAGCTACCCGATCACTCCGGCGTCCGACATTCTCCACGAGCTCTCCAAGAGCAAGCACTTCGGCGTGCGCACAGTGCAGGCCGAGGACGAGATCGCCGCGGCCGGCATGGCTCTCGGCGCCGCATTTGCGGGGCACCTCGGCGTCACCACGACGAGTGGGCCAGGGCTGGCCCTGAAGAGCGAGACGCTCAGTCTCGCAGTGTCGTTGGAGCTGCCGATGTTGCTCATCGACATCCAACGCGGCGGTCCCTCCACCGGACTGCCCACCAAGACCGAGGCCGCCGATCTCAACATCGCAATGTATGGTCGTCACTCCGAGGCGCCGCTACCCATCGTCGCGGCCTACAGCCCAAGTCACTGTTTCCACGCGGCGATCGAGGCGGCACGCATCGCGCTGAAGTATCGAACGCCGGTCATTCTGTTGTCCGACGGCTACATCGCAAATGGGTCCGAGCCGTGGCTGCTGCCAGATGTCGACTCGCTTCCCGATATCTCGGTGTCGTTTCAAGAGGAGTTCAATCATGTTGCTCCCGATGGCACCGACGAATACTGGCCATACCTGCGTGACCCAGAGACCTTGGCGCGACCTTGGGCAATTCCGGGTACGCCCGGGCTGATGCATCGCATCGGCGGACTCGAAAAAGAAGACGGCAGCGGCGATATCAACTACACCCCGGCCAACCACGAAAAGATGGTGCATCTGCGAGCTGCGAAGATCGCCGGTATCGCAGCCGACATTCCGCCGGCCGAGGTCGTAGGTGACGCCGACGCCGACGTGTGCATTCTCGGGTGGGGCTCCACCTGGGCGGCCATTGATGCGGCGGTGCAACGCACTCGCCGGCGCGGGCTCAAAGTGGCGTGGGTGCATCTGGTGCATGTGAGTCCACTCCCGCCGAATCTGGGTGAGCTGCTCCGATCGTTCCCGAAAGTGCTCGTGCCCGAGCTGAACCTCGGCCAGCTCTGCCGCATCGTGCGCGCCGAGTTCCTCATCGATGCTCAAGCTGTGTCGAAGGTGCAGGGTCTACCGTTCACATCGATCGAGTTGGAAGATGCCATTGAAGCCGCGCTCGGCATCACCGAAACCGCCGGCCGACGAGAGGGAGCTGCGTGATGACCGACACCGTCATTCCACTGACCACGAAGAAGGACTGGACCAGCGACCAGGAAGTTCGCTGGTGCCCCGGCTGCGGCGACTACGGCATCTTATTGGCGGTGCAGACGCTGATGCCTGAGTTGGGTGTGAAGCTCGAGAACGCTGTGTTCGTGTCGGGTATCGGTTGTTCGAGCCGTTTCCCTTACTACATGAACACCTATGGAGTGCACAGCATCCATGGGCGTGCCCCGGCCATCGCCACGGGCGTGGCCGTTGCCCGACCCGACCTTGATGTGTGGGTCATCACCGGCGACGGCGATGCGCTCTCCATCGGCGGCAATCACCTGATCCACGCGCTGCGGCGTAACGTGAACCTGACGATCCTGTTGTTCAACAACCGCATCTACGGTCTCACCAAAGGCCAGTACTCGCCCACGTCGGAAATCGGCAAGGTCACCAAGTCGACCCCGATGGGCTCGATCGACCATCCGTTCAGCCCGTTGGCCTTGGCGCTCGGCGCCGAGGCGAGCTTCGTTGCCCGTACCCACGATCTCGACCGAAAGCACATGATGGAGACATTCCGCGCCGCCCATGCGCACCGTGGCGCGGCGTTCGTAGAGATCCTGCAGAACTGCAACGTGTTCAATGACGGAGCGTTCGACGAACTCACCGGTCGTAAGGTGCGCGGCGAGATGATGATCGATCTCCATCACGGCGAACCGATCACCTTCGGCGAGGACGCCCATGCAGGCGTTGTCATGGGCTCCGATGGGCACTTACGGATTGTCGAGGTTGCCGACGTCGGTCTCGAGGCAATTCTGCGACACGACGCGCACCGAGCCGACCCCAGCCTGGCTTTCGCACTGTCTCGCCTGTCGGCCGACGAACCTGGCAGTTCTACGGCCACCTGGTCACCCACGCCCTTTGGTGTTTTCCGCGATGTCGAACGCCCCGATTACGGCACCATGGTGGGCGCCCAATTGGCCGAAGCGTCGTCGAAGAAGGGCCCCGGCGACCTGCGTGCTCTGCTCCAGTCGGCCGGCACCTGGCAGGTCGGATAGTCAAGTTTGACGTTGGCGATGCCCTGAGCAGGTGTATTGTTCAAGAATCGGACGCAGACCCCCCTGCAATCCGTCGCGTTGCATCAGGCAACGGGTAGGATTGCCGCCGATGTTATTTCTCTAGGTTCGGAGCCCTGCCGTGAAGAAGGGTCGTCATCGTCGCTTTGAAGAAGCGCGAAAGCTCAAGCAAGCTGGTCCCAGCGCATTAGATCTGGGATTTGGTGGCAATGAAGAACGTCCTCGTACCGAAGACGACGAGTACGCCGCGCTAGCGGAAAAGTACGGCGTCACCTTCGATGATGAAGACGACGAAGAGCCTGAAGACTGATCCTCACAGCCGAACCTGAAGACGAACACCTTGATAGGCACTGCGTGCCTGCCGCGCTGATGCCCCTGCCTCAGCACCGCGGTCCGAACGAAACCCCCGGAACATGACTCAACTACGAAATATCGCCCTTGTCGCGCACGTGGATCACGGCAAGACCACTCTCGTCGACGCGTTGTTGCGCGCCACCGGCACGTTTGCTGCCCATCAGGCAGTCGTCGACCGCGTCATGGATAGCAACGACCAAGAGCGCGAGCGCGGCATCACCATCCTCGCCAAGGCCGCGTCGATCACCTGGAAGGGCGTCAAGATCAACATGGTCGACACCCCCGGCCACGCTGACTTCGGTGGCGAGGTCGAGCGTGCCCTCACCATGGTCGATGGTGTGTTGCTGCTCGTCGACGCAGCGGAAGGTCCGCTGCCCCAGACTCGCTACGTACTGCAGAAGGCTCTGGCGCTCGACCTTCCCGCCATCGTGATCATCAACAAGGTCGATCGCGGCGACGCCCGTCCCGACGAGGTGCTCGATGAGGTGTATCAGCTGTTCATCGACCTCGACGCCGGCGACGAGCACATCGATTTCCAGATCATCTCGGCCGTGGCCCGTGAGGGCCGCTCGATGCGTGGCATCGGCATGCCGGCACCCGACGCTGACCTTTCCTCGCTGCTGGACACCATCATCGAGACGATCCCCGCTCCGCAGGGCGATCCCGAGGCGCCGCTGCAGGCAATGGTGACCACGCTCGACGCCAGCGAATACCTCGGTCGCCTCGCTATTGGTCGCGTCGTCAACGGCGTGATGCGTCGCGGCGACACCGTTGCATTGCTCGAAGAGGAATTCGCCGAGGGACAGCCGCCACTCAAGCGTCGCCTCAGCCAGCTCATGGCCTTTGAAGGCGTGAGCCGCAACGAGGTACAGGAACTCTCGGCCGGCGACTTGTTCGTGGTCGCGGGTTTCCCCGAGGTCGAAATCGGCGACACGATCGCCTCGGTCGAGACCCCGATTGCCCTCCCTCGTCTGATGGTCGACGAGCCCGTGCTGCGCATGACGTTCGGCGTCAACACCTCGCCGTTCGCTGGCAAGGACGGCAAGTACCTCACGAGCCGCCATCTCGTCGAGCGCCTCGAAAAGGAACTGCTCGGCAACGTGTCGATCAAGCTGTTCGAGACCGGTTCGCCCGACATCATCGAAGTCGCCGGTCGCGGCGAACTGCAGTTGGCGGTGCTCATCGAATCGATGCGCCGGGAGGGCTACGAGCTGCAGGTCAGCCGGCCCGAGGTCATCACCAAAGAGGTCAACGGCAAGCGCTTCGAGCCGCAGGAACGGGGCGTCTGCGACGTTCCCGACGAGCACGTTGGCACCGTCACCCAGGAACTCGCGCCTCGCAAGGGTCGCATCACCGATCTGCGTTCCGGCGATGCCGGGCGCACCATCGTCACGTTCGAATGCCCGAGCCGTGGGCTCATCGGCTTCCGCTCGTTGCTGATGACGGCCACCCGCGGTACTGCACTGCTGCATCAGCATCACCTCGGCTGGATGCCGTGGTGCGGCGAGATGCCCGATTCCCGTGGCGGCGCCATGGTGGCCGACCGTATTGGTCAGTCCACCGGCTATGCGCTCGACAAGCTGCAACTCAGCGGTCAGTTCTTCATCGCGCCGGGCGAGCAAGTGTACGAGGGCATGGTCGTGGGCGAGTGTGCCCGCGAGGACGAAATGGTGGTCAACGCCGTTCGTCCGAAAGAGAAGAACAACATCCGCACGCACAGCCACGACGACGCCGTCAAGTTGCCTGCACCCAAGATCCACAGCCTCGAGACCGCCATCGAATGGATTGCCGACGACGAACTCGTCGAGGTCACTCCGAAGAACATCCGCATTCGCAAGAAGCACCTCGGTCTCGAAGAGCGTCGCAAAGCGAACAAGAAAGTCAAGTAGCCGGTTGTCGGGTCGCCACCCTCTGCGGACGAGCAAAGCCGGGACCTTGTGCCCTGGTCGCACACGACGCTCGGACGTACCATGTCGGTAGGCAAACAAACCTAGGGAGGTCATCATGACCACCACAAGAAGCGCCACCCCCGAGGTGTTCGAGCAGTTGTTCGAGCGTCTCACCAAGACTTCTGAGCGGATCGCTCACGAGCTTGAAGAGCAGCTGAAGCTGCTCGATCGTCGGATCAAGAGCTTCCTCGATCGTGGCGAGCAGGCAACCGATCGACTGGTCGAGACCATCGACAAGGAGCTGCGCAGCCAGATCGCGTCGCTGCGTCGTGAGATTGACCAACTCTCCACGCGCGTCGCCGAGTTTGCTCCGACGGGCAAGGCTCCGGCCAAGAAGGCTCCGGCTAAGCGGCCATCAGCCACGCTGACCTCGGTCACGAAGAGCGCGACCAAGAAGGCTCCGGCTAAAAAGGTCGCGGCCAAGAAGTCAGTCGCGAAATCGACTTCCAGCCGGCGGCTCGCGGCCTGATCCGCAGGGTTCCACGCCCGTTGGTGAGAGGAATCTCCCGTCACCAACGGGCGCCTTCGCGTGTGTGCTAACCCCGGCCGACCATGCCGGCGCCAACAGTCACAGTGGCAACATCGCGAACGTAGCGGGGCAGGAGATGGGCCCGAATCTCGTCGAGCGAAGTATCGGCGCGGGTGTCGCCAGCGCGTTGCAGCACATCGAGGTCGCGCACGTTTGCAACGAGTGCTTCGCCGAGTTCGCGGTGCGCGCTGGCAATGGCGTCGTGATCGGGCGGTGCGGGAAGGTAGTCACGTTGTCCGAGCGTGTCGGCGCGCTCGCGAATGCGATCGGCCTCGTCGCCTGCCGCATCGCCAAGTGCCAGCGCAGCGTTGCGAAGAGTACGGATCATCCCATTGTGTTCATCAACGAGATAGGTGTCGAGCACCGGCACCATCTGGCGGATCTCCTGGAGCACCGACTGCATCATCGACGCGGTTGCATATGCCTTCGCGTTGGCAAGATTGGGCACGATTTCGTCGCTGATGGCAATGATCAGCCCGAGCAGTAGGTCGTCGATCGACGGTGTGGTGTTCATACGGTGACTCCCGGATAGTGCATCAGGCCAGCCATGTTGGGAATAGCCGCAGTGGATGGCTGCATCAGATAGAGGTGCATGAACACGCTGTGCTCGTTGCGCACTCGACGGGCAATGGCGGCGTTGATGGGTACAGCGATATTGGCGGTGCCAAAGAGGGTGAAGTAATCGATCTCCTCGGCGGTCACGTTCCAGCCGGTGAGCTTGTTGTAGTAGGCGAGGAAGCCGCCTTCGTCGATGGGATGCGACATCACGCTCGTGTTGCTGATGATGTCCATCGTGGTCATCCAACCGAGGTCTTCGCGGGGATCGCCGATGCGGCTGTTCTCCCAATCGATGAGCGCAGTCACCTGACCGTTCTCGTACAGGAAGTTGGCCGGGTTGAAGTCGCCATGCACCAGCGACAAACGAAGCGGCCGGGGCTTGTTCCGGCGCAGGGTGAGGAACGAGTCAAGAAGAACCACCAGATTGGGGTCGTAGGCGAGCGAGTCGTAGGAGTTGATGTAGTACTCGAACGTGGAGTCCATGTACGCGTCCCATGAGCTGGCATCAATGCCGACATCTCGCGGATCGGCGAGTGCACCGTGGGGATCAAGTGTCGAGATATCTGCCGTGTGCAGCTCGACGAGCACCTCGCACAGGTGCCGGATGACGTCGTCGACCTGATACGCATCGGGGCCGTCGTTGAACAAATCCGACGTGGCCCCGTTGCCCCGCACGCGCTCGAGCACCATCGCTGCCTCGCCGAACACCTGCGGGTCCATTTCGTGGCCGAAACTGCGGCTCACTGGCACCGTCGTGTGGGCACGAACTGCTTCGATCAGGTCGTGTTCCACGGCTCGACTGGTCTGCAGAATCGACACCACAGCGGGCGGGTCCTTGCGCAAGATGAACGGCAACAACTCCTCGCGGTCGGTCCATCGAACACGCGCATCGAAGCGATACGTCTCACGTGAGTAGCCACCCGGAATCGGTTCGAGCTCCTCGATGACGATCTCACGTGCGCCCGGGAAGGTACGCAACAAGAATTGAACCAACTGATCTTCCATGGCAAAACCCCCGTTGGAACGGTAGCACCACTGATCGGGTCGCCCCGACGAGTGGAACTAGTGCCGCCGCACAGCGGGGTGGGGCACCGGCGTGGAGCGGTTCTTCTCGAGCTGCTTGACGAGCATTTCGTATACCTCGAGTCCGGTGAACTCGATGATCTCGTCGCGCAGGTACCGATAGGTCTGCTTCGAACCATGGAAGGCGTCGCCGCTCTCGGTGCACCACCAGTGAAAGTCGGTGCCACCCTCGCCCCAGTCGCGGCGCTTCCATTCGCGCAAGGTGCTGGTGACATGGCCGTGTGCATCGGTGTCTTCGTGTAGGCGCAACGGCAGTTGCCAGCATACGTCGGGCTTCCAATCGAGCGGACGTTCATCCACGGTGAGCGCAGCGCTGTGCAGTGCACAGCCCTCGCCTCCCGAAAAGCCCGGACGGTTCAAGAAGATGCACGCACCGTCGATGACGCGCGTGGTCGTGGTGCCATCAGGGTCGATCGCAGTCCAACCGCCGTCTTGGGCTTCGGCATGAAACTGCCATTGCGTTGAGTTGAGCCGGGCAGAACTCTCGACAACGGTCTGCACGTCTGCGTCATCGATGAAGTGGGCTCCGAAGCTGCAGCAGCCCTGCTGCAACGCCTCGGCGTCGTGGTCGAGGATGCCCTGACAGCCGTTCCCCCAGATGCAGTTCCAGTTCGAGGTGAGAAACGTTGCGTCGAACACCCATGTGCGTTGCTCGTGTGGATCATCAAAGCTGATGTAGGTGTGTAGGTCGTCTGGTCGGGCCATGTCAAAAAGGTAGCCCGGGCAGTGCGAAATGCACCAGATTCAGCAATGAAGCAGCGGGGTAGGCTGCACGAATCATGAGTACGCCGCCCACCACTGCCAATCAACTCCGCGACGCCTACACCGCATTCTTCGCCGACCGTGGTCATACGCCGGTTGCCTCGGCAAGCCTGATTCCTCACGACCCCACGGTGCTGTTCACCGTTGCCGGCATGGTGCCGTTCAAGTCGTACTTCGTGGGCGATGAGACCGCACCGTTCAAGCGTGCGGTCACCGCGCAGAAGTGCGCCCGCGCAGGCGGTAAGCACAACGACCTCGATGACGTTGGTCGCACCAAGCGCCATCTCGTGTTCTTCGAGATGCTCGGCAACTTCAGCTTTGGCGACTACTTCAAGACCGATGCCATTCCGTGGAGTTGGGAGCTGGTCACCGAGGTCTTTGGGCTCGATGGCGATCGCATCTGGATCACCGTGCACGAGAGCGATGACGAAGCCGAGCAGATCTGGCACGACCAAGTCGGCGTGCCGATGAACCGCATTCAACGACTCGGCGACAAGGACAATTTCTGGCAGATGGGCGAAACCGGCCCATGTGGTCCGTGTAGCGAGTTGCACATCGATCGTGGCCCGTCATTCGGCCCCGACGGTGGTCCGCTCAACGATCCGCAGGGCGACCGTTTCATGGAGTTCTGGAACCTGGTCTTCATGCAGTTCAACCAGGCCCCCGATGGCACGCGCACCGCGCTGCCCAAACCATCGATCGACACCGGCGCCGGTCTCGAACGCATCCTCGCGTTGGTGCAGGGCAAAGACAGTGTGTGGGAAACCGACGTGATGCAGCCACTCATCGACCAGGCATCGTCGGTGACCGGTAAGTCGTATCTCACAGGCGATTACGACGACAAGAACAGCTTCAGCCTGCGCGTGCTCGCCGAGCACGCGCGTAGCAGCACCATGCTCGTGAACGACGGTGTGTTCCCCAGCAACGAGGGTCGCGGCTACGTCTTGCGTCGCATCATTCGCCGGGCGGTGCGTCACGCCTACTTGCTCGGCACCGAGCGTCTGGTCATGCCGGGTCTAGTCGAGATGGCCATCGATGTGATGGGCGGCGCGTACCCCGATGTCATCAAAAACCGCGACTTCATCGTGGGGGTGCTCACCAAGGAAGAGGAACGGTTCCGCCAGACTCTCAAGACCGGCCTGATCATCCTCGAAGACGAACTCGCCAAGGATCACAAGGTGCTCATGGGCACCACAGCCTTCACGCTGCACGACACCTATGGCTTCCCGCTCGAGCTCACCGAAGAGATCGCCGGCGAGCGCGGCGTTGCGGTGGACCGCGAGGGCTTCGATACCGATATGGCCGAGCAGCGCCGCCGCGCGAAGGCAGCGCGCAAGTCGAATGCGGCCGATGATGATCAGACAGAGGCGTACCGCGAGATCAGCGAACAGTTCGGCGCCACAGAGTTCCTCGGCTATGTGCAAAGCAGCGTCGAGGGCCGCGTGCTCGGCGTGATGGATGGGGGCGATGGCACGGTTGAAATCTTCCTCGATCGCACACCCTTTTACGCGGAGGCAGGCGGACAGGTCGGAGACACCGGCACCATCACCACCGCAACCGGTGCTGCCGATGTCTTCGACACCACCTACGCGCTGCCCGGGCTGCGCCGCCATACGGCACGCATCGTTAGCGGTACCATCACGAACGGCCAGCACGCGACCGCGACCATCGACGATGTGCGCCGCGATGCGATCCGGCGCAACCACACCGGCACGCATGTGCTGCACCACGCATTGCGCAGTGTCCTTGGCCCGCACGTGAAGCAGGCCGGTTCGTTGGTCGGTCCCGACCGCCTACGGTTCGACTTCAGCCACTACTCGGCAGTCACCGACGACGAAATTGCGCGCATCGAGCAGATCGCCAACACCGAGGTGCTTAGCAACTCGCCGGCGCGCTCATACGAGACCACCAAGGACGAAGCCACAGCGTTGGGCGCCATCGCGTTCTTCGGCGACAAATACGGTGACATCGTGCGGGTCCTCGAAGCCGGCAGTTCCGTTGAGTTGTGCGGCGGTACCCACGTGAAGGCCACTGGTGACATTGGCACCATCAAGATCGTCGGTGAGAGTTCCATCGGTTCCAATCTTCGCCGTATCGAAGCCGTCACTGGTTACAACAGCGTCGCCCTACTGCAGCGCGATGACCGCGTGCTCAACGACGCGGCCCGGCTCGTTGGTGTGCCCGCGAACGATCTGCTCGACGGAGTGCAGCGCAAGCTCGATGAAATCAAGTCGCTCAATGACGAGATCAAGGTGCTCCGGGCTAGGGCAGCGATGGGGCAGGCAGCCGAGCTGGCTGGCCAAGCCACTGGGGGGGTACTTGTGAGTCGAGTCGACGGACTTGCTCCGAGTGACCTTCGCGAGCTCGCGCTAGCGGTTCGTCAGCAGCCCGGCATCGACGCGGTGGTGCTTGGTGGGCTCAGCTCCACAGGCGGCGTGTCCCTCGTCGCTGCGGTGACTGCTGGCTTCGGTGGTCAGGCAGGCCCGCTCATTGCCGATGCGGCCAAGGCCGTGGGTGGTGGTGGCGGAGGCAAAGGCGACATCGCCATCGCCGGAGGTAAGAATCCCGATGGTCTCGACGAGGCCCTGCGCCTGGCCAAAGAGGCAGCGACCAACGCGTGAGCACCGCCCGGGTTGCGCGACAGTGAGGGTCCTTGCGCTCGATCTCGGATCGCGTCGCATCGGCGTTGCGGTCAGCGACCGCAGCGGCACCATCGCAACGCCCCTCACGGTGTTGCAACGAACGGGCTCGACGCGAGCCGACCATGAACGCATCAAGGCATTGGTCGCAGAGGAAGAAGCCGTCCGGATCGTGGTGGGCCTGCCGCTGTCGATGGACGGCTCGATCGGCAAGGCTGCGCAAGCTGCTCTCCGCGAGGTCAAGGCACTGGCTAGCGTGGTTGACGTGCCTGTGGAGACCTTCGACGAGCGACGTACCACGGTGACCGCAGACCAGATCCTGATGGACCGTGGCCTGCGAGCCCCCGAACGTCGCAAGATCATCGATCAGGTCGCTGCGGCGGTGATCTTGCAAACCTGGCTCGACGGCCGTGCATCTCGTCAGGATCGCGAAATTCGCGGGGACCAGCGTTGAAACACGCCGGCCCCCTCATGGAGCGCGAGTCCGCGGACAACGAGTGGTTCCACGATGCCTGGGACGACCCCGAGACCGCCCCCGCAGCAGTTGTCGAGCAGGCGCCGCGACGGCGCCGAATGCTGAAATGGGCGGTCTACACCGTAGGTGTGCTGCTCGTTTCGGCCGTGCTCGCCGGTGGCGCAGTTGGGTGGTGGTACATCCGCCAGGTGAATCCATCTGGCGAAGCGGTTGCCGCCGCCAACTTCACGGTCAACGACACCGACAACCTCGAGACAGTGAGCGCTCGATTGCAGGCTCAGGGGTTCATCACGAACGCCCGCGTGTTTCGGTTCTATGTGAAACACAAGGGTGGCGTCACCTTCGTGCCTGGGTACTACGAGCTGCGCCGGCGCGCGCACATGGGCAACATCATGCGGATCCTGAACACGCCCCCGGAGGCCACCTACCGGAAGGTCACCTTCCCCGAGGGCTTTTCCTTGGCACAAATCGGTGCGCGTGTCGAGCGCGATCTACCGCCGCTCACAGCCTCGCAATTCGCTGCTTCTGCAGCGGCGGGCACGATCCGTTCCACCTACGAACCGGCGGACTCGAACAGCCTCGAGGGACTACTTTTTCCCGACACCTACCAGGTTGCGGGCAACGAGTCCGAGTCGCAGGTCATCAGCCGAATGATCGCACTCATGGAGCGCGTCGGTCGTCAGGAGAACATCGACGCAAAAGCGGCAAGCCTCGGTCTCACCCCGTATCAGGTGTTGATCGTGGCCTCGCTGATTGAACGAGAGGCGAAGTTTGACACAGACCGGGCCAAGATCGCCCGCGTCATCTACAACCGGCTGTACCTGCAGGCGGCGCTGCAGATCGACGCAACGCTGTATTACGGCCAACCTGCGGGAACTCCCTTCAGCGTGCTGAAAGCAACGGACACGCCGTACAACACGTACCTGCACGGTGGCCTACCGCCGACCCCTATTGCGAACCCGGGCCGGGCATCGATTCACGCAGCGCTCAACCCGGCGCAGAACCCGGCACAGGGTGACCCACTGTGTCGCGGTCTGTCCAAAAACGCCCCCTGCCTGTACCTGTTTTATGTTGTGTCTGATACCGAAGGGCATCACGCATTCGCGGTGACGCTCGATCAGCACGAGGCGAATGTGCAAAAGGCACGTGATGCAGGATTGCTGAGGTGATCACCGGTTCCACGCGCGTCGCTGGCGTCATTGGTTCGCCGGTGCGCCACAGCTTGAGTCCGGCAATGCACAACGCTGCCTTCGCAGACGCCGGGCTCGATTGGGTGTACGCCGCATTCGAAGTGGTGCGTGGTGCGGGTGGTGCTGCGCTTGCCGCAATGCGTTCACTCGGTATTGCCGGCTTGTCGGTGACCATGCCGCACAAGGACACGGTGGCCGCAGCCGTCGACACCCTCGATCCGGCCGCCGCAGCGCTGGGCACGGCAAACACGGTGGTTTTGCAACCGGATGGGCGACTCGCCGGCTACAACACCGATGGGGCTGGGTTCATCGCCTCGCTGCGCGAAGCCGGAATCGACACATCGGGTATGCAGGTGGCGGTGCTCGGCGCAGGGGGTGCAGCTCGCGCTGTCATCGACGCTCTCGCACGCTCGGGCGCGGCGGGCATTGTGGTGGTGAACCGTTCTGCCGAGCGCGGCGAGTTAGCCGCCCGGCTTGCTGGTTCGATCGGGCGTTTGGGCACCGCAGCCGACATCACGACAGCCGACCTCGTGGTGAACGCCACATCGATCGGTATGGGAACCGCCGACGTGCCGTGCGATCCCTCGGCGCTACGCAGCGCTCAGGTAATCGCAGATCTCGTGTATCACCCGCTGGAGACCGAGTTGCTCAGAGCCGCCCGCGCCTGCGGGGCAACGGGCGTCGATGGCCTCGGCATGCTGGTGCATCAGGCGGTTCTCCAACAGCAGTTGTGGACAGGTGTGCGCCCCAATCCTGCAGTGATGCGCGCCGCCGCAGAGCAAGAACTCGCGGCCCGCCACCGATAACCTGCTTCAATGCTTCGCTACCTCACTGCCGGCGAGTCCCATGGTCAGGCACTCGTCGTGATCGTCGAGGGCCTACCAGCCGGCCTACCCATCACGGTCGAGGAGATCCAGGTCGAAATGGGTCGTCGCCGTCTTGGCTATGGCCGCGGCCCCCGTCAACGCTTCGAGGTCGATGAAATCACCCTTGTCGGTGGTGTGCGCCACGGTCGCACGCTGGGTTCCCCGATTGCCATCGAGATCAAGAACACCGAGTGGTTCCGCAGCGACAAATGGCATGAAGAAATGTCGCCCGCCCCCGGTGCCACCAAAGACCCCCTCACCCAGCCGCGCCCGGGTCACGCCGATCTCGCAGGCATGCAGAAGTACGGTTTCACCGATGCCCGAGACGTGCTCGAGCGGGCGAGCGCGCGCGAGACGGCTGCGCGGGTTGCGGCCGGTGCGTTGGCCAAGAAGCTGCTTGCAACACTGGGCATCCACATCCTCTCGCACGTGATTCAAATGGGGCCGGCGCATTCCAAGTCCGCGCAGTTACCTACGATGAGCGACCTCGCCGCCATCGATGAATCACCGGTTCGTTGTTTCGACAAAGCGGCCGAGGATGCGATGATCGCCGAGATCAAAGCCGCTGCCAAGGACGGCGACTCGCTCGGTGGCGTGGTTGAGGTGCTCGCATACGGGGTGCCGGTCGGGCTCGGGAGTCATGTCCATTGGGATCGGAAGCTCGATGCCCTCCTCGCACAGGCCGTGATGAGTATTCAAGCTGTAAAAGGTGTGGAGATCGGCGACGGTTTCGACGTGGCTGGTCGTCGCGGCAGCGCCGCCCACGATGCCATCTCCTGGGACGCCGCCACCGAGACGTATCGTCGCGAGACCTCGCTCGCTGGCGGGACCGAGGGTGGCATGTCCACCGGTGAGGTCGTCGTGGTACGTGCCGCGATGAAACCGCTGGCAACATTGAACACACCCACCCTGGGCACCGTCGACATCATCACCAAGCAAGAGACGGTCAGCTTCAAAGAGCGCACCGATGTGACCGCTGTGCCTGCGATGGGTGTGGTGGCCGAGACGATGGTGGCGCTGGTGTTGGCGGCCGAGGCGCAGCGCAAGTTCGGCGGTGACTCCGTCGAGGAGTTCGTCCGGAATGCTCAGGCGTTCACCTCTTCGCTGCGATGAGCACTGCCGTCGATCGGCACCTCGTGCTCGTAGGCATGATGGGATCCGGCAAGACCACCGTCGGGCGCGCACTGGCGGCGCGGCTTGGCCGACCGCTGCTCGACTCTGACGCCCTCATCGAAGCACGTGAGGGGCGCACCGTGCGCGACATCTTTGCGGCCGATGGCGAAGATTCGTTTCGCGCTATCGAGACCGAGGTGCTCGTGCAATCCTTGGCCAACTCCGAGCCCGCTGTGATCGCTGCTGCGGGAGGCGTGGTCCTGCGCGCCGAGAACCGCAGCGCCCTGCGCGGGAGTCGGGCGCGGGTCGTTTGGCTACGCGCTGATCCGGCGGTGCTCGTCGAGCGAGTGACAGGTGGCCCGCACCGTCCGCTGCTCGATGACGATCCCGAAGGTGTGCTCCAACGCATGTATGCCGAGCGCGAGGCGTTGTACCGTGAGGTTGCCGACGCCATTGTCACAGTCGATGGGCGGTCCGTGAACGAAGTGGTCGAGGCGGTGTTGCGATGAAGCATCAAGTACGTAGTGTGCGCGTCTCGCTCGGTGAGCGAAGCTACGACGTCCTGGTCGGTCATGGCTTACGCGCAGAACTGGTCGCGATGATTCCGGAACACGCACGTCGTGCAGCGGTGATCACGCAGGAGGGTATTCCCTTCAGTGTGGATCCGGGGGTGGGGTACGAAGTGTTCAACATCGGACGCGGCGAGGAGTTCAAGACGTTGTCCACGATCGAAACGCTGTGTCGTGGCTTCGCCGACATGGGACTCACCCGCAATGACGTGGTCATCGGTGTTGGTGGAGGCATGGTCACCGACATCGCCGGCTTCGCTGCAGCCTCCTGGCACCGAGGCATCCCAGTGCTCCATGTGTCCACCACGCTGGTTGGAATGGTCGATGCCGCCATTGGTGGAAAGACCGGCGTGAACTTGCCCGAGGGCAAGAACTTGGTGGGCGCCTACTGGCAGCCGTCGGGCGTACTGTGCGATCTCGATACCCTCGCCACGCTGTCGGCGCGTGAGATGCGGTGCGGCATGGGCGAGATGGCGAAATACCACTTTCTCACCGGTGATGATCTGCTCGATCTGGAGCTGGTCGATCGTATTGCGCGATGTGTGCAGATCAAGGCCGACATCGTCGGCGCCGACGAACGCGAAGGCGGCCAACGGGCTCTGCTCAACTACGGCCACACGCTTGCACATGCGCTTGAGATCGCTGGAGATTTCCAGCTAGCCCATGGTGAGGCGGTTGCCATCGGCCTGGTCTATGCGGCACATCTGGCCAACGTGCTGGGTCGCATCAGCACCGCCCGCGTTCAACAGCACTACGACGTGGTCGGCGGCCTCTACGAACTCAAAACGGCTCTGCCGCCCTCTGACCCTGAACTGCTCCTGTCGCTGATGGGCCGCGACAAGAAGGCTCTGCGCGGGCTCACCTTCGTGCTTGACGGCCCGAGCGGTCCGGAGGTAGTCGCCGGCGTGACTGCGGAAGCGGCGTTGGAGGCACTCGGCCAAATGAGTGAGGCCAAGTGAGTGAGGTCAAATGAGTGAGGTCAAATGAGTGAGGCCAAATGAGTTCGGCGGCTGAGTTCGGCCGGCTGAGCGGGCGGCAAGAACGAGTCTCCAGGCCGCAACCGTTCGAAGCGGGCCGTGTGATCCATTGTGACGCCCGTACTGGAACTGCGGGACTGGGAGTCGTATCATCTCAGGGTCCGGTCATGGCCAGATGCCCCTCATGTGACCGAAAGTATTCTTCTTTCATGCAACCTCGACGATTCTCAGCCCAGAAAGTCACACGGATGTGGGTGCGCGCGTGAGTACCCCGCTTTCGCGTCGGCGCGTACTCTCGATGGGTATCGCGATTCCGTTCCTGCCGCGTCTCGACGGTCTGCTTGCCTCGGTGTCGCCGCCACCCGGTGCAACCGCCTTCTTCTCTGTTGTGCCCACTCGTCTTGCCGAGACGAGGCCCGATATCGGCCAATTCGGTTTCACGCGTATTGACGCCCAGACGATTCGTGTGCAGGTCGCCAACCGCAATGGCGTCCCCTACAACGCAGCAGCTGCGGTGCTCAACGTAACCGTCGCCAACGTGACCGGCCCAGGCTTTGTCACGGTGTACCCGTCCGGCGAAGCGCTCCCAAAGGCCTCCAACGTGAACGTCGAACGCAGTGGTCAAGTCATTGCCAACCTCGTAACCGTTCGCCTCGGAGTGAATGGCTCCGTCGACATTTTCTCATCGCGGGTCAATGACGTCATCGTCGACGTCAACGGCGCGTACGTGCCTGCGAGCAATGCGGTCAGCGCCGGTCGATTCGTTGCACTGGAGACCGCGTATCGCGCGCTTGACACCCGCGACCGTGGATACCCGGTGGGTATCGGCCAGAGCGAACATGTCGATCTACGCTCCGTGGTCCCGGCTGACGCGATTGCCGTGGTCGTGAATCTCACGATCACCGAAACGAGAGGCCCCGGCTTTTGGACGGCCTTCCCGACGGGTGGTCAACAGCCAAATTCGTCCAGTGTCAACGCCGACGACGCGAATCAGACTCGGGCGAACCAGGCAATCGTGCCCGTCGGTTTGTCGGGTGCAGCATTTGGTATCGATGTGTTCGCCTCGTACGGCGGACACCTCGTTGTCGATGTCGCAGGCTACTTCACCGGCGCCAGTGTGCAAGCGGGCATCGTTGGGCTGTTCGTGCCGAACACTCCGTACCGCACGCTCGACACTCGCCTGGTTCTTAACTACGGCCGGCTGTATCCGGGTTGGATCGCCGAGTTCGACTATTGGGGACGACCCGGATCACAGGCGGTCGTGGTGAATCTCACCACCACGGCCACGCGTGGCGCCGGCTTCTTCACCGGCTACCCGGCCAGAAACTACCGGCCGGTGGCGTCGAACCTCAACGCTTCCTACGCGAATCAGACCGTTGCCAATCACGCGATTCTGCGTACATCCACCTCGGGTGTGGCTGTGTTCACGCAGAGCGGCGGTCATCTCGTCGTCGATGTTGCCGGCTATTTCATCGGCTCGCCACTGGGTTCGCCTCTGCCGGCTCCGGCGAATATCCCTCCGCCATCGCAGCTGCCCTATCTCCTCGCGATCCCTGCGCTGGGAGTATCCGCAGCGGTCGTCGAAGGTGTCGGGGATGCCGTGGTCGACGCCGGCTACGTGGGCCACTGGCCCGGAACTGGATTGGCCGGGCAGAACGGCCATACCGTGCTGTTCGCACATCGAACCACGGGCGTCGCGCCGTTCCGGGACATCCACCTGCTTGGGCCGGGCGATGAGATCGTGCTGTACGCCGCCGACGGGCGTATCTATCACTACATGTACGAGCGCCGCGACATCACAGGCGAGGATTCGTCCGACATCTACAACGCGGGCCTGTGGGCGCCGTTTCCCAGCGTGTCGTTGGTGGCCTGCTCGAAGCCGAACTTCTTACCCACCAGTACCTCGTATCGCATCGTGGTCACATTCAGTCTGTATCTGATTGAGCCGGGCTGAGTGAGCGAGGTCTGCTGGGCCTGCTGATTAGGCGCTGAAGGCGGCGCCGTCGAAGCTGTCGACTGTGGTGAATGACTCCACCGGTGCGCGCTTGAGCTTGGTCGGCTGGTGCACTGGGTGGCCAATGAAGATCATCGACGCGATGGCGTAGTTCGCGGGCATTCCGAGCAACGGTGCAGCCGCTGGTTCGGCGCGCGCGAGGAATGTGGTCATCACGCCACCAAGCCCGCGGCTACGCGCAGCGAGCAACAGGTTCCAGCAAAACGGGTAGATGGACCCGCCACCGGTGATGGCCTCGCGTTCGAGATCCTTGTCCATCATCGCCACTTGCGAGAGGTCGGCGGCCACTACAAGCACCACCGGCACTGTCGCAATGTTGTCGAGCAGATCGTTCGGCGAGTGCCCGGCTGCCCGGACAGTGGGCTGATACGTACCAGGGTTCACTGCAGCGAAGGGCGTGGTACCGGTGGAAGCAATCGCGATGTAGTCGTCCCATACCGGTCGCATCAGGTCGGCGAGGGCCTCACGCTTGGCGGAGTCCTTGATGACGGCGATGCGCCATCCCTGGCGATTGCCGCCACTCGGTGCAAAGCGCGCATCGTCGAGAAGCTCGTAGAGAGTGGCGTCGTCAACCGGCTCAGGTGTGAAGCTGCGAACGGACCCTGTCGTTCGGATGGCGGTGGAGAGTTCCATGATCAGTGCTGGCCCTCGGCCACCTTGCGGCGCACCACGTTGAGCGCCGAGCCGGCCTTGAACCATTCGATCTGCTCGGGACTGAACGTGTGCACACCCTCGAAGTCGATGGTCGAGCCGTCGGGCTTGACGATCTGACAGCGAACGTTCTGGCCGGGCACGGGCGGCAGGCCGGTGACGTTGATGCGGTCGTCCTCGCCGATGAGGTCGTACATCGCAGGATCGGCGAAAGTGAGCGGAACGAGTCCCTGCTTCTTCAAGTTCGTCTCATGGATGCGGGCAAAGCTGCGTGCGAAGATCACCACGCCGCCACGGAACCGAGGTTCCATCGCCGCATGCTCGCGGGACGAACCCTCGCCGTAGTTGCGGTCGCCGATCGCGCACCAGCGGATGCCGGCTTCGCTGTAGGCCTTGGCGAGATTGGGATAGCTGTCGGTGCCGCCATCGATCACGCTCTTGCCTTCACCAACCGCACCGCCGTATGCATTGACGGCACCGATGAACAGGTTGCCGCTGATGTTTTCGAGATGGCCGCGGTACTTCAGCCACTTGCCAGCCGCCGAGATGTGGTCGGTGGTGCACTTGCCCTGAGCCTTCATCAAGACCGGCAGGGCGATGTAGTCGTTGCCATCCCACGGCGTGAACGCGTCGAGCAGCTGGAGTCGATCGCTGGTGGGGGAGACCTCCACCACGACGCCCGAGCCATCGGCCGGCGGCGGCGTGAACGTGTTCTGGCCCGGGTCGTAGCCGAGCTCGGGGAGCACCTCACCCACGGGTGCAACGAGCTTCACTTCCACGCCATCGGGGTTGGTGATGGTGTCGGTGGTGGGATCGAAGTCGAGCCGGCCGGCGAGGGCCAAGGCGATGACCGTGTCGGGCGAGGTGACGAAGCTGAGTGTGTTCGCTGAGCCGTCGTTGCGCTTGGGGAAGTTGCGGTTGAAGCTGTTGACGATGGTGTTGATCTGGCCGTTCTCGGATGCCGGGCGATCCCACTGGCCGATGCACGGCCCGCAAGCGTTCGCCAGCACTGTTGCGCCGATGGCTTCGAGGTCGGCGAGCAGACCGTCGCGTTCGATGGTGGCCCGGATCTGCTCGGAGCCGGGGCTGATGAGCAGATCGGTCTTGGTGCGCAGGCCCATCGCCGCCGCCTGGCGGGCAACCGACGCTGCCCGGGTGATGTCTTCGTACGAGCTGTTGGTGCAGCTGCCGATGAGCGCTGCGCTGATCTCGAGCGGCCAGCCGTTGGCGACGGCTTCGGCGCCGACTGCCGAACCAACTCGGTTGGCGCGATCGGGGGAGTGAGGGCCGTTGATGAGCGGCTTGAGGGTGTCGAGATCGATCTCGATGACCTGGTCGTACTGTGCCCCGTCGTCGGGGCGTAGATCGGCAGCCACCGCGTTGGCCGCCGCAGCAATTTCGCCGCGACCCGTGGCCTGCAGGTACACGGCCATGTTCTGGTCATAGCCGAACACGCTGCACGTTGCCCCGATTTCGGCGCCCATGTTGCAGATGGTGGCCTTGCCGGTGGCCGAAATGGTGTCGGCGCCCGCACCGAAGTACTCCACGATGGCACCCGTGCCACCCTCGACGGTGAGCACGCGGGCGACCTCGAGGATCACATCCTTGGGTGACGACCAGCCGCTGAGCGTACCGGTGAGCTTGACGCCGATGACCTTGGGCCAGCGCACGTTGAACGGGAAGCCCGTCATCACATCAACCGCATCAGCGCCACCGACGCCGATGGCCACCATGCCGAGGCCGCCAGCATTGGGTGTGTGACTGTCGGTGCCGATCATCATTCCACCGGGGAACGCATAGTTCTCGAGCACCACCTGATGGATGATGCCGCTGCCGGGACCCCAGAATCCGATGGCGTACTTTGCGGACACGGTGCGCAGAAAGTCGTACACCTCGCGGTTGGTGTCGATGGCCACGCCCATGTCGATGAGGGCGCCTACCTTGGCCGAGATGAGGTGATCGCAATGCACGGTGCTGGGCACCATGGCCTCGGGCAGGCCGGCCGTCATGAACTGCAGCAACGCCATCTGCGCGGTGGCGTCTTGCATCGCCACCCGATCCGGCTGGAAGTCGGCATAGCTCACGCCGCGCTCCATGTCCTGCGTTTCTGGGTCGACGAGGTGGTTGATCAGAATCTTCTCGGTCAGCGTGAGCGGTCGGCCGAGGCGACGGCGACCGATGGCCACTCGTGCGGGCAGCTTGGCGTATACGCCCTCGACCAGTTCGATGGGGGTTCCTGCGGTGACAGCCATGGGGTTACCTCGTGGGTTTCGGTGTGGTTTCGGTGTGCGTTCGTTGGCGATGTAGACAAGTATAATACAAGTTCGCCTGACGGGTCAACTTCGTGTCTGAGATTCCCGGCGGCATCGGGTGGAATGCGAGCATGACAGGATGAGGGCGCAATGAGAACGATCAGGTATCAAGAGATCGCCAATGCCATTCGCGAGCGGGTACAGCAGGGCAGCTATGCGGCGGGGCGGCTGTTGCCCAGCGAGGCCGAACTGTCCGGCGAATTCGACGCCAGCCGGGTTACCATCCGGCGCGCCCTCGAAACGCTGCGAGACGACGGTCTTGTCGACGCCCGCCAGGGTTTTGGTTGGTTTGTCGCAGCCGAACCGCTGCGCCAGACCCTTGGTCAACTGGTCACCATCGAAGGGCAAATGGCCGAGAGCGGTGTTGAAGCGCAACGCAAGATCATCGAGTTCGCTTTCATCAGCGCGTCGGGTCGTGTGAAGGCGGTTCTCAAGACCGATCACGTGTTACAGGTCAAGCGATTGAACCTTGCCGATGGCGAGCCGTTTGCGGTCGTCACGGTGTGGTGCCCCGCCGAACTCGGCCAACATCTCTCGCGTCGTGATGTGGAGCGGGCGCCGTTCTACGAACTGCTTGGCGTCGCGCTGCGTGGCGCAACCCAGACCATCGGCGCGGATTCGGTGTCAGCGGCCGATGCCGCGTTGCTCGGCGTTCCGGTGGGTTCACCCGTGCTGTGCTGCGAGCGCCTCACCACCGACGTGGAGGGCCGGCCAGTGCTGCTGTCGCAGCACGTCTTCCCGGCGCACCGCACCGAGTTTGTGGTCGAGTTACCAAACGCCGCACCATCGGTCGCGCCGAGCGGGCTTCGCTTGGTGGAGTAGTCAGCGGTCAAGCGCTGCGGCGACGAAGGCGTCGTCGACGAGTTCGGCCACCACGTTGGTCACGTCGAGTGCGGCGCTCGTGGCGATGTCGTCGTCCCAACCGCGTGCCAACAGTTCGCGGCCCGAGCCCGTGGCGCACAACGTCTCGTAGAGGCGGGGTCGAGCATGCTGGAACGCGGCCCGTGCCACGGCGGCCTCGGGCGAGCAGCATGGCGCGGCCACTGCTTCGGATGGGTCGAGGGCCGTGAGGATCGCCCCGGCGCCGATGAGATCCTCGGCGGCCGGACGCAGCGGGCCGCTGTGCTCGCCCCAACGTTCACCCGCGGCGATCACAGCGATCACGGGGTGCGCGCCGGGTGAAGCAACTGGTATCGAGCGCGCCCAGAGAGCGGTGGCCGAGGCATTGCGCAGGCAGCCAGCGAGCACGCGCAACGCACCGAGGTCGCGTGCGGCGAACGACAGCGCAGAGCCGTTCGGCGACGGCAACACGATGCGACTGTCGGGAGCCATCGTCAACAAGTCGGTGGGAGAGAGCGAGGGACCGCCGTCCTCACGTCGACCAGCCGCGACGGCATCACGAGCGGATGCATAGGCCTCGACGTCATCGCGATGCCACGGATATGGGAACACTGTCGCGCCGCTTTCCAGAGCAGCGCATACGCCCGAGGTGAAGCGCAAGATGTCGACGATGACCACCACGTCGGAGTGCGGCGCGAGCGACCGCAGACCATCGAGTCCCCAATCGAAGCGGTAGGCGAACCCTTTCTGAGCCGTGTGGTGCGCATCGCGTGCGCCCGATGTCACCACGTATCCCAGTGCAGCACCGGCTCGAGCGGCAGGCGCTTGGCCAGTTTGAAGTCGGTACCGATGGTGTACGCGATGGGGAACAAACCTGCCTGGGTGATCTCGCCGAAGGGGATGCCCAAGATCTCGGCCGCCTTCTCCTCGCCACCGTTCATCATGTGAATCGTGGTCCACGCGGAGCCGAGGCCGCGCTCGCGGGCTGCGAGCATGAAGCTCCACACGGCGGGCAGCAACGATCCCCACGCGCTGGCGGCTGCGAAGACGGGCGCATTGTCGAGCCGGCCGGTGATGCACGGGATGAGCATGAGCGGCACGCGGTGGAAGTTCTCGGTGAGATACATCGCCGATGCGGTCACGCGGCCCGCTTGCTCGGCGCGCATGTCGCCTTCGGCGTAGCCGGCGCTACGCGGACTCTTCGCGTAGATCGAGAAGTTGGCGGCGTAGATATCGGCGAGCGCCTTCTTCTTGGCGGCGTCTTCGACCACAATCCAGTGCCAACCTTGGCTGTTCGAGCCTGTTGGTGCCTGCAACGCGATGTCGAGACATTCCTCGATCACGGACCGCTCGACCGGACGATCGAAGTCGAGTCGCTTGCGTACGGAGCGTGTGGTGGTGAGCACCTCGTCGGCGGAAAGGTTCAGTTTCATCGTCGAAGTGTGCCACGGGGATGAGAGGCTGTCGCCATGGAAGAGTACGCATTTGTCAACAAGGCCAACTGGGAGTCCCGGGTTGCGTTTCATGTTGCGTCCAGCGAATACGGCCTGCAGCGCTACATCGACGATCCGGAGTACATCAGCAATACGGTCAACTTCGATCGTCCGCGTCTGGGCGACATCGCCGACCGCGACGTGGTGCACCTGCAGTGCCACATCGGTACCGACACCCTGTCGTTGTCACGCCTCGGCGCCCGGGTCACCGGTCTCGACTTCTCACCATCGGCATTGCACGCGGCTCGACAACTCGCTGCCGACTGCGGCCACCCGGTGCGTTACGTGGAGGCCGAGTTGTACGAAGCTCCCGCCGCGTTGGGCGTGAATCGCTTCGACGTTGTCTACACCGGCATCGGTGCGTTGTGCTGGCTCCCCGACATCAAGCGGTGGGCGTCGGTGGTGTCGTCGTTGCTGCGTCCCGGCGGGCGCTTGTTCATCCGCGAGGCACACCCGATGCTCTGGGCGCTGGGCGACCCGCGACCCGATGGTCTCATCACGGTGGAGTATCCCTACTTCGAAACCGACGGCACCACGTTTGTGGAGTCATCCACCTATGTCGACCACGACGAAGCAGTGAGCTCTCCCGAAACCGTGCAGTTCAACCACGGTATGGGTGAGATCGTCACGGCCCTCCTGCGGGCCGGCATGGAAATCATCGCGCTCGAGGACCACGACTCCGTTCCGTATCTCGCGCTCGGCGCGTCGATGGAGTCCATCGGTGCCGGGGAATACCGGCTGATCGACCGCCCCGAGCGCATCGCGATGAGCTACACCCTGCAAGCCATCAAGCACTGATCAGCGCAAGTCCTGCCGCACCGGTTCCGAAGTGTCGCGATCATCGCGAAGTTGCGTCGTGTAGGCCCAAGAAGGGCCCCAAGGGCGCAACCTCGGTGGTCGCGCGCGACGTTGATCTTCACGATCCGACGCAGCGGGTCGTTGCACGTCGGCGTTGCCAACGGACATGATGGTGGCCATCTCCCGACCGCACGTGCCATCTCAGCGAATCTGGTTGATCAACGTATCGATCAGCGTCATTGCGAAATCGTGGAAGAGACGGTGAGGAGGAGCTCGATCAGAGCGGGGCGCGCGTGGGCCAACGCCCGCACAGCACGCCCGAACACCGTGGTGTGCAGATCGAAAATTCCCAACGTCACCGGAGGTCCCAGGACTCCGGCGGGGTTCGAAAGCCGAGCAAGCGACTCGAGGCTCAGGCCGGGATGGCGACGGGTTCGATCGGTGCTAACTCGTCGAGCGGTTCGCTGTTCGTCAAGTCGTCGAACTCATGGTTCTCGGCTCGGGCGGCCACGATGTAGGCCAACGTCGTACCGCCCACGACCAGAACCATGCATCCGATGAAGCTGACGATGATGGGGATGCCGGCCACCGGCTTGATGCCGATCCAGCGACCCAGATAAAAGTTCTTGAGCACCTCGAGTTGAACGACGCGAAGATGCGTGCCGGGGCTGGCGCCGAGCAGGGTCTGCAGGAGGTTCGCCTGTTTGGTCTGCGGGTCGGTCATGCTCACGGGGAGGCACAGCGCGACGGCGACGGTCATCGTCGCGACCACTCCGTAGCGCATCCACCGCGGGCTATCGGCGCGGCACGCGGCCACGAGGCCGAGCGGCACGATGGCGAACATCGGCAGCATCAGGCGCGGCCCCATACCGGCGCCACCCCACCATTCGTAGTAGCCCGAGTTGAACAGGAAGTAGCCCACGAACGTGACGAGCGCGGCGATCGCAATCGGTCGCAGGTGTCGATCCGTAGCGATGAGCCAGATGCAGCAAACGACGACCATCACCAGCCAGGGCGACCAGAACAAGATGCCGCGGTAGGCATGAAATGACAGGAACCACATAGCGTCACGCTTCGGCGAGGTGACCCCCATGACCCCTTTCGACATACCGTCGCGGAAGAACTGCGACGCCTCGTACTTGTAGGGGATGCTCGGTTTCCCGAAGATCGCACGCGAGTAGAGCGCGAAGACGCCCAGCGGGACCACCGCAGCTGCTGTAGCCGCGCCACCGAGGCGCAGGCCCTTGCGAGGCCCCGCTTTGTGGAGGGCTGCGAGCAGGAAGACGCCAATCACGGCGACGGTGATGACGAACGTGAGATCAAAGATTAGCGCCATGCCCAGCAGCCCGCCAGCGGCCGCTGCCTTCTTCCATGTGAGCGGGGGTGACAGCACGATCGTGAGCGCTCCGAGACACGCGGCGATTCCCGGTAGGTAAGGAAAGAAAACCGACGAATATCCGAAGAGCAGGCTCCCGAAGAAAACTCCGGATGTCGCCAGGATCGCGCGTCGGGGTAGCGCGCCGAGCTTCACGAGCAAATTGGCCATCAGCATCGCAGCAAACGCGGCGGGTAAAGCGACAGCAAATCGCGTGAGCAGATACTGGAGCAACTGGAAGCTGGGGTGTAGCCGAAAGATATTGGAGACAGCACGAATACCGGCATACAAGGGCACGGCCACGAGCGACACTCCGATGGTCTTGTCGCTGTAGTAGTGGCCGTTGTATTCGGCCTTGTCGCCCGTGTCGGTCGGTTTCACGTTGTGGTAGGCGTCGATCGAGAGCGTGCTGCGGTCCACTGTGGCGAACACGAGATCAAGGCGCGAGTTCGAGTTCCACCCGGTGACCGGTTGCGAGAGCAAACACGTCGCAAGCAAGACGGTGGCGCCGAGGAGGAGCAGGGCGCGTGTGATGGTGGCGTGGTGCGTCATAGGTGGCATCTGGGGGTGGAATCGATGCCAATGTCAGGCACTGAGGTCAGACCTACGATACGTTGCGCGTCGACCCGGTTGGCGTCGCGTCAGCAATCGCTGCTGTGACGGTGGCTACGCTCGCCGCCGTGAGTGACGATCAACCAGCGCGCGTGTTCAGGGTGACGGTGCGCGGACGCTTTGCCGATCTCACGGATCAGGCGCGCCGGTACCTCGTGGGCGCGCAAGCCGAACACGACATCTTCGAATCGGCATATACCCCGGAGGGCACCTTCACCTACGACCAACGGATCGACTTCTTCAACTTCCGCTTCGAGGTCCGCGAGGGTGGTGACCATCCAGCCGAAGCGGCAGCGGAACGCTCGATCGCCGAGACGTGGTTGTTCCTCCGGACAATGGACTTTGGGTCACGTGAACTCAAGGCCGATGTGGTCGATATGTCGGCGATGTGGGCAGATGTCGAGCTGCGCCAGCGCCGCTGATCGCAACGGCCACGCTCCTCACCCAGCGCCCCATCGCGCCGAAAGCTGAAGAACTCGATGTCGAGGTGCGCCAGGTCTAACGCGTCGATGGCGTAGACCTCTTCGGGCGGCGTGACGGAGTTGTTGAACGCCAGGTGAGTGTCGATCAGGGCGCGCACGTCGGTAGCGAGCGGATCGTCGCGTGCGACCTCATCGGAGTGACTCATCGAGGCTCCTCGAGCGGTGCCCGTGTCACCGATGCGCGATCATCTCGATCTCCACTTGGGCGCCCAGGGGAAGCGCGCCAACCGCGACCGTGGTGCGCGCCGGGTACGGCTCGTTGAAGTGCGTGCGGTACTCGGCGTCGTATTCGTCGAAGTGGGCCATGTCAGTGAGGTAGGTGTTGCACTTGATGACGTGGTCAGGTGTGAGTCCTGCAGCGGCGAGCACGCCGAACAGATTGGCAAAGCACTGCCGCGTCTGCTCGGCAATGGAGCCACCCACCAGCATCTTGCTCGGCGGGTCGAGCGGGGTCTGCCCCGATAGATACACGAACCCGTCGATCTCGACGGCGTGCGAGTACGAGCCGACAGAGGCGGCGTTGGCGGCGGTGATGGCTTGGCGAGGCATTGCGCCATTGTGCCAGCGCCGTCCGAAACGAGCGGTGTCGTGCCGCTCTGTCAGACTTGGGCCATGTCAGATCGTGTATCCATTTCGATATCCAACGGTGTAGCCGACGTGCGCATGAACCGCCCCGACAAGCGCAACGCGCTCGATGGAGCGATGTTCACCGCCATCGCCGAGGCCGGCGAGCAGTTGAAGACCGAACCCGGTGTCCGCGTTGTCGTGTTGTCCGGCGAAGGTGCATCGTTTTGTGCCGGGCTCGACTTCAGCTCGTTCCAGTCGATGGCCGGGGGAGCAACGGCATCCGCGGCAGCCGACGATGGCGCAAACGGCAACCCTGGCGCAATGCAGGCAGGGCGCATCACGCATCTCGGCCAGCAGGTGGCGTGGGTATGGCAGGAAGTGCCGGTTCCGGTGATTGCCGCAGTGCACGGCCACGCACTCGGAGGCGGCATCCAGATAGCGCTCGGTGCCGACATTCGCATCGTGCACCCCGACACGAAGATGTCGGTGCGCGAGGTGCACTGGGGTCTGGTGCCCGATATGACCGGCACGCAGGTGCTCTCGTCGTTGGTGCGTCCAGATATTGCGAAAGAACTCACGTTCACCGCTCGCGTGTTCAGCGGACGCGAGGCGTTCGAGATGGGGCTCGCGACGCGCCTCAGCGACAATCCCCTCGACGATGCGCTGGCGATGGCCCACGAAATCGCTGGCCGTAGTCCGGGCGCTGTGCGTGGAGCGAAAGAACTCTTCAACCGCATCGTCAACGCCGGGGCCGCCGAGCAGTTTGCTCAGGAGCGGCGCGTCATCGGCGCGCAGATCGGCTCACCGAATCAAGTTGAGGCCGTGATGGCGAACTTCGAAAATCGCGATCCCGTCTTCCGCGACGCCTGACCCTTCCGGCTCACAAGCCGACTGAGAAATTGATTGGTGAAAGTCCGCGCGGTCCCGTAACATTGCGGTGACCGTTCGGGCCAGCGTCGTCCCGAGCGTCCACCAAGCCAAACCGACTTCAGTGGATGTGGACGATGCACAACAATTACCCCGCGCCCTCAGGGCTGTATGACCCGCGGTTCGAACACGATGCCTGTGGCGTCTCGTTCGTTGCGAACATCAATGGTGTGCCCAGCCGCGCCATCGTTGCGATGGGCATCGGCGCCCTGTGCAACATGGAGCACCGTGGTGCCACCGGTGCCGAGGCAGACACCGGCGACGGCGCCGGCATCCTGATTCAGATCCCCGATGCGTTCCTGCGCGCCGTGGCTGGGTTCGACCTGCCGCCCGTGGGCCAATACGCAGTGGGTCTCGCCTTCTTGCCTGCCGATCCAGCGGACGCCGCAAAGGCGATGGCGTCTATCTCAGAGATTGCCGGGCAGGAAGGCCTGCGCACGATCGGCTGGCGCGAGGTGCCGATCTCTCCCGCTTGTCTCGGTGCCAGCGCCCGCGAGGTGATGCCGAGCTTCAAGCAACTGTTCCTCACCGATGCGAGCGTCGATACCCCGGCGTCAGGCATCGATCTGGACCGCCGTGTGTTCGTGGCACGTAAGCGCATCGAGCACGAGCTGCCGAGCGAACACAGCACGTACTTTCCCTCGTTGTCGAGCAGGACGCTGATCTACAAGGGCATGTTCACCACACCACAGTTGGCGATGTTCTTCCCCGATCTCGCCGATCAGCGCGTCGAGAGTGCGCTCGCCCTCGTGCACAGTCGCTTTAGCACGAACACATTCCCGTCGTGGCCACTCGCGCACCCGTATCGCTACATCGCCCACAACGGCGAGATCAACACCGTGCAGGGCAACCGCAACTGGATGCGCACGCGCGAGGCGCTCGTGAGCAGTGGCCATCTGCCGGGTCTCGAACGTGCCTTTCCGATCTGCACACCCGGTGGATCCGATTCGGCGAGCTTCGATGAGGTGCTCGAACTGCTGCACCTCGGTGGCCGTTCGCTGCCACATGCGATGTTGATGATGATCCCTGAGGCGTGGGAGAACAACGACATCATGGACCCCGCCAAGCGGGCGTTCTATCGCTTCCACTCATCCCTGATGGAGCCGTGGGATGGTCCCGCCAGCGTTGCGTTCACCGACGGCACAGTCATCGGCGCGGTGCTTGACCGCAACGGGTTGCGGCCGGGCCGTTACTGGGTGACCGACGACGATCTCGTGGTGCTCGCCAGTGAGACCGGCGTGATCGACATCGATCCAGCGCGCATCGTAAAGAAGGGCCGGCTCCAGCCGGGCCGAATGTTCTTGGTGGACACCGCCAAGGGTCGCATCGTCGAAGATGACGAGATCAAGTCCACGTTGGCCACGGAGCATCCCTACCAAGAGTGGCTCGACGCGGGCCTCGTGGAGTTGGGCGATCTACCCGATCACGAGCATGTCGAGTTCAGTCACATGAGTGTGTTGCGTCGTCAGCAGGTGTTCGGCTACACCCACGAAGAGCTCAAGATCATCGTGGCGCCAATGGCCAAGGCGGGCGCCGAGCCGCTCGGGTCGATGGGCACCGATACGCCCATTGCGGTGCTCAGCGAGCGGCCGCGATTGATCTTCGACTACTTCCAGCAGTTGTTCGCACAGGTCACCAACCCGCCGCTCGACGCGATCCGCGAAGAGGTCGTCACCGCGGTGGGCTCCACCGTGGGGCCCGAGCACAACCTGCTCGAGCCCGGACCCGAGAGCTGCTGCCAGTTGGTGTTGCCGTTCCCCGTGATCGACAACGACGAGCTCGCCAAGATCGTGCACATCAACGATGACGACGCGCACCCGCAGTTGAAGTCGGTGACCATCAGCGGCCTCTACCGCGTCGCCGGCGGCGGCCTGGCATTGCGTCGGGCACTCGATGCCATTCGTTCCGAGGCCAGCCGCGCGATCGCCGACGGGGCGCGCATCATTGTGCTCAGCGACCGCAATGGTGACGAGGTGCTTGCGCCCATTCCGTCGCTGCTGCTCACTGCAGCGGTGCACCATCACCTCATTCGCGAGAAGACCCGGACCCAGGTGGGCCTCGTGGTGGAATGTGGCGATGCCCGCGAGGTGCATCACATGGCGCTGCTCGTGGGCTATGGCGCAGGCGCGATCAACCCGTATCTCGCGTTCGAATCCATTGAGGACATGATCCGCGAAGACCTCAACGGTCTCGGCGGGATGGACCCGCACAAGGCGGTCAAGAACTTCATCAAGGCCAGTGGCAAGGGCGTACTGAAGGTGATGTCGAAGATGGGTGTCAGCACCGTTGCGTCCTACACCGGCGCGCAGATCTTCGAGGCCATCGGTCTGGGGCACGAGCTCGTCGACGAATACTTCACCGGCACGGTAAGCCGTCTCGGCGGTATCGGCATCGACGAGGTCACGATGGAGGTTGCGGCGCGACACGCGCATGCACACCCCACCCGTCCCGAGGAGCGTGCCCATCGCAAGCTCGAACTCGGAGGCGAATACCAGTGGCGCCGCGAGGGCGAGGTGCACTTGTTCAATCCCGAGACGGTCTTCAAGCTGCAACACGCCACCCGCGCCAAGCGCTACGACATCTTCAAGCAGTACACCAACTTGATCGACGACCAGTCCAAGAAGCTGGCGACGTTGCGTGGCCTGTTCGAGTTCGCCCCCGGTGATCGCACTCCTGTACCCATCGACGAGGTCGAATCCGTGGACGAGATCGTGAAGCGGTTCTCGACGGGCGCGATGAGCTACGGCAGCATCAGCGCCGAAGCCCATGAGACGCTCGCCATCGCAATGAACTCGATCGGTGCGAAGAGCAACACAGGTGAGGGTGGAGAGGACAGCGACCGACTCGTTGATCCACGGCGGCGCAGCAGTATCAAGCAGGTCGCGAGCGGGCGCTTCGGTGTCACCAGCGAGTACTTGGTGAACGCCGACGACATTCAGATCAAGATGGCCCAGGGTGCAAAGCCCGGTGAGGGCGGTCAGCTGCCCGGCCACAAGGTGTATCCGTGGATCGCCAAGACCCGACACAGCACGCCGGGCGTCGGCCTGATCAGTCCGCCGCCGCACCACGACATCTACTCCATCGAAGATCTCAAGCAGCTCATCCATGACCTGAAGAACGCAAACCCGGCGGCTCGCGTGCACGTAAAGCTCGTGGCCGAGATGGGCGTGGGCACTGTGGCCGCCGGCGTGAGCAAGGCCAAGGCCGATGTGGTGCTGATCAGTGGTCACGACGGCGGCACGGGTGCGTCGCCGCTCACGTCGCTCAAGCACGCCGGTGGACCATGGGAACTCGGTCTGGCCGAAACCCAGCAGACGTTGTTGCTCAACGGCCTTCGCGATCGCATCGTGGTGCAGACTGATGGTCAGCTCAAGACCGGTCGCGACGTGGTCGTAGCAGCGCTGCTCGGTGCCGAGGAGTTCGGCTTTGCCACTGCGCCACTCGTGGTGAGTGGTTGCGTGATGATGCGCGTATGCCATCTCGACACCTGCCCGGTGGGCGTGGCCACGCAGAATCCCGAGCTGCGCGCCAAGTTCAGTGGCAAGCCGGAGTTCGTGGTCAACTTCATGCAGTTCATCGCCGAAGAGGTGCGCGAGCTGATGGCCCAGCTCGGGTTCCGCACAATGACCGAGATGATCGGTCACGTCGAAATGCTCGATACGCGAGCTGCGATCTCGCATTGGAAGGCCGCCGGGCTCGACATCAGCCCGATCCTGGCGGTGCCGCAGAATCGTTACGGGCAGACGTTGCACCACTCCGTGGCGCAGGACCATGGGCTCGGCATTGCCCTTGATCAGCAGCTCATCGCGCAGTCGGCGCCCGCCCTGCAGGATGGCCATCCGGTGTCGTTCGCGATGCAGATCCACAACGTGAACCGCACCGTTGGCACGATGCTCGGCGCGGCCGTCACCAAGGCGTGGGGCGGCAACGGCTTGGCCGACGGCACGATCGCGATCCAGTTTCGCGGCTCGGCAGGCCAGAGCTTTGGTGCCTTCGTTCCTGCAGGCATCGAGCTGCGCCTCGAGGGTGACGCCAACGACTACGTCGGTAAGGGGCTCAGCGGCGGTCGCATCATCGTGGCCCCCGATCGTCGGGCCACGTTCGCGGCGGAGAACAACGTGATCGCGGGCAACGTGATCGGCTACGGCGCGACGAGCGGGGAGATCTTCCTGCGCGGCGTCGTCGGTGAACGATTCTGCGTGCGCAACTCCGGTGCCACCGCAGTCGTTGAGGGCATCGGCGATCACGGATGCGAGTACATGACAGGTGGCCGCGTGGTTGTCCTCGGGGCCACTGGGCGCAACTTCGCGGCGGGTATGAGCGGCGGCATCGCCTACGTGTATGACCCGAATGAGACGTTTGCAGCATTGGTGAACGGTGACATGGTCGACCTCGAGTCGCTCGACGACGACGACACGGCGTTCCTCCTCGACATCGTGACGCGTCATCGCGATCTCACCCAGTCGCCAGTTGCAGCGGGCCTCGTCGATGCATGGCCCGGTGCGGCAGCGCAGTTCCGCAAAGTGATGCCCCGCGACTACAAGCGAGTGCTCGGAGTCATCCGCGAATCGCGCGCCGAGGGCCTGACCGAAGACGAAACCAACGCGCGTGTGATGGAGAGTGTGTGATGGGTGAGGCAACTGGATTCATGAAGTGGCCGCGCGAGACGCCGACCCGTCGTGCGGTGCCTGTGCGCCTGCGCGACTGGAACGAGGTCTACGAACCCTTCGACGTCGAACATCTGAAGCTGCAGGCCGGACGTTGCATGGACTGTGGCATTCCGTTCTGCAACAACGGCTGCCCGCTCGGCAACCTGATCCCCGACTGGAATGACCTCGTCTATCGCGACCACTGGCGCGACGCGATCGACCGACTGCACGCCACGAACAACTTCCCCGAGTTCACCGGTCGTCTGTGCCCGGCGCCGTGCGAGTCGGCATGCGTGCTTGGCATCAACGCCGACGCGGTCGCCATCAAGCAGGTCGAGGTGGAAATCATCAACCGCGCGTGGGATGAAGGCTGGGTCACGCCGCAGTTACCGTCGGTGAAGACGGGCAAGCGCGTCGTCGTGATCGGTTCGGGCCCCGCAGGCTTGGCCAGCGCTCAACAGCTCACGCGCGCGGGCCACGATGTTGTGGTGCTCGAGCGTGCCGACCGCATCGGTGGGCTACTGCGTTACGGCATCCCCGAGTTCAAGATGGAAAAGCGCCACCTCGATCGTCGCATCGAACAGATGGAGGCCGAGGGCACGGAGTTCCGCACCAATGCTGGCGTTGGTGAGAACATCGACATCGATGTGTTGTTGGCCATGAACGACGCATTGGTGCTCGCCTGCGGTGCGACGGCGTGGCGCGATCTTCCGATTCCCGGACGCGAACTCTCTGGTATCTATCAGGCCATGGAGTTCTTGCCGTTGGCCAATCGAGTCCAGCAGGGCGATTCCGAATCAGCGGCCATCGATGCCTCTGGTAAGCACGTGGTCATCATCGGCGGCGGCGATACGGGGGCTGATTGCCTGGGCACGTCACACCGTCAAGGTGCGGCATCGGTGACGCAGCTCGAGATCATGCCGCAGCCGCCTGAGGTACGCGGCGCCGAGAACCCGTGGCCGCAATGGAGCCTCATTCTGCGTGCATCGTCTGCGCACGAAGAGGGAGGCGAGCGCGTCTTCAGTGTGAACACCGAGCGGTTCCTCGGCGATGAGAACGGCAATGTGCGTGCGCTGCTGATTCACGAGGTCGAGATGGTGGGTGGCAAGTTCACCAAGATCGAAGGCACCGATCGCGAACTGCCCGCCGATCTGGTGTTCCTTGCGCTCGGCTTCGTCGGTCCCGCGAAGGGTTCGTGGCTCGATCAGCTCGGCGTCACGTTCGACGAACGCGGCAACCTTGGTCGTAGCGACGAGTTCGTGTCAGCGGTCCCCGGGGTATTTGTGGCCGGCGACATGGGCCGCGGCCAGAGCCTCATCGTGTGGGCCATCGCCGAGGGCCGCGCCGCTGCGGCGAGCGTAGATCGGTATCTGATGGGCGAGACCCATCTGCCGTCGCCCGTGCTCGCAAGTACCCGTCCGCTTGCGTGAGCAGGCTGCTCGGTCTGTGGTGACTGCCCTTTCGGCGACCAGAGCCCTAAACTCTCGCCCATGAAGTCACGAGTTCTATTGATAGGTGTCAGCGCGCTGACGGTGGTTGGCGTCTCCGCATGCGGCAGCAGCGGCGGCAGCGGCGCATCGCCCGTCACCACGATCAAAATGAGCGCTCCGGACTACATCACCGCCGTGCCCATTCTCACCAGCACTGTGCCATCTACGACACAGGTGGCTCAGCCCGGCGACCCCACCGCGACCGTCGCCGGCGAGCAGGAATACACCGTCCTCTCCGGCGACATTCTTGTGCGCATCGCCAAAAAGTACGGCGTGACCGCGCAGGGTATTGCCGATTACAACACCTGGGCCGACGGAGTGACACACCTCATCTACCCCGGGCTGAAGATCAAAATTCCGCCGGGAGCTACTCCCCCAGTAGCCGGTGGTTCGACTGGTGGTTCGACGACCGCCACAACGGCGCCCCGAGCGACGCCTACGCAGACCACCACTACGGTCAACGCGTCGGCCGGCGGCACCTACGTCGTTGTCGACGGTGACACGCTGTCGCGCATCGCGACCAAGAACGGCACCACCGTCGCAGCGATCGTCGCAGTGAACGGTTGGGCCGACGCCAACCACCTCATCTACAAAGGCCTCAAGATCAAGCTCCCCACCAAAACCGGCTAGTCCACACGGGGAGGTTCTGCTTTGCTGAGGGTCGGTGAATGCTGAGCGCAACGTACACATGCGCTGACCATTCACGCAGACATCGGTGCAGGTCAGCCGATGTCGGGCCAGCGGCGCTTCTGGCGTCGACGCAGACCTGCATCGCCGAGTTGACGACGCTCGCCGAGCGCCCACTCGCGCCGCCAACTGTTGTATTCGGGTCCGGTGAGGCGCGGGCTGGCCCCCGATGCGGCGTTGCGACGCGCGGTCCAGTAGTCGGTGAGCGTCTCGTCGCCGAGCAACATCACCGCCGACTCGATGCGGGCGTTGAACCGGCGTGTGTTCTCGTCGGGTTCGGCGCGCAACGGGCTGCCGAACACCACCGTGGTGCGACCCGGCTTGGGACGCTTCATCCCCTTGCCGTAGATCGGCCCGGTGCCATCAATGAACATCGGCACGACCGCGGCGCCGGTGCGCGCAGAGAGATACGCGGCCCCGCCCTTGAAGTCCTGCCCCCAACCGTCGGGGGAGCGGCCACCCTCGGGATAGATGAGCAGACTCCAACCATCGGCCATGAGATCGCGAATCTGATCGGCTGACTTGCGTCCGGTGGTTTCGCGATCGATGGGCAGCGCGTTGAGGACCAACGCTGCGGCGCCGCCCTTGGTGCGAGTGGTGAAGAAGTAGTCGGCGGCCGCAGCCACTACGAGTTTGTGTCGCCATGGCTCGGGGATCGCATAAATCGACAGTGGGGTATCGAGGTGGCTGTGATGGTTGGGTGTGAAGATGAGCGGCGGTGGCGTTTCGAGCATGCGCAGGTCCTCAAGTCGGTCTGCGCCCTTCACGGTGGGTGCGGCCACGGCCTTGGTGAGCCAACGCATCGGTCCCTGGGTGAGCATCGCACGTCCGAGACGTGCGGGATATTTACGCGCCCACGCCGTCTCGAAGTCGGCACCGAGCGTGGATGGTTCGCGCGGCACGACCACGCCGCGCGGCACGTTGGGCTTGCGATACGGAAAGCCCTTCGACGACACCGGTTTGAAGGCCCTGTTGACAACGGACTCCACGTATCCAGCGGCGCGCGCGGCGCGGCGGATGCCGGTGACATTGCGAATGGCATCGTCGCGCTTGCCCATCAGAGACGGCTCATTTCACGTCGCACACCATGAGCGGTGGTGCGTGCAGGTGGCTGATGGTGGGGGTACGGCCGACCACATCGGATGCAATCTCGAACGCGTCGTCCATGGTGGAGGCCGGCGTGAAACCAAGGCGGCGCACGGCTTTCACATCGCCGCCGACGATGATCACGCGGCTGCAATGCTGCATCCCGTGGCTGCCCCAGTACCACATGTAGAACGGGTGCACGCCGTGGTAGGCGTGGCCGGTGCGATAGAGGTGCTTGTACCACTCGTCTTCGGCAAAGGACTTCTCATACTTCTGACTCATCACATACGGGTCAGTGGTCTCGCTGAGCACCTGTTCGAAAAAGTCGATGTAGCTCGGATGGTGCACTGGATTGAACTCGATGGGTGTGGGATGCGTCATGATCACCACGCCGCCCTCGCGCACCAGCGGCATGCCGCGGTACATGTTGAAGAGATAGCCCAAGCCCATGCACATCACCAGGATCGGATTCATGATCGAGTTCACGTTGTAGGGGCAGATGTAGGGAATACCCATCGTGAGGATGTCGGTCTGGCCCTGCACCTCGACGAGTTGTTGGCGGTACACGTTTTCGGTGGTCACCTTGTGTACCGCACCCACCTCGCCAGCCTGCACGCTGGTCATCTGGTGCGGTGCTTCGATGCCGTGGAAGATGTTGCGCGCCATGCGGTTCGGGGTGCGCTTCAACGCGGCCGACACGCCGATGAAACTCGCGCGATCCTTTGCGTTCCATTCCCACTCGCGCTTGGACAAGAAGTCGAACGGCTTGGGGAACGTGTCGGTGTTCATCGTGGTCTCGATCTGGAACACCTTCACGCCGCTGTCCACGAGCACCTTGCCCATGCGCCAGTTGCTCTTGTGCAACTCGCTCTTGTGCTGATCCATGAAGCTGCGGCTGGCCTCCATGGTCTTGGGATTGTGATGATGCTGCAGACTCTTGTAGCTGCTGAGTCCCGTGGCCGTGCTCTTCCAGCCGCCATCCATCGCGACGAGGTTGATGTTCACGTACACGAGCAGGTCGCTGTTGGCCGCGCGCTTGTTGATCTCTACGTCTTCACCTTGGGGCGTGGCCCCGAGGTATTCGAGCGCGTCAGGGTCTTCGGCGTCGTGCTGGTACAGCAACCCGTGCGGGGCAAATGCGTCATAGACGCGGTCACCGACGGCGTGACGCAACTCAGCCTCGGTCATGCGCCGGTGCAGCGCGAGCGCGGCGATGATGTGCACGTCGTCGACTCCGGCGTCGGCTGCGATGTCGAGCACAGCTTCGATCACGCGTTGGCGGATATCGGGCCGGCGCATCGGGGGGAGTGGCAGGCTGACATCGTCGAATGCGATCGTGAGCTTCATGCCGGGAAACATGAGTGCGGGCAGCGGGTCGTGGTCGTACGGATTGAGCAGAGCATGGCGAATGGCGCCGTCGATGTCGTCGAGCGCCTTCTCGGGTTCCGGTGCATAGATGACTCGGCTACGTCCGGCGGGCAGCTTTTCGAGGCTGAAACCCTCGCCGCGCCAGAACATGATCGGTGGCGTATTGCGGTCCACCTCGAGGACAAATCCGGGGCGAGGCATCAGTGCTTCTCCTTCGTGGAACGTAAATCGAAGGCCACCTTCACCGCGCCGCGGCGCCCGGCGCTGGCAGCGTGTGAAATGGCATCTTCGTAATCATCGAGCGGGTAGGTGGCCGACACCATGCGGGCCATGTCGCAGGCAACCACGGTGTCCATGGCCAAGTCGAACGTGCGTCGCCGCGAACCATCGGGCAGGGTTTCGGTGCCGTAGGTGTAGGCGCCAACGATCTGGGTCTCTCGGTGCCAGAGGCCGGTGAGATCCACGGTGACCTCGGCCGGCATGCCCATCAGCACGACGCGGCCGCGAGGCTTGGTGATCTGCAGGCAGGTGGCGATCGAGCCGCTGTTGCCTACCGCGTCGATGGTGGCGTGCGCCCCACCGCTGAGGTAGTCGCCCACCACGTGGCAACCGATTTCGCGACGAACGGCCCGCGCCAATTCGCCCGGAGCGACCACGATGTCGGCACCCATACTGTGCGCCAGCGATTGCTGATGGGGATAGCGCGCACCGACGAGGATCTTGACGCCCGGCACGTAACGACGCAGTCCGGCAATGGCGCACAGACCCATGGTTCCGGCACCGAGCACCGCCACGATCGGGTTCTCGACACCGACCAGCGACGGCCAGCACAGCAGCGCACTGTGAATGCCACCGGCCGCGGGCTCGATCATGACGGCTGCCTCGTCGCTCATGTCGAACGGCACATGATGCAGTTGGCTCTCGTGCGCCAGGAACGTGGTGCTCCAGCCGCCACCTGTGCTGTGACAGAAGCCGGTCTGGATGCCCGGCTCGAGCGGGGGCAGGGCAAGATGGGCGTAGTCGTCGCCGTCGCCGGGTGCGGCGTCAGGAAACGGCAATGGAAATCCGCGCGCGGCATGGCCGAGCACCGGTTCGATGACGACGCGAGTGCCGTCAGCGAGCTCGCCGACCACCTCATGGCCCGGCACGAACGGGAAGCTCACCCAGTCGTCGAAGTAGGTGGACGCATGGCCCTCTATGGTGCTCAGGTCGCTGCCGCAGATGCCGCTGAGTCGGGTGGTCACCTGGTGCCATCCCTCGCCCAGAGACTCCGGGGGATCGATGTTGACCAACTCGATCGGGCCGATGCGAGCGGCGGCCGAGGGGCTGATCGCCGACACCATGCGGGCCAGGCCGAGGCGAGCAACCTTGCGTGAAACCTGCAGCGCCTTCATCAGAAACGGCTCCGTGGTGCGCTGCCGACAAAGGTTCGCTTGCGTTCGCGTTCGCTCAGCATCGTGCCGATGGGCAGCAGGGGCCTCGGTCCGCCGGGGGCCTTCTCCCATTCCTCGACGAGCCAACCACGCTTTCGAGCGATGGCTGCGAGGCGGGTCTCTGGGTTCACCGCAACCGGGAACCCGACACATTCCAGCAGTGGCAGGTCAGACGTGCTGTCGGCGTACGCAACGCATTCTTCGAGCAGGAAGCCCTCGGCCTTGCAGTAGTCGGCCAACACCTGGGCGCGAGTCTCGCCGGTGGGTGGAACCTTGGCGAGCTCGCCGCTGTAGGTGCCGTCGGGTCGTACAGTCATCTCCGCCGCGACGATCTCGTCGAACAACGGCTTCAGCCCGGCCACAGCGAAGTCGAGTGCGCCGGTGATGAGCACCGTGCGGTGCCCGAGGGCGCGGTGCTCGCGCACCCGCCGCATGCCAGCGGGGAAGCTCTTGGTGATGATCAACTGCGTGAGCAGATCCTTGGAGTCCTCGTCGATCTGCGCCACTGGGGCATCTTCGTAACGACGATAGAAGTAGCGCAGGAAATCGGCGCGGTCCTTGCGGTCCATGCTCGACAACCCAGGGGCCTGAGCCAACGTGCGCAGTACATATCGCATGCGCTCGGGCATGTTCAGTCGTCGCGTTGCCAGGAACGAAAAGCTTTCCACGACGTTGCTGGAGATCAGCGTGTTCTCTAGGTCGAAGGCGGCCACGTGGCGCTCGGGTGACAGCACATTGCGGCGCAGTCGATCGGCGCGGTCGTTGCGGTTCTTGCCCGGGGTGCTCTTGACTCGTGCATGTGCAACAACCGACGGCAGGTGAATGGTGGTGACGTACTTGGGCCAATCGACCGAGCGCGGATCGCAGTTGAACGCGGCTTGATCGGTCGCGGGCAGCGAGTCCCAGACCTTCATCAGATTATCGACCTGATAGATGGCTTCGCACTCGGTGTAGAGCCCGTACAGCTGCACGTACTCGTATGCGCGCTCGATGTCGTGCTTGCGCTCTTCGAGCTTGGCTGCCCAGGTTGCCTGGGTGCCGCGCAACGGCAACGCCTGCAGGGCTCGCTCGGTGCGGGTGACCACCGTCTTGGCCCGCTTGAGCTGTTGCTGCACCTTGCCGCGCGCCGGGAACTGCCATTCGGGTACCACGATGGGCTGACCCTCGGCGTCGTATAGCGGATGCTCGGTGAACCAGGTGCGCACGTTGTCGACGAGCGTCTTGTACTTGAGCGGGTTGATGCCGCCGCTTGCCACCTGCGTGATGCGCGGTGCGTGCTCGGGTCCCATTGCGGCTACAGCGATGATCGCTGCGACAACGATGTCGACCGGGATCACGTCGACGGTTCCCTCCGGGACACCGGGGAACTGGGTGAGCAGACCGCGGGCGTAGCTGATGATCACGGGCTCGGCCATTCGGAAGCCGCGGATCCAGCCAGGCCGTGGCTCGGCCAAGGCCGACTCGATGATGCTCGGGCGAACGATGCTCACGGGCACGTTGCCCTTCGTCTCCATCAACGCCTGCTCGCCAAGGGCCTTGGTGTAGGCATACGCGTCGGGCCAACCGATGCTCGCTGCGCGGGCACGCCCTGCCTCGACGAGCTGATCAGTGCACCACTTTTCGCGGATGTGTTCTGTCTTGCTGGCGAGTGCGGGCGCGCCGGCCGCGCCGAGTTCCTTGCGTGCGTCGGATCGGAACTCGCGTAGTTGCTCGGGCAGGCGGCTCGCTGCCTCGGTGTCGCTGCGCAGACGCCGCGCCGCAGCGACCTCCTTGCGCCAGTTGAGGCCGAGATCGAAAGGCCCTTCGCTGACGAGTTCCTCGGGCGCGTTGCCGCGTCGGTTGCCGGCCACGTAGCACGTGCTGACCGCAACGAGGTGCGGGGTCACGTTCATGTCGTTGAGGGTCTGAGCCACACGCGTGGGCCCGAGCAGGTTGATCTCTACGGCGGTGTCGAGCGGTGAGTCGAACGCGACGGCGGCGGCCGAGTGGATGATCACATCGCAGCTCGCGAAGATGGCGCGGTCGGCCTCGCTGAGTCCGAGACCATCAGTACTCACATCGCCGTTGACGGTGATGACTCGTCGTTCGAGCATGGCGTCAAAGGGCTCGGCCGTCTCGCGAAGTTCCTCCTTCAGCCTGTCGAACGCGTCGTTTTTGAAGATCTCGCGGCGTGCTCGTTCGGGGGCGCCGCGCTTGCCGCCGCGAATGAGCAACACCAGCGAACAACCCGGCACGCTACGGAGCAGCCGCTCCACGAGCGCCGTGCCCACGAAGCCGGTGGAACCCGTGATCGCGATCCGTGTGCCGTCGAGTTGCTCAGCAATCATGGCGTGACAGCCCCGCAATCGTTTTCACAGGTCTCTTTCTACCATATGGTAGAGAGCGATGGTTACCCGAAAAGGCACGACACGAGCATCGATCCTCGAAGCCAGCGTCGACCTGTTCGGGGGTCGGGGCTTTGCCGCCGTGTCGCTCGACGACATCGCGGGCGTCGTCGGCGTCGCCAAACAGACCGTGCTGTACTGGTTTCCGTCGAAAGACGAGCTGCTCGATGCCGTGCTCGAGCAGACTGCCAGCGAGTTGGCGGCCGTGATCGAAGCCGCCGTGCGTGCTGCCCCCGACGAACCTCTCGCCAGGGTGGAGGCCGTGGTCAACGCTGTCTTTCGTCCGGCCGTGCGTCGTCCGGCGCTGTTGGGTCTCGTGCGCGAAGTCAGTCGCCTGTCACCCGAGCACGCCGAACGGCTCACCATGCGCGTGCGTCCGTTCGTGCGTCGCGCCACCGACTATCTTGAGCAGGAGATGGCCGCCGGCCGACTCCGCCAGGCCGACCCTGGTCTGGTCGTTTCGCTCGCTTATGCGACGGTGACCGGCATCGCCACCGAACCTACTGCGCTTGCGGCAGTCGAATGGCAGGGCACCACGGCGGGCTTACGCCGACTCCGCCGAGAGCTCACCGAGTTCCTGCTCGCCGCGCTTCGCCCCTGACGACTTCAGCGCTTGGTGTTTCGGCGACGACGATCGTGTCGCTCGAAGGCGAGGTCGATGAGGCGATCGACGAGTTCGGGGTAGGCGAGCCCGCTGTGCTGCCACATCTTCGGGTACATCGAGATGGGCGTGAATCCGGGCATCGTGTTGACCTCGTTGATGAGAAAACCTCTCGCTGATTCCTCGAAGAAGAAGTCGACGCGGGCCAGGCCTTCGCAGCGCAGCGCCTGATACACCTGCACGGCGCGGGCGCGCACCTCAGTGGACTGTGCTTCTGTCAGCGGTGCAGGGATCAACAACTGCGCGCCATCGGCAAGGTACTTGTCTTCGTAATCGTAGAAGTCCTTGCCGGGAACGATCTCGCCGGGGGCGCTGGCCTGTGGGTCGAGGTTGCCGAGCACGGCGACTTCGATCTCTCGCCCGACGATGGCTTCTTCGATGACCACCCACTCGTCGTAGCTCAGCGCGTGCTCGACCGACGCCTGCAGTTCCTCGATCGTGGAGGCCTTGCTCACGCCGACTGACGAGCCCATGTTCGAGGGCTTGACGAACACCGGCAACCCGAGTTCGTCAGCGATCGCCACCAACCGAGTTGGGGTGAGTTCGTGCTCGCGCAGGCTCACCCAGCGCGCCTGCGCGATCCCGTGGAACCCGAGCACCTCCTTGGCGAGTGCCTTGTCCATTCCAACGGCCGAACCCAGCACGCCGCTGCCCACGTAGGGCACGTCCATGAGTTCGAGTAATCCCTGCACCGTGCCGTCCTCGCCCAGTGGCCCGTGCAGCAGCGGGATCACCACCACCGGTCCGGCCGAGGCAGCGGCGGTGAGCATGGGGGTGGGCGACAGTTCCTCGCCGGTTGCCTCGAGGCGATCGGGGAGTGCTGCCGGGCCGGCGGCGAGCGCTGCGAGCGCGGCGGTGGCGAGCTGCCATTGACCGTCACGGTTGATGCCGATGGGTGTGATCCGGTAGCGGGTCTGGTCGACGGCGCGCAGCACGTGTGTTGCGGTGACGCAGCTGACATCGTGCTCGGCCGATTGTCCGCCGAAGATCACGATGAGGTTGACTCGGTCGTCCATGTCGTAACGGTAGCCGTCGGTGCAGGGCTGTCTCCGGCATCGACTCGCCGCAACGTGGCTCGGCAGGCATCCTCAGGCATCGTCGGTAGCGGCCACTACCGTGCCACTATGCGATTTCGTGGGAGCGATGTGGCCGCCGCAACCGGTGGAACCCTGTTCGGACCCGATGCAGAGCTTGATGGTGTGTCCTTCGACAGCCGTGCGCTGCTCGCCGGACAACTCTTCGTTGCGCTGGTCGCCGATCGTGACGGTCACGAGTTCATTTCGGCGGCGCTCCGCAACGGCGCCGGTGCCTACCTGACCCAGCGCGAGCCGGGCTCTGGTACTGCAATCGTTGTTACCGATACCGCTGACGCCCTGATGCGACTCGGCCGCTGGGCACGTTCGCGACTCGCTGCTCGCGTCGTGGGTATTACAGGCTCGGTGGGCAAGACGAGCACGAAGGACCTTGCTCGGGCCGCGCTCGCGGCAGGTTTGCGCACGGCCGCGAGCGAGCGCAGCTTCAACAACGAGCAGGGTCTGCCCGTGACGATTCTGAATGCTCCCGACGACACCGAGGCCCTGGTGCTCGAGATGGGGATGCGCGGATTCGGTCAGATCTCGCGGCTGTGCGAGGTGGGACGGCCTGATATCGGTGTCGTCACCCGGGTGGCCGAGGCCCATACCGAACTCGTGGGGGGCATCGAGGGAGTTGCCCTCGCCAAGCGCGAACTGATCGCAGCGCTACCGGGCGACGGAACGGCAATACTCAACGCCGATGACCATCGCGTGCTTGCGATGTCGAGCATTGCGGCGTGTCCGGTGATCACCTTTGGCCGCTCGACCAACGCCGACGTACAGATCGATCAGCTCGTGCTCGATGAACTTGCTCGCGCTCGTTTCGTCTTGCGGACGCCGTGGGGACACGAGACTGTCGCTCTCGCCGTCAGTGGTGAACACATGGCGATGAACGCGGCCGCAGCGCTCACCGTTGCTTTGCTCTGCGGGGTTGACCTTGCTGCCGCTTCGGCCGCTCTCGCACATGCCCATCTCTCGCCGTGGCGGATGGAGATCACCCGGCACACCGGTGGTGCGGTAGTGGTCAACGACGCTTACAACGCGAATCCTGCCTCGATGCGCGCTGCCATTGAGGCGCTGTTGTCGTTGCAGATCAGCGGCCGCCGCGTCGCAGTGCTCGGCGCAATGGCCGAACTGGCCGATCCGGTACAGGATCACGCAGACATCGCGGCGTTGCTGGCGCAGCACAACATCGAACTCGTCGCGGTCGGTACCGATCTCTACGGCGTGCCCGCCCGAGACGACGCGCTCGAGGTGTTGCGCTCACTCGCCAGCAACGACGCCGTGCTCATCAAGGGCAGTCGCGTTGCGGGGCTGGAACGGCTCGCCGCGCTCTTCATCGGTGAGTAGCTGCGCTGGCCTGCGGATCAGGTCGGTCCACCAACTCAACACAAGCGCGGCGACCACTGCGACGAACAGAACCGGACGCGGCCCGACCCTGTCGACTACCGGGCCAAATGTCAACGCACCGAGGGTGACGGTGCCACCGAACGCCATGAACCACAGCGACATCACGCGGGCGCGTTCGTGGTCGCGCATGTTCGTCTGGAACACGGTGACCATCGGCGTGACTGCCATGAAGTAGAAGAATCCGAGCAGGAACCCGATGGGAATTGCGAGCTCCGGGCCGCGCGCCAACGCAAAGGCAAACATGCTCACGGCAAAGCCGCGAAACGCGAACGTGATGAGCTTTCGCCGGTCGAAGCGCAGCAGCACGCTGCCGCACGCGAGCCCGCCCAGGGCGGCGCCCAAGCCCCACGTGGCGTACAGCCACTTGTACGTTGCGCTACTCGCGGGGATACCGAAGTTCAGGCGGGCAATTGATGGGAACAAGCTCACGTAGGGAAGGCAGAAGAACGAGAACGCAGTCATCGCGAGCAACATGCGGCTGAGCACGCTGCGCGACCGTGCGATGCGCAGACCGACGAGCAGCTTCTGCACGCCGCGCTCGACGGCCTGGCTCTGTACGTGTGGGATGGTGATGATCGCGATACCAGCGATCGCGAACAGGTAGGTGCCGGCGTTGATCACGAAGATTTGCGGCACCGTGACGCCGAAGCCGATCAGGGCGGCAGCGAGTGCGGGCCCGATGACCCGCGAGCCATTGAGCATCACCGAGTTCAAGCTCAGCGCACCGGGAAGATCTTCTCTACTGATCAGCAGCGGAATCGAGGACTGCATTGCCGGAGCGCCAAGGGCATTGAAAATGCCGATACCGAGCTGTATGGCAAAGATTGCCCACAGCGATGAGTTGCGCGCGATCAGAAACGCAATCGCGACGGCGAATACCAGTTGCATGGCTTGGTTGGTGATGAGCCACGGTCGACGCGGGAAGCGATCGGCGAGTACTCCGCCGGGGATCGACAGCAACAGCAGTGGGCCGAGCTGCGCGAAGCCCATAATCGCCACCCAGGTGGCTTGGTGGGTGCGGTTGTCGATGTATGCGGGCAGGGCGAGGTTCTGCATCCACGTGCCGACGTTGCTGGCGAACAGCCCGATCCACAGGATCCGAAAATCTCGATAGCCAAGAGCTGCTCGGGCAGTGCCCGGGTGCGCCGTGGATTTCGTTCTCGGTGGGGAAACGGAGGTGTTCATCGACAACTCGCAGGTGAGGGGACTCGGCAAGCATAGTTGCAGACCGCAACTATCTTGGGGCATCAACGCGGTATCCGCGCCCGATACGCGGTCGATGGTCACACTGAGCGGAATGCCGCATGCCGCATGCCGCAGGCCGCAGCGACCGAGTTACGCGCCGAGGATCAGGTCTGCGTACAGCGGAAGCACCTCTTTGGGCCCGCTCACCAAAAAGGTGGTGATACAGGTCTCCTTCCAGAGTTGCAGCTCGTCTTTGATCTTGTCGGGTGGCCCCACCAACGCGACGTCTTGCACCATCGCCAGGGGAATCGCTGCGGCGGCTTCGGCCTTCTTGCCCTGCAGATACAGGTCCTGCACTTTGAGCGCCACGTCTTCGTAACCCATGCGAGCGAACACCTCGAAGTGGAAGTTCACGTCGCGTGCGCCCATTCCGCCGGCGTAAAGCGCGAGAAACGGGCGCACGAGATCGGCACACTGCTCAGCGTCGGCGCCCGGCACGATCATTACCGTCGATGCGACCTCGAATCGGTCGGCCTTGTTAGCGTCACCGCTCGCTGCGAAACCCTGCGCGAGACAGTTGCGATAAAACGTGTCCTCTTTCGGGCTGAAGAACAGCGGGAGCCACCCGTCGCAGATCTCGGCCGAGAGCGCAACGTTCTTCGGACCTTCTGCTCCGAGGTAGATCGGGATCTCGGCGCGCAGCGGGTGGATGGTGCTCTTGAGCGGCTTGCCGATCCCGGCGCCGCCGACATAGGGCATGTTGTAGAACTCGCCGTGGTGGCTCACCGGCTGGTCGCGGCGGATGATCGATCGCACGATTTCCACATACTCGCGGGTTCGTGCCAGCGGCTTGGGATACGGCTGGCCATACCAACCCTCGACCACCTGCGGACCGCTGGCGCCGAGACCGAGGATGAACCGACCACCGCTCAGGTGATCGATCGTCATCGCGGCCATCGCCGTTGCAGCGGGCGTGCGCGCACTCATCTGCGTGATCGCAGTGCCGAGTTTCACCGACGAGGTATGCGCGCCCCACCAGGCGAGTGGTGTGAGGCAGTCGCTGCCGTACGCCTCGGCTGTCCAGATGCTGTCGAACCCGAGTCGCTCTGCCTCCTGAATCGAGTCGAGCGCTCCAGCGGGCGGGCCGCTGCCCCAGTATCCGGTGTTGTATCCAAGCTTGATCGTCACGTCCCGAACGGTAGTGCGGGCGAGGCGACGCCGACGGATTACAGCGGCTTTCGCCCGATGACGATTGCCGACAGTCCGAAGGGCATGTTGAAGTGTCGCAACAAACGCCGCTCGAGCGTGGCGAGCACCCCGAGAATGCCGCCGAGTCCCGACTGGTTTCTGTCTACGTCGCTGCCGCCGCCCTTGCCGCGCCGATCGAGCCATCCCATGATGAAGGCTGGTGGCGTCAAGAAGCTATACGCGTAGGTGGCTCTGATGATCTCGAGGCCCGCTCCATCGGCGGTGGCACGTAACTCGGCCAGACTGAACCGACGCGCCGCGTGAGTGATCTCGTCGTGGCTGCGCCAGAGTCGCTTGTTGGCCGGCTCCATCAGGCAGACGAGTCCCCCTGGACGGACGATGCGTGCAAAGTCGCGCACCACGGCAGCGGGATCGGGGTTCAAGCGGTGATACAGCGCAGTGACACAGAGCACCAACGAAAAGGACCCTTCCGCGAAGGGAAGGTGATTGAGGTCTGCCTGCACCGGGCGGTAGCCCGGTGCAGCGTCGCGCGCGATCTGCAGTGCCACCGCCTCGTAATCGGCGAGCACTGTCGGCGCGTGCTCGTGCAGCCACGCGCCGGTTGCGCCCGTGCCGCCGGCGGCATCGAGGAAAACGTCGTCGGGCTGGAGGCGAAGTTGTGGCTCGATGAGCTGACGAAGCAGAGCGCGTGTGCTTCGGTACCACCAATGCCGGTCGCTGTTCGCGGCCATACGGCGGTACTCATCGGCATCCATCATCACATTGTGGCAGCCCCGCTGTCGTCGTGCTGGCTGCTCGACGACTTCGACGGTGCCGGTATACGAGCTGTATCAATGCGGTAACTTCGGCGGCGTGATTGACACGACTTCGTCCGCGGAGGCCCGAGACCTCAGCGGTGTTGTCTGTGTGGTCACCGGCGGATTGGGCTTCATCGGTTCGAACTTGACGCACTCGCTTGTTGCGATGGGTGCCGAGGTGCGTGTGATCGACGCGCTCGTGGCCGAACACGGCGGCAGCTTTCATAACGTCGATGGACTCGCCGTTGAGATCATCGTGGCCAACATCGGCGACGATCGTGTCGACGACGTGCTCGATGGCGCACAGGTGGTGTTCAACCTCGCTGGGCAGGTCAGTCATACGGCCTCTATGCGCGATCCGCAGCAGGATCTTCGTCTCAATGCGCTCGACCACGCAGCATTTCTCGAGACCCTGCGACGGGTGAGCCCAACAGCCCGAGTAGTGCACGCAAGCACGCGACAGGTGTACGGCAGGGTCGATCGTCAACCGGTTGACGAGACGTCCGCAGCCAATCCGCTTGACGTGAACGGCGTTGCCAAGCTCGCGGGCGAGCAACTGCACATGGTGTATCACCATGCGTACGACGTGGCCACGACCTCGCTGCGTCTCACGAACGTGTATGGGCCGCGCCAGCGTCTGAGCAGCGCTGAACTGGGGTTCCTGCCGGTCTTCATGCGCAAGGCATTGCAGTCTGAATCGATCCGCATTTTCGGAGACGGGCTACAGAGGCGCGACTGTCTACACGTTTCTGATGTCGTGTCAGCACTCATCGCTGCGACGGCCGATGCGGCCGTCGGCCGCGTCTACAACGTGGGCCACCCGCAGGACTCGACTCTTGTCGAGATCGCCGAGTTGATCGTTGCTAGCGCGGCCAGCACCGGCGGGTTCGAGTTGATTCCGTGGCCGCACGATCATCAGCGCATCGATATCGGTTCGTTTCACACCGACAGCAGCCGTATCGCCGCCGAACTCGGATGGTCGGCCAGCATCAGCCTCGGTGATGGTGTGGCAGACACCGTTTCGTTCTATCGTGGAGACTCGTGGTACCTGTCGTCGATCTGAGTCGGCGCGGACAACGGTTGGCGGGGGCCTTCGGCGACGCAGCACGACGCATTGCTGCGAGCGGAAGTTTCCTGCTCGGGGCCGAGACGTCTGCGTTCGAGCGCGAGTTCTCTGCATGGCTAATCGTGCCCGATGCGGTTGCTGTGTCGTCGGGCGCGTCGGCGCTGCAACTGGCGCTTGCGGCACTCGGGGTAGGCCCGGGTGACGAGGTGATTGTTCCAGCGTTCACGGCCGTGCCAACGGCGTCTGCGGTGTGCGCCGTGGGCGCGGTACCCGTGCTCGTCGATGTCGAGGCCGAGACAGCGAATCTCGATGGCGCGCTCATCGAATCGGCGCGAACAGAGCGCACGAAGGCCGTCATCGTGGTGCACCTGTACGGTCGCCCCGCCGACGTGCCCGTCACCGATCTCTTGGTGATCGAAGACGCTGCACAGGCTCACGGCTCGGTAGGCAGTCAGGGTCGCTCCGCTGCGGTCGCGTACAGCTTCTATCCCACCAAGAACCTTGGTGGCATTGGCGATGGCGGAGCCGTGGTCGTCGCCGACCCGGAGCTGGGTGCAGCGGTTCGCCGGCTGCGCGTGCACGGAATGACCGAGCTATACGTGCATGAAGACATCTCCCAAAATTTCCGTATGTCCGAGGTCGAAGCGGCATGGCTCCGGCTGGCACTTCCGACCCTGCGCGACGACAACCGTCGTCGCGCAGACATCGCCGCGCGATATCGCGAGGCTGCTCCGCACTTGCGTTGGCCCGCACCTCATCCAGACCATGTGTATCACCAGTGCGTCGTGCGCGCCTCTGATCGCACCGCGTTCCGGGCGCGTCTTGCCGAACTGGGTGTCGGTACCGGCGTGCACTACCCATTGGCCGTGACCCAGCAACCCGGCTACCAGCACTTCGCTCGCACTGAGTGCCCGCAGGCTGTTGCCTGGGCCGCAGAGTGTGTGAGCCTGCCGTGTTTCCCCGAGCTCACCGATACCGAGGTGGACCACGTCGCCCAATCCCTCGCTGGAATGTCGCAATGAGACTCAGCGGCGTGTCGGCCATGTTTCCGTGTTACAACGACGCCAACACGATCGGCGGGTTGGTTGACGACGTATATGGAGCGCTCGAACCAATCGTTGACCAGGTCGAGGTCATCGTGGTGAACGATGGTTCGAGCGACCACTCGCGCGCAGTGCTCGACGAACTGGCGACAGCCAGACCGTGGCTGCGTGTGATCCACCACGAACGGAATCGTGGCTACGGCGGTGCGCTCATCACGGGCTTCACCGCCGCGCGGCACGAGTGGATCTTCTACACCGATGGCGATGCCCAGTACGATGCCCGCGAGGCAGCGCTGCTTATTCCACTTGCAACAACCGATGTCGACATTGTTCAGGGTTACAAGATCGGCCGAGGTGACGGCCTGCATCGCATCATTATCGGTCGGGTGTATCACCACGTGGTGAAGCTCCTCTTCGGGCTCCCGGGGTGCGATACCGACTGCGACTTCCGCCTGTTCCGTCGCCAACTCGTCGTCGACGTGCCGCTGACATCCACCAGTGGTGTGATCTGTGTGGAGATGATGCGGAGCTTCCATGAGCGTGGCGCCCGGTTCGTGGAAACGCCCGTGCACCATTACTTCCGGCCATCGGGCAAGTCGCAGTTCTTCCGTCTCCCCGCGATTGCCCGGAGCGCTCGGCAGTTGCTGCAGTTGTGGTGGCGTATGGTCGTGCGATGACAACGACAGCGGGCCATATCCGCCGAATTGCAGATCGTGCGGCCACCGACCAAGGTGCCCGCTGGGGGTTTTGGATCGCTTTCGTCGTCGGTGTGGCCGTCGTTGTCACGGTCAGTCGTGACCAGTGGTTCATCCGAGACGATTGGGCCTTGGTCATCACGCGGACCGCCGTGCGCGACAGCGCCGGCTGGAAAGAGTGGCTGTTCTCGGCGCAGGACGGTCATTGGCTTACAGTGCCCGTGCTCATCTACCGAGCCATTCAGAATGTCTTCGGGCTCGGTTCGTATCTGCCGTTCCTCGTGCCGAACCTGCTCGCGCACATTGCAGCGGTACTGCTCGTGCGGGTGATCTGCCGACGGTGTGGCGTGTCGGCGTGGACTACCACCCTGGTCTGTGTCACGCTGCTCGTCTTTGGTGCGGGGTGGGAGAACATCATCTTCGCAATACAAATCTCCTACAACCTGTCGCTGGTTGCGTTTCTGGGGCAGGTGGTGTTGGTCGATCACGATGGCCCGCCCAACCGCCGTGATGTCGTGGGGGCGGGACTCGCTGTGATCGGAGTGATGTCGTCGGGATTCGCGCCGATCTTCATCGGTGGTATTGGCTTGCTGCTCGTACTCCGCAAGCGCTGGTGGGCTCTTGCTCTCGCCGTCATTCCGCAGGGCTTGGTGTATGCGTGGTGGTACATCTTCTGGGAGAGCGGGAGCGCCACGGCGGTGCCCCCCGGCTCGAAGTCGCTGGTTCCCGAATTCGTCGCACGGGGACTCGGCTCGACGATGCGTAGCATGGTGACGCTCCCCGGAGTAGCGGGAGTCGCGCTGCTGGGCACGATCGGTATCGCGTTGTGGCGGGGGAGCGGCTGGCGCGCCCAGTCCACTCTGCTCGCGCTGTGGGGCACTGCTTCGGTGATGCTGATCGGCATCGGCTTCGAGCGCGTCGGTCTCGGCGTTGAGTCTGCGGCCTCGTCGCGTTATCAGTACATGACTGCGATGCTGCTCGCCCCTGCCTTCGCCCTGGCCGTCGACCAGCTCCTTCGCCTGGCGCCTCCGGCGTTGTGGGCCGGTCGGATCGTGATGGCGTTTGCGATCGTGGTCAATACCGGGTGGCTCTTGCGATCAGGCCACGACTTCTCCGCGCAGTCCCATCGCGAGAAAGACACGTTCGAACTCAGTGCGGGATCCGGTCTGCTGGGACAGGCCGACCCGAATCGGGTGCCAGAGCCATACAGCCCCGACGTGACCGTGCGCTGGCTGCCGTGGATGGTCGATGAAGGAGCCATCACAGCGCGAACACCAGCGAATCAAGCCGAGATCGATCGAGTCCGGGTGGCGTTGGGGCTGCAGCCCGCCCTGCCGCCCGCCGCTGTTCCGTGAGTCGTCGACGGTCGTTCAGATGTGTGTAGGGGTAAACGTGACCGGGAGGTGCTCCGGCCCGAAGATACCCACCTGACTCGGCTTCCAGGTGATGTTGCCATCGATGTGCAGATCGGGCATCCGTCGGGCGAGGATCGGAAGGGCCTCTTGCAGTTCGGCTTTGGCCAATGAAGCGCCGAGGCAGTAGTGGATGCCGCTGCCAAGGGTCATGTGCGGTTGCCCAGCCGGTTCGCGCAAGATGTCGAAGCGACCGGCCTCGGCCCACACCGAGCCATCTCGATTGGCAACCGACAGCGACGGCATCAACATCGTCCCGGCAGGAAAGAGGATGTCGCGGTATTCGATATCTTCGGAGGCGAAACGACCGGTACCGCGCACCGCGCCGAAGTAGCGCATCGATTCATCGACTGCCCGAGCCGCTAGGTCGCCGCGCTCGGCGAGCAACTTCCACTGGTCGGGGTACTGTGCGAACAGCGCCACAGAACAGCCGAGCTGGTTGCGAGTCGTATCGGTGCCACCCACGATGACCGCGCCGACCATCATCACCAACTCGTCATTGCTGAGCTTGTCCCCGGCCTCCTCGGCGGCGATCAACGCGGTGATCAGATCGTCGGCAGGCCTCGAACGTCGCTCGGCGATGAGTTCGCGGGTATAGGCATCGAGTTCGTCCTGGGCGGCCATGATGATGGGCAAGTCCTGCTCGAGGGTGCCGTCGAAGATGCGCAACACGTCGGCGGCGAGGCGACTGAACAATTGCCAGTCGCTCTTGGGCGCGCCGAGCAATTCGCAGATGATCGGAATGGGATACGGCTCACAGATATCGGCCACGATGTCGGCACGACCCGTTGAAGCCACGCCGTCGACGAGGCCGTTGACGACCTCGCGCATGAAGGGTCGGAGGCGATCTGCAGCGCGTGGCGAGAACGCCGGAGCGACGAGGCGGCGTAGCCGGGTGTGCACGTCACCCTCGGCGCTGAGGATGCTCACGCGATCACGTTCCAGGAAATCGGGGTTGGTGATGCCCATCATCCTGGGCAGGATCGCTGCGGCATTGTGCCAACGCTTGTCGCGAAGCACGGCCGCGACATCGTCGTAACGCAATACCGTAAAACCGAACGGGTTGCGCACGAGCCAGTGCTGTCCGGCCAGATCGTGCATCACGCGCTGCGCCTCGTCGAACGGCACATCCATCAGATCGAGGGTCGGCAGGTCGGTTTCGAACACAGAGGTTGCCATGCAGGGAACGCTACTCGTGGACGTGCTTGCGTCTGCGACCCGCTAGTCGATCAGGAGTGAGACCGGATCAACCGACGTCACACCCAAAGCCTCGGCCACCGGACCGTTGGTCACCTGGCCGGCAACGGTGTTGATTCCGTGTGCCAACGATGCATCCCGCGTGGCGGCTCCGCCTGCACCGAACAACGCGACGTCGAGCTGATAGGCCAAGGTGGCATTCGTGAGCGCATAGGTGCTGGTGTGTGGCACCGCACCGGGCATATTGCCGACGCCGTAGTGGATCACGCCATGCAGTTCGTACACCGGTGCGTTGTGGGTGGTCTCGTGAATGGTCTCGATACATCCGCCTTGGTCGATCGCGACATCGACGATGACGGCACCGGGCTTCATCGTGCGCACCATCGCATCGCTCACGACCACCGGGGCGCGGCCGCCCGCCACGAGCACAGCACCAATGACGAGGTCCGCGTCGGCAACGTTGCGTTCAATCGCGCCTCGGTTCGATGCAAGCGTGACTACTCTCCCCTTTTGGATTTGGTCGACCCAACGGAGGCGATCGATGTTCTTGTCAAACAGCACCACCTCGGCCTCCATACCTGCTGCGATCCATGCTGCATTCCAACCCACGTTGCCCGCGCCGAGCACGACGACCTTGGCTGGGCGCACGCCCGGAGCGCCGCCCATCAGCACCCCACGACCACCATTGTGACGCTCCAAATAGTGAGCGCCCATCTGTGGCGCCAGTCTGCCTGCAACCTCGCTCATCGGGGCCAAGAGGGGGAGCGCGCCGCTCTCGGTCTGCACGGTCTCGTACGCAATGCCGGTGGTGCCTGCGGCGAGTAACGCTTTGGCCACATCGGGGTAGGCAGCGAGATGCAGGTAGGTGAACAGTGTGAGGTCAGCGCGCAGAAAGCCGAACTCCTCGGCCTTGGGCTCTTTCACCTTGACCACCATCTGCTGTGCCCACGCATCGGCGGCGGACGGAACGATGGTTGCGCCGGCGGCCACATAATCGGCGTCGGAAATGCTGGCGCCCTCGCCGGCGTGGGTCTCGACGAAGACCTCGATGCCGTGACGTTCGAACTCTCGAACGCCGTCGGGCGTCATCGCTACACGGTGTTCCGCGGTCTTCACCTCGCGGGGGACGCCGACCGTACGCAGTGCAGATGGGTGCTGGTTGCTCATGTCCATATGATGCGCCCCTTTCGGGCCGCGTTGCCGAAGGGAATTCGGTACGGAGGTACGCTTTTGCCGTGGAACCAGCGGCAATATCAAAGATCGACCTTCGAATCCTCGACCAATTGCGCGACGACGCCCGACTCAGTTGGCGTGAGCTCGGCGAGCGTGTCCACCTGTCGTCCACCTCGACCGCCGACCGGGTACGCGCCATGGAACGAAGCGGCATCATTCGCGGGTACCAGGTGCTCGTTGATCCGGCGGCGCTCGGCAACGACGTGCAGGCCATCATCGACGTCGGCCTGCCACCCGCGATGAACCCGGACGAGTTCGAATCGAAACTGGTGACACGCGCCGAGGTCACCTTTGCGGCGTACGTCACAGGCAAGGCCGACTACATGGTGATGGTCGACTGCCGCGGCGCCGAAGGACTCGATGCTTTCATCCGTTGGCTGAAGGCCGACGCGGGCGTCGCGAGCACCGAGAGCAAGGTGGTCCTGCGCGCCGTTACCGGCTGACGCACCACGCCCGCACCTCCTCCCGGCCCCGTTTGTTGGGCGCGGTTCGCGCCACGGGGTGGCGCGTTGCTCGCCCGACTGGATGGGTCGCTGTGTTGTCGGGCGCGGCTTACGCCAGGTGTTGGCGCGTGTCGCGCCCAAGTGGATGAACTGTGAGGTGATCGCGGCGGCAGGTGTAGGCAGTGGCGTTCCGCGTAGTGTGGGCGGCACCACTTCACGAGAGGACCGAGACCCATGCAGGGGTTCAAGAACTTCATCAACGGCCAACACGTCGATGCTGCCGATGGTCGCACAACGGCGGTCATCAACCCCGCCACCGGTGAGCAATATGCCACGGCCGCGCTTTCAAGCGGTGCCGATGTGAACACGGCGATGGCCGCAGCGGCGGCTGCGTTCGAGGTGTGGAAGGACAGCACGCCATCCGAGCGATCACTGGCGCTGTTCCGGATCGCCGATGCGGTCGAGGCGCGCGCCGAGGAGCTGATCGCACTAGAGGTCGAGAACACGGGCAAGCCGATCGCTCTGACACGTAGCGAGGAAATCCCGCCGATGGTCGATCAGATTCGATTCTTTGCTGCGGCTGCACGCAATCTCGAGGGCAAATCAGCCGGCGAGTACATGCGCGGCATGACCAGCTACATCCGGCGCGAGCCTGTGGGTGTGTGTGCTCAGGTCGCACCGTGGAACTACCCGATGATGATGGCCGTCTGGAAGTTCGCTCCGGCCATTGCGGCGGGAAACAGTGTGGTGCTCAAGCCCAGCGACACGACGCCGGCGAGCACCACCCTGCTCGCCGAAATTGCTGCGGAGTTCCTGCCCGCTGGAGTTCTCAATGTCGTGTGCGGTGATCGCGATACCGGTCGGGCGATGGTGCTCCACGACACGCCGTCGATGGTGAGCATCACCGGCTCGGTTCGTGCCGGCATGGAGGTGGCTGAGGCTGCTTCGCACAGCCTGAAGCGGCTGCACCTCGAGCTCGGTGGTAAGGCGCCGGTGGTCGTGTTCGACGATGCCGACATTGCAGCAGCGGCTGAAGGCATCGCCACCGCCGGCTTCTTCAACGCCGGCCAGGACTGCACCGCGGCCACGCGGGTGCTCGTATCGGCAGGGGTCTACGACGAGTTCGTAGCAGCGTTGGCGGCGGCCGCTGCAGGTATCAAGACCGGCATGCCCGATGATGACGACGTGCTCTACGGGCCTGTCAACAATGCCAGTCAGCTCGCCCGCGTCAGTGGCTTTCTCGATCGCGTGCCCGACCACGCCTGTGTCGTCGCCGGGGGGAGCGCCGTTGGTGGTGCCGGGTACTTCTATACGCCAACGGTGGTGGCGAACCTGTTGCAGAACGACGAGATGATCCAGAACGAGGTGTTTGGACCAGTGATCACGGTGCAGAAGTTCGCCGACGAGGACGAAGCGGTGCGATGGGCGAACGGAGTGGACTACGGCCTCGCATCGTCGGTGTGGACCCGCGACTTCGGGCGGGCCATGCGCATGTCGAAGCGACTCGATTTCGGTTGCGTGTGGATCAACACCCACATCCCGCTGGTTGCCGAGATGCCCCATGGCGGCTACAAGAAGAGCGGATACGGCAAGGATCTCTCCGCGTATGCGCTCGAGGACTACACCCGCATCAAGCACGTGATGGCCAACATCAACAGCTGATCACGCGTCCTCTCGGAGGAGGCGCTCCTCTGCTGCGGCGATGGCCTTCTGGACCAGATCTTCGACGTGTTGCACATCGATGCCGAGAGCCTGGCCGATGTGTATCGACCAGATCTCTGAACGCAGGTTGTTCTCGAAGTCGAGGCGGCTTCGGATGTCCGATCGCGCCGCCTGGCGGTTCTGGCTGATCATCACGAACGTTGCCAGAAAGATTGCCTCGAGCGACACGATCATGGTGAGCAGGCCGAAGGGGAACTTGTCGAATTGGTAGTTCAGTCCAGCAAGACCCACGTTGCCGGCGACCCAGACGCCGAACCAGATCGCGTGGATGTACACGAACTTCATCGAGCCAGCGAATGCGGTGACGCCGTCGGCGACGGAGCCCTCTGCGCGACGCACGCGGCTGAACAGGGTGCGTTCGTCGAGTACTCGAAAGTGACCGGCTTTACCGAGTTGACCGTCAACGACACCGTCGAAGCCGTCGATCACCCGGCACGCTTCACACTCGTGGGGGAGCGTGGGTGGAACTTCGGTTTCTTCCATGTGACCTCCGGACCTCGTCGGCACTCGCCGCGTCCCGGTGCAGTTCTACATCACGCCATTGGCGCGACGTGATCACTTGAGAATGTTGACGGCGCGAGCGCCCACCACCACGATCGTCGCGAGTGAGGTGAGAGACTGGGCCGTCATCAATGCCTTGGCGCGAAGCGTGAGCGGGAGCGCGTCAGTTGGACTGAACGCCGAGGAGTTCGTAACCGAGACGTAGAGGTAGTCGAGAAAGTGCGGCGACCACGAGGTCTTGGTCACGCCGGGGTTCTCCATCTGTGGGAACCAGAAGTCCGGCGGGGCATGATCGAGGCGACAACGGCTGCTCGGCCCGCCACGATCGATCTCCCAGTACCAGAGCGCGTAGGCGATCACGCCCGTGAGCCAGATGGACACGGCCGAGTAGATCAGCGAACGGCCCGGTATCGCGTTGCCCGATTTCAGCAGGTTGTGCATGAGTAACCCGAGTGCCGTTGCATTTGCAACAGTAAGGATCGCGATGAGGCCCAGCGAAACAAAGCGAACGTCGCGTGAGGTTTCGTCAAACTTGGTCGGACTCACCACGAGCAGCGTGATGAGCACCAAGCCTTCGACGGCTGGCAGCACCCACCGTGGCCCGAGCGTGAGTTTTTCGGGCAGTCGGAATTGCAGCACCAAGGCTCCCACCATCGCGAGCGCGGCCGGCCACCGGGTCTCGCCACTGGACACAAGGCCCCACGCGTGGTCGTTGAGGGTGGGCTTGTCTTCGCTCATTTCGACTGCACGTCGTTCCACACGTCCGTGAAAACTTCCACGGGGGTGTCGCCGATGAAATTCAGTTCATCCGCCCCGCATGTGAGTGGTGGGGACAGAACGACCACCGGATCGGCGCGGTCGCCGGCGCAGCAGAACAGCCCCGCTTTGTACAGCGCAGGCGAGAGCGCGCCGCGCAGCATCCGAGCGCATTCCTCGTCGGTGAACGTGGTCTTGGTGTGTTTGTCCTTCACGAGTTCGGCGATGCGGAAGTAACCGTACCCGCTCACCTGGCCGACGATGCGAAGTTCGCCACTGCGCGCCATGAACTCGGCGAACACGGATTCAATGTGGCGCACATTGCCGAGCAGATCTTCGCGTTCCATCAACTCGACGTTCGCCGATGCGACGGCGCAACTCACCGGGTGACCTTCGAACGTGAGGCCGTGCAGGAACGTACGGCTGTCCCCGAGGAATGGGGCGGCCAGCCGATCGCTGACGATGATGCCGCCGAGCGGCGCGTAGCCACTGGTGACGCTCTTCGTGAACACGATCATGTTGGGTTGGTACCCGAAACGGTCGCAACCGAACCAATCGCCCAATCGACCGAAGGCGCAGATGACCTCGTCGCTCACCAGCAGCACCCCGTAGCGATCGCAGATCTCGCGGAAGCGCTGCCAGTAGCCAAGGCGAGCAGCGAGAGCGCCATCAGTGTTCTGCACTGGTTCCAAGATCGCGCGGGCAACGGTGTCGGGGCCTTCCATCGGGATGCTCGCGTCGATGTCGTCAGTACCACGAGGCTGCATTCGTGGGCTTGCGCGCACATCCCGCAGCGGTACTGGTTGGTGTTGGCCACCAGGTGTCGGCGCGCCGCGGCCTGCATGTCGAACGTAGCGGCTGCGGGGGCGCGATCGCTCAATGTGCGCCCCACGCATAGGTCTGTTTCACCAACGACAGATAGATGAATGTCTCGGTGTTGCTCACGCCCGGTACCGACCGGATGCGATTGGTGAGGTTGAGCAAGGCAGAGTCGTCGGGGACAACGACCTCACACATCAGGTCGAATGAACCGGCGGTGACTACGAGATACTCGATATCCGGAAACGCCTCGAGCGCTGCTGCGATTCCCTCGGTGGGGCCTTCAGTGCGTACGCCGATCATGGCCATGCGTCGATACCCCAGTGACAACGGGTTGGTCACGGCTACCACCTGCACGACGCCGCCGTCCATCAGGCGTTGCACGCGTTGGCGGGCTGCTGCCTCGGACAATCCGATCGCGGCACCGAGGCGCGTGTAGGAAATGCGTCCATCGGTCTGCAATTGCTCGATGATGGCGCGGTCGGTGTCGTCGACATGAGGGCTTCTTCGATCCATACATCAGCGATCATGCCCCTGTTCGCATGTTTCAGCAAATGACTCACTTATTTCACCGGTGTGAACCTGTCGTCGCCGAGCAGGGAACGACGCATTGGAGCATGTGCTGAGTGCTACGTTGACTCAAATTCCTCCGGCGGGACGGGCAGTTCGTCACGACGTCGGATCCTGACAGCCCGTGCGCACGGGTACGAGTGGGGGGACCGTGAGTACTGCAGTACAGCAGCCTTCGATGGCCGACAAGGGTTTGAAGGGTGGATCCCTTGGCCTCGTTGCCGTGATCGTGATCGGCGTCGCCTCCACAGCCCCGGGTTACAGCCTTGCGGCGGGTATCGGCGGTATCGCCGACGCAGCCGGAGTCAAGGCGCCCTTCATCATGCTCTTCGCCTTTGTGCCGATGGGATGCATCGCGGCTGCGTTCTACTACCTCAACAAGGCCGATCCGGACTGCGGTACCAACTTCACGTGGGGCGTGCGCGCGTTTGGCCCCAGAGCCGGTTGGATCAGCGGCTGGGGCTGCATTGTGGCCGATCTGGTGATCATGCCGAACCTGGCCGGCATCTCTGGCCAGTATCTCGTGCTGTTGTTTAGCGAGAAGCTGGCACAGAACATTTACCTCACCACCACAATCGGAATATTGTTCATTGTCGCGATGTGCTGGATCTGCTGGAAGGGCATCGAACTGTCGGCCAAGTCGCAGGTAATCCTGCTCGGTACCGAGGTCGTTATCCTTAGCGTGTTTGCGGTGGTGGCTATTGTCAAGGCCTTCCACGGCACCACAAGGACGGCGCTGAATGGCGATGGGGTGGCCACCGTGTATCACTCGATCAGGCCGAGCCTGTCGTGGATGTCGCCATCGGGCCTCTCTACTCAGGCCATCACAGCCGGGCTCGTCGTGGCCATCTTCGCCTACTGGGGTTGGGATACGTGTGTGTCGGTGAACGAAGAAGCTGAGGACTCCAGCCGTACACCGGGTATCGCAGCGGTGCTCTCCACCTTCATCCTGCTCGCGATCTATCTGCTGACCTCCTACGGCGTAGTCTCGCTCCTCGGCCCTACATTCGTCTCCGACAACAGCGGCGACGCCATATATGCCGCCGGCAAGGTGGCTCTGCCCGCGATCTTTGTCAAGTTGCTCGTCATCGCCGTGCTCACCTCTGCGGCGGCCTCGTGTCAGACCACCATCCTCCCCGCAACGCGAACGATGCTGTCGATGGGTGCTCACGGGGCTGGTCCGCAGAAGTTGGCCCAAATCAACCACAAACAGCTCACCCCCGATTTCAGCACCTGGCTCTTCGGGGGAATCTCGATTGGGTGGTACCTGTTATTGGTACTGGTCAGCCACAACAGTTCTACCGATGCGTATAGCGCCTCTATCGCCGCGGTGGGCATGGCGATCGCCGTCTACTACGGCGTGTCGGGTCTGTCGTGCGTGTGGTATTACCGCCGGTATCTCCTCGTATCAGCCAAGAACTTTTTTCTCATCGGCTTCCTTCCGCTGTTCGGCGGTGTGGTGCTGATCTTCGTCTTTTGTAAGACGGTGTGGGATGCGCGAAACGAGGCATACGGCTATGGCCTGCTGTTCGGCGTCGGCACGGTGCTAGTTATCGGTACGTTGCTGTTGGCCGTGGGTGTCCCATTGATGATCTGGTGCAGCTTCAAGTACCCGACGTTCTTCAGCTATTCGCCTGACCCGATCCACACCGTTCCCGATCCGTACAGTGAGAGCACGTTGGCGGCGCCGCTGGGCACTTATACCAAGGAGAACCGACATGGCTGGTGACTTCGTTGTCGGTATCGGACCCGATGGCAGTGGTGAGTCTGCAGCGATATACGCCGCCCATCTTGCCCAGCTGTTGAAACGTTCGGTGGTGCTGGTCTTCGGCTACGAGGCGTCGTCGATGGGGCCACGCGGGGGCCCGCTCGAGGATCAGATCGAGGCCATCGCCGACGAGGTCACGAGCGCGGTGCGTAACCGTCTCGTCGAGGCGTTTCCCGATGTCGAGGTGAACATCGAATTGATTCGCGATCGCGCGGTCGACAGCCTCATCATCGCCGCAGAGGCACACGAAGCCGAACTCATCGTGGTGGGCCACGGTGGTCGCGGACCGCTGCGCGCCGCGCTGTTGGGTTCCACCACATACGAACTCGTCCATCGGGGTCCAATTCCCATTCTCGTGGTGCCCGATCCTGACGAGGAATAGCGCAGCCGCACAGCGGTCACCCCACGGCTTTTCGCACGCAATGCGTTCGTTGCTTACACTCGGTGCTGCCTTGCTGTGGTTGCGTGCGTTGAAGACGCTGCCAGTGCCATTTCGGTGCTGTCCACACAAGGTGAGCCACACACGATGAGTCACACACGATGAGTCACACAAGGTGAGAGGAAGCAACGAATGAGCCAAGACCGTGGCAGCGTCGAGCTGGTCGATGTCACCAAGCGCTTCGGTTCCATGGTTGCGGTCGACACACTCAACCTTGACGTGCACGCCGGCGAGTTTCTGTCGCTGTTGGGTCCGAGTGGCTGCGGCAAAACCACGACCTTGCGAATGCTCGCCGGCTTCGAACAGCCCGACGAGGGCTTCATTCGAATCAGCGGAGAGTTCGTGCAGGGAGTGCCCGCGTACAAGCGCGACGTCAACACGGTCTTTCAGCAGTACGCGTTGTTCCCGCACATGACCGTTGCCGAGAATGTCGCATATGGATTGCGCCAGCGGCACGTGTCCAAGAGCGACATAGCCGCGCGCGTCACCGAGGCTCTCGACATGGTCAAGATGCGTCCGCTTGCCGACCGCAAGCCTCGCCAGATGTCCGGTGGGCAGCAACAGCGTGTCGCGCTGGCGCGCGCTCTGGTGAACCGCCCCAGCGTGCTGTTGCTCGACGAACCCCTCGGAGCGCTGGATCGCAAGCTGCGCGAAGAGATGCAGATCGAGCTCAAGTTGTTGCAAAGTCAACTCGGCATCACGTTCGTGTTCGTCACGCACGATCAGGAAGAAGCCATGGGCATGAGCGATCGCATCGCGATCATGCTCGATGGCCACGTGGAACAACTGGCCGATCCCGAGACGGTCTACGAGCACCCGTCGTCGGCGTTCGTGGCGGGCTTCATTGGGCGGAACAATTTCTGGAAGGGCGTCTCCACGGCGCAGGGAGTCCACGCCGATGATGGCACCGAGTTCGTGGCGTCGAACCCCGAGGAAAAGGTGGCGCCCGGCCAGCCGGCGCTCGCCGCCATTCGTCCGGAGTGCATCCATCTCAGTAGTACCGATCCCGGGCATGTCATCAACGTCATCGAGGGCGCCGTGGCCGGTGTTTCGCACTATGGAGACGTGCTGCAGTACGTGGTGCGTACCGCCGATCGTGACGTGCTTGCGTTGCTGCCCCGGCAGGGAGCTGTGCGCTTGGCTCCGGGTGATCCAGTGTGGTGTCACTGGCAAGCGAGCGAGGTGTATCAGTTCTCTGCCGAGCAGGCGGATCTCGTGCTCCAGGATCCCGCAGCAGAGGCACAGCCGGGGTGAAGGGCGAACAACCAGCAGCACAACTAACCTTTGCCGGTAAGCCCCTGTGTGTCCCGGAAGGACCGAGCAATGTCTTTGAATGACGAATCAACCCACATCCTGATCTCCCAGCAGGCAGCGCAACGTCTCGCCGCCACCATCAACCGTCGGCGTTTTCTGGCCATTGGCGGCGGTGTCGCCGCTGCGGCGGCGTTGGCTGCATGTGGAGGCAGTAGCGGTGGTTCGGGCTCGAAGAGCAAGAACATCAACATGTTCACCTGGGCCGAATACGACGACCCTGATCTGCTGAAGAGCTGGGGCAATATCAGCCTCACCATCTTCAACTCGAACGAAGAGGCCATCCAGAAGTTGGTGCAGGGTGGCGGCTCGTCGGGCTTCGACATGGTGGTGCCGACCGGTGCGTATATCCCGCAGTTGGTGAAGTCAGGCCTGCTCGCCGAGCTCGACAAGACAAAGATCCCGAACTTCTCGAACCTCGATTCCCACTACACCAACCAGTCGTGGGATCCGGACAACAAGCACAGTGTCTGTAAGAACTGGGGTACTACGGGCTGGATTTACGACACCACCGTGGTGAAGACCGAGATCAAGACCTGGGCCGACTTCATCAAGGTTGCTCAGACCGAGGCCAGCGGCAAGACCAGCGTCATCGATGCAACGCCGGACCTGTGCGGTATCTACTTCTGGGCCAACGGCATCGACTGGACCACCGAAAAGACTGAGGACCTCGACGCGTGCGAGAAGTTCTTGGTGAACGAGTTGGCCTCGCACATCAAGGCGTTCGACTCGTATCCCGGCGTGAACCTCACCTCTGGTAGCTATGCGCTCTCACAAGTGTTCAACGGCGACGCCCGTCAGGGCCTACTCGGTATCAAAGCAGCAGGCCAGGACCCTGCTCGCTACAAGTGGGGTATCGGGTCGCCGACAACTGAACTGTGGATGGACAACTGGTGCATCTTGAAGGGCGCCAAGAACGTGGATGCGTCGTACGACTTCATCAACTTCATCCTCGATCCGAAGAACAGCGTCAAGGATCTCAATTTCCACGGCTACAACACCGGTATCAAGGGCGTCTCCGACCTGGCGGGCAGCATCGAATTCAAGGACATGGTGTTCTTCACCGACGCACAGGTGGCCACTATGAAGCCCGGTGCCGTGAACTCCGCGCAGGACCGTCTTGTGAAGATCTACAGCAATGTGAAGGCCAAGGCCGGTGGCTGATCGATGACGGCAACACTGGGCACGCAACCTTCCCAACAACGAACGTGGCTGCGCGCTCCGAAGTTCCTGCTCGCGATCCCGTCGTTCGTTTGGTATGTGTTCCTCTTTGCCGTTCCCGTCGCTTTGGTCGTGGTCAACAGCTTCGGTCGCAAGGTGGCCGGCACGCCGGGCAAGGTGGATCTCAGTTCACCCAGTCTCGATCGGTATCACGAAGTCATCAGCGGGTCGTTCCGCTCGCTACTGAAGCAGACGATGTTCACCTCGATCCTGGGCACCGTCCTCTGCCTCGTGATTAGTTTGCCGGTGGCCTACTTCCTTGCGTTCAAGGTGGGCCCGAAGGCCAAAACGGCGGTGCTCGCGTTGTTGATGGTGCCTTTTTTCGTGAACTTCTTGCTGCGAACATTGGCGTGGCGCATCGTGCTGCAGCCGCAGGGTTTCGTCTCGAACTTCTTGCAGTCGGGGCACTGGTTCACGTTTGGTCTGGCGTTGCGTAACGGGCCTATCCAGATTCTCGATACCCGTGCCGCTGTCCAGTTGGCCATCGTCTACAACTACCTGCCACTGATGATCTTCCCGTTGTGGGTGGCACTCGATCGTGTGGAGTTGCACCTGCGCGAGGCGTCGAAGGACCTGGGCGCTAATCGGTTGCGCACGCTGTTGCAAGTGACGTTGCCGTTGGCGGGGCCAGGCATCGTTGCCGGTCTGATTCTGGTGTTCGTGCCGTTGTCGGGCGACTACGTGACTGCGGCGCTGCTTGGCGGAGCCAAAGGCAACATGATCGGTGCCGAGGTCGCCAACCAGTACTTCAAAGCCCAAGACGCGGCATCTGGTTCGGCCATCGCCGTGTCGTTGATCATCTCGATTCTGTTGGTGCTCGGTGTCATCGCCGCCTGTTTCTGGTTGATGGCGAGAATCCGTCGACGCGCTCGCGCCGTGCAGTTGGTTCAGCGATGAAGCGCTACTTCACCGTTTCATCGGCGCTCGGCGTGTGGACTGGCGCAGTCATCGTGTTCTTGTTCACGCCGATCGCGTTCTTGGTGGCGATGTCGTTCAATGACTACAAGAGCATCTTCAAGTGGACCCACTTCTCTACGCGTTGGTGGGGTCACATGATGCAGAACACCAGCCTCACATCGTCGGTGAGAGTATCGCTCGAGGTTGCCTTCGTCAGCACTGCGCTGGCCTTGATCTTGGGCACCTTCGCGGGCCTTGCCCTCGCCAAACGTCCAGGCAAGTGGACAGCAGGTTTCGTGGGGATCATCCTGCTCATTCTCGTCACCCCGGAGATCGTCGATGGTGCAGGCCAGCTGAGCTGGTTCGTGCTGCTCGGCGGCCCGTTCCGCACCGGGCTCACGCCCATCGTGTTGGTGCACACCGTGTTCAGTTCGGCCGTCGTCACGCTCATCGTGCGCGCCCGCGTGGCCGGCCTCGACGAGCGCCTTGAAGAAGCCGCGGCCGACCTGTTTGCCACGCCGCGTCGCGCATTCTTCGAGGTAACCCTGCCACTGGTGATGCCGGCGGTGTTGGCAGGCGGCATGCTGGCCTTCACCCTCAGCCTCGACAACGTGGTGTCCACCAGTTTCGTGAGTCCCGCCGGAGTCACCACCTTCCCCAACTACGTGTTCGGTCTGTCCGGCGGCATCATCCGTCCCGAGGTCGCGGCGATGGCCACCCTCTTCATTGCGAGCACGTTGGCGGCGGTCGGCCTGGTGGCTCTGGCACTGCGCCGGGGCGGGCAATCTGGGACCGAGATTGCCGCCACATTCACGGGGAACTGACGCCCGATCGTCTGTAAGCGGCTAGCGTTTCGTCATCATGCCAAGTACCAACGCGCCCCGTGTCGCGCTCGGGCCCTCATCCGCTCCCTCATGGATGGCCGATGCCATCAGGGCTGGCGGTGGTGAAGTCGTCGCTGTTGCTGATGCTGATGCGTTGGTGTGGGCCGATGCTCAAGACGCCAATGCGCTCGCTGACGCGATGAGCGATGCCGAGCACATCCGCTGGGTGCAGTTGCCATTCGCAGGAATCGAGACCCTTGTTCATCTCATCGACGACGATCGCGTGTGGACGTGTGGCAAGGGTGTCTACGCCGAGCCCTGCGCAGAGCTTGCCCTCTCGCTGGCGCTCGCAGGTATGCGCGGTCTCGGCACATATGCGAGGGCGTCCACGTGGAGCCCACCGCACGGCAGCAACCTCATCGGTGCCCGCGTCACCATTCTGGGCGGCGGCGGCATCACCGAAGCGTTGCTCCGTCTGCTGAAGCCATTCGATTGTCACGTGACCGTGGTTCGCAACAATGTGCAGGACATGGATGGCGCCGATTCCGTGGTCGAGGCCGACCGGTACGCCGATTGCCTGCCGGGCGCCGACTTGGTTGTGCTGGCGCTGTCGCTCACCCCCGACACCGAGGGCATGATCTCGCGCAGCGAACTCGAGATGATGGAACCCCACGCCTGGATCGTGAACGTTGCCCGCGGCCGTCACATCGTCACCGATGATCTGCTGTGGGCGTTGCAGAACGGCGTGATTGGCGGGGCCGGTCTCGATGTGACCCACCCCGAGCCATTGCCCGATGGGCACCCGCTCTGGTCGCTGCCCAATTGCATCATCACCCCGCACGTGGGCAACACACCCGAGATGGGTGCACCCCTGCTCGCCGAGCGGATCACCCAGAATGTGCGCCTGTTTGCTCGAGGTGGCGATCTCGTCGGTCGCGTCTTTGCCGACCTGGGCTACTGATCCGCCGACAAAGCGTCCCCGGCGGGGCGTACGGCGCGCTGCACGCGTAACGTTGGGCCATCAGAGATCACTACGAATGCCTCGGGGTACAACGCACCGCAACTCGTGACGAGATTCGTGTTGCCTATCGCGCCATGGCCCGTCGCTACCATCCCGATGCCCGTGGCGATGCATCTGCAGCCGCGATGGCGCGCATCAACGAGGCGTGGCGCGAGTTGTCGGATCCATCCCGCCGAGCGGTGTATGACGCCCGCCTCGAGTCGCTGAGTGGTTCGGCTGCGTCGGTGCCGTCCTCGTCGGGCCGTTCCGGTCGGGCCCACGACGTGGCTAACCCGCCTCTGGTAGTCCCGACGTACTACGAGCCGGCGCGCTTTCCCTGGAGATTCATGCTCGTGATCGCATGCCTGGGCATTGGGTTCGTGCTGGTGAACGCAGCATTCACCAAGCCGGGCCAACCAGCCAAGCCGGACAATCTCATCGAGGCAGGTTCGTGTGTGAACATCGCCGACAACGGCGATGCCATTGAGGTCGCATGCAACGGCCTCAATCAGGGCGTGGTCGATTCGCTGATCCCCTTCGGCGCCGCATGCGGCCAGGGCACCGAGACTCATCGCGATCGGCAGGGCATGGGCCAGGTCTGCGTGCGGATGGCGAGCTCCGGCTGATGCTGCGGCCATGGCTCCGGCCCTCGTTGCGGCCACGGTGACGCCCACCGGGTTCGACGCGCCAGAGCCGATCGGAGGGTAGGTGACTCGGCAGAGTCGCTGCTACCATACGAGCGCCTTCGGGCGATTAGCTCAGTTGGTAGAGCGCTACGTTCACACCGTAGAGGTCATCGGTTCGAGACCGGTATCGCCCACGTGACATCACGTCGACCCCGCGTCGAGCGTCGGCGACCCGGGTCGGAGCGTCAGATCATGCCCGAAACGGAGCACCGATGCATCTCTCGATAGTGCTGTCCGTGTTCCCGGTGATCTTTTTGGGCGAGCTTCCGGACAAGACGATGTTTGCGTCCCTCGTGCTTGCCTCACGCGGCAAGGCGGCGCTGGTGTGGCTCGGTGCTGCTACTGCCTTCGCGCTGCATGTCGTGATTGCTGTAACAATTGGCGCGGGCCTATTCGCGCTGCTTCCCCATCGTGCTGTAGAGGGCTTCGTCACGGCGATGTTTGCGGCTGGAGCCGTGCTGGCATTCATGGAGGCGGCTCGCGAGGACGAGCAAGCGTTGGTCGAGCGCGAGGAGCACTCTCACCGTCGCGTCGCTGGAACCGCGTTCGCGGTGATCTTCATTGCCGAGTGGGGAGATCTCACGCAGATTCTCACGGCGAATCTTGCTGCGCACTACCACTCGCCGGTCAGCGTTGCAGTCGGTGCAACAGCTGCGTTGTGGGCGGTGGCTGCGCTGGCCGTGATCTTCGGGCAGGGTCTCATGCGGAAAGTTCCGGTGCGGCGAGTGCGTCGAGCGACCGGTGTCGTTCTTGTCGTGTTGACCGTCGTGTCGGCCGTCGCGACGATTCGTGGCTGAGCGAGCTCAGCTCGCGGAGGTTCGATGACGCGAATGCCCCTGTGGATCACATGAGCCTTGTGGGCTCGGCGTTGGGTCGTGCAGCACGACGGCAATCGAGCGCCCCCGAGTTCGAAGCGACGCCAGCTGCTGCAAGCGAGGTTGCATCGACGGGTCCGGGTGAACGTCGTCGGCAATGAGCACGAGGTCACCCTCTGCGAAGCGCACGATGTCGGCTGCCGTCGGACTTCCGCGCTGCTCGTACAACGTCGCCAGTGTGGAGACCAGCTCGGCTTCTTGGGCCCGTTCCGCTGGACTGAGCGGGTCGTTCAGCGCCAGAATCCGGTCGCCCGGGCTGATCGACTCATACGGGGCAACGATGCTGATCGTCGGGTAGGTGCAGGCACGCGGGTCGATCATGTGTCGTCCGAAGAGCACCCGCCCGCGTGGTTCGACCGTGATGCGGTACCCATCGTGGCGCAACCGGTCGACAACGCCCATTTCATAGATCGAGCTGAAGGAATCAAAACCGTGATCGAGCTGATAGTCCGCTCCACGCATGAGACCAGGTTTGGTGTCCGCAACGAGTTGCCGCACGATGGCGGCGTCCTGGGTGCGCTCACGGGGAGTGCGCGGGAGCCCAGCGGCGAACCCAGTGACCACGAGGGTGAGGGCGGCAATCGTCACGCACGCCATCAACACACGAGTGTGCTGGTGGTTGTCTCGCGTTGGAAGCAACGCCAGCAGGCCTGCGCCCCAGCACATCATGCCCACAAGGGTCACCCACCCAAACAGATACGGGTAAAGGCTGCCGCGCCCAGCGGCCATTTCCACCACGGCGACTGGCAACAACAGCGCCACGATCAGTACGAGAGAACCTACGACGCGGTCGCGACGTCTCCGAGCAATCACGCCTGCGGCCACGAGGACGACGATTCCCATGCCAGGCAGCAAGCCAAGTCCGCCATCGAAGCCATCGCTGAGAACGCGAAGGCCGACGTGGCCGCCGAGCCAACTGGAACCAAGACCGGTCTCGCGTAGCACCACATGGAGCCCCGCGGAGAGGCCACCAGTGGAGGCTCCCGAGGGCTGTGCGAAGAAACGCGCCACCCTGAAGAGATTGTGGCCCTCCGGCATGAACATGTCGAGCACGGCTGGGAGCCATGCGGTTGCCGCGACGACGCCCGTCCAACGAAGCGTCGATCGCACATCGGAGCGCGGCGCCCGGACAACGGAAATCGCGGCGACAACGAACAGGACTGCCACGGGCGCAAGAAAGGTGATGTGGCCTTGCACGCTCAAGCTGCCAGCGCCGACGAGCCACGGGAGCCATCGCCAGTGTCGGTTGAGAACCGCCCAGCAACTCACCATCGCAAGGAGAAACGGCAACTGCACCACGTAGGGGTTCCAGGGGTCGATCAACCGGTTGCCGCGAGCGGTCAACAAAAAGACGAGGGTGCCAGCGGCCACGACAAGAGATGCCCGTTGTCCGGCCAGGCAACGTACGCAACGAAGAATCACGATAAGCGACATGATGTTGATCATCGCTGCACCCACCAACAGCCCCACTGCTGAGCGACCGAGCAGTCGATACGGAATCGCCATGAAGTAGAAGACCCACGGTCCAAGGTGATTCCAGCCGAAGCGGGCATCGCCGCCAACGAGTGGTGTATTTACGGTGCCGACTGCATCAGTCCACATCCGCATCAACGCGTTGTCGCCCAACACCGTCCAGGTACGCGGCAAACGAACCGCCGCGGCAACGACGCCAACCAAACCGAGGCCGACCTCGAAGATCCGCTGACTGCGATCCGCCGGCGGTTCTTCAGATGAGTCAGGTGCCCCTCCGGGGAGCTGATCGGTGCTTGCTATCACAGTGTTGGCTTCCCCCCGTCGTGATCGCCGTTTGCGCAACGCAAGCCGCACCGATCGCGTCGTTCGCACAGTCTTGTCCACTCATCGCTCAGATACAGACCACGCTACGACCGACACCTCTCGCCACTCTGGCGTGTCACGAGGAATCGATCAGCCGTGCCACCACGAAGAGCCTTCGTAGCCGAGTTCGCGAGTAGTACCGTGAGCTACGTGACTCGCCTCTGTGAACGCCCTGGATGTTCTGTTCCGGCGGCAGTTGCCTACGGCATGGATTCCGAGCAACTACTCGTGTGGCTCGAAGCGGTCCCTGACGGCGCTGCCACCCTTCGCACTGGAGTGGTGTGCCGCCGCCACGCCGACGCGATGGTGGTGCCGCGGGGTTGGACGCTCGACGATCGCCGCGAGTCGCGGCCTCGTCTGTTTCGAGTGGCGTCCGACGATGCGACCAGCGAACTTCGCCGTATCAAGCGACCGCCACGCGTGCGACACGATTCGCAAACCGCTGAGCCGCAGCTGAGCTTCACGCGCAACGTGGATGTCCAGCCGCAGGTCGAGGTGCCCGCCATGGCGAGCCCCACAGGCGAGACGTCACAGGCGCAGAGTGTGATCGACGACGACGTGGTGGTCGGCGACTTCGTACCGTCTGCACACGCAGATCACGACGAAACACAGGCCATGCCTTGGCGGCCGATCTTTGACGACAACGATGACCTGAGTGGGTTGCTCCACGTGGATTCGCCGTTGCTGTCGCGCGCATTTCGCGGCGTTGCGCGCGATCAGAATTCGAACACCTGAGAGGCACAAACATGCTGCGCGCGCATGTGGCGCCCCGACAAGTGTCGAGGCGCCACATGGGTGGTGGTTGGGGGGACTGACGTCGGAGTCGACGAATTAGCTGCAGTGAGCTGCGATCCACTCCGGTGCCTTGGCGATACGAGCGGTGACCTTGTCGAGACGGGCTTGTGCCTTGGCGATGCGGGCATCGATCTTCGCAGCGCGCTCGGTGTGTCCGTTGGTTGTTGCCTGCTTGCTCAGCTCGGTCATCTTCGCGATTCGGGCGGTCAGCTTGGTCTGATGCTCGGTGAGCTTGGCGACGATTTGGTCCTTGTTGGCGCAGACCTGCTCCACCGTGAGGTGATGGCGGCCGGCGCTGGTGCCGTCGACGGTGGGGTTCGAGTTGCCGCCTGCGAATGCCGCCGATGCGCCACCGACCGTGATGGCGATTGCGAGCACTGCGGCACCGATCTTGGATCCGATGTTCATGATTGTTCTCCGTTTTCCTTCTGTGATGTGTGTTGGGGGTGATTACCGGGCGGTGTTTCGTTCCGCTTGTGGATCATGATGGTTGGCAGATGTGAGCAAATTGTGAGGAGCCGATGAGCAAGCGGCGATACTTCACGCGTGGATATCTCGGCTGATTTGTCAGCGCCCTGTACGGTTGCCGAACTCTTCGGCTGGATCGATGATCTGTCCTGCTACGTACCGTGGATGGGGTTGGTGCACCGGGCCGATCGCGTCGACGACCGCGACGGACGACCTGCGTGGGACGTCGAGCTCCGTGCCCGAATCGGCCCGTTCTCTCGATCGAAGCGGCTCACGATGACTCGGGTCACGTGCACGACCGACTCGGAGGTCGTGTTCGAGCGCTCTGAGACCGACGGCCGTCAACACAGCATGTGGCGACTGAGTGCCATCGTCGCTCCCGCCGAAACAGGGAGTCATCTGGAGATGCGCTTGCATTACGGGGGTGGGCTGTGGTCGGGTGGCCTTGTCGAGAGAGCGTTGGCTGATGAGATCAACACCAGCCGGGATCGACTCCTCAGTCTGATCGCCGGGACCACGCCGTAAGGCGCCCGTCGCTGCGACGCTCGAGCAACAGCGGCACGCCGAAGCATTCGCTCAACGCGTCAGCGGTGAGTACTGCATCGATCTCGCCGGCTGCGAGCACCGCTCCGTCGCGCAGCAGTAGCACATGAGTCATTCCTGGCGGCACCTCGTCGACATGGTGAGTGACCAGGATCAGCGGCGGCGCCGCAGGATCCGTGGTGAGCTCGGCCAGCGCAGCAACAAGTTGCTCCCGGCCGCCGAGATCAAGCCGAGCGCTTGGCTCGTCGAGCACGAGCAGACCTGGTTCGTTCATCAGCGCCCGCGCCAACAGCACTCGCTGCTGTTCGCCGCTCGAAAGTGTGCCCATCGTGCGTTCTGCGTAGTGTTCGACGCCGAGTCGCGCAAGGCATTCGCGTGCGCGCCCATAGTCGTCGTCGGTATAGGTGTGCCACCACGTTTCGAGCGCGGCGAATTTCGCAGTGACCACAGTGTCTTGGGCGCTGAGTTGCGGTCGCAGTTGCGCTCCGAGCGCAGCCGACATCACGCCGATGCGCCGTCTGAGTTGGCGCACGTCGGTGCTTCCGAGTGTCTCACCCAGAGCGGTGACTGATCCAGATGACGGGTGCTCGTACATCGAGGCCAAACGCACCAGGGTGGTCTTGCCAGAGCCGTTGGCGCCCAAGATCAGCCATCGCTCGTGCACGCGCACCAACCAGTCGATGTCGTCGAGGATCCGTCGCCCGTCGCGAACGAACGTGACGTGTTCGAATCGGAGCGCTTCGTCTGCAGGAGGAACGCGACGGTTTGCGGGCGGTGGTGGGTGCTTGGGCATGAAATCCTCAGGTTAGAGCCGCAAGATTCCGATACTGAAACGGTGGGCGAGCGCACACCGGCCTGAATGTCCAACGACCAGTCTGAGAGGTAGAGTCCGCACGGTCATGCGCAAGCTCGGAAGTTTTCTCCTGGTTGTTGTGCTGTGCACGGTGAGCACACCGCTCATCGGGCACGAGTCAGCGCGGGCCGATAGCGGCTCTGGAACCGCCGAGGATGCAGCGCGTGCAATCACTGCGGCACGCGACCGCGCCAATGCGGCTGCCGACGCGTGGGCTGCAGCAGAGTCCAAGCTCGAGCTGCTGAACGACGAGAGGTCCTCCGTCGATGCCGAGGTTGCCGCATTGCAACGCAAGGCCGATGCACTGCAAAAGACCGTCGAAGCCGTTGCCGTACATCGCTACATCGGCACCGGAACGACCGGCATCGCATTGCTATCGGGCAACGTCGGCCCCACCGAGCAGGCGCAGACGGCAGTTCTGGTCGACATCATCAACGAGGCGTCATCGAGCAGCCTCGACGAATTCGCCGACATCCACAAGCAACTCGACGAGAAGAAGGTCAAGGCAGACAGGACTGCGCGGGACTATGCGGCCGCCCAGCGGGACTACGCCGCCAAGCAGGATGCTGCGCTCAAAGAGGTCGAACTCTTGAAGATCGTTGAGAACCAGCGGCTCACCAGCGAGGCTGTGAAGAAGGCCCTCGACGCGCAGCGGCAGAAGAATGCTGAGCAATTGGCACTCGTCGCTGCCGACCAACTCAAGAACGATCAGGCCAAAGCCGTCGGCGCTGGCTCCGATGGCGGCGACATCGGCCAGGGCGTGAAGAGCGGTAACACCGCGTCGGGTGGCTCGGCCGGTGGCACCACGGGCAGCGGCGGCTCGGGTGGGCGCCCAGGTGCTGGAGCCGGTCAGGTGTATGGCAGCGGCGCGGAGTGGGTCTGTCCGATTCAGGGGCCGACCGGATTCGCCGATACCTGGGGCGAACCGCGTTCGGGAGGTCGTAAGCACGAAGGTGTCGACATGATCAGTCCCCGCGGAACCACCATTGTCGCGGTGGTCGATGGTGTTGCTACTCCTCAGCAGAACGAGCTCGGCGGCACCACCATCTGGTTTTCCGGCGCCGATGGCAACAAGTATTACTACGCACATCTCGACTCCTACGCGAAGCTGGGCAACGTGGTGAAAGGTGAGGTGATCGGCTACGTGGGCGATACCGGTAACGCGAAGTTTTCGACGCCCCATCTGCACTTCGAGATTCATCCCCTCGGTGGACCCGCGGTCGATCCGTATCCCACGGTGGCAGCGAACTGCTGAACCTTTGCGAGTCGTTTGGCAAGCGGTTCGCCCGCTTCTCTCGCCGTTCTGATCGTGTGCGAGCCTATGAGCATGAGCCACGACGATCTCGCCGCATCGTTGTCGATGGTGCTCGGCGGTGCAGCTATCACCGACCTCACTCGCCTCACCGGTGGTGCCTCGCGTGAAACGTGGAGTTTCGTGGCTGATTCGCGTCCGCTGATCGTGCAGCGCCAACGCGGTGGCGATGTTCGCGACATGGCAACCGAGTTCTCGGTCTTGAGGGCTGCCCTCGCCGCAGGTGTGCCGGTGCCCGAGGTGATCACTGCGTCCACCGACGTGTCCGATCTCGGAGCGGCATACATGGTGCTCAGTTGCGTGGCAGGTGAGACGATTGCTCGCAAAATCCTGCGCGACGATGCGTTTGCGACTGCACGCGAGCATCTTGCGAGCCAACTGGCTCATGCGCTTGCGGCGTTGCACTCCATTGATCCGACCACGGTGCCATCGCTGCAACCCGCCGACCAGATTCAGCAGTATCGCGAGGTGCTCGACACGCTCGCGCACCCTCACCCCACGTTCGAGCTGGCCTTTCGCTGGCTCCACGAACACCGCCCAGACGCTGGCAAGGTGCGGGTGGTGCATGGCGATTTCCGCCTCGGCAACATCATGGTTGGCCCCGATGGCCTTCGTGCTGTACTCGACTGGGAGCTAGCCCACCTCGGTGATCCGATGGAGGATCTCGGTTGGTTGTGTGTGAAGGCGTGGCGGTTCGGATCGGACAAGCCGGTCGCGGGTGTGGGCCAATACGACGAGCTGTTCGACGAGTACGCGCGTGCCACCGGCGTGAACGTGGATGCCGAGGTCGTGCGCTGGTGGGAGGTGCTCGGCACGCTCAAGTGGGGAATTATGTGCATCGTGCAGGCGCAAGCACACATTTCCGGATTCACGCGTAGCCACGAACTCGCCGCGATCGGTCGGCGCGTTTGCGAGAACGAGCACGACCTGTTCCTGGCACTCGAGGGTCGCTGGTGATGCCCCACGATGCGCCCTCGGCACAGCAGCTCGTCGAGTCAGTGCGCGAATGGCTAGAACGCGACGTGCTCCCCGCCACCTCGGGAGGGGTGCAGTTCCATGCCCGTGTTGCCATCAACGTACTGGCGATGGTCGAACGCGAACTCGAAGTCGGCCACGGCCAGGCAGCGGCGCACGCGACGCGACTCGCGGAGCTGGGGTTCGCAACCGATGATGAACTCGCCGCTGCGATTCGTTCAGGCGAGGTCCTCGATCACGGTCCCCAGGCCGAAGCGGTACGAGAAGCAGTGTGGTCAGGCGTACGCGACAAGCTGACGGTCGCGAACCCCAAGTACCTCGAAGGATATTTCGCTACTCATCCGGTCGATGATCTGCACGTTGATGCAAGCGACGGCCGAGGGTAATTTGCTGCACCGGCTGTCCGGCGGCCAACTGACCGCATGCGGCATCGATGTCGGTGCCGCGGTTGCGTCGTACCGTTGCGTTGACGCCGAGCTGCTCGAGTCGATCGCGGAATTGGTGCACACGCGAGATAGGAGTGCCGCGCGTCGGATAACCCGGGGTCGGATTGAGGGGAATCAGGTTCACGTGGGCCGCCAAGGGCAGTGACCGGCAAAGCGCCGCCAGTTCGCGCGCATCGCTGTCGCGATCATTCACGCCGTCGATGAGTGCCCACTCGAAACTGAGTCGACGCCCCTTGGCGATGAGGTAGTCGGCGCAGGCGTCCATCAGGACACCGAGCGGATAGCGGCGGTTGATCGGCAACATCTCGTCACGCAGCTCGTCGTTGGCGGCATGTAACGACACAGCGAGGTTCACCTGCATCGGCCACTCGGTGAGTCGTTTGATGCCGGGAACAAGACCGACCGTGGACACCGTGATGTGGCGTGCTCCGAGCCCGATGTCGCTGTTGATCCGTTCGATAGCGGCCCACACGTTGGCCTCGTTGGCGAGCGGCTCGCCCATGCCCATGAACACCACATTGGCAAGTCGACGGTTGAGCTCTCGAGCCTTGCGGGCCGCACGGACGACCTGCTCGAGGATCTCACCCGCGGAGAGTTGGCGGGTGAAACCTGCTTGGCCCGTGGCGCAGAAGCCACATCCCATCGCGCAACCAGCTTGGCTGCTGACGCAGACCGTGACGCGGTCGGGATACAGCATCAAAACGGTTTCGATGCGGCTGCCACCGGGTAGCTCGAACAGATACTTCACCGTGTCGCCATGGTCATTGACGCGTTCGACCATGGTGGTGAGCGCTACCGGCAGCTCAGCATCGAGTCGCGCGCGGAGCGCCTTGGGAAGCGCAGTGAGGTCGGCAGGGTCGCCGAGCTGTTCGTAGAGGCCCTTCCAGAGCTGGTCGACGCGAAAGCGGGGCTCGCTGTGGAGCAACTCACCCAACTGCGCTCGCGTGACGTCGTAGCGCGTCGGGCGTGCAGCGTTGCTCATTCGGGAACCTGTTGCGCCAAGCGTTCGTATTCGCTGATACGCGCCCGCAACACCTCGACGCTGGCCATCCAAAACGACTCGTCGGTCACGTCGAGCCCGAATGAGGCGCCCAGCTCCTCGGCCGTGTTCATTCCGACGTGCGATAACAGGTCGTCGTAACCGCTACGGAAACGATCAGGGTCGGCCTGATATTGGGCGAAGAGACCGAGTCCGAAAAGCAATCCATATGTGTAGGGCCAGTTGTAGAAGTGGCTGCCGTAGTAGTGGCCTTTCACAGCCCACATGTACCGATGGGCCGTCGTGTGATCGAGCCCATCACCGTATGCCGCCTGCTGTGCGTCGAGCATCATGTCGTTGAGTTCGCCTACGCCAAGGGTACGACGCTGGCGACGAGCAAAGACCTCGGTCTCGAACAGGAAGCGGCTGCGAATATCGACCACCACCTGTGCTGAACCCTGCAGATCGACATCGAGCAGGGCGAGGCGGTCAGCGCCAGCGAGTCGTTGCAGTCCCTCCTCGACCACAAGTGTCTCGCAGAAAATGCTCGCAGTTTCGGCGAGCGCCATCGGCAGCCGACGTTGTAGCGGCGTGCGGTGCACGAGTTGGGTGTTGTGATAGGCGTGCCCCAACTCGTGTGCTGTTGTTTGGGCAGAGTCGACGCTGCCCGTCCAGTTGAGGAACACGAGCGAACGATCACCAACGAACGGCGCACAAAATGCGCCGCCTCGCTTGCCGTCGCGCGGCTCGGCATCGATCCATTTCTCGTCGATCGCGCGATCCACGAGACCAGCAAGCGTGCCGCCGTATGAGGCGAAGGCATTGCGGACGATCCCGAGACCGTCGCTCCAGGTGATCGAGGCAGGGGCTGTTGGCAGCGGCGCAACGAGATCACGCCACGGCAGTGCGGAGCTATGTCCATGACGCCTTGCTTTGACGCGCATCCATCGGCGGAAGTCGGCGAGCGATGCGTCGACGGCCGCCTGCATCGCGTCGAACGTCGGGCGGCTGACGCTGTTTGAGAAGAGTGCAGCGTCAAGCGGTGATGCCCAGTGACGCCGGCTGTTGATCGCGTTCGCTTCACCCTTGATGCCGTTCATCGCAGCGGCGCAGACCACGGCAACGGTGGGCCATGCCTGCATTTCGGCGTCGAATCCGGCTTGGCGAACCGCCGGGTCGGCGTGTGTGGCAAGGCCGCGTACGCTCGCCATCGGCAGCCGACGACGCTCGCCGTCGGGCCATGGAACCTCGGCCTGCAACTGTGATGTCACATCGCTGTGCAGACGCGCCCACGCCGACGAACTCGTTGGGGTGAGCTCTGCATACAGGCCCTCCTCGATCTCGCTCATCTGGTGTTCGGCTCGTCGTGCGAGGAGCATCAGCGGCCCGAGGTGTTCGTGGGCTTGGGTACTGACTGTGGCGAGTTCGCGTGGTCCGAGCGCAGCCACCCAATCGACAAGGCGGGCGAACAGCGATTGACCGCGAGCCGACAAGCTCTGCAGTTCGCTGGAAAGAGCCTGTGCTGACTCGTTGTAGCTATCGGTGCTGACGGTCGCTTGCACGTACGATGACAGATATTGCAATTGCAACTGCCACGCATTGAGTGCAGTGATGATGACATCAGCGGTTTCACCGTCGGCGGCATCGACAGAGCGCGGTTGCACAGCGCGGATGCCGTGTTGCTCGAAGATTGCGGCGAGCCGGTCGGTGTCGGCCGACGCGCTCTCCATCGCCGCCAGAAACGAACGGGCCGAAAATGACTCGTGTACGTCACGCACATCCCAGCGGGGGAGTTCCTCGATTGTCGGCATGATTGCGTCCTCGCAACTCTCTAGGTGATCGGGCCGTGGTAGACGCAGTCGACGCGTTTCACGCTGAAACCCAAAGCGTCGTACAGGCTGACCGCCGAGGTGTTGTCGGCATCGACGAAGAGCATGCCGTGAGTGATGCCGCGACCGGCGAGGTGATCGAGTCCGGCCAGCGTGAGGGCCCGCCCGAGCCCCAGACCATGAAAGTCAGGATCCACTGCGATGACATAAATCTCGCCGATATGAGGTTCGCGTTGGGCATGCACCTTCGTCCAACAGAAGCCCGCAAGACGGCCCTCGCGCTCGTGCACGAGAAACCCGCTCGGATCGAACCACGGCTCGGCCATGCGCGCCTGCAGAGACTGCAGTGACCAATCGCCCTGTTCGGGATTCCACGCAAACGCACGTTGGTTCACCCCCAGCCACGCCTCGTCGTCGGCGCCGGGCACGAACGGTCGGGTGACCACCTCGAATGCGATGCCGGTGGGCAACGAACGGGTCATCTGGTAGAGCCGCCGCGTTGGTCTGAGCCCGAAGTCATCGGCTACTTGGTCATGAATGACAGATGGTGCGAAGACGAGCCAACTCATCGACGTGCCGCCACGATTCCGCACAGCCTCCGTGATCGCTCGAAGCGCGATCCGAGCCAATGTGTCGATCTGATCGCTGGTGGTCGGTTCTACGACCAACTCGACCGACCAAGTACCGTCGCCGTTCTCGGCCGCTTGGGCGTAGGCGATCACATCAGCATCGTGGATCAGGACTCGCACGAATGCATCAGTTGTTCTGGTGAGATCCAGCCAGAACTGATCCGAGACTGGTCGAAAGCCGCTGGCGGACTCTGCCCGAGCGATCAGTTGCATCACCGACGAGGCATGCGCCGGGTCTAGGCGCGTCGTGACCTCCACAGATTGCATCGTTGTGAGGTTACCGGCTTGGGTGGTGCCTAGTCTGAGACGGTGTCGTCTCCTCGTACCCCCAAGACCCGCACGCGCGAGGTGGCCCGCAGGCTCGCCCTCGCGTATCCGGAGGCGATGTGCGAGCTCGATCACAACAACGCTTTCGAGTTGCTCGCCGCCACCATCCTGTCGGCGCAGTGCACGGACGCGCGGGTCAACATGGTGACCCCGGTGTTGTTCGCTGCGTATCCGACCCCTCAGGCATTGGCGGTAGCCAACCCGGCTGATGTGGAGACGATCGTACGCTCAACAGGGTTCTATCAGGCGAAATCGAAAAACCTGATCGGCATGGCGGTAGCCCTGGTCGAACGTTTCGATGGTGCGGTGCCGACCGATCTCGATGACCTGGTCACGTTGCCCGGAGTTGGCCGCAAGACGGGCAATGTCGTGCGCAGCGTGGTGTTTGGGCTGCCAGGCCTGCCAGTTGACACCCATGTCGGCAGACTCAGCCGCAAACTCGCCCTCACCGAGCACGACGACCCGGTGAAGGTTGAGCGGGAGCTGAGCGGATACCTGCCCTCGGTTGAGTGGGGGCCGTTCAGCCTGCGTACCATCCTTCATGGTCGGCGAGTGTGCGACGCAAGAAAGCCCCGGTGTGGGTTCTGCGTGCTCGAGGACATCTGCCCGTCGTCGTTGCTGCCCCGAAAGCGGGAGCGCCGCGCGTGAACGGGTAATTGCCGCCTTGCGCCGCTCGGACGAGGGTGCCACAATGACTCCACCAACCAGGTTCCCGCCACCTGGTCTGTGGGCGTTGCCGGGATCCGCCGCCTGGCATCGCAGTGCAACGGCCCCGCGAGGGGCCGTTGCCGTTTTTGTGGGTTGTGTTTCTGCGCGTTGAATTGGGCGCGTTGCTGCTCAGCGGGTGAGCTTCATCGCTCGCTGCATCGCTCGATGTGCTGTGCGCAGGGCCCGTTCGGCTTCGTAAAACGCGGCGAGGAGGTCTTCTTCAGGAGAGCCGATGAACGGCTCGGCCAAGCCCGCTACTCGGGCTCGATACCCGTCGATGCCGTCCGCGATGACGCTGATCTCTGCCGCCGAAGATGAACTCATGGCGGCATTCTTGCCGACGACGGTGCGGAATGCTCGCTGCATCGGTGGATCTGTTCGAGCAACGTGGCCCAACGCGGAGCGCTCGCGGGCGGGAAAGTGTTCGTGAGATGAAGCACGGCATCGGTAGCCTGCGTGCGTGGTGCGTATTGCTGTTCGTGACGATCTCAAGGCTCTCGAGGGATATCACTCGCCGCAGGTCTCGGTTCGAGTTCGGCTCAACACGAACGAGTCGCCCACTGCGCCCCCGGCCGCTTGGCATGACGCGTTCGCGTCGGAATTGTCTCGCCTTGAATGGCACCGGTATCCCGATCGTGCCGCCACCGAATTGCGCGCAGCAATCGCTGCGCTGCACGGCGTTGACCCCTCGCAGGTGTTCGCCGCAAATGGTTCCAACGAGGTGCTGCAGACCCTGTTGCTCACCTACGCCGGGCCGGGACGCACTATCGCCACATTCGAGCCCACCTACCAATTGCATGCACACATCGCCCGCCTCACGGGGGCCACGGTGGTCGAGGGCGAACGTCGTGGCGACTTCACCCTCGATCTCGGCGAGGTTCGCCGGGTGTGCGAATCCTTTGATCCCGTCGTCACGTTTCTGTGTTCGCCGAACAATCCCACCGGCCTCGTCGAACCCGAGGCCAACGTGCGTGCCGTGATGGACATGGCGACCGGACTTGTCGTCGTCGACGAGGCGTACGGTCAGTTTGCGGACTGGTCCGCGCTCGACCTGATCGACGAGGAAACACCGTTGGTGGTCACGCGTACTTTCAGCAAGACCTGGTCGATGGCTGGCGCACGGTTGGGGTATCTGGTGGGCCCCTCGTGGCTCGTCGCCGAACTCGACAAGGTGATCCTGCCATACCATCTTGATGCAGCGAAGCAGATCGCGGGCCGCCTCGCCCTGCGCTTCGTTGACGATATGGAAGCACGGGTGCAGCTCATCGTTTCCGAGCGCGATCGCATTCAGTCGGCGTTCGACAACATGGCGTTGCACTATTGGCCGAGTGGTGCGAACTTCGTGCTCTTCCGGCCACGCACACGATCGGGTCGCGACACATGGCAGGCATTGGTCGAACACAGCGTGCTCGTACGCGATTGCAGCAGTTGGCCGCGACTCGAGAACTGCCTTCGTGTCACCGTCGGTACGCCAGAAGAGAACAACGCGTTTTTGTATGCGTTGCAGGAGGTCCTGTCATGAGCCGCATCGCCACACGCGAACGCAGCACCAAGGAAACGTCGATCGCGTTGTCTATCGATCTCGATGGCTCAGGCGTCACCTCGGTGTCCACCGGGATACCGTTCTACGACCACATGCTCGATCAGTTGGGCCGCCACGGTGGTTTCGACCTGACCATCGCAGCCACGGGCGATCTGCACATCGACACGCATCACACCGTCGAAGACGTTGCCATCACCCTGGGTGAGGCATTCCGCGAGGCCGTGGGCGACAAGGTCGGCGTTCGCCGTTTTGCGAGCGGGCTGTATCCGCTCGATGAGGCACTCGTGGAGGTCGCGCTCGATCTCTCGGGCCGTCCGTTCGTGGTGTGGGACGTTCCGCTTCCCGAGTGCCTGCCGTTGGGCAACCCTGCGTTTGATCCGCAACTCGCCGAACACGCCGTTTCTAGTTTCGCTACGGCTGCCGGCATCACTCTGCACGTGTCGTTGCGTCACGGCAACAACGTGCACCACATCATCGAGGCCACGTTCAAGGGTCTGGCCCGTTGCCTGCGCGACGCAGTCCGCATCGAGGGCAGCGCACTGCCCTCAACCAAGGGCGTTCTGTGACCGAACGCGCGCCGGTCATCGCCGTACTCGACTACGGCATCGGCAATCTGCGATCGGCGGAGAAGGCGTTGCAGCACGTTGGGGGTCACGCCACGCTCACGTCCGATCACGGGTTCATCCGCGATGCCGACGCGGTGGTGCTTCCCGGAGTGGGCGCCTTCGGCGCCTGTATGAGCGCTTTGCGCAGCGTCGATCTTGAGGCGAGTGTGCACGAAGCCGTTGCGTCAGGTCGGCCGTTTCTCGGAATCTGCGTGGGCATGCAGATGCTGTTCGACGGCAGCGACGAAGATGTCACGGCCACCGGGCTCGGTGTGTTGCCGGGCCGCGTTCGGTGGATTCCGCCCGGCGTGAAACGCCCGCAGATGCAGTGGAACCAACTGCACCTTGTGCTCGCCGACGACCCCATGCTTGCAGGTCTCGGCGACGATGCTTGGATGTACTTCGTTCACTCACTGCACGGAGTACCTGCCGACGCGGGCATGATCGCGGCCACCTGTCACTACGGCAGCGAACTGAACGCTGCGTTCCGCAACGAGAACGTTTTCGCCACGCAGTTCCATCCAGAGAAGTCCGGCCCGTCGGGTCTCGCCCTGCTGGCCAACTTCGTCCGTGCTGCTGGTTCACCCCAGGGTGCACGATGAAGGTGGCCCGAGTCATTCCCTGTCTTGATGTGACCGACGGTCGCGTGGTGAAGGGCATCAACTTCGTCGGCCTACGCGACGCCGGTGACCCGGTCGAACTTGCGGCTCGCTACGACGCTGAGGGTGCCGACGAGTTGGTGTTCCTCGACATCACGGCATCATCTGACGGTCGCGACACGATGGTCAATGTCGTGCGGCGCGTTGCCGAGCAAGTGTTCATCCCCTTCACCGTTGGCGGTGGAATTCGCAGCGTCGAAGATGCACGTCGCATGCTGCGCGCCGGCGCCGACAAAGTGAGCGTGAACACGGCTGCGTTCGAGCGCCCCGATCTGATCGCTGAGATCGCTGCTGAGTTCGGTGCACAATGCGTGGTGTGTGCAATCGATGCCCGCGCCACTCCAGCGAAGGTCAGCCCAGCGACTTCGTGGGAGGTATTTCTGCACGGAGGCCGCACGCCCACCGGTCGCGACGCAGTGTCTTGGGCACAGCAGGCTGCGTCGCTGGGCGCGGGTGAGATCCTGCTCACCTCGATGGACCGCGACGGCACGCGAGAGGGCTTTGAGACCGACCTCACCAACGCCATCGTCGAGGCAGTCAATGTGCCGGTCATCGCTAGCGGCGGGGTGGGCACACTGCAGCATCTAGTCAATGGCGTGGTCGTCGGCCACGCCGACGCAGTGCTCGCAGCATCCATCTTCCACTTCGGTGAGTTCACCATCGCCGACGCCAAGCGTGCATTGCTTGCGGCCGGAGTGATTGTTCGTCCGCCCAGCTGATTCGGCGGGTACCGTCTCGGTATGCCTCAGACAAAAATGCCATTCCGCCGACTCGGACATTCGGGTCTGCAACTCTCGGTGCTCTCGTTCGGATCGTGGGTCACATTCGACAACCAACTCAAAGACGACACTGCGCTGGAATGCATGCAGGCCGCGCACGATGCCGGCTGCAACTTCTACGACAACGCCGAGGCCTACGCAGGAGGTGAAAGCGAAGCCATCATGGGCCGCGTCATCGAGCAACTCGGCTGGAAGCGTCAGAGCTACGTGCTGTCCACCAAGGTGTTTTGGGGCATTGACGGCAACATGGCGAACATGGTCAACACGCTCAACCGCAAGTACCTGCACCACAGCATCGAGGGCTGCCTCGATCGCCTACGTGTCGATTTCGTCGACCTGTTGTTCTGCCACCGAGCCGATCCGAACACGCCCATCGAGGAAACCGTCTGGGCGATGCACGATCTCATCGAGCGCGGCAAGGTGTTGTACTGGGGCACCAGCGAATGGACCGCTGACGAGATCCGTGCTGCGTGGGAGATTGCCGAACGACATCATCTGCATAAGCCCGTGATGGAGCAGCCGCAGTACAACATGATGGAGCGCCGCAAGGTCGAGGTCGAGTTCGCTCGTCTCTACGGCGACATCGGTTTGGGTACCACCATCTGGAGCCCGCTCGCATCGGGTCTGCTCACCGGCAAGTACCGCGACGGTGTCCCCGAGGACAGCCGCGCCGCGCTGCCCGGCTACGGCTGGTTGGCCACGCGGCTCACTGATGCCGCCGAGATCGATCGCGTCGAGCGACTGCGCCCGATCGCCGAAGAACTCGGTTGCTCGATGGCGCAGCTCGCCATTGCCTGGTGTGCCGCCAACCCGAACGTCACCACCGTCATCACGGGCGCCAGCCGCGCCTCGCAGGTGGTCGACAACATGGGCGCCCTCGATGTGCTCGAGGCGCTCACCCCCGAAGTCGTCGCACGCATCAACGCCGCCATCGCCAAGTAGCGGTTCTGCGTGATGATACGTGCCCTCCAGGGCACGCGCCGTCACGCAGAACGACCCCCCACGAAATTGGGGTTGCAGATGAGCCCGTGTGCCGACGCTGGCGGTGGGCGACACCGCTATGGTGACTCATGCGCCACAGCATTTGGCTCGTGCGCCTTACGGGTCTCAGTTCAGCTGCGGCCCGCCCGGCGCCCGCCTCAAGCACCGCAGGTCAACGTCGCATCTCGCAACGTCGAACGAGAGGAGAGCACCATGGCAGGAAAGTCGCCGCAGAAGGCCGCCCCGAAGAAGCAGGGTAAGACCTTGAAAGAAAAGCGTGCCGTCAAGAAGGAAAAGAAGGCGGGCTGATCACTTCGGGGTTGCCGCTTGTCCAGATCACCTTCAGCGTGCGGTGGGCAATGCGCCAACCATCATCGGTGAGCACCAGCCGGTCGTCGTATCGACCGGCCACGATGTACTGCGTGTCGTTTCCCGCTGAAGCGCGCACGTGCTGCGCATGGAAGTGGCAACGGCTCGTTGCCGACCGAGCGTCAGCGGACAAGTCGATGAGCTGCGAGCCGATGAGGTGCTGGCTGGCATCGAGATGCGCGAGTACACCGTGGATCCACGACCAGATTTCGTCGAAACCGTTCTGCATGCCGCGCCCGAGGCTTGCCGTGGCGTCGACGGTGAACACACGCGAGAGCAACTCACGATCCAGTGTGTCGAGCGCCCAGCAGTAGCGCGCCGCGAGTTGGCGGATCTCGTCGTGGCTGGTGAGACGATGCAGCGCATCGTTGTCGGGCGCGAGGTTCATGCCTGCCCCGTGAGGTGGGTACGCACGATGCCGGCAACCGCGGAGGTGTGGCCGTTCAGGAAATGGTCGGCCATCACGATGTTCTGCTGGGTGCATGCCACCCAAGTGCTCGTGAAATCGGCGGTGGGTACCGGTGGGCTGAACTGATCGTGCTCGGGCACCAGCAACAGCTTGGTGCGGTGGTCGCGGTCGGCGAGGCAGCGCGCCTTCATCGTCGCCAATGGGGGAGCCACGGCCACCCACCCTGCGACGCGCGGGTCGAGCACGTTCAGTGCGACGAATGCACCGAACGAGTAGCCGACCAGCCACACCGGCGAGTCGGGGTCGACCAGGTCCAACAGTTCGAGCGCAGCCACCACGTCGAGCCGCTCACTGTCACCATCGTCGTGACTGCCGCTGGAATTGTTGACGCCGCGGAAGTCGAAGCGGATCGTCGTGAAACCGGCATCGGGCAACGCGTGGAACAGCGCATCGATCACTGGATTGAACCGATCGCCGCCGTACAGGGGATGCGGGTGGGTGAGCACCACCGACACACAAGCGTTGTCGACGCGGACCAGGTCGGCTTCCAGCTGTGCGCCGTCGAGCGCATCGATCATCACAGTTTCAATCGGCACACCCCAGACGGTACCGTGCCGTGCAATGGTGACCAGTGACGAGAAGCTCCCGATCAAGATGCTCAACGATCGCTTGTTGGTGCACATGCCCGACAAAGACGGTGAGCGCCGCACGATGGCGGGCATCCTCATCCCGGCGACGGCGCAGATGTCAAAGCGTCTGGTGTGGGCCGTGGTCGTGGCGCTGGGGCAGAACGTGCGCAGTGCCGAGGTGGGCGATCGGGTGCTGTTCAGCCCCGAGGACCGCTACGAGGTCGAAGTCGGCGGCAAGGACTACATCATGTTGCGCGAGCGCGACCTGCATGCTGTGGCCGCATCACGAGTCGAGGGCAACACCGGTCTCTACCTGTAGACCACCTCCCGAGCGAATCGACAGCCGTCGGTCGTTGCGTCGCTCGTATCATGGGCGCCATGCCAACCGGAGTCCGCATCGACGCGACACCCGAACAGCTCGACGGCGTCACGTTCGACGCAGCGGGCCTCGTTCCAGCCATTGCCCAGGACATCGCGTCGAAGGACGTTTTGATGGTCGCCTGGATGAACGCCGAGACGCTGCGGATGACCTTTGCCGAAGGTCGGATGGTCTACTGGAGCCGTAGCCGGCAAGAGGTGTGGCGCAAGGGCGAGACGAGTGGCGACCGCCAGTTCGTGCGCGAGGCCTACTACGACTGCGACGCCGACGTGCTGCTGTTCCTCGTCGAGCAGGAGGGTCGCGGGGCGTGCCACACCGGCGCGCACAGCTGCTTCTATCGACGCTTCGGGGCAGCCGAAGCAACCGCCCCAGAGGGCTGAGCCAGTGTCCGATTTCCGGCTTCGGCCGACGCGAGAAGAGTTTCACGCGCTCGCCGCTGAGCACACGGTCCTGCTCGTCTGGACCGAGTTGCTCGCCGACCTCGAGACGCCCGTTGCCGCATACGCCAAACTGGTCGGCGACGGCGATGGATTTTTGCTCGAATCAGTCGAACACGCCGAGCGGTGGAGCAGGTATTCGTTCGTCGGACGCCACCCGCGAGCATCGATGACACTCCGTGACGGCTCGATCGCCGTCGACGGATCGCTGCCCGAGGGCGTACCACTCGACCAGGGCATGCTGGCGGCGATGGAGGCGATCCTCGCCGCGTACCGGGCTCCGGTGTTCGCCGAGTTGCCCCCTCTGCAGGGAGGGCTGATGGGTTTCCTCGGCTATGACGTGATCCGCGAAGTGGAGATCCTGCCGGATGTGCCCTACGACGACGTCGGAATGCCCGACGCCGTGATGAGTGTGATCGGCTCGTTGGCTGCGTTCGATCACTGGCGCCAGCGTGTCTACCTGATCGAGAACGTGCCCGTGCTCGGATTGTCCTCAGCTGATTTGGACGAGGCCTACGACCACGCTGCGCTTCGTGTGATCCAGGCGGTCGAAGACCTGGGCCGCCCGTTGCCCTATGTCGCGGTGGCCCCGCCCGAAGTCGGTGAACGACTTCCCGAGACGAAGTCGTCGATGTCACACGGGATGTACCAGCAGGCTGTCGAGGTGGCCAAGGAGCACATTCGCGCCGGAGACATCTTCCAGGTCGTGCTCGCCCAGCGGTTCGACGTCGATCTGCAGGCCGACCCCTTCGACGTGTACCGCGTCCTGCGCCAGATCAATCCCAGCCCGTACATGTACTTCCTCCGCCATCCCGAGATCACCATCGTCGGGTCGTCGCCGGAGCCGATGGTGGTCCTGCGCCAAGGTCGTGTGACGTCGCGTCCCATCGCCGGCACGCGCCGTCGCGGCCGGGACGAGGACCACGACCGCCGTCTGGCCGGCGAATTGAGGGAGAACCCGAAGGAGGTCGCCGAGCACATCATGCTCGTCGACCTGGCCCGCAACGATGTCGGTCGGGTGGCGCAGTACGGGACGATGAGCGTCGACGAATTGATGACACTCGAGCGATACAGCCACGTGATGCACCTCACCTCGCAGGTGTCGGGCACGCTGGTCGACGGCAAGGGTCCGATCGACGTCCTGCGCGCGACGCTGCCGGCGGGAACGGTCAGCGGTGCGCCCAAGGTTCGGGCGATGGAGATCATCGACGCACTGGAACCTGTCAAGCGCGGGCCGTACGCAGGTGTCGTCGGATACGTGGACTTCAGCGGCAACTTGGACACCGCGTTGACGATCCGGACGATGTTCGTCAGCGAACACGGTGCTCACTTCCAGGCCGGAGCGGGCATCGTGGCCGATTCGGTGCCGGAGGACGAAGACCTCGAGTGTCACAACAAGGCCGCCGCTCTCCTCGCAGCTATCCCCGCTGCTCGCCGAATGACAGCCGCGCGAAAGGCCGCCGCAGCATCGAAGCCATAGTGGCCGCTACCGGACGGTCGTCACCGGACGATGAGACCGACCGCGACGGCGACGACACTGAAGATCAGGAGTCCGAACGACCCGATGATCCCGAGGGCCATCAAACCTGGTAGCGACGTCACGGCGGTGATGGTCTGCCACAGATCGACGAGTTGGGCGCGATTGCTCTCGGTTGCCGTACGCAACGAGGCCAACTCCTTGCCGAGGCTGATCAACGGCGCAGTCTCGGGGTCTTCGCTGCTGGCAGCCAGTTGGGACATGGCGTCGCGGGCGGAACGGTCGCTCACCAGAGATGACAGCGAACCTGCGAGTGACGAGATCGACCGTGTTGCACGGCGCAATCGACTGAACGCCTTCCACAGCGCGTAACTCGGCAGGAAGCAGACCAGTCCGACGAACAGCCAGATGTACCTCCACGGCCCGCTGAACACGAGCACTCCGACGAG
>JANYCT010000055.1 GCA_025360105.1 Actinomycetes bacterium | reverse complement strand
CCTCCCTATTCACGCCCCAGGGTCAGGGCGTTGCAGGAAAGCTAGGAGGCCGCGGTTTCCGTACCGTCTCCGCTTTGTTAACAGCGCGTATACAGCTCCACCGTTGTGTGAACGACGTGTGCGCCGGCGTGGGCGACAGTTGTGAGATCAGTGCGCGGCGGGCGCGGTGCCGTCGGCCTTCTTCTTCGGCGGGGGTACGCCGATGGCTGGCGCGCGGTCGGCGAACTCGGGCCAGCGGCGACGGCTCACGATGGAGAGCAGACGAAGCAGACGCATTGCCTCTTTGTCCTCCTGCGCCGGGCGGGCGATGATCGAACCGTCGGCGATCATGCGGTTCATGACCTCTTCGCCCAGTTCAGTGCGCACGATGGTGAGCGTCCAGTCGTTGTCCTCGCCGATACCACCGGTGGAGATGTCGGCGTGTTCTGCCGAGAAATCGGGGCAGTTCTTGCAGCCCTCACGCGTCCACTTGTGGCATTCCTTGAGGTCGATCTCGTGATACGAGCCGTCCTTCATCCAGATCTGGAACACGCCCTTGATGTTCATCTTGGCCATGTCGGCCTTCTTCAGACCGTACTTCGCCTCGAACAATTCGGGAAAGATCGCGTCGTCGAAGGTCTTCGAACAGAGCAGGCCGATGTTGAAAACGAACGGTTTGGAAACCTTTCCGGCCTTGCGATCCCACATCGTGGGAGGCGACGATGTCTGGCAGCCCATACCCACGAGTGCGAGGCGCGAGATGCCCTCGTCTTTGGCCTGACGCAGCGCGAGTGGGTTCGCGCAATACGTGTAGCGACTACCCGCCGTGGCGAGCACTTCGTCCTTATTGTGCGCCAGCACCGGCTTGGCCTTCCACGCGTCGTCGGGCTCGACGCCGCTGACCATCGCGGCTTCGATGTAGTCGTGCTCCATCAGCCAGATGAGCATCGCTGATACGAGCCCGCCGTCTTGGCCGATCTTGTGCACCATGTCGTCGCTGGCACGCGTGAGATAGAGCGCCCGCCAGATGCCACCCATCTCGTCGGGCTCGCGCACGCGACCGAACAGGTGCATGTCGGCCGCGGGCTCCCACGCCCGAAAGCGCGGGCAGGCACGGGTGCAGGTGGTGCAACCCTTCTCGCCGTGGATGCAGTTGTCGAGGCCGAGTTCTTCTTCGAGGTGGAACGGCAGGTACTTGCCCTCTTCGTGCTCGTAACCAATCACATCGTGCGGACACGTGACCACGCACCCGGCGCAACCGGTGCAGAGTCCGGTGGTGACGACTTCGGCGTAGAGTTCTTTCCACTGCGCAGTCCAACGCTCTGCTTTTGGTGGTGCCGGTTCAGTCATGGTCATGACCAGAATCTAGGCGTTGCCGACCGCCCGTGCGTATGTCTGCGACGCGGCCACCGCACGACAGCGACGCATGCTCACGCACAACGATTTCATGGGAGAACACGATGGGAATGATCGGTCAACGCGTCGTACGCACAGAGGACCCGGCGCTGCTCACCGGACACGGCACCTTCATCGACAACCTCGACATCCCCGGCGCGGTGCATGTGGTGTACGTGCGGTCGCAGATGGCCCACGCGCGTATCACCGGCATTGATGCCGATGAAGCGCGTGATGCGCCCGGCGTGCTCGGTGTGTTCACCAATGCCGATATCGATCTCGGCCCGTTCCCGCTCGACATCGGGTTGTTACCCACCACGTTCCCGCGCTTTGCGCTCGTGGGTGATGTCACCCGTTACGTCGGCGAACCCATCGTGGCTGTCGTTGCCGAGACACGCGAGCAGGCCACCGATGCCGTCCAGATGGTGATCGTGGACTACGACGCGCTGCCCAGCGCGGTCACCGTTACGCAGAGCCTCACCGACGAGGTCGTTCTGTTTCCCGAACACGGCACGAACGTATGCGTGAGCATGCCGGCGCGCGCTCCGGTGGATTTCAGCGCGTGCGAGGTCGTTGTTACCGCCGACATCATCAACCAGCGTGTGGCTCCTGCGCCGCTCGAGGCGAGAGTGTCGGCGAGCCGTTGGGAAGACGATGGGCGGCTCACCCACTGGCAGGCCGGACAGGGCGCGCACCCCATTCAGGAGCGACTGTGCGCGTGGTACCAACTCGACGCATCGCAGGTGCACGTGATCACACCCGATGTCGGGGGAGGGTTCGGCGCAAAGGCGTTCAACTATCCCGAGGAGACGTTGGTGCCCTGGCTTGCTCGCGCCGTCGGCCGGCCCGTGCGCTACACCGAGACGCGCAGCGAGAGCATGAACGGCCTCGGCCATGGCCGCGCCCAGACGCAGCGCCTCACCATCGGCGGCTCGCGCGATGGTCGCGTCACCGCCTATCAGCTCGATGTCGTGCAGGACGCCGGCGCGTATCCGCGCATGGGTGCGTTCCTGCCGTTCATGACGCGCGTGATGCTCACGGGCGTCTACGACATCGCGGCCGCCGACCTCAACGCAACGGCCGTGCTCACCAACACTGTGCCCACCGTTGCCTACCGTGGTGCGGGTCGGCCCGAGGCTGCAGCCGCGATCGAACGGGCGATGGATCTGTTCGCTGCCGAGATCGGGATGGATCCGGTGGAGGTGCGCCGCCGCAACCTCATTGCTGCCGATCGGTTCCCCTTCACCACAGTCACCGGCACCACCTACGACAGCGGCAACTATGCGGGTGGCCTCGACACCCTGCTCGCAGCGGTCGACTACCCAGCCCTACGCGCCGAGCAGCAGGCGCGGCGCGAGCGTGGCGACGCACTACAACTCGGCATCGGCGTGTCGGTGTACGTGGAGATCACGGCGATGTCCGGTGGTGGCGAACTCGGTCAGGTCGAGGTCATCGCGGGCGCGCCGGGAGAAGATGTTTCCGTGCGTGTCGTCACCGGCACCACGCCGTACGGCCAGGGCCACCGCACGACTTGGGCGATGCTCGTGGCCGACAAACTCGGCGTGGCGATGGATCGCATCACCGTGATCCACGGCGACACCGATCTCGTCGCGAGCAGTTCCATCACCGGCGGTTCGCGCTCAGTGCAACTCGGTGGCACCAACGTCACTCGCGCCGCGAGTCTCGTGGCCGATCAGGCCCGAGGCATCGCTGCGCGATTGCTCGAAGCCGATGTCGCCGACGTCGTCATCTCCGACGGTGTGTTTCATGTGGCCGGTGCGCCGGCCATCAGTCGCACATGGGCCGAGGTCGCTGCGGTCGCAGCCGTTGACCGCACGCCGCTGTACGGCGAGGGCGACTTCAGCCAGGCCGGCGGCACGTTCCCGTCGGGGGCTCATCTCGCAGTGGTCGAGCTCGACACCGAAACCGGGCGTGCCGTCTTGCAACAACTCGTCGCCGTCGACGACGCCGGTCGCATCATCAACCCGCTTCTTGCCGAGGGACAGGTGCACGGCGGGCTCGCCCAGGGCGTGGCGCAGGCGTTGTTCGAAGAGGTGGTCTACGACGAAGACGGCAATCCGCTCACATCGAACTTCGCCGACTACGGCATCCCTTCGGCTGCTGAGCTACCCAGCTTCGTCACGGTGCACGTCGAGACGCCATCACCGTTGAACGATCTCGGTGCCAAGGGCATCGGCGAGAGCGGCACGATCGGTGCCACGCCGGCGGTACAGAGCGCCGTCATCGACGCGGTGGCGCACCTCGGTGTACGCCACATCGACATGCCGTGTACGTCGCAGCGGGTATGGAACGCGATCCAGAACTTGGGTCAGCGCCAGTCCCCCAACGGGCGCTGACCCAGATCTGCTATGCCGCTGCGGCCGTGGAGGCCGTGGACACGATGGAGTGCACCTCGTCGCCCGTGATTTCGTCGCGCTCGAGTAGTGCCTGGGCGATGTTCATCAGCGCGAAGCGGTGCTCCAACACGAGGCACGCCGCGCGATCCGCTGCTGCGTCGAGGATGCCGTCGACCTGCGTGCGTGACGCTTCGTCCATGAGCACCTTGGCCACCAGATTGCCTGCTCCGGGCATGATCGCTGCCTCAAGGCTGATCAGGCTCGTGCCGGCACCGAGTTGCCCGACCAGTTGCGCCGCCACGGTCGTTGCAAATGCAAGATCCGACGAGATGCCGCTGCTGGCCTCGCCGTATTCCTGCAGTTCTGCCGCACGGCCGGCGAGTGCGATCGCGATGAGGCTGTGCGCATCGGCAGGTGTGCGCAGGAAACGCTCGTCGGCGTCACCGTGTGACACGAGTCCGAGTGCTCCACCACGACGCAGAATCGAGGCGATGTGGATTTCCCGCCCGGCGAGCGCAGCGGTGAGAGCGTGCCCGGCCTCGTGGATGGCCACCTTGCGGCGTTCGTCAGGGTGATAACCCACGTCGTGCGACAGGCCGACCTCGGTGATGAGCCGCGCTTCGATCACGTCGCTGATGGTCATGGCCCGCCGTCCGTAGCGCAGCGAGATGATCAGCGCCTCGTCAAGCAGTCGCTCGATTCGGACTGGGGTGTAGCCGCCGGACAGATCGGCAATGGCCTCGGCCGTTACTTCGTCGGTGTGCGACTTCTTGTTGAGGTAGTACTGAGCGATCTGCATACGATCGGCGTGCGGTGGCAGATCGAAGTGGATGATGCGGTCGAAACGGCCGGGACGTAGCAGCGCAGGATCCAGATCGGCAGCGCGGTTCGTCGCAGCGATCAACAACACGTTTGCGGTCTTGGGCTTGGCGCGGGTGATTGTCATGTTGACCGGGAGCAGGCTGTTCAGCCGGTCGGTCCATTTGCCCTTCATCTTCTGCCAACCCGTCGGCAGGTCGAAGCTCTGCATCTGCACGAGCAACTCGTTGACGATGCCCACGCTGCCCTCACGCGATGAATTGGAGCTCATGCCGCTGCGCGCGCCACCGATGGCGTCGAACTCCTCGATAAAGCCAATGGCGCCACCCTCGGCGTGTGCTGCTTTGCGCATGGCCTTGAAGAACGAGCGCACCTTCTTGTTGGTCTGCCCGAAGAACATCGACTGGAACTCACTCGCCGACACGAACAAGAACGGCACACCCGCTTCCGCTGCGAGTGCCTTCGCGAGATAGGTCTTGCCGGTACCTGGAGATCCTTCGAACAACACGCCTCGGCGCGGCGAGCCACCGAGTTCGTCGGCAAACAGTTGATGATTGAGGAACAGGTTCAGCGTGTCGATCGCCTCACGACGTGTGGCGTCAGCGCCGACCACATCGGCGAGACGAATGTTGGAATCCGACGGCCGCAGCATCGTGTGCGGCGACTTGCCCGCGCCGAGGTACGGAATGAGGGTCATTGCGCCCATCAGCAGGAGCAACACCACGAGCAGCGAGAGTTCGGGACTGCTTCGGACGATGCTCGGCAGTCCGGGACTTACCGGGTTGCCGATGATCTCGCGGTACCAGATCCACGCGAGTGGCACGCCGAGAATCACGACCAAGCGGGTGAGCCGCTTCTGTCGTTGTTGTTCTCTCGTCGTGCTGGTGTCGACGTTGCGCCCCTGTACGACTGTGCCGTGCCGCAGATCGGTGATATCCATGCAAACCCCTCTGATCCAAGTGTTGGGGGCACCCTAGCACGGTTCTCACGCTCAGTGGTAGTGATTCACGCTCCGTGGTTTCGCCAATACGGCAGGTCACACGGCTTGACGATTGCTTGCGAAACGGTTTCAGGTCGTTTCGAGCAGAACGTGCGCAGCAGCGACGGCATGCGACTCGAGGATCCAGCCCCGGCTTCTCACCGTGCGGATCGCGTCGGCCCCGAGGGCTCGGCGCACGCCAACGAGGAGCGAATCGCAGCGGCGCTCGCTGAGTTCGGCGATGCCCACTCGTCGAGCCAGTTCACGTCGGCTCACCACACGCCCGACATTGTCGACCAGCACGAAAAGAACAGCCCGCTCCTGCTTCCCCAACGGCCCAGGGGGGTCTGTTGCCGTTGTGTCGGGAGTGGCAGGAGCGGGGCTGAACACTGATGTGACGATATGGGCGGCCGATTTCCCGAGTGTTCGATCCATGTGAACGGGCCGTGAACGGATCGTGCCCTTTTTACAGTAAAGCGTCCGTTCCACTTGGACGCTTGTCAGGTTCGCGGTCAGACTCTGTGCATGGATCTGAGTTATTCCGCCGCCGATGAGACCTTCCGAGCCGAGATTCGCGGCTGGCTCGAGTCGAACCTGCCCGACGGTTGGTTCGACAGGGGTTTCGAGATGACCCCCCAGGACCGCAAGGCGTTCAACGCGGCGTGGCCGTCCACGTTGTTCGAGGGCGGCTGGATCTGCGCGACGTGGCCCGCTGAATACGGTGGCAAGGGCCTCACCACGATGCAGGGCGTGGTCCTCAGCGAGGAGTTCGCGCGTGCCAAGGCGCCGCTTCGCGCCGACTTCTTCGGCGACACGCTCGTCGGCCCCACCATCTTGCAATGGGGCACCGAGGAGCAAAAGCAGCACTTCCTCCCGAAGATCCTCAACGGCACGATGAGTTGGTGTCAGGGCTTCAGTGAGCCGAACTCGGGCTCCGATCTCGCCAGCCTCAAGACCACGGCGCTACTCGATGGTGACGAGTGGATCATCAATGGTCAAAAGGTGTGGACCACGCAGGGCCACCATGCCGACTACTGCTTCTTGCTCACCCGCACCGATCCCGATGCCCCCAAGCACAAGGGCATCTCGTATCTACTCGTGCCGATGAAGCAAGACGGTGTCGAGGTTCGCGGCATCACCCAACCCGACGGCACAGCGGAATTCTGCGAGGTGTTCTTCGACAATGCCCGTTGCCCGAAAGACAACGTGGTCGGTGGCGTGAACAATGGTTGGAAGGTGGCCAACAGCACGCTTGCATTCGAACGCGGGATGAGCGCCACCACGGGCTACCGCCGCTTCGAAGAAGAGCACCGCCTGATGGTCGCCGCCGCCCGTGAGCGTGGGCTGATCGACGATCCCGAGATCCGTCAGCGGCTCGCGAAGTATCACACGAAGATCCAGATCCTGCGCGTCAACGGTCTGCGTTCGCTGAGCGCGACTCTGAACAACAGCCGCGATCTCGGGGTGGTTGCGCTCGGTGCCACGAACAAGATGTATTGGTCCGAGATGCATCAAGAGGCGATGGCGCTAGCGCTCGACATCCACGGCGCCGACGCGATGCTGATCGATGCCGGTCCTGCCGCCGGCACCTGGCCCGGTGCTGCCCGCGACAAGCGTCGTGCTGGGTATCCGGTGAGTCCGATGATGAGCTCGTTTTTCTTCAGCCGCAGCGAAACCATCTGGGGCGGCACCAGCCAGATCCAGCGCAACATCGTCGGCGAGCGCGTGTTGGGTCTGCCCAAAGAACCCAGCTGACGGCATCGCAACCCTCGTCGGTGCGACCGCAGCTGAGCTGGTGCCCTTCCCGCCGGGCCGGTGGAGCCCGCCTCACGTCCGTATACCCCACCCGCCGGGCCGGTGGAGCCAGCGCCACGTCCGTATACCCCACCCGCCGGTTTGTCTGAGGGAAAGTGTCGAATGTCGACACTTTCCCTCAGACAAACTGCTGAGTGCGGCCAGCGCCACGTCCGGCGACCCCACCCGGCGCCACGTCCGTATACCCCACCCGGCGCCACGTCCGTCGACCCACCCACCGAGCACGGCGACTGAGAGCGCCGGCCGGGGCAGCTCGGGACAGCCGGGCCACTGGGCGGCCGCTCGGCCGGCTGAGCGTCACGTCCGATTTCCGCTGGATATTGGGACCTGGTGCCCGCACACTGTGAGAGTGATCGATGACCCCGAACAGTGCTACCGAGCCGTGGCCAGTCGCGACAGCCGTTTCGACGGTTGGTTCGTCACCGCCGTGCGCACCACTGGCATCTACTGCCGTCCGTCGTGCCCGGCCATCACGCCCAAGCGCACCAACGTGTCGTTCTTCGCGTCGGCCGCGGCAGCGCAGCGCGATGGCTATCGCGCGTGCAAGCGTTGCCGGCCCAACGCCACTCCCGGTTCGCCAGAGTGGAACACCCGGGCTGATGTGGTGGGGCGGGCGATGCGGTTGATCGCCGATGGGGTGGTGGACCGTGATGGCGTGCACGGCCTCGCCGCCCAACTCGGCTACAGCGACCGCCAACTCAACCGACTGATCACCGCAGAGATGGGCGCCGGTCCCAATGCCCTCGCCCGCGTGCAGCGCGCGCAAACTGCGCGACTACTCATCGAGACGACCGAGATGTCGTTCACCGACGTGGCGTTTGCCGCGGGTTTCGCGAGCGTGCGTCAGTTCAACGACACCGTGCGCGAAATCTTCGCGGTGTCACCCTCGGAGATGCGTTCACGTCGCGGCCGCCAACCAGTCGGCCCCGGGTCGGTGACGGTGCAACTCCTGCGCCGTGAGCCATTCGATGCTGAGTCGATCTTCCACTTCATTGGCGAGCGCGCGGTACCGGGCGTGGAGTCGTGGGACGGCACCACGTACTCGCGGGTGCTCACCCTGCCGTATGGACATGGCGTCGTCGCCCTCGAACCTCTGGCGTCATCGGTGCGTTGCGAACTGCGCCTCGACGACTGGCGCGATCTTCAGGCCGCGGTGCAGCGATGCCGCCGACTGCTCGACCTTGATGCCGACCCGGTGGCGGTCGATGCGGTACTCGGTGTAGACCCTGCATTGGCTCCGCTCGTGGCGGCGCGGCCAGGGCTGCGGTCGCCAGCGCATGTGGACGGCACAGAGCTTGCAGTTCGTGCGGTGCTTGGCCAGCAGGTGTCGGTGGCTGGGGCCCGTACGCACGCCGCCCGACTCGTGCAGGCGGCAGGCGAACCGCTGCGCCATCCCGTCGGCGAGCTGACGCACGCATTTCCGACTGCAGGTGCGATTGCCGCGATGGACCCCGATCAGCTGGCCATGCCCCGGTTGCGGCGCGCAGCGCTCTTGGACCTGTGCACGAGCCTGGCGAACGGCGACATCGTGATCGACGCAGGGGCGGACCGCGACCACATGTCGCAACGGCTGCTCGCACTACCGGGCATCGGCCCGTGGACCGTTTCGTACATCGCGATGCGCGCGCTCGGCGACCCCGACGTGTTCATGCCCACCGATCTCGGTGTGCGTCACGGGCTCGAACGGCTTGGGCTCGATGGCTCGCCGAAGGGCGCGGCACTTGCGGCCGAGTCGTGGAGGCCGTGGAGGTCGTACGCGCTGCATCATCTGTGGGCGCAGCTATGAGCGCCACGTACACCACCAAACGAGAAAGGTCATCATGAAAGACGAAACCCTCTACGAAACCACGACCGACAGCCCGGTCGGCACACTCACACTCGTCGCATCCGATGCCGGCCTGCGCGCTGTGCTCTGGCAGATCGAGCGAGAGCATCGAGTTCGCCTCGGCGCGGTCGAGGGTGGACCAGTCGACCCGAACGGCGTCCTTGAAGCGGCCACCACACAACTCGGGGAGTACTTCGCGGGCACACGCACCGAGTTCGATGTTGCCCTCGACCCGGTGGGTACCGAGTTTCAGCAATCGGCCTGGACGGCCCTGCGCACGATCGCCTTTGCCGAGACGGTGAGCTATGGCGAGCAGGCACGTCGAATGGGTGATGCGCGCAAAGCGCGTGCAGTCGGCGCGGCGAACGGTCGGAATCCGATCTCGATCATCGTGCCGTGTCATCGGGTGGTGGGGTCAGACGGCTCGCTCACCGGCTTTGCCGGCGGGTTGGACACGAAGGCGTGGCTGCTCGATCACGAACGCCTCGTGCGTGCAGGTATTCATCAAGATCATCAAGATGCCAAGAAGTAGTTTCCCTGACGCTCTGGGTGAGCTACGTTTCGCTCCGAGCTCTTCTCAATTGAGTTCAGTGGTATCACCACGTCTGGAGACATCGCCATGAATGCACGATCACGGTTCCTGCTCGCAGCTGTTGCCTTCGCCGGTATTGCCGTTGTTCCTGCGATGGCCAGCGCCTCGTCCAACGGCAATAGCGGCTCCAAGAGCGAGATCATCGGCAAACACACGCTCGACAATTTCAACAACGTGAAAGCGCGCAACGCTCGCGACGCGAAGCCCGCTCCGACCCGGACTGCCTCGGGTAATGGCATCAGCTACCACAGTGGTCCGGTGTTGCTCGGCACCACCAACGTGTATGTCATCTGGTATGGCAACTGGCCCGACACGACCAGTTCCGCGTCAACGCCGGTGATCCTCACCGACCTGTTGTCCACGGTTGGCGGCACCCCGCACTTCAACATCAACTCCACCTACTACAGCGTCTCCGGTACGACGAAGTCGTTTGTTTCCAACTCGGTGAAGTTCGTCAGTTCCACCACCGACAACTACAGCCGTGGCACTGCGCTCAGTGATGCGAACATCCAGACCATTGTTTCGGATGCAATTACTTCGAACCGCCTGCCGAAGGACACCAACGGTGTCTATTTCGTGCTCACGAGCTCCGATGTCAATGAAACGAGCGGCTTCCTCACTCAGTACTGCGGTTGGCATACGCGGGGCACCATCGGTGGCGCCAACATTAAGTTCTCGTTTGTCGGAGACCCGGCCCGCAACTACGGCGCCTGTGCTGCACAGACCACGTCGCCGAACGGCAACGCGTCGGCCGATGCCATGGCGAGCGTGATCACGCACGAACTCGAAGAGACTGTCACCGACCCCAACCTGAACGCCTGGTACGACAGCCGTGGCTACGAGAACGCCGATAAGTGCGCATGGACCTTCGGCACCACCACCACCCTGTCGAGCGGTGCGAAGTACAACGTCACGTTCGGGGCTCGCAACTTCCTTATCCAGCGCAACTGGCTCAACGCCAATGGCGGCTCGTGCACGATGGGCTACTGAGCCCCCGCACACCACACATTCGATGACCGCATTCCGTGAGCCGGCGTCAGTGAGGTTGGCTCACGCGCGATTGCGGGCCCGTGCCACCTGATCGCGGCGAAGCTTTGCTTCGGCTTGCTCGGCTGCCTTGCGTTCCTTACGTGCAGCCTTCAGCGCGAGTCGCTCGGCGTCGTCGGGCTTGGGCGCCAGCAACGGAGCCAGCGGCTTCATTTCCGCTGGCGGTAACTTCACGGTGTCGTCGTGCTTGAGTAGGCCCACGATGGTCGCCGACACCGGTGCCTCACCCACGACCGTGGCGGCGAGCATGAGTCGTACGGTGCCGAGTCCGTGGCGCTCGATCAGGCCGGGCATGACGCCGACGAGCTCGTCCTCAGTGGGCATGTCGGCAGATTCGCCGAGTTGCTCGACACAATCAGCCAGGCAGGCGTCGGACATCACCACGCCAAGGCGTTGCAGATCGCCGTTGAGCCGTCCCTTATGGGCGGACGTACGCACAGCATCGGCCGACACAGCGTCGTCGTCGCGTACGTCGCAGATGCGCTTGATGGCCGAAGTGTGATCGTCGGGCAGCCCAGCGAGGAGGGCCACGACCTCGTCATCAGTCATGGCGAGCAACGCGCGATCGAGCAGGGAGAGGGCGGCAATGTGGGCCTTGGTCTGATTCACGGCCTACACCCTAGGTCGGCAACCTCGAACGAACCACCTCGCTCGGGAGCGGTCAGCTCTTCGCAGTCTTCTTCGGTGCCGTGGTGAACCATGCACCGATCAGCGCAAGGACGCCAAGGCCGATGAACGCAATGCCGTGTTTGGTGTGATGGCGGCTGCTACCGGTCTCGTGGCCGGGGAAATAACTGGGCAATGCGTTAGCGGTCTTCGTGAAGTACACGACCGCGACGACGACGCACCCAACGGCGACGAGCAAGAACAGCGCAGTGAGCGCGGTGAAGTTCATACCAGCCTTGGCGCCCGGTGAGTCGTTCGTGCTGGTGTCGTTCATAGCGGGTCCCATTTCATGCGTGGCTGGAGCGGTTGACGAGTCGTTCGCAGTCGGTTCACGCAAATCGGATGATCGACGCAACACCGGCGATCAGACAATAGATCGCGAAGGGCAACAACGTACGCGTATGGAAGAAACGGGTGAGGAATCTCACTGCGAAGTACGCCGACACGCCCGCCACGATGCCCCCGACGACCACCTGAGCGCGAATGCCGTCGCCGAGTGGGCCGAACAGATCTGGCAGCTTGTACATGCCGGCGGCGAAGATCACCGGTGTCGCGAGTAGAAACGAGAACCGTGCGGCGTCTTCGTGATCGAGCCCGCGTAACAGCCCCGCGACCATCGTGATTCCGCTTCGGCTGATGCCGGCAAACAGCGCGGCAATCTGCGATGTGCCGACCACAGCGGCGTCGACGGTGGTGACTGTTGTGCCATCGCCAAGGCTGGCCTCGGTGCCCTCGACAGCGCGTGCGCGCTGGGGGGCCCTACGGCGGAGTCGTTCGCCGGCGAGCAGGATGAAACCGTTGATCGTGAGAAAGATCGCGGCTGCTAGTGGTTTGGCGAACAGCGTTCGCAGGCCGTGTTCGAACAACAGCCCAACGACACCCACCGGAACCGTCGCGAGAACGAGCAGCCACGCCATCTTCTGGTCGGGAGATGCCACCTCGCGATCGCGAATCGAGGTGAGGAAACCACCAATGATTCGTTTCCAGTCGGCGCGGAAGAAGATCAGGAGAGCGATCGCCGTGGCGACATGGAGGCCGACGAGGAACGTGAGGTAAAACGACTTGTCGGCTGCGGTGCCACTGGCGAGTGCATCCCAGCCGAGCCACGCAGGAAACAGCACCGAGTGTCCGAGGCTCGACACCGGGAACAGTTCGGTGACGCCCTGCAGTATCCCGATCACGATCGCTTGAAAGAAACTCACCAGCCGTAGGCCTCCGGGCTCACACTGCCTCGACCAAACGTCGATGGCGCTGCGCCGATGCTACCGGTACGCGCGAGGGCGCACCGGTGGTGCTGCTACGGAACACGTGCCGTTCGAAACACCGGCGTGCCGCTTCGACGCATGGTCACGATGTCGGTGAGCTCAGCCGAGCAAGCGCTCAGATCGGTGCCGGGCAATGCGGCATCGAACCGCCATACCAGTACAGCCGGACGGTGGAGAGCCTCGAGAGCCTTGCAATCGAAGGCCGCTGGGTCGTCCTGAATGATGTTGTTCGGTCGATGAACGGCGTACACGACGCTCTTGATCTCGGGCATGAAGCCGGGTCCCCATCCGGTGCCGACCAGGTGTACCTGTACGCCGCCCGGCAGCGTGTCGGCGTAGTCCGCAATGGAACGGGCGATGGGCACGTTGCTGTACGGCAAACCGGGGAGGTACGTGTTGACGTACACGTAGATGTTGAGGCCGCCAATACACAGCACGATCGCCGTCATTGCTGTCATCGCTTCGTGGTCGCCCAGACGCCGGAACAGTCCGCCCGCCCACCAGATACCGCTGGCCACGAACAAGTACGCAAACGGCGCCGCTGCGATGGTTCTGCTTGCGCTGGGCAGATCGTCGACGCTGGCCAGCAGCGCGGGCACGTGCAACATGGCGAACGATCCCAGGAGGAAGATGCCCCGCAGTCGTCGATCGGGGCGCAGCCAGTACACGATTCCGATCACACCGAAGACCAGGCTGAGGTGGTCGATGTGCGCCCGTGCGATCGGGTTGCCGCGAAAGACGTGATCGCCCTCGGACACGTACGCCATCAGTGAGCGAGTGATCCCGCGAGCCAGATTGGGGATCATCTGCCAGCCGGTGACCATGCGCTCGCCGATGTGGCCGTGTACGAACGCGTCGGGGTATCGGATGAAATCGTCGAGCATCGGCGCGCCAACGAGCGACACCCCAGCGGCCCACACTCCGACCGAGCGCAGGCTGATGCGTCGGAGCCGCCATCCGGTGATCATGACCATACCGGTGATGACCGGCAGGATCACGGTGTTTCCGTAGAGATAGAGGCCGAGGCCGGAGAGCCCCCCACAAATTGCTGGCCACACCACGCTGGCGGGACGCCGCACGACAACGAAGCCAGCAGCGATCGCACCGAGCGACAGCGTCGGCGTGAGTGCTTGTAGATCCCCGAGCCGGCTGAAGGCAAGCCACCACGATGACATGCCGGCCAGCGCCGTGGTGAGCAACGCAAATGTCACGCTGACGAGCCGCCGGGAGAAGAGGAAGAGGACGAGTAAACCAATCAGGCTGCAGAGCGCTCCTGCGATCTTGATCGACAGGTACGAATCGCCCAAGGTCCACAGAACCGGCCGGATGACCTGCGGGTATAGCACGCCGGTGCCGAGCGTGTAGAAGCCGTTCGGTCCGGTGCCATTGCGCAGGTTGACGACGTACTCGTAGACCGTGGAGATATCCCCGTACCACTCTGCGGGCGCTCCGTCGAGGTCGACGAACCGCGCCGCAATCACCGTTCCTGCGACCGCGACTGCCGTGATTCGCTGCCAAGGGGACCAGCGCGGTGGCGATGACCGATCGGGTGATGGTGGCGATGCTGCTGGCGGTGATGTCGAGGGTGCAATCGAGTCGGACACAAGTGACACGTTTCTACCACGCTCTGCCTCGGCACCTGAGTGGCCACTACGGTGCGGGGATGCTGTTGAGCCTGCTCTTCGCTGCCGCGATCGTGGCGATCGGATGCGGGTTGACGTACGGCGCTGGTGTGCGCTTGCGGTTCGAGGAACGACTGGCGATCGGCACGGTCGTGGGGGTCTTTGCGGTTTCATTCCTGACCTTCGTGGGATTTGAGGTCTTCGGCATGGGATGGGCGGCGATTGCCACCGGCCTCGCAGGGACGTCCGCAATGGCAGCGTTGGCGGTCCGCGGTCAACGTTCGCTCTTGCGCGCCGATGTCCGGTCGGCCGCTCGCCGGCTTCGACTGCGCTCGGCTCGCCCGTCCAGTCTGCGCCCATTGCTGATCGTGACGGTGGCCGCCGGGGCTGTGGCGACACGCATCATGTCGTTGTCATACCAAGCGACATCACGCGGTGTCAGCGCTGGCAGCTTGGCGGTGTGGGGCGACTGGTCGGCGCACCTGGCCTATGCGGGTTCCTTCGCGTTCGGCGACAACCGATCGTTGCGGTCTCCGATCGCGAGCGGACACTCGTTCAGCTATCACTTTCTGGCCGACTTCTTCGGCGCCATGTTCACGGTGACGGGTGCCACGCTGCAGCAAGGCTTGGTGATCTCGGCGTGGTTGTTGGCGATGGTGTTCACGCCATTGTTGTGGTTGGTCGTGATGCGACTCACGCGCTCGAGACTTACCGCGTTTTTGACTCTCCTGCTGTTCACGTTGAGCGGCGGCGTGGGCCTGTGGTACTTCGCCGAGGACGTCTCGCGCAACGGTTGGCACATCGTGACATCGCTGCCCCGCACGTACGCGCGCATCCCCGAGGCGCACCTGTGGGTCGACAACACGATCTCGGCGTCGCTGTATGCACAGCGCAGCACGCTCTTCGGTTTGTGTGCCGGCTTCTGTGCGTTGGTGATCCTGCTCGCCGCTCGACCATCATGGTCGACGAGAGGATTCGCGTTCGCCGGAGTGCTCATGGGTGCCACCGGCATCGCCCACGCGCAGACCCTCCTTGCGGGCATCGCACTCGGTGGGCTCGCGTTCCTGGTCGACCGCCGGCGCACGTGGCTGTGGTTCCTGATTCCGGCGATCGTGATCGGTGGCCCGCTCGCGTACTCGATCGCTCCCGAGACGAATCACGTCCGCTGGCTGGTCGGCTGGATGGCACCGCAGTCCAACCAGTCCTGGCCGTGGTTCTGGTTGCGCAATGTCGGACTGCTGCTGCCACTCTTCGTCGGCATCGCCCTGTTCGGCGGCGTCCCCAAACGATTGCGTCGGCTCACGGCACCGCTGTGGCTCTTCTTCATTGCTGCCAACCTGATCGCGTTCCATCCATCGGAGTGGAACAACACTAAGTACTTCCTCATCTGGCAACTCGGCGGATGCTTGGTCATCGCAGCATTGTTGAGCACGGCCTTCACCGAGCATCGGCGCGGCGACCCTGCGCGCCCGACCCGCCGAGCGTGGCGCAGTTATGTCGCGCAGTTTGCTGCGGTCCTCTGCGTGCTGTTGATGATCTCCGCAGGTGCGTTGGACGCCCTTCGTTCGATGCAGCGCTCAACCGCGATCGCGTGGGTGGAACACGACGATGTCGCCGCTGCCGAATGGTTGCGTGAGCACTCCGCGACCGACGCGGTCATTGTCTACGGCTACGACAACAACTCGGCAGTCGCCGCGCTGAGCGGACGACGCGCCGTGAGCGGATATCCCGGTTGGACCTACGACCTCGGACTGTCCGATTGGTATGTGCGCCAGACCGCTTCACAGCAGATTTTGGCGGGCACGCCGGATGCAGCCGCGAATGTTGCCCGGTTCGGCGTGGACTACGTCGTGATTGGGCCCAAGGAGCGTATCTACGACTCAGCCAGCGACGCGTACTGGACAGCGCACGGCACAGTCGCGTTCATCGCTGGCGCCTACACCATCTATCGAACGGCGCCGCGACGCTGACCCAATAGGCGCGACAATCGTGCCTACTGGCGTGTGGTCCTGAACCGTGAGAAGGCGACGATGCTCAACAGCGCAAGGCCCATCAACAGCGCAGCGATGCCCAGCGCAGTAGCTGCGGACGGATCGCCGCCGGTTCGTGGAAGCGGCAGGTTGGGGTCGATTGCGAACAGCGTGGTAGTGGTTCCGCTGACGGAGGTCGTGGTGACCGCCGCCTCCGTAGGTGTGGGTGTGGGGGTTGGCGTCGGCGTGCACGACACATCAAGCGTCTGTACGCCGACCGTGGCGCCCATGACACCGAGATTAGGCGTTGGTGTTGCGGTGGGTGTGTTCGTTGGTGTTGCGGTGGGTGTGACCGTGGGCGTGTTCGTCGGTGTCGCCGTTGGTGTCACGGTGGGCGTATTCGTCGGTGTCGCCGTTGGTGTCACGGTGGGCGTGTTCGTTGGTGTCGCCGTTGGTGTTTCAGTGGGCGTTGCCGTCGGTGTGTTCGTGGCTGTTGCAGTGGGAGTTACCGTCGGTGTGTTCGTTGCTGTTGCGGTGGGCGTCGCCGTCGGCGTATTTGTCGGGGCTCCGGTAGGTGCCACCGTGGGTGTATTCGTCGGTGTTGGCGACGGGCAGACCGGCACAATGGGGGCCGCGCTGGCCCTGGACCCGCCGCTCGAGTTCTGGCTGCCGACGAAGATGGTAAATGCGAGCGCAAGGACGGCGACCAATGCGGCGGAGGTGAGCTTCTGTTTCATTGCACCCCTCCCGGTCCGATCGCCAGCCATTGAGTCTGCAGCCATTTACAGATCTGTTCACTATAGCCAGAGTTGGGACACTGTGTTTGCATGACTGGTAGGGTCGGCGCATGGGGGCAGGTGCTGTCGTGATCGTCGGCGCTGGCCCGTGTGGCATCGGCTGTGCGCGCGAGCTCGTTGCGCTCGGTCACGAGAACTTCACGATCGTTGAAGCGCGGTCCACGCCCGGCGGGCTTGCATCGTCAGTGGTCGACCCGCAGGGCTTCACGTGGGATATGGGCGGACACGTGGTGTTTTCGCACTACGGCGAGTTCGATCACTTGCTCGACGACGTGATGCACGGCGACGTCGAACGACATGAGCGGTCCTCGTTTGTCCGCATCGGCGATCGGTGGGTGCCGTACCCGCTGCAGAACAATCTGCATCGCTTGCCAGACGCCGTCGCGTCCGAGGCACTCGTTGGCCTGATCGACGCTCAGCGCTCGCTTGCCACCATGACTGCCTCGGACGACTTGCCGGTCGACTTCGCAACATGGATGGAGTCGATGTTCGGGGAGGGCATCTGTCGACACTTCATGCGGCCCTACAACGAAAAGGTTTGGGCGCACCCGGCTGCCGAGATGAGCAGTGGCTGGATCGCCGAGCGCGTATCCGTGGTCGATTGGCGCCATGCAGTCGATTCGTTGGTGCGTCGCCGCGACGATCTCTCGTGGGGACCGAACAACCTTTTTGCCTTCCCGTCGCAGGGCGGAACGGGCGAGATTTACCGTCGTGCCGCCGAACCACTCGCGCACCACATCGTGTACGACGCGCCGATCACGGGTGTCGATCTCGAGATCCGCACCGTGACCACGGCGACGGGCGCGGTGATGAGCTTCGACCACTTGGTGTGGACAGGAGCGCTCGATCGCCTGATCGAGTTGATCGCCGACGCGCCCGATGCCGTACGCACGGCAGCTGCGAAGCTGGTGCACAACAGCGTCACGATGGTTGGGGTGGGGTATGCGACCCCGATAAGCGACCCCGGTTCGTGGTTCTACTTCCCGGATCCCAACGTGCCTTTCTACCGCGCGACGAACTTCGCCAAGTACGCGGCGGCGAACGTGCCCGGTGCGCGTACCGATCTGTACAGCTCATGGATGACCGAAATCGCCAGCTCGTCATGGAGACCGCTTGAAGCTGAAGGTCTCGGTGATCGCGTTGACGCCGCGCTTCGCGCGTGTGGGCTGGTGGACGACGACGCGGAACGGGTGAGCACTCACGTCGAACACATTCCGTATGGCTACCCGGTTCCGTCGGTCGGACGCGACGCTGCGCTGCGCGTCATCCAGCCGTGGTTGATGGCGCACGATGTGCTCGCGAGGGGGCGGTTCGGCGCCTGGAAGTACGAACTCGGGAATATGGACCATGCCGTCAAGATGGGCGTCGACGTTGCCCGCAGTCTGGTGTCCGACTCGTCCGAAGAGGCTTGGTCGCTGTGAGTTCGCTGACGTTGTCGGTGGTGATGCCGGTGTACAACGAGGCGGCGAGCATCGACGATGTCATTGCCGACGTCACCAAGCACATCCTTGATCGAGTCGATCCAGCCGAACTCGTCATTGTCGACGATTGCTCCACCGACGACACGTCTGCCCATCTCGAGGCGCTCGCCGCAGCCGATGCGCGCATTCGGGTGCTGCGCAACCAAACGAACATGGGGCACGGTCGTTCCGTGCGGCGTGCCATGGATTCCGCCACGGGGATCTGGATCTTCCACCTCGACAGTGATGGTCAAGTTGTTCCCGCCGAGTTCGACCGGTTGTGGGCGCATCGCGACGACGGCGATCTCGTGCTCGGTCAACGCATCACACGCCACGATCCACGGCACCGCTTGATCCTGACGGCGGTCACCCGAGGGTTCGTGTCGGTCCTCGCTTGGCGACGCGTGCCCGATGCGAACGTGCCGTTCAAGTTGATCAGGCGCGACCTCTACGAGCATCTCGCTGCGAACATGCCGTCGACAGCCTTTGCGCCATCGATTCTCATCGTGCTTGGCGCGTTGCGAAGCGGAGCGCAGGTACGAGAAGTTGAGATCACCCACCTCGCGCGGGTACACGGGCAGTCCACGCTGCGCCTTGGCCGACTTGCGAAAGCGGTCGGTCGCAGCGCGGTCGAAACCCTGCGGTTCAGAGTGCATCGCCAGCCCCCGTACGTGCGCCGTTGAACGTGAGCGACCGTCAGCGCCTTTGGTGGTGGCCGCTGCTCGTGCTGATCGCTGGGCTCGGTCTCGTTGCTCGGCTATGGAATATCGACTTCGATCAACGCCAGCATTTGCATCCCGACGAACGTCACTGGGCGCTCACGTCCGACGCAATGAGGACAGCACCCGCGCCAGCGCCACATGGCACGCTCCTCGGGCCGGTGCTCGATTGGCTCGATGGCCAGCGCTCGGCCGCAAATGCCTATCGGGGCACTGATTCCTTTCTCTACGGGCCCGTGTCGTTGGCAACGGCGCGCGCCGCGGCTGGCTGGTTACACGACGGAGTAGTCCATCGCGATCAGCCGGCAAACGCCGTCGCTCATGCTCTCAACGCGGTCGGCATTCCGCTGATCGCCGATGACGGCAGCCCTCGATTCGACGACGGCTACAACGTCGATCTGATCGGTCGGTTGCAGGGCGCCGTCTTCGACACCTTCACGATCGTTGTCGTGGGGCTCATTGCCCGCCGTCTCGCCGGACGAGTCGCCGCACTCGCTGCCGCGGCAATGTACGCGGCGTCGGTGCTCGCGATTCAGCACGCTCACTTCCTCGGCTCTGAGCCGCTGTTAGGGCTGGCGTGTGCGCTGACCGTGCTCTGCACCTTGCAGATGGACCGCAGCGCAGATCTTCGACGCAGCGGTCGCTCTGGGGTCATCACCGGTCTGGCCGCTGGAGCAGCGGTAGCTGCCAAGTTGACCGGTGTCGGCTTGGCGGCCGTTCCAGTCGTGGCCTGTGTGGTGCTGGTGATCCGTCACCGTCGTCGAAGCGACGTTGTGCGACTGATCGCGGTCGTGGCGGGAGCCGCTGTGGCCTTTCGAGTCTTGAACCCCGGGGCGTTCGACGGGTTGGGAATCTCACTGTCGAAGTCGTTCCGCAACGACCTGCGCTTGGCCAGCACGCTCAACGACGTCGACACGCCACCGGCGGTGCAGTGGGCGTCTCGTGTGCCGTTGCTGCAACCCCTCTACTGGCTCGGCATGTTCACGATCGGACCGGGTGTCGTGCTGGCCGCAGGTGGCGGAGCCGTTGCGCTGTTCCGCCGCCGACGTTTGCTCGGCTTGTGGACATGGACGGTGCCGCTGGCTGCGGTACTCGTGCCGTTCGGCTATGTCGTCGCTACGGCACTGCCGAGCGGGCGGTACTTCGTGCCGATGTCGCCGGCGCTTCACGCCGTGGCGGGAGTCGGCGTCGCGGCGTTGATCCAACGCGCGGTGCGAGCGCGCGGTTGGATCCGAGGCGGTGCGGTGGTGCTCGTGGTGTTGAGCACAGGACTCGCCCTGCTGTGGGGCGCGGCGTTCGTGAACGGCATCTACGGACACACCAATACCCGCATTACCGCGTCGCATTGGTTGGCCGACAACGCGGCGGCGGGCAGCGTGGTGTCAGTGGAGGCGTGGGATGATGGCCTGCCGTTGCGCCTTCCGAACCTCGATACCAGTCGGTTCACCGGTGTGCAGTTCGATCTGTTCGGACCCGACGGTCCCGACAAGATGAAGCACTTTGCCGATCAGTTGACCCAGGTGGACTACGTCGTCGAATCGTCCCCACGCGTGTGGGCCAGCGTTGTTCGGATACCTGCGCGGTTCCCCTCGACGATCCGCTTCTTCGACGCACTCGACTCCGGCGCACTTGGATTCTCGCGTGTTGCCACCTTCACGAGTCACCCACGGTTGGGGTTCTTCGATCTCGATGACTCGACTGCAGAGGAGGCGTTCTCGGTCTACGACCATCCTGAGGTGCGGATCTGGAAACGTGTTCACACCGTTCCGACCGCCAATCTGATTGCTGTGCTCGATCCGCTTGCTGCCGCCGTTGCGCTGCCGGTGCGTCCACAGGATGCGCACGCAAATGGACTGCTGCTGCACGCCGACGAAGTCGCCGCGAACGCTCACGCACCGACCTACAACGAGACCTTCGATGTTGGCGGCTCGCCGTTTCTTCATGCGCTTGGGTGGTTCGTGCTGCTCGAGCTGTTCGGGTTCGCGGCGTTCGTGATCATGCTGCCCCTGCTACGCCGTCTGCCCGACGCCGGCTTGGGTCTCGGTAAGACGATCGGCTTGGCCATCGTTGCATTCGCGATCTTCGTGATTGGAAGTTGGACGAACGTAACGCTTAGCCGTGCCCTGGTCGCACTTCTGATCACTGTGTTCTTCGCGATCGCGCTCTGGCGCGGATGGCGAACTCGCCGGCAGCTCGTCGCTGTGTACCGCGAGAGACGGGCGATGCTCATCGTGGCCGAACTGCTCGGCGTGGTTGCGTTCGTTGCATTCCTGCTGCTTCGGGCATCCGATCCCGATCTCTGGCATCCCACGCTCGGTGGCGAGAAGCCCTTTGAGCTGACGTTGCTGACAGCGGTATTGCGGTCGCGAACCTTTCCGGTCTACGACCCGTGGTACTCGGGCGGGTCATTGAACTACTACTACGGAGGGTGGCTGCTCTTGAGCGGGCCAGCGCGTCTGCTGCGCACGGCACCTGCGGTGGTGATGAACCTCGGTATCGCCGTATTCGCGAGCTGTGTTGCCGGTGCAAGTTTCTCGGCGGGTTCGGCTGCGGCGCACGCGGTGCGACCACGTTGGCGAAGCGGTTCGCGTGGTTCGCGCACAGCGATGCGCGCGGGTGTGCTCAGTACGATCTTCGTGCTCGTGTTGAGCAACGTCGCCATTGTTCCTGCGTTGTGGCGTCACCTGATCGTCTCCACCGACGCGCGCCTCGATTGGTGGACCGTGAGTCGGGTGATTCCAGCCTCCGCCGCCATTACCGAGTTCCCTGCATGGTCGATGCTGTTCGGCGATCTGCATCCGCATGTGATGGGCATTGCGTTGACGATCACACTGGGCGCACTCTGCATCGCGTGGAACCGGATCGTTCGCGACGGGTCGACGATGCACGCGGTCGCGCTCGGCGCGCTCGTCGGCATGATGATCGGGTTCGTCCGTGCCACGAACACGTGGGACTTCCCGCTCGCGCTGGCGATGGCGACGGTCGCGATTCTTGCCGCGCTCGCACGACGAGCCCCGTGGAAGCGCTGTGTTGCAGGCACGCTCAGCGCGATGGTGTTACTCGTCGCCTGGGAACCGTACACATGGCGCGGTCTTGTCTTCGACGGTGGTGTCGAGCCGACCATCTCGCAAACGCCGCTGCACAGCTGGTTTGAGCAGTTCAGCCTCTTCATGGTCATCTCCGTCGTGGTGCTTGCGATTCGTTCGGTTCCCGTTGTGCGGCGCTCGCCGGTGCTCTGGGGGCGCATCACCACAGCGCATGTTTCAGCCGCCGGTGTTGCGTTCGTCGTTGCCGGCTGGATCACGTTGAGCCCACATCGGGCGGTGATGATTTTGAGCCTCGTTCTCGCAGCAGCGTGGTTCGTGGTGGCGTGGACGACGTGGCGTTCGCCGAACAGCTCGAGGAGTCCGCTGGGTCCGCTCGTGCTCGGTGCCGCATGGTTGGTGCAGACCGGCGTCGAGGTGTGGAGCGTGACCAACGATGCCGGCCGGATGAATACTGTTTTCAAGTTCTGGTACGAGTCGTGGATTCTTCTCGCAGTCGGGTCCGCAGTGGTGCTCGCTGAGGAGATGCGCCATCGCCGTGGCATGCGTTGGGGTCGCCGGCTTGCGGTGGGACTCACGGCAGTTGCGCTCGTCCTCGCGGTTACCTTCTGGGTCGCGGCGACGCCCGTGCGGCTCGACGACCGACTCAGCACCGATGGATTGTCGCTGAACGGCGAGTCGTATCGCGCAGTCAATGTGCCGATGAACTACGGGCCTGGGCCGTTCGACATCCGCGACGACTCGCCGCTGATCGACTGGTTGCGCGCGCACGCAGTCGGAGTGCGACCGATCGCCGAGGCCCCCGGAATTGACTACCGTTGGTCGAGTCAGTTCTCGGTGGCGACCGGTCTGCCGACTCCCATCGGTTGGGGCTACCACGAGTCGCAACGCCGGCGCACGTATGCGGCATCGATCGACACCCGTAAGACCGATATGACTACGTTGTACCAAACGGTCTCACCCACCGAAATGGCCCGCGTCCTCGCCACCTACTCGATCGCGTACGTCGTGTTCGGCACGCAGGAGCAGCTCGTATCGACCCCCGAAAGTGCGAACGCGCTGCGCCACTTCCCGTGTTTGATCGTGCAGTTCACGAGCCCGTCTCGCGGCGTCGCCGACGCGCTGTGGGTCGCAAGCGTTGATGCATCGTGTGTCAACCGCCTGGCCGCTTCCGGATGAGCAGATACTGATCGGAGCTCGCCGTCGGGCTCCATGTCTCGCGGGTGGCGAACCAGCGGGCAATGTCACCGACACCAATGTGGTCGTAGTCCGGCAGCCACCACCGACGAAGCGCAAACCGTTCCGCTGTGTACCCGGCCGGCACCGCTACTGGGCCTTCGGCAGCGCTGATGATCATCGCGTCGTAGCCGGCGGGCAGCGCTGCGGAATCGGCCGTCACGTATGCCACCCCCCGCAGGCTGTGCAGATACCATGCCCACGGCCAAGAGCCGCCGTCGCGCTGATCGATGAGGATCGACGTGATGGTGCCGTCGCGTTGGCCGGCCGCCAGCCGATCAGCGATCGCTGGAACGTCGGTCGACGATTGCACGGTGACCAGTAGCTCGCGCGGGTCGGCACCGTCGGTGATTGCCGGACGAACCGCGACAAAGACGGTACCGATCGCGACCAGCGCGAACGCAACGCCGATGAGCTGGCGCTGAGCGGTGGCCGCATAGCGTTCGGCAATCGCCTGGGCCCCGAGGCCGCCGAGTAGCACTGCTGGTACGAGTGGGTGTACCGCGAGCCAAGCGAACTTCTCGCCAGCCCACGAGTACAGCACGAATTGTGCGATGGTCATCGTTGCGAACCACGCGCCGACCAACGAACGGCGGCGAACCGTGACGTAGAGACCGATCGCAGCGAGGCCGAGCAGGAGCCACTCGTATGCCGCGTAGATCGTGCCGTAGAAGAACCAGCGTTGGCTACCGCGTCGCACCTCGTGCTGGCTCCACCAGTAGCGAACTCCGTCGAAGAGGCCCGAGCTGAATCCGTGTGCATATCGAAAGGCCGACGTGAACACGAACAGAAACACCAGGACGAAAATCGTGACCGACCACATCCATGGCTGCCGGCCGAGAGCCGTGAGCCGCTTCACGGCGCGGCGGCTTTCGCTGTCGGGAGCGAGCGCAGCTCGCACGAGCATTCCGACGATGAAACACAGCGCCGAAAAGCCGAACAGAAACGTCGTTTCCTTCAGCGCGAAGCTGGTGGCCAACAGTGCTCCCGCAGCTACGAGGTGCGACGCCCGCGGTTCGACCAGCGCGCGGGCAACCACGAGCAGCAACCCGAGTGAGACCAAGACCACGAGAGAGTCTTCGCGGCCGGTGCGGGTGACGGTCAACACCGTCGGGCTGATGACGAAGACCAGCGCTGCGACTGGAGCACCGACACGTCCGAGGGTGCGCGCGGATCGGGCGATGATGATCGTCGCGGTGATGCCGGCGAGTGCGGCAACGAGTCGCGTCCAGCCGGGCGTCGTTCCGAGAAATCGCAGCACGAAGCCCTCGAGATAGAAGCGCAGGGGACCGTGGTAGACCGGGTCGTAGCGCATGATCGCCCCGGCGCGAGCCTGCCACGAGAAGTTTGCGTCGATCGCCTCATCGTGCGCGAGCGGGCGCAGACCGAGCCTCCACAGGTGCAGCACCACCGACAACGCGATCGCAGACAACGTCCACAGCGAGTACCGCCGGTGGGAAGCAGACGTTGCGGCGCCCGACGACGTGCTCGTTACCTCGGCTGTGTGCTCGTCGGGGATCAACGTGCTCATGGTGGTCCCCGACGACGAGCGAGCACCGCAAGGTTCACCGTCGACCGTCCGGTCGGTTCGTTGGGCAGGTTGTGCCGATCGAACCAGCCAGCGAATCGAACGGCCAGAGCGAGCGGGTTCCAACGCGACACGCTGGTGTTGGCGAACTGATGACGGTCGGCGGCAAGCGCCAACTGACGCGGCAGCAGTCGGCGCTCGAGCAGTGGCTTGCCCAGCCCGTAGATCAGGTTGTGTGAAAACGGTAGGCAGTGGTGCACAAAGGAACGCTCGGCGATGATCTCCAGTCCGGCCGCCAATGTCGTTTGGCGGAGTTGCTCCGGCGTGTAGAGCCGCACATGGCCCGCCCAGATACCGGCGAGTGGACCCCGACGTACGTGCCGCCCGGTCAACCGCTCGAGAGTCTTGTTGATCGGGTCCCACCAGAACGGGTAGTTCGCGTGTGGCACCGTGATTGCAACCGTCCCGCCGGGGCGCAGCACACGCGACAGCTCGCGTAAGCCGGCGACGTCGTCGCTCAGGTGCTCCAGGACCTCTGAGCAGATCACCGCATCGAAGGCAGCATCGCGAATCGGCAGAGCCTCGATGCTCGTGTTCAACAACGGGATGTGCAAGTTCGCCAGGGTGATCCGGCCGCGCTCAAGTATTGCCGGGTCCAACTCGGCGCCGATGACGGTGCAGCGCGGCTCAACGTGTGCGTACCGGTGCAGGTAGAAGCCGCGGCCACAGGGCACGTCGAGGATGACATCTCCGACCGTGGCCGGTATCCACTCCATGATCGTGCGCACTCGGTGGCGAAAGGCGATGTCAGCCTCATTGCCGGTGAGCACGCGCAGCAGCGCAGGATCGATCATCGGTCACCCACGCACGGCGGCATGGAACACGGCTTCGTACTGGTCGATTGTGGCGTCGAGTTCGAGCGCAGTCACGATTTCGGTGGGCGTGCGACGAAAGCGCATCGGATCATCGAGCACCGTCAGAATCGCGCGGCCGACGGCGTCGGGATCGCCTGGCGGAACGAGCAGGCCCATGCCGGTGCGCTGCACGGGCACGCGACCTCCGGCGATGTCGGTCATGATCACAGGCGTGCCGCACAGCATGGCTTCGACCTGCACCAGCCCGAAGCACTCTGTGTCACTGGTAAGCACGAGCACATCACACGCAGCATAGAAGTTGGCAAGGTCTTGGCGGTCCGCGACCATCCCCAAAAAGCGCACGTGGCTGCGATGGTGTTCAACCAAGGTGGCCGTTCGTTCCCACGTGTCCTCGTAGCGGATGATGTTCTCACCGGCGAAGGCGAGGATTGTGCCGGGTCGGGATCGGTGCACGGTGTCGAGCGAGCGTACTGCAATGTCCGGGCGCTTCTCACGCACGAACCGGCCGGCGAATCCAACGAGCGGAGCACCCCCGGGGGCGAGTCGCTCTCGCTGCTCTGCGACCCTGTCCGGCTGTGGCGCCGGTATCGATAGCGGTGGTGTGATCGCAACCGTCTTGTCGGCAAAGCCGGCGAGGTAGACCGAGTGTGCGGCGTAGTCGTTGCTATAGGCAATCGCCCGCGCCGCCGAACGCATCGCAACGCGGTGCAGGCAACGGACGGTGCGTTCGATCACGCGGCCGAGCGCGCCCGGGGGCAGCACCAGATCGCCGTGGTGGGTGATCACCGTTGGGGTGCGGCGCAGCCGCGCCAGCGCGGCGACGAAGGCCGTCTCGAACATCGGTGTGTGCATGCTGATGACGTCGGCTCGGGCCATCGCCCGCGCAACGTGAAACGGGTGCGTGGGCATGATCATGCCGCGACTAATACGGATAGGAGCCCAGAGCCGACGGATTTCTACACCGTTCTCAACGCTTCGTTTCGGCATCGCTCGATCGTGACGAGCAGTGATCACGATGACGTGATGGCCGCGCTCGACGAGCTGCTCGGCGAGGTTCTGGACATGCAGAGTTAAGCCGGTGCGATGTGGTGGGTAGTACTGCAGCAACACCAGGACGCGCAGTGGTTCAGAAGTGCCTGGCAAGGAAGAACGCTCCCGGATCGGTGGGCGCATTGAGACGCCGTCACAGTCTGCATCATCCGGGTGCGCGCGCGACGCAGACCTGGTTGACTCCCCAATCGAGCGGCGTGATGGTGGTGCGGGTGACGACTTGCGCGAGGGCCGGCAGTCCGAACACTGCGAACTGCAGCGACGTTGGAATTCGCGCAAGGTAGGGCACGTCCCACAGACCATCACCGAAGTGGCGCAACACGGTGAAGCCAGCGGCCTGAGTCCACTCGCGCCACTGCGCCGGCGGGTGCACGTTGATGTGCGTGGGATCCTTCCCGATCGCGTCGGTTGCGTGATCCTTGTAACGGCGCAGCGGATAGACGGGGTTGGGTGTGGCGAACAACAACAGACCCCCCGGTCGTACGATGCGGTATATCTCGTGCAGTGCCCGTTCTGGATCAACAAGGTGCTCGACGACGTGCAGCGATACCACGACGCTGAATCGACCGGTCTCGAATGTCTGGAGGTTGTCGCCGCTGTGCTCGATCACCTCAGCGCGCGGTGCATTGCGCTTGGTTTCTGCCACGCCGTGCGACATCACGTCGATCCCGACGCAATCGAAGTCGTCTTGGAGCAGGCCGAGGAGGTCGCCGAGTCCGCAGCCCACCTCGAGCAGCGAGCCGCCGCCAGGTGGTGCGTAGCGTCGAACGAGCGTCGCGTAGTAGCGGCGAGCGAACCAGTACATGCTGAACCGGCCCCTGCCGCGGTCGGCGTAGTTATAGCGCTCGAAATAGTCGGCCGTGAAACTGTCACCAGCTGTCTCGGGTGGGGTCTCGCCTTCGGGAATGCACGACATTGCCCCAGTATCGTTCCTGAAGCGTTGCGGAGTCGATCGCTTCGCCGGCTGCAAGCAACGCCGCAACCCGCGTGGCAGGGCATATCCGCTGGTAGCGGCGGAGATTGCAGAGCGCCCTCGGAGAGATTCGAACTCCCGCACATGGTTCCGGAAACCAATGCTCTATCCCCTGAGCTACGAGGGCTGGATAAACGCATCTGCACGTTAGCGGTCGGGGCTGGCTTCTCCCACGCCCTCTCGACGGCCTCGGCGCGCGAGACCGCTGTGGTTTCGTATTCGTCACTGTTTCTGCTGGCTGACTTGGCAGAATGTGGGTCCCATGGCCGATCCGCTTGTCACTGTCTCACGCCTGCTCGCTCCGGCGTTCGCCGCTGTTGGTGGCGAGGGCGCGGATCCGGTGGTGCGCCCGAGTGATCGCGCCGATGCGCAAGCCAATGGCGCGCTCGCAATCGCCAAGCAGGTCGGCAAGAACCCCCGACAGGTGGCCGAGGAAGTGTTGGCCGTCGCCCAGGCGCAACTCGGCGATGTGTGTAGCAACATCGAGATCGCCGGGCCGGGCTTTTTGAACCTCACGTTCAGCGATGCGTTTCTGGCTCAGCAACTCGCCGAGGCCTCTGCCGACGAACGCCTCGGAGTTCGCAGCACGCCGGTCGCCGAGCACATCATCGTCGACTACTCCCACCCCAATGTGGCCAAAGAGATGCACGTCGGTCACCTGCGCACCACTGTCATCGGCGACTCGCTCGTTCGCATGCTGTTGCTCGTGGGCCATCGCGTCACCAAAGAGAATCACATCGGCGATTGGGGCACGCCGTTCGGGATGCTCATCGAGCACATGCTCGATCTCGGCGAGACCACTGCTGCGAACGATCTGTCGGTGGGCGATCTCGCCGGTTTCTACAAGGGTGCGCGGGCGAAGTTCGACGCCGACGAGGTATTCCAAGATCGTGCCCGCCAACGCGTGGTGCTGTTGCAGAGCGGCGATGCCGAGACACTGCGCCTGTGGGGCATTCTCGTGAACGAGAGCACGCGCTACTTCAATCAGGTCTACGCAACGCTCGGCGTGTTGCTCACCGATGCCGACCTTGCACCCGAGAGCATGTACAACCCGATGCTGCCCGAGGTCGTGACGCGCCTTCGCGATGCCGGCCTGTTGCGTGAGAGCGACGGTGCACAGGTGGTGTTTCCTCCGGGATATCTGAACCGCGAGGGTGAGCCGTTGCCGCTCATCGTGCAGAACTCGGTGGGTGGGTACAACTACGCCACCACCGACCTCGCGTGCGTCATCGATCGTGTCGAACGTCTGCACGCCGACCGCATGGTCTATGTGGTGGGCGCTCCGCAGGCGCAGCACCTTGCGATGGTGTTCGCCGTGGCCGAGATGGCCGGCTGGTTAGCACCGCCACGCGTCGCAGTGCATGTGCCCTTCGGCAATGTGCTCGGCGCCGACCGCAAGATGCTCAAGAGCCGCAGCGGCGAGTCGTTGAAGTTGAACGAACTACTCGAAGAAGCCATCGAGCGCGCCGAGCAGGCCGTGGCCGAGAAGAACGTCGATCTGTCGGCCGAGGAACGCACGGTGGTGGCGCGGGCCGTCGGCATCGGCGCAGTGAAGTACGCCGACCTGTCCACCGATCGCATCAAGGACTACGTATTCGAGTGGGACCGCATGTTGTCGTTCGATGGCAACACCGCTCCGTATCTGCAATACGCGCACGCGCGTATCTGCAGCATCTTCCGCCGTGCGCAGGTGGCGCGCGATTCGGTACGCACCACCACGCCTGTGCTCGGCACGCCGCAAGAACGTGCGCTCGCGATGCGCCTCCTTGCGTTCGATACAGCGGTGTGGGACACCATCGATCGCTACAGCCCACATCGGCTCTGCACGTTCCTCTTCGATCTCGCCCAGGACTTCACTGCGTTCTATGAACACTGCCCGGTACTTAAAGCGGCCGACGACGCCACGAGGCAGAGTCGCCTCGCATTGTGCGATGTGACGGCGCGGGTAATGGAAAAGGGTCTCCACCTGTTGGGCATCGCCGCCCCGGAACGGATGTAGCGATGAGCACCGCCGTTCCGTTTTCGTTGCTGTCAGACACTGCGCTGGTGAAAGCCGATGGATCGTTGTCCATCGGTGGATGTTCGCTCGCCGATCTCGCTGCCAACTACGGCACGCCGTTGTTCGTGTACGACGAAACGCATCTGCGTGCTCGATGCCGTGAGGCCGTGCAGGCGTTCGGTCATCAGCAGACCGTGTACGCGACCAAGGCTTTTCTGTGCCGCGCGATGGCGCGTCTGGCCTACGACGAGGGCATGTTGCTCGACGTTGCCACAGGGGGCGAACTGCATGTGGCGCTGGCCGCAGGAGTGCCCGCCAACGCCTGCGTGATGCACGGCAGCAACAAATCGGCGGCCGAGCTTCGCGAGGCAATCACTGCCGGCATCCGCTCGATCGTGGTCGACAGTTTCGACGAAATGGACCGCCTCGATGTGCTGCACAACGAGGGGATCGATGCCCCAGCGGTCTTGCTGCGCATCACGCCTGGCGTGCACGCGCACACGCACGAGTACATCGCCACCGGGCAGGACGACAGCAAGTTCGGGTTCAACCTCGGCAACGGCGATGCGATGCGCGCCGTCGAGCGGGCACGCCGTTCGCCGTCGATGCAACTCGTGGGCGTGCATTGCCACATCGGGTCGAACGTGTTCGCGGCGGCAAACTTCGCGAAGGCCGCCGATGTGATGGCCCGCTTCGCCGCACCGCTCGATCTGCCCGAGTTGGTGCTGGGCGGCGGTTTGGGCGTGGCGTACACGAGTGGCGAGGAAGCCCCCTCTATTACGCAGTGGGGCAGCGTATTGCACGATGCCTGCGCCGCCTTGGGCGTGCGCTCGCGGGTCAGCGTCGAGCCCGGTCGTTCCATCGTCGCGTCGGCGGCGCTCACGCTGTACACGGTGGGCACCGTGAAGCACATCCCCGGCGTGCGTACCTATATCTCCGTCGATGGCGGCATGAGCGACAACCCGCGGCCGGTGCTCTATGGCAGCGGCTACGAGGCGTTCCTGCCCCGGGCGGTTGCCGCGGACCGTCCCGATTCGGCGCGACTTGTCGGCAAGCACTGCGAGAGCGGCGACGTGCTCATCTTCGATGCTGCCGTGCCAGACGGAATCCGCGTTGGCGATCTGCTGGCCACGCCGGTCACCGGCGCATACGGCCACAGCATGGGCAGCAACTACAACAAGGTCACCCGACCGGCCGTGGTGTTCGTGGCCGACGGCGCGGCGCGGCTCGTGGTGCGCCGCGAGACCTACGACGATCTGCTCGTCTGCGATGTCGGCTGAGGCCTGAGAGCACGAGTCACCGCGCGTAACCTGTGGCCATGGCGCGAGGACTCAGCGGCTTCATCACTGATCTTTTCAAGAGCGTGACGGCTTCGGGTACAACGCAGCAGGCAACGCGGAAAGCCCAGACAACTCCGGCGCGCAGTGGGCGGGCACCATCACGCGAGGCCGGCCTCGACGGTGTGACCATCGAGTACTCGCCCGGACTCGATGGCGATCCTGATCCGGGCGAGGTGGTGTGGACCTGGGTGCCATGGGAGGAAGATCCCACACAGGGCAAGGACCGTCCGGTGGTCATCTTCGGCAGGCGTGGCCCGCTGCTCGTCGGTGTCGCACTCACCTCGAAGCCTCATCCGAACGAACCACAGATCAGCGTCGGCACGGGCTCGTGGGACCGCGAGGGTCGGCCGAGCTACGCGAAGCTCGAACGCATCCTCGACATCGACCCCGCGCAGGTGCGTCGCGAGGGTGCCGTGCTCGACACCGCTCGGTTCGCCGAACTTGTTGACGCGCTCAAGCGGGCCGACGCAGCCGAGGCTGCACGTCGACGAGCACGCTGAACCTGCGGGCTGTGTCGTCGCCGAGTTGCAATGTTAGGTATCCCTAACATACGCTCAGCGTGTCGTAACCACCGAGTGCCTGCGGGCACTTCTCCCAGAGGTTGAACAATGCTGCAAACATTCCTCACCGGACTTCGTGAAGGACTCGAGGCTGCCCTCATCGTGGGCATCCTCGTGGCCTACTTGCGCAAGTCGGGTCGCGATGATCTGCTCGGGCCGTTGTGGGTGGGCGTCGGCGCCGCCGTGGTGATGTGCCTCGGCGTGGGCGCCGTTCTCACGTTCACCTCACACGAACTCAGCGGCTCGGCCGAGCCTGCGTTCGCGGGCATCATGTCGGTGCTCGCCGTTGGCCTGGTCACCTGGATGGTGTTCTGGATGCGCACGCAGGCGCACATGATGAAGCACGATCTGCATTCCAAGCTCGACAAGGCTGTGTCGGCCGGCGGGTGGGCCGTGGCCATTGCGGCATTCTTGGCCGTTGGGCGTGAGGGCTTCGAGTTGGCCCTGTTCCTGTGGCCCACCGTGAAGGCAGCGGGTTCTGAAACGGGCGCCCTCGTGGGCGTGTTGCTCGGTCTGGCGTCGGCCATCGTCATTGGCTATCTGATCTACAAGCGAGCTGTCACCCTCAACCTCGCCGTCTTCTTCCGCATCACAGGTATGGCCCTTATCGTCATCGCTGCCGGCGTGTTGGCATACGGCGTCAGCGATCTGCAAGAAGCCGGTCTGCTGCCGGGCGCGAGCAACATCGCGTTCGATGTGTCCCAACACATTTCTCCCGACGGTTGGTTGGGCACGCTGTTGAAGGGAACGCTCAGCTTCAGCACCACCACCACGTGGCTGCAACTCATCGTCTACGTGACCTATCTCGTGGTGGTGATGGCGCTGTTCCTGCGTCCTCTACGGAGCGAAGATGTCGTCGCGGGCACGCAGTCTGCGGCCCCGGCCAGTCAGCCCGCGACAACCGCCAGCTTGTAGGCAGCGCCTGCCTTCGGCTCAAAGGGTTTCGCCCGACCGCTGCGCACGCCTAGCCTGCGTGCGTGGCTATGCATGACAATCGCGTTCGGATCGGTGTGTTGGGTTGCGGCAACGTGGGCGCAGCCTTCGTGCAACTCGTGGCGCAGCAGGCCTCGGCCATCGAGGCGCGTACCGGCATCCGCCTAGAGGTCACCCGGGTGGCCGTGCGCAACGTGTCGCGCGAGCGCGAGGTCGACCTCGCACCGGGCGTGTTGGTGCGCGACGCGCACGCCGTGGTCGACGACCCCGATGTCGATCTAGTCGTCGAGGTCATCGGCGGTATCGAGCCGGCCCGCGAGCTCATCGTCACCGCGTTGGGCAAGGGCAAGCCAGTGGTCACTGCGAACAAGGAACTACTCGCCAACGTCGGCACCGAGCTGTACGCCGCTGCCGATGCAGCGGGTGTCGATTTGCTCTTCGAAGCTGCCGTTGCCGGCGGTATTCCGCTCGTTCGTGCGCTGCGCGAAAGCCTGCGCGGCGAGCCGATTCGCCGTGTGCTCGGCATCGTGAACGGCACGACCAACTTCATCCTCACCAAGATGACCGAGGAAGGTGCCGACTACTCCGCGGCATTGTCCGAAGCTCAACGCCTGGGGTTCGCCGAGCGTGATCCAACGGCCGACGTCGAGGGCTTCGATGCGGGTGCCAAGGCGGCGATCATCGCCACGATCTCATTCGGCGCCAAGGTGGTCGCAGGCGATGTGTATCACGAGGGCATTAGCGGCGTCACGGCTGGCGACATCGCCATGGCCACCCGCCTCGGTTACGTGGTGAAGTTGCTGGCGATCTGCGAACAGGACGCAGCCACGGGCGAGGTTGCTGTGCGCGTACACCCGGCGATGGTGCCCCGCCAACACCCCCTTGCCAGCGTGCGCGAGAGCTATAACGCCGTTTTCGTCGAGGGCGGGGCCGTCGGGTCACTGATGTTCTACGGACGCGGTGCGGGTGGCATGCCCACCGCGAGTGCGGTACTCGGCGATGTCATCGATGCAGCGGTCAACTTGCGTCAGGGCACGCACGGTTCGCTCGGTTCGTTCAGCCGCGCGGTCATCCGACCGATCGACGAGACCACCTCGGAGTATCTGCTCAGCCTCGATGTCGCCGACCGGCCCGGCGTGCTGCATTCGGTCACCGGTGTGTTCGCGCGTAACGACGTGAGCATCCGCGCCGCCGAGCAGGAGGGCCTGCGCGACGACGCGCGGCTCGTCTTCATCACCCATGCGGCCAAGGAGTCGTCGCTGCAGGCGTGCGTGCGCGAGTTGCGCGACCTCGACGCGGTCAAGCGTGTCGGCAGTCTGCTGCGGGTTATCGGGTCCTGAGCCTGATGCGCTACGTCTCCACTCGTGGCACCGCGCCCGAACTCGGCTTCTCCGATGTGTTGCTCGCGGGTCTCGCCACCGACGGCGGGTTGTACATGCCCGCCACATGGCCGCAGCTGCCCGACCTGAGTCACACGCGCACATACGCGCAGGCAGCTGCCGCGATCATGACACCGTTCGTCAGCGGCGATATCGCTGACGATGTGTTCGCGAAACTGTGCGACGAGGCCTATGCCACCTTCCGTCACGACGCCGTGGTGCCGCTCGTGCAAATCGGTGCGAACGAGTGGTTGCTCGAGCAGTTCCACGGGCCGACACTCGCGTTCAAAGACGTCGCTCTGCAGTTGGTTGGTCGCCTGTTCGATCACGTGTTGGCCGAGCGTGGGCAGCGCGTCACCATCGTGGGTGCCACCAGTGGCGATACCGGCAGTGCGGCCATCGATGGTGTGAAGGCGTGCAGCAACGTCGACATCGTCATCCTCTATCCGCAGGGCCGCACCAGTGATGTGCAGCGGCGGCAGATGACCACCGTCGATTCGCCGAACGTTCACACGGTCGCAGTCGAGGGCACGTTCGACGACTGCCAAGATCTCGTGAAGGCGATGTTCAACGACGCGCCGTTCCGCGATCGGATGAATCTCTCCGCCGTGAACAGCATCAATTGGGCCCGCGTGATGGCTCAGATCGTGTACTACGTGACGGCCAGTCGGTCCCTCGGTGCCACCGCCGACGCCGGCGTCACCTTCAGCGTGCCCACGGGTAACTTCGGCAACGTGCTCAGCGGTTGGATCGCACGCACGATGGGTGCCCCTATCGATGACTTCATCGTCGCATCCAACTCGAACGACATCCTCACCCGATTCATCAACGACAACGACATGTCGGCTCGCGATGTCATGCCAACGCTCAGCCCGTCGATGGACATCCAAGTGTCGTCGAACTTCGAGCGACTGTTGTTCGAGATGAACGGACGCGATGGCGGGATGACATCCGAACAGATGCAACGTTTCCGTCATTCGGGGTCGCTCCAGGTGGAACCCGATCAGGTGGCCACGTGGATAACACCCACGTTCAGCGCCGCCAAGATCGACGACGTTGGCACGCTCGCCGAGATCCGACGGGTGTACGAGGCGAGCGGACAATTGATCGATCCGCACACGGCAACTGGTACGGCCGCGGTCCAGGCGCTCGGCGCCACTGCCGATGGTCATCCGGTGGTCACCTTGGCGACGGCGCATCCGGCCAAGTTCCCCGACGCAGTGTTCGCGGCGACGGGCGTGCATCCCCCGCTACCGGCGCATCTTGCCGATCTGTTCGATCGTGTCGAGCGCACCAATCTGGTCGCCAACGACCTCGCCGCAGTCGAGTCCTTCGTCGAGCGCGCCGTCTGGCGCTGAGCCCGTCGCGCTGGGGTCTGCTCGATCGAACGTGCACCGCGGGTTGTTGCATCACGACGGCCCCTCTGTATAGGGTGCTGAAGGCCCTTCTCCGGGCTGCACGTTCCGATGCGCCCCCCAGCGTCCGCTCAGCCCCTGTGCTCGGCACCGCTTGCCGGCGGAACCGTGACCGTGTGAATCCCTCTTGCTACCTGGGTACATCGGCGTCCGTAGTGCGTTCGCACGTCGCACGTCTCCCGCCGTAGCGACTCTTTGTCCCGTGAGGGACACACTTTGGAAAGTTGGTCCCTGTGGCTGCGGATGCCCTCGAACTGTCAATGCTGGAATCGAAAGATCGCGACCAGTTGTTTGCGATCGCTTCGGCGCTTGGCGTAAAGACCACGTCTCGTGCCAAGAAAGCCGATCTGATCGACAAGATCCTCGAACAAGTCGGCGGCGGTGATGCACCAACTGCAGCGCAAACTGCTGAGGTGAAGTCAACTCCGCCGCCTGCGCCGACCCGCACGGGTGGCGCACGTGGCGGGGCCAAGCCTGCGGCCAACGTCGTCGTGCCTGCGCCGCTCGGGGCCGAGGAGCTCATCGTCGGTTCCGACGGCGAGCCCCTGCCCGATTGGGAGGTCGAGCTGATCCGCCAGGGCATCAGCACCGATACCAGTCCGGCAACGCAGTCAGCGCCGACGTCGAGCACCACGCCCACTGCATCAACTGCGGCTAACGCCGATGGTGACGACGACTCCGACGGTGGCGACGCCGAGGGCGGCGACGCAGGGGCAGAGGGAGACGGCCAGGGCGCCAGCCGCCGTCGCCGCCGCCGACGGAACAAGAACCGCTCCGAGTTCGGTGACCGTCCCGACGGCGAGCGCATCGATGGGGCACGTCCCGATGCTCCGCGCGAATACGCCCAGAGAACCGATGCGCAACGCGAGAACGGCCAGAGAACCGATGCGCAGCGCGAGAATGGTCAGCGAACCGATGTTCAGCGCAGCAATCGTTTCGAGCGCGGCGACCGTGCAGACGGTGGCGAGCAGCAGCAACTCGAACCGGTGAGCGTGTCCGGCTATCTCGACCTTCGCGACGAGGGCTACGGCTTTCTGCGCGTCAACGGCTATCTCGCCAGCCGTGACGATGCCTACATTCCCGTGAAGCTCACCCGTCAGTACGGCCTGCGCAAGGGCGATTTCGTCACCGGACTGAGCCGGCCCGCGGGTCGCAACGAGAAGAACCCGGCAATGCTCGAGATCCACACCGTGAATGAGGACGATCCCGACAAGGCGCGCGACCGCCCCTGTTTCGAGGACCTCACTCCGCTGTTTCCCGACACCAAACTGCAGCTCGAGAATCCGGCAGACCCCACGAACATGACGGCGCGCATCATCGATCTGATCAGTCCCATCGGCAAGGGTCAGCGCGGCATCATCGTGTCGCCGCCCAAGGCCGGCAAGACCACCATCATGAAGACCATCGCGACCGCGATCGAACGCAACCATCCCGAGGTGACGCTCATCGTGTTGCTCATCGATGAGCGCCCCGAGGAAGTGACCGACATGCGTCGAACCGTCAAGGGCGAAGTCATCGCGAGCACATTCGACCGGCCGAGCGAGGAGCACACCCACGTGGCCGAACTGTGCATCGAGAAGGCCAAGCGTCTCGTCGAGATGGGCAAGGACGTGGTCATCATCCTCGACGGCATTACTCGCCTCAGTCGCGCCTACAACTTGGCTGCACCGGCAACCGGCCGCGTGATGTCAGGTGGCATCGATGCCGGCGCGTTGTATCCGCCGAAGAAGTTTTTCGGTGCGGCACGAAACATCGAAGAAGGCGGCTCGCTCACGATTCTTGCTACGGCGCTGATCGAGACGAATAGTCGGATGGACGATGCGATCTTCGAGGAGTTCAAAGGAACCGGCAACATGGAGCTACGCCTCGATCGCCGCTTGGCCGAGCGCCGGGTCTATCCGGCCATTGATGTCGACGCCTCGAGTACGCGTCACGAAGAGTTGCTGTTCGATCGCAACCAGCTACAGATGGTCTGGAAGCTGCGTCGGGTGCTGTCAGGGCTGGCTGCCGAGGGCAATGCCGCCCCGGGACTCGAGTTGTTGATCGATCGGCTGAAGACCTTCCGAACCAACGACGAGTTCCTCAAGGAGATCTCCAAGCAGCCCGCCAGCTGACAAGGCCGCGTCGCTGACTCAGACTGGCCCAGCCCAGTCTGAATTCCGGTTTCGGCCGCTATCGTCTTGAATTCGTTTCACTTTTGGAGATCGTCATGAAGACCGACATCCACCCCGTTTACGCTGATGTCACCGTGAAGTGCACCTGCGGTAACACCTTCACCACGCAGAGCACGCGCACGGGCAACCTCAGCGTCGAACTCTGCAACGAGTGCCACCCCTACTACACCGGCAAGCAGAAGCTCGTCGATGCCGGTGGCCGCGTCGAGCGCTTCAACAAGCGCTATGGAGCACGCAAGGGTCAGTAGTTCTGGGCAGCGTTTGCTGGCCCACGACGCACATCGTTCACGCGCCACCCGTTCACACGATCGGGTGGCGCGTGTCGTTTTCGAGCCGCCCCAATCTTTCTCCCTCCTGCGGGCACCTGGGCTCAAGTCGCCGTCAAGAGTGCTTGAGTCAGCACCGGCAGGTGCCGATACGGATGTACGACTCTGGAAAGGGGCACATCCGCCGTGGCCGATCCAACACAAATCGCACACCTTCTCCGCCGCACCGAATACGTGGCGCGTCCCGATCGGGTGACCGCACTGAGCCAGGGCACACTCGACGCTGCCATCGACGACATCTTGAACTTTCCGGCCGACCCGGTGATGCTGCCGGCCTTCATTGATCACACCATCGACGGCATGGGGTGGGACCAGTACGTGTTCGCTTCGAAGTGGTGGCTCGATCGCATGGTCGATTCAGCCAAGCCCATGCAGGAGAAGATGACCTTCTTCTGGCACGGGCACTTCACGAGCAGCTGGGGCAAGGTGGGCAACACCTGGGCGATGACCAAGCAGAACAAGCTCTATCGCGACAATGCGATCGGCAGCTTTTACTCCCTCACGCAGGCGATGGCGATCGAGCCTGCGATGTTGCTGTACCTCGACAACGCGGAAAACACCAAGACGTCGCCGAACGAGAACTTCGCCCGCGAACTGCTGGAGCTATTCACGCTGGGGGTCGGCAACTACGCCGAGTCAGATGTGCTGGCCGCGGCGCGGGCCTGGACCGGCTACGGCATCAACTGGACCACCTACGCGTACGAGTATCACAGCGCTCGCCACGACATCACGAACAAGACCTTCTTCGGCACCACCAAGGCGTGGACCGGTCCGCAGATCATCGACGAGATGTTGCTCAACAACGCCGCAAAGGCGTTGCTCGTGGCGCGGCGAATCGTCGGCAAGCTCTGGGAGTACTTTGCCCATCAGAACCCACCGGCCGCTGTGATCGACGCGCTCGCTCCGGGCTTCGCCGCCAACTGGCAGGTGAAGCCGTTACTCAAGGCGATGTTCCTGCGCAGCGAGTTCTACCTTCCTACGGCTACGCAGGGTCTGGTGCGCAGCCCGGTCGACTGGGTGGTCGCGTTGATGTACTACACCGGGTTCCGTTCCGATGCGATCAACCCGCAGTGGTACGTCGACGGCATGGGCCAAGTGCCGTTCGACCCGCCAAACGTCGCTGGCTGGAAGTCGAATGCCTATTGGGTGAACACCAGCACGTTCGGCGCTCGCGCCGGCTTTGCGCGCGGCATCACCTGGCACCTTCGCCAGAACGGCGGTTACGACAATTTGAAGAGCCTCTCGATCAGCGACGCCATCGACGCCGTGGCGACTCTGTTCGGTATCGCTCCGTTGTCGACGGTGACCCGCTCTGCGATGACGAACTTCCTCACCGCCCAACGCGCCGCTGCACCCTACGGCGACTGGTGGGAGCCGACGAACCTGTTGTCGATGGCGATGCTCGCCCCCGAGATGCACGTGGCCTGAAGGAGACCGACCAATGCTCGATCATGACATCTCCACTGCTGATGCGCTCGCGCTGCTCTCGGTGAGCGACGACGATCCCAGCGGATTCAACCGCCGTCAGTTCCTGAAGATGGTGGGCTACGGCGTCGGCGGAGGAGTCGCGCTTGGCTCCCTCGGTGCATCGGTGCTGCCCCAGTTGCTGCCCGGCCAATTGCGCGCAGCGTGGGCAACGAATCCGATCGGTCCTGCCGATGGCGTGCTCGTGCTTCTGGGCATGTACGGCGGTAACGACGGTCTGAACACTGTGGTGCCCTACGGCAACAGCTTGTACTACGACTATCGGGCGAACATCGCGATCCCGCCCGCGCAGGTGCTTCACATCGACAGCAACGTCGGCCTGCACCCCAACCTCACCTTCCTGAAGAGTCTTTATGACCAGGGTCGGGTCGCGATCGTGCAGGGTGTGGGCTATCCGGACCCAGACCTCAGCCACTTCAACTCGATGGCCACGTGGATGTATGGCCGCTCCGACACAAACCTGCCCACATCGGGTTGGGTGGGCCGCTGGCTCGACGGGGTCTCGAACGCCAGCGATCTGTTCAAGGCAGCGGTCGTGGGCTCGTCGCTGCCGTTGCACATGATCGGCAATGACTACCGCGCAACGACGATCCCGGAATGGGGACTCGATTTCGGCGATGGCACGTCTGCAAGTGATCTGCGGATGTACAACGCGATTCGGGCGTACTCCGCCGCTCCCGCAGGCCGAGGCCCGTGGCACGACATGATCGCCCGAACCGAACATTCCCAGATCGACGTCGGGCAGACGGTTGCACCCATCTTCGTCGCCGATTTGCCGAGCGGCGAACTGATGAAGCGGATGACAGTTGCGGCCCGGCTGATCAACGCGGATCTTGGTCTTCGCGTGATCGACGCCAGCTACGACAACTTCGACACTCACTCTGACGAACTGAATGGCCACGGCGACCGCATGTCCGAACTCGACGCCGCGTTGCAGATGTTCTTCGCAACGGTGGACAGTCGGTTCCAGGGTCGAGTGACGGTGATGACCTTCAGTGAGTTCGGCCGTACGCCCTGGTCGAACGACTCCGGCGGTACCGACCATGGCACTGCGAACAATCACTTTGTGATTGGGCCATCGGTGCGCGGTGGACTGTACGGCCAGCAGCCGTCGCTCAACGCACTCGACCGGTGGGATCGACTCGACTTCTCCGTCGACTTCCGATCGCTGTACGCGTCGGTGCTCGATGGCTGGCTCGGTGGTGGTGCAAGCACGGTGCTCAACGGCTCCTACGAGAACCTCAACCTGTTCAACGCGCTCAGCGGCGGCGGTGGTGGCGGGAGCGGCGGTACGCCACCGGCCAAGACCGTGCCCACGGACTTCGTCGGGGTGGTTCCCTTCCGCCTTATGGACTCTCGCGATGGAACTGGCGGACCCAAGTCGCCGTTTGGGCAGGGCATGATGCGCTCGCTGCAGGTGACCGGTCGCGGCGGCATCCCGACCTCGGGGGTACTCGCTGCCGTCTTGAACGTGACGTCTGTTGGTGGTGCCGCGCCGGCGTTCCTTACCGTCTGGCCAGCAGGCGTCGATCGCCCGGGCACGTCGTCGTTGAACACGCGTGGCGGCGATGTGGTCCCCAATCTGGTCATCACGATGCTGAACGATGCCGGGCAAGCCAGCGTGTTCAATAGCGCGGGAGGGCACTGTGTCGTCGATGTCGTCGGCTACTTCGGCACGGCCGCCGGATCCCGCTTCAGTTCCCTCACGCCGGCACGGGTGCTGGACACACGCAGTGGACTCGGAGCACCACAGGCACCCGTTGCACAAGGAACGGCGATCGACCTGCAGGTATCCGGGCGTGGTGGCGTCGCCGCCGACGCCGACTGTGTGGTGATGAACGTGACGGTTACCGAACCCACGGGTCCTGGTTTCATCACCGCTTGGCCGACGGGCACCGCGATGCCAACGGCCTCGAATCTCAACTTCGTGGGCGACCAGACAGTACCGAACTTGGTGATCTCCAAGCTTGGCGCGGGCGGCAAGGTGTCGCTGTTCAATTCCTTCGGCTCCACTCACCTGATCGCCGATGTGCTCGGGTACTTCCGCGCCGGTTCGGGTTCACAGCTGACGGCGATGACCCCGGCGCGACTGCTCGACACACGCACCGATGGCGGCGTGTCGCACCCCGTTGCCCAGACTCCGCTGATCCTGCCTGTGCTCGGGCAAAAGGGCATCCCGTCGACAGGGGTGGTGGCAGTGGCGTTGAACGTAACGGCCACCGAGCCGACCGTCAACGCGTTCGTCAGCGTGTACCCGAGTGGTGAATCGCTGCCGACGGCCTCGAACCTGAACACTGTTGCCGGAGTCACGCGTGCGAATCTCGTGATCGCCAAAGTGGGCAGCGATGGTGCCGTCGCACTGTTCAACTCGGCGGGCACGACGCACTTGATCGCCGATGTCGTGGGGTACTTCACCGCGTAGCCTGACGCGGTGACTACATCTGGCGTCTCATCTGCCGATCCATCGCGGCGCGCTGGCTTGCTCGCGATGAAGCTGAACGCACTGGTGCGCGACCACATCGGTCGCGTGCCGGCCACGGACGCGGTTCTCGCCGAGGCCGGCCGCTTTGGTCGCGGCGCCGCTTTGGTCGACGACGGGACTGCCTGGGTGCTGCTCGACGAACAACCCGAACGGGGACTCGGTGCAGCGCTCGCGTGGTCGAGTCGACAGGCCGATGTGCGCGAAGTCGCGGTGATCGCCGAGGCGTCTACCGGGTTACTGGCGCGCCGAGCCGCGCTGTTCACCACGCCCATTTCGGTGTGGCATGCCGTTGAGCGCGTGCTTGTGCCGGCGGTTGCCGAGCCGTATCCAGCGGTAGCCAATATTGACCCGGCGCACGAGGTGTGGCGCCGCGCAATTGCCGAGGCCGGTGCCGAACCGGTGGAGGAATGTGGGGTATTCGCCGGCGAGATTCGCGGGCTCGAGGTATGCCGCGTGGTCACCGACGCGTACACCGGCGAAACCCGTCTCGAGGTCGGCGTCGGTGTGCACGATCGCGAGTCGTTCCTGATGTTGCACGGCAATCGGCCGACCGTCGAGGCGTTGGCCGACGTGGTCGAAGCCGTCGTCGCGCATCGCAACGTCGATGCGCCGCTGCATCCGCTGAATCGACTCGGTGCCGAACGGTTCTTGCGTTGGCAGGTGGTGCAGCAACCCGAACGGGTCGGGGCCGCACAATTGCGCGTTGCCGACCCGCCGGTGCCTCGGGCGAATCTCAAGGACCCCGTGCCGTGCGTTGCCATCGGCGAGTCGTTGTCCGGTGAGCCGCTCGTGGTGGTCTGCTCGGTGGGCATCGATCTCGATCTGGTGCCGTTCGCCGTCGACGCCCGCCAAATGCATCTGCCCGACGCTCACGAAGCCGCGGTGGTGCTGCTCGTACCCGAGCGCGACGCATCGCCGGTGACGCGCCGTTTGGCCGAGCAGGCTGTCGGCCCCGTACGCATCGTCACGTCGGCGTAGGCGCGGCGTTCTGCTCAGCCTGGCGTAGCCTTGCGGGGTTGTGATTGATCGATTGGCTGCCGTAGAAGACGAATACCTCACCGTCGAGGCCGAACTCTCGGACTCAGCGATACTCACCGACGCCGGTTTGCTGCGCGAGAAGACCAAGCGGTACAAGGAGCTCACGCCGATCGTCACCCTCATCCGCTCGCTGCGCGCGTCGGTCGAGGACTCATCTGCTGCTCGGGAGTTGCTCACATACGCGAGCGCCGACGAACGCGGGGCGTTACGCGACGATCTGGCCGCATCCGATGCCGAGATTGCACGGCTTGAGGAAGGCATCCGCCTGTTGCTGTTGCCCCGCGATCCCAACGACGGCAAGGCCGTGATCATGGAGATTCGTGGCGCAGAAGGTGGCGAAGAGGCCAACTTGTTCGCACGCGATCTGTTCGAGATGTACTCCGGATACGCCGCGCAGCAGGGTTGGTCGATTGATGTGTTGTCCACCGATGCGAGTGACCTTGGCGGCCTGAACCAGATCACTTTCATGGTCAAGGGTGACACCGCGTGGAGTCATCTGAAATATGAAGGCGGCACCCACCGTGTGCAACGTGTGCCCGTCACCGAGAGCCAAGGACGCATTCACACGTCGTCGGCAACCGTGTTGGTGCTCGCCGAGGCCGAAGAGGTAGAGATAGAGATCGACGAGAAAGATCTGCAAATCGATGTGTATCGCGCAAGTGGGCCCGGCGGGCAGGGAGTCAACACCACCGACTCGGCGGTTCGCATTACCCACAAGCCCACCGGTATCGCAGTCGCCATGCAGGACGAGCGTAGCCAGTTGCAGAACCGGGCGAGGGCGATGACTGTGCTGCGCGCGCGGCTGTTGCAGGCGGCCCAGCAAGAGGCCGACGCCAAGGCTTCCGCTGAGCGCAAGTCGCAGGTGGGCACCGGTGGCCGCGGTGAGAAAATCCGCACCTACAACTACAAGGAGAACCGGGTCACCGACCACCGCATCGGTTTCACGATCTACCGCCTACAGGAAGTGCTTGCCGGCAACCTCACCGATGTCGTCGAGGCACTTGCTGCTGATCAACGGGCTCACCAGCTCGCCACCGGTGATGACTGACCGAGACGATTTCGGCTTCGACGTCGACGACGATCGCGACATCGATGTTGACCTCTCGATGTTCGCGAATGGCTCCACGGTCACGTGGCGTGAATTGCTGGCCGAGACCACCGAGGTTCTCGTTGATCGCAACCACGCGCGATGGATGTGCGAGGTCGCGAGTGGGTATGACGGCGCTGAGTTCACTGCGGAGCTCGATGAACCCGCGGCTCACGCGATGGTTGTGCACCTCGATGCAATGATTGCCCGTCGTCAAGCCGGCGAGCCCCTGCAATACGTGCTGGGCCGATGGCAGTTCCGTCGCCTCGACCTGATGATCGATCAGCGGGTGCTGATCCCGCGGCCCGAGACCGAGTGGGTCTGCGAAATCGCGCTCGGTCTGTCGCGGGCCATGCTCGAATCCGCAAGAGGCGAGCCGCTGCAGATTGTGGATCTCGGCACCGGTAGCGGTGCCATCGGATTGTCGTTCGCTGCCGAGTTGCCCTGCGGCTCGTGCACGGTCTGGCTCGCCGATGTGTCCCCCGACGCGATCGCGGTGGCATCGGCGAACCTGGTCGGCGTCGGACCCGGTGCGCCGATGGTGCGCATCGTGCAGGGTTCGTGGTTCGACGCATTGCCAGCAGACCTGCGCGGGTCGCTGGATCTCGTGGTCGCCAACCCGCCCTATATTGCAGACAACGACCCGCAGGTGCATGACGACGTTGATCGCTGGGAGCCGCATCTGGCCCTGTTCAGTGGCGACGATGGTCTCCGCGATACACGCGCGATCACCGTCGGCGCGTTCCAATGGTTGCGACCAGGTGGATGCCTGGTGCTTGAGATCGGTGCGACTCAGGGTGGCGCGGTCGCTGCGCTGCTCGGCGACGCCGGCCTCACCGGAGTCGAGATCCGCCCCGATCTCACCGGCCGCGACCGCATTGCCATCGCCCACCGCTGAACCGCCTGCCAGCCCCGCGTGCCCCGCCGTCCGCCGTCCGTCGTCCGTCGTCCGTCGTCCGTCGTCCGTCGTGGACACTGGGTTGTTGGGCGCGTCGTGCGCCAGGTACTGGCGCGGAGCGCGCCCGAACGGCCGGGGGAGGCAGCCGACACTGTGTTGTTGGGCGCGTCGTGCGCCACGTGCTGGCGCGGAGCGCGCCCGAACGGCCGGAGTTCACATCAACCGACGTAGCCCCTGGCTCAGGGATCGATCTGCAACGAACGGCGGAAAAACTCGAGCTGGTGCAGCAGCAGGTTCTCCGCGACGACCTCCTGCGGTGTCATATGGGTCACGCCCGACAATGGGAGCACCTCATGCGGTCTGCCGGCGGCGAGCAGAGCCGAGGACAGTTGCAGCGTGTGCGCAGCGACCACGTTGTCGTCGGCGAGACCGTGGATGAGCAACAGCGGACGAGTCAATTGGCCGGCCAAGCCGATCAGAGATGAGCGATCGTACGGGGCAGGGTCACTGAATGGATCACCCAGATACCGCTCGGTGTAGTGCGTGTCGTAGAGGCGCCACTCAGTCACGGGCGCGCCGGCCACGGCGGCATGGAAGATGTCGGGACGTTGCAGCACCGCGAGCGCAGCGAGGTATCCGCCAAAGCTCCATCCGCGGATTCCGACCCGCTCGCGATCGAGTTGAATGCCCTCGGCAGCAAGCGCCTCGGTCACGGCCTCGAGGGCGCGCACCTGATCGTCGAGCACCGGTCCGGCGAGGTCGTGGTGCACGGCGCGCTCCCATTCGGTACCTCGTCCTGGTGTGCCACGGCCATCGATGACGATGACAGCGAAACCCTGATCGGCGAACCATTGCGAGGAAAGATATGCGCTCTTTGCGCTCAGCACGCGTTGCGCGTGCGGGCCGCCGTAGGGATCGAGCAACACGGGCAGCGGGCCGGTGATGGGGCCGTGCGGTAGCACGACGGCAACAGCGAGGTCGTCGTCGCCTACGCGGTAGATGGTCACGTTGGGTTCCACGAGTGCCGTGTGCGCGTTGGAGCCGATGGTGAGCCCGCCGACGCGCAGGGCTGCGCCGTGCGTATCGAGCGTGGCAGAGCGGATGGCAGTGGTAGTTCCACCGACGGTGGCCTGATGCACGCCCGGTTCAGACGTGAGACACTCGCATCCGACATCGGGCGTCCACCGCCACACGTGATGCACCGTTGGGTCGTCGATTGGATTGGCCACGAACGTAACCGCGTCGGCGGTGACCCCGGAGATCGAGCGCACCTGCACATTCGGCGGCGACTGTTCCTCGCCTCCGATGAGCAGACGCATCGCTCCGGCGCGATCGCCCGCCATCACCAGACGCCCATCGGCCATCAGCGCCGGGGTGCCAGACACCAGCTCGACCCACTGATCGTTGGTGTCGTGAAAGAGTACGGTGGTCTCACCGGTTCCAGGATCGGCTTCGAGCACCAGCAACTCGGTCTGATCACGCGACTGAACCGTGAGGAGCAGTCGTTCGGTGGCGGCCCAGATGACGCTGGCAAGGTATGGGTACGAGTCGCTGTCCCACTGCACCGTGATCGGCGATCGATCGACAAACGAGGCGTTTGCAACGGTAAAGATATGGAGCGAAACGACCGCGTTGTCGGTGCCCGCTGACGGATACCTGTGCTCGGCGGGCAGGGCATCCGGATGCGCCGGATCGGCGATGTACCACGTCGCTACCGGAGAAGTATCGACACGCGCTGCTGCGATGCGGGAACCATCGGGTGACCACCAAAAGCCGCGGTGGCGACCCATTTCCTCGGCTGCGACGAACTCAGCGCTGCCCCAGGTGACTATGTGGTCATGGTCGTTGGCCTCGGCAGCGAGCTCCCAACTACTGTTGTCGAGTTCGCCGATTCGCAATGTGGTGCCGCTCACGTAGGCAACGCGTTGGGCCGTGGGGTCAGGGCGCGGGTCGAACACAGGGCCCTGCACCGTGAGCTCGCGAGCGCCGCCGCTGATGAGGCCTGCGCCAAAGAGTCGACCGTTCAGCGAGAACGCCGCCACCGTCACCGCTGCATCGGTGGCATACGCCACCACGCCGCCTGCGCTCTCGCGGGCTCTCTCGCGCCGTGCGAGTTCCTCGACGGGCAGGTCACCCGTCGTGTGGGCGGGGTTGTGTGCGGCCAGCAATTGGCGAGGATCGGCCACCATTCGCTCGCGTCCGGTGGCGAGATCGAGCACCCAGAGGCAGTTCACGGGGTCGTCGCCGGCTTCGCTGCGGCAGAACACGACTCGCATGCCATCGGGTGAGACAGTGACCGTGCGCGGCTCGCCGAGCGTGAGTCGCTGCGTACGTGCGTACTGTCGTGGAAAGGTGAGGTCGAGGTCGTTCATGTCGAGTTCGCAGCCCACCACACGCTAGTGGGGCGTCACCAGGACCTTGGCGTGTGCCTCGGGGTTGCCAAGATCGACGAAGGCCTGCGGCACGCCACTGATGTCCACCGTTCCAGTGATCCACGACGACAAATCAACCTTGCCATCGGCGATGGCCTCGAGCGCGGCAGCAAACTCGGTTGGCTCGTAGCCCAGTGCGAACTGAATGTTCAACTCGCCCTTGATGCCCAGCATCGGGTGGATGATGTCCTGCTGCATGCACACACCAACAACGAGAATGCGGCTGTTCCGTGGGGCGACGCGCATCGCCTCGTTGATCATGCCCGGCACGCCGACCGCTTCGAAGATCACGACCGGACGCATGCCGTCCGCCTGGCGCCACGCGTCGATCGCAGTGGTCTCGCGCGGGTCCACGACAATGTCGGCCCCCATGGTCTCGGCCAAGGCACGGCGCTTGGGGGAGAAGTCGGCTGCGACGATGGGGCCGATACCGCGCATCTTCAACTCGGCAATGCAGGCCAGCCCGACTGGGCCGAGTCCGATGACGATGGCCGACTCGCCGGTGGTGATACGACTCTTTGCCACGGCGTGCACGCCCACTGCGAGCGGCTCGGTGAGCGAGGCGAGCTCAGGCGGTAACCCTGCCGGCACCTTGATACCCATCATCTCGTTGAGCACCATCATCTCGGCGTAACCACCGTTGTAGGTGTTGCTGAAACCAATGCCGTGCAGGCCTGTGTGATCGAACGCAACCGGCATCGACACGATCACATCGCCAACCGTGAGGTTGCTGACTCCGTGTCCGAGTTCGACGACCTCGCAACAGAACTCGTGACCCATCACCATGTCGCGCTCGGGCACGAACATCTGCATCGAGACGGGCTCGGGAGCCAAGCCCTCGCTGAACTTCTCTGCGAGGGCCCGCTGTTCGCGACCATGCTGCAAGAGATGTAAGTCACTCCCACAGATTCCACATGCGAGTACTTTCGTCAGCACCTGGCCAGGTCCGGGCGTGGGCTCGGCAATGTCGTCGACTCGGAGTTGCCAATCACGGATCACGGCTGCGCGCATAGGCCGACAGTAACCCGACCGCGTACGACTGATCGTGGTCAGCGGCTGAATGCGGCGATGGCTCGCACGATCACGTCAAAGGCCGCGTCGGCATCGACATGGGTGAGCATGTCGCAGTTTGGCGGGCGACGCTCGATCAGAGACCTCTGATCGATCAGCGTCATACCGCGTGTGTGCTCGCCCCATACCTCGATGACCACGTGCCGCCGCACGACGGTGAACAACTCGGGGTGGGTGAGCGCCATGACGGCGATCGGATCGTGCACCGCTGCGCCACCCATGTCGTCGTGCCGCGTCGTGTAGGTGTGGCTGAAGAACACGAGCAGATCTGCGAGCAGTTCGGCGAGGCGGCCGGGTAAGGCGCGGACTTTGTCGACGCGATCGGGCGTCGCCTGAAACTGATGGGTCACATCGAGACCGCTCATCATCAACGGCCCGCCGTAGTCGAACACCATCGCCGCGGCCTCCGGGTCGGCCCACAGGTTGAACTCGGCAGCAGCAGTGCGGTTGCCGAACGTGCCGCCCCCCATCAACGAGATACCGGCGATGCGGCCAGCGAGGTCGGGTGCGGCCCGCAGCGCCAATGCAATGTTGGTGAGCGGGCCGATGGGCACCAGCCACACGCCCTCGGTGTTGCGACAGGTATCGATGATGAAGTCGATTGCATGGTTGCTGTCGACGGGTCGGCTCGGTTCGGGCAGATCGGCGCCATCGAGGCCGCTCGCGCCGTGCACGTATCCGGCGTGTCGCGGCGGCGCAACGAGCGGTCGTTCGGCGCCGCTGTGCACCGGTGTGTCGATACCGAGTAGGTCGGTCATGATGAGTGCGTTACGTGTGGTGAGCGTGAGCGGAGCGTTGCCGGCAACCGTAGTGATTCCCAGCAGATTCGTGTGCTGCGCGGCGACGACGATCGCGATTGCGTCGTCATGACCCGGATCGCAGTCGAGGATGATGGAGGGCGGTATCGGAGTCGTTGCGGGCATGGTCTAGAGCATGCCATTCGCGCACCGCGTCATGCGATGGTGAGCGCGCCCTCGGCATCGAGGGTGGCCGAGCGTCCGACCCACTCGCCGACGCACATCGCGGCGGCGAGTGCGGCAGCGGTGGATGCGCCCCAGGCTCGGCGGCCATCTGCCAGGCGACAGGCGACGAACGCGGTCTCTGGGTTGCCGTCACGATCGTGCATCACGGTGTATGCCTCGATGGTGACCGGACCGGCGGCGTCGGGGCCATCGGCCAACTCGCGTCGTGGCATCGCGTCGATCTGCGCTTGTGGTGAGCCGTGCCTAAATCCCTGAAGCGGCTCGCTGGTGCTGTAGATACCGAATGAGTGCTTGGTGGCGTAGCCGCCGTTTCCCCACACCAGCGCGTTGGTGCCGGCACCTGAACGGAGATCGTTGATGGTGGTGGCAATGGCGTGCATCACGTAGTTGTTCCACGGTCCGCCGGCAAACGGAAGCCCACCGGTGCGGGTGAGCTGACGATCCAACGACAGCCCGAGCGACTGGGCGCCCAGCTGTACCGCCGAGGGGAAGCAGCTGTAGAGGTCGACAATGTCGATGTCGTCGATGTTCATACCGGCCAATTCGAGTGCTGCACGGCCACCGAGTTCGATGGCCGGCGTCGTCGCGAAGTTGTCGCGATTCGACATGAACTGGTGCTCGTGGCAATCGACTCCGGCGTGAATGAAAACCCACCGATCACGGGGCACGCCAAGCGACTGTGCCTTCTCGACGCTGCACATGATGAGCGCGGCGCCCATGTCGACATCGTTGTTCGAGTTCATGTATTTCGTGTAAGGAAAGCCGATCATTCGATTCGCGGAGCTGGGCGTGCGGATGTCGTCAGCGGTGCGCGCCTGCTGTCGCCACGCGTTCGGGTTGGCTGCGGCCACGTTGCTGAACCGCGCCCACAGCTCGCTGCTGATGCGCTGCTGTGCTTCCACGGAGCGTCCGGCCGCGGCTCGAATGGCCGTCTCGAAGATGGGATACACCTGTACCGGCATGACGATGCCGTGGGCCCGTTCGATCGGGTTACTCATGTCGAGGTCGTGGCCGAGCACTCGGGGCAGCTGGCCCTCGGGTGCCTTTGGCCATGGCAGTTCGAATCCATCACGACGAGCCCGAATGCGCGATCGGTATGCCTCGCCGCCGGCGAGAATCGCGAGGTCGATCTCGCCGGATTGAATGTGCCCGGCAGAGGTGTTCACGAGCGTTTGCGGACTGTTGCCGCCGTTGGTGGTGAGTACGGTCTCGCGCGGTGTGAGACCGAGATGCTGTGCGAGTACGTACGCGGGATCGCCGTATCGCCAGCTGAGCAGGCTCACGACGCGAATCGAATCGGGGTTCGGCATTGTGGAGAGTCCTGCGTCGGCTGTGGCCCGAGCGACGGCCTCAGCCATTAACGCAACTGGATGCAGGGCATCATCGAGGCCTGCGGCATGGTGTGCGTACTGGCCGCCGCCGATGAGCACGGGGGTGCGGGGGTCGATAGGCATAGCAGCCGAGGTTATGACCAATTTCGGCCATGTCCTGTGGCGACGCTTCCATTTGCACGTTTGAGGTGAGCGCAGTTCATCGCTCTACACTCGCCGTGTGTCACGCATCGCGATCGGGTCCGACCACGCCGGCTACGAACTCAAGCAGCATCTCATCGGTGTCCTGCAAGCGGGCGGGCATACGGTCGACGACCACGGCACCCACAGCACAGCGAGTTGTGATTACCCGCCCATCTGCGCGGGGGTCGGTCGCAGCGTGCGCGACGGCGACGCGGATCTGGGCATTGTGCTCGGCGGCAGCGGGCAGGGCGAGCAACTCGCAGCGAACAAGGTGCGGGGTGTTCGCGCCGCGCTGTGCAACGACTTGTACACGGCGCGCATGGCTCGCCAGCACAACAATGCAAACGTGCTGAGCATGGGCGCTCGTGTGGTGGGCGAAGGCCTGGCTGAGGAGATCTTGGCAATCTTTCTCGAGACACCATTCGAAGGCGGCCGCCACCAACGCCGTGTCGCCCAGATCACGGAAATCGAAACTCAGGAGTCCTTCCGCTGATGCGATGGACCCACCTGCACCCCATCTCACACAGGAGACATCACCATGCCGTGGCCATCTGATCGCGAACCCGATACTGCTGTCTTTGACCTCATCGACCGCGAACTCGTTCGCCAATCAACGGGCCTGCAGCTCATCGCGAGCGAGAACTTCACCTCGCCGGCGGTGATGCGTGCCACGGCTTCGGTGCTCACGAACAAGTACTCCGAGGGGTATCCCGGCAAGCGCTACTACGGTGGCAATGCCATCGTCGACGACATTGAGGCGCTCGCCATCTCACGAGTCAAGGAGCTCTTCGGGGCCGAACACGCCAACGTGCAGCCGCACAGCGGTGCAAGCGCGAACATGGCCGTGTATCTCGGCATGCTCGACAAGGGCGACACGATCATGGGCCTCAGCCTCGACCACGGTGGACACCTCACCCATGGGTCGCCGGTGAACGCGAGCGGAATCTTCTACAACTTCGTGTCATACAAGGTGGATCCGAGCGACGAGCGAATCGACTACGACGCGATGCGCGACCTTGCGCTCGAGCATCGCCCGAAGATGATCGTCGCGGGCACGACGAGCTATCCACGCCGGCTCGACCCCGAGGTGTTCAAGAGCGTCGCCGATGAAGTGGGCGCGTTGCTCATGTTCGATGTTGCTCATCTGGCCGGCCTGATCGCAGGTGGCGCGCATCCGAACCCAGTGCCGTTTGCCGACGTGGTCACGTTCACCACCCACAAGACCCTGCGTGGCCCGCGTGGCGGGTGCATTCTTTCCAAGGCCGAGCACGCCGCGAAGATCGACAAGGCCGTCTTCCCGGGCAGCCAGGGTGGTCCCCTCGAGCACGCTATTGCCGGCAAGGCCGTTGCGTTCCGTGAGGCGATGCATCCGAGCTTCGCCGTGTACGCCGCGCAGATCGTTGCCAATGCTTCGGCACTCGCCGCTGCGTTGGCGCATCAGGGATTCCGCCTCGTGAGCGGCGGCACCGACAACCACCTGATGGTGGTAGACCTGCGCCCCTTCGACGCCGAACTCACCGGCAAGGAAGCCCAGAGCGTGCTCGACGAAGCGGGCATCACGCTGAACAAAAACACTGTTCCCAACGACACGCGCAGCCCGTTCGTCACCAGCGGCGTGCGCATCGGTACACCGAGCGTCACGACGCAGGGCATGCAACTCGCGGAGATGAACGAAATCGCTGCGCTCATCGCAGAAGCACTACGCGGACGCACGGACTCGGCGGTACTCGCCGATGTGCGCCAGAGGGTCGGGGCCTTGTGCGCCCGCTTCCCCGTCTACATCTGACGGCACCAGTCACGCATCCGCCGAACTAACGTCATCCCGATGCCAGATACCGCTGCCTACATCATCGTGGGCGGCTGCGCGGCAGGCGCGACCTTTGTGCTCACGCCGCTGGTGGCCAAAGTGGCCCGACGACTCGATTGGGTGGTCCCGCCCGACGAGCGGCGCGTCCACACGGTGCCCACTCCCGACGTCGGTGGCATCGCGATGTATGCGGGCTTTGTGATCGCGCTCACCCTCAGCCGGTTGATGAACTCGTTCGATCCGCTGTACTCGCGCAACTCCGAACCGCGTGGTGTTCTCGTTGCAGCCACGATCATGTTCGTCGTTGGGCTCATCGACGACGTGCGCGATATCTCGGCGCCGGCGAAGGTGGTCGGCACCGTATTTGCGGGTATGGCATTGGTCTACTACGGCGTCACGATGTTCTACTTCCGCGTTCCGTTGGTCGACGTGTTCGTGCTCGCCGACGAGTGGGTGCCGTTGGTGACGATCGTGTGGCTGCTCGGCATGAGTCAGGCGATCAACCTCATCGACGGCCTCGACGGTCTGGCAGCCGGCATCGTGGCAATCGCGGCGGGCGCGTTCTTTTTGTACAGCACCGAGCTGCAGAACCAGGGTGTGCTCACCCGCGACAGCATCGCGCCCCTCGTGTGCATCATCACCGTGGGCATTTGTTTGGGCTTCATGCCGCACAACTTCAACCCAGCCAAGATCTTCATGGGGGATAGCGGGGCACTGCTGCTGGGTCTGCTCATGGCCGCGGCCACCAGCGTCGTGGGTGGTAGGGCCGATCCCGTCACACAGCAGCGTTTCGGTCAGTCGTACTTCTTCTTTGCGCCGTTGTTCATCCCGTTGTTCATCCTCGGCGTGCCGATTGTCGACACGTTGTTCGCCATCGTTCGACGTGCCACCCGACGCCAGAGCCTGGCTGCGGCCGATAAGGGGCATCTCCATCACCGCCTGATGAATCTCGGTCATGGTCAGCGTCGCGCCGTCCTGATCTTGTGGTTGTGGACGGCGCTACTGTCGGCGTTCGTGCTTTATCCGGTGTTCACCACCGGTGGCGCCACACTGGCAACACTCGGCGTCTTGGCACTGGGTCTCGGACTGTTCACGGTGCTGCACCCGCAGGCCCGAAAGAGCCGTGCCCAAAATGGCGCGAACAGTGACTCCGAATTGGAGAAATTGGAAACGAGCGGCTAGATTGTTCTCGCGTTCACAAGCTTCTCGACATCGGCGTCGCTGGCTCGGGATGCGCCCTTCTCGACATGGACCTCCTCGCCCGCAAACGCGTCAAGCCCAGCACCCGCAGCAACGCCAATGAAGGCGTCGGCCGCGGTATGGAGTTCGCCATTCTCGTGCTGATGTTCCTCGGCGTCGGGTATGCCCTTGACCGTTGGCTCGGTACCAAGCCGGTGTTCATGATCATCATGGTCGTGCTCGCGTTGGTCGGGCAGTTCGCGAGCATGTGGTACGGCTACGACGCTCGCATGAAGCAGCTCGAAGCGGAACGTCGCGTTACGTCGCGTCAGGGAAAGTCCGCCGTCCGGTGATGACGAATACGCCGTCACCCATGGTCACCCGTCTCGACGGCGCCGCACCCGAGGTCGAGGTGTCTCGCGACATGATTCGTCGCGGTCTCATCGTCGGCCCAGTACTCGTGGCCCTGTGTGGTGTGATCTGGGGCATGGCCGGTGTGTCGTCGTCGGCGTACGCCCTCGCGCTCGTGCTCGTGAACTTTGCGGTTGCCGCCGGCCTCATCGCTGTGACCGCGCGCATTTCGCTCGGACTCATGATGGGTGCCATCCTGTTTGGGTACCTCATCCGGCTCGGCGTGCTTTTCCTCGCCGTGTTTCTGGTGAAAGATGCCGGTTGGATTTCGCGTCCAGCCCTCGGATTGACCATCATCGTGTCGCACCTCGGTCTCTTGGCCTGGGAACTGAAGTACGTTGCTGCCTCGCTGGCTCACCCCGGCCTCAAACCATCTCGTTCGCACTGAGAGGAACGGAATCAACTGTGTTGGGTCTTGAATTTCCACCCATTAACGAAATCCTGCGCTGGCAAGATCTCACCAACTCGTTCAACAAGATCTCGCTGATCGCTGTCGCGGCAGCGATCATCGGCAGCCTCGTGTTCCTCCTCGCCGGTAGCAAGGACGCCGCGGTCGCTCCCACGGGCATCCGCAACCTCGCCGAGACCTCGGTCGAGTTCATCGAAGACAGCGTCATCATGCAGACGATGGGTAAAGAGGGCCTGCCCTGGACCCCGTTCCTGTTGAGCCTGTTCATCTTCATTCTGCTCTGTAACTCCACAGGCATCGTGCCCATCATCCAGATGCCCGCAACGGCGCGCATTGCGATCCCGCTGTTCTTGTCGCTGCTCGTGTGGATCGTGTTCATCGGCACCGGCCTGAAGCACCAGAAGATCCGCTACTTCACCAACCTGCTGTGGCCCCCCGGCGTGCCGGTGGCACTGAAGCCACTAGTGGGGCTCATCGAGTTCTTCTCCACCATCATCGTGCGCCCGCTCTCGCTCACCGTGCGACTCTTCGCCAACATGCTTGCTGGGCACATTTTGCTCGTCACGTTCGCGTTGCTCAGCGAGGCGATGTTCGAAGCCAAGACCCACGTACCGCTGCTCAACATCGGCGGCATCTTGCCGTTCTTCATGTTGGTGTTCCTCACTGCGTTCGAAGTGCTCGTGGTGTTCCTGCAGGCCTACATCTTCACCATTCTCACCGCCGTCTACATCGGCAGCTCGACTCACGCCGAGCACTAACCCCATCTCCCACAGAGAAAACAACACAGGAGAATCCATCCCATGGAAGCAATTTCACACGTCGTCGCCGCTGGTCTCACCGGTGACGAGCAGAAGAAGGCCAACGCGGCGATCGGTGCAGGCTTTGCCTATGGCATCGCCGCGATCGGACCTGGCATCGGCATTGGTTACATCGTCGGCAAGTCCGTCGAGGCCATGGCCCGCCAGCCAGAGGCAGCCGGCATGGTGCGTACCACCATGTTCCTCGGTATCGCCTTCACCGAAGCACTGGCCCTCATCGGCTTCGTGGTCTTCATCCTCATCGGCCTCTAAATCCATCCGTCCACCCACTCCCACAAGGAGCTGACGTGCTGACAGCCGTCGTCATCCAGTCGGGTTCGGCGTTCACGGTTCACCTCGTCAAGAGTGACACCACCGTGCCGGCGAACCCCACTGCAGAACAGACAACCTCAACCGACGCTCAGCCGATTTCAGCGGTGCCCATTTCGGCTGTGCCGATTTCAGCGGTGCCGATTTCAGCTGTGCCGATTTCAGCTGTGCCGATTTCAGGTGAAGTCGTCAAGCCGGGCCCGAGCCCGATCGCGCCCGAGCTCAAAGAAGTGGCCTGGGGCGGCGGATCATTCGTGGTCTTTGCCGTACTCATGCGCTTTTGGCTGTTCCCCCGGCTGAAGAAGGGCATGGACGCTCGCTACGCGGGCATCCGCTCCGATCACGAAGGTGCCGAGGCCACACGCTCAGCCGCCAAGGCTGAAGTAGCCGGCTATGAAGCGCAACTCGCAGGTGTGAAGGCCGAAGCGGCCGCACACATCGACGCCGTGCGTCAGACACTTGAGACCGAGCGCACTGCTCGCCTCGCAGTTGTCAACGCCGAGATCGCCGAGCACCGCAACGCCGCGGCAGCCGAGAACGACGCGGCACGACTCGCCGTGCAGTCGCAGATCGAATCAGCCGTCGCCGATGTGAGTGGGCGGGCCATCGAGCTCGCGGTGGGTAAGCGCCCTGATGTAACGCTCGTCAATCGGGTCGTCGCCGACGTCATGGGAGCCGGGGCAACACGATGAACGCACTCATTCGTATCGCGCATCTCGTTGCCAGCGGCACCGAGCCGCCGCATCAGGACAGCCAGGGCATCACCACCAGTTCGTGGATCTGGCCAGAGCGCGCCGAGCTGATCTACGGCATCGCTGCCTCGCTCATCATCTTTGCGCTGCTGGTCAAATTCGCCGGGCCGGCAATGAAGAAGGGCATGGCTGCTCGCACCGCTCGCATCCAAAAAGAACTCGACGATGCAGCAGGCGACAAGGCCAGTGCCGCCACCGAGGCCGCCGACATTCGTCAGGCCAAGGGCGACATCGGCGCTGAGCGCGAGCGTCTGCTCGCCGAAGCTGCCGCACAGGCCGAAGCGATGTTGGCCGACGGCCGCAGCCGCCTCGAGACCGAGGTCGCCGAGATGAAGGCTCGTGCCATTGCCGACATCGAGACCGCCAAGGGTCGCAGTGCCGATGAGCTGCGCGGCGAGATTGCCCGTCTGTCTGCCAGCGCGGCAGAGCGTGCCGTTGCCGAGTCCATCGACGGCGCAACGCATCAGGATCTCATCGAGGCATTCATCCAGAAAGTAGGTGCCTCCGCATGAGCGACGCACGTATCGAAGGCTACGCCCGGGCTCTGTTCGAGATCGCCCGCGCCGAAGGCTCGCTCGACGAGGTCGAAGACGAGTTGTTCCGTTTTGCCCGCAGCTACGAGGGCAGTGAGGCATTGCGCAGCGCGCTCACCGACGACATGATCCCTGCCGCCAAGCGTCAGGCCATTGTCGAAGATCTGCTCGGCGGCAAGGCAACCTCCACCACCACTCAGCTGGTGAGCATGGTGGTGGGCACGGGTCGCGGTCGCGACCTCCCCGCCATCATCGATCAGTTGGTGCAGCGCGCGAGTAGCGCCAAGAACCTCGAAGTTGCCGAGGTTCGCAGTGCTGTGGCGCTCACCTCCGAACAGCAAATCCGCCTTGCTGCCGCTCTGGCAAACGCCACCGGCAAGCAGGTGAACCTGAAAGTTGTCGTCGATCCTTCCGTGCTCGGAGGAATCGTCGCCACTGTGGGCGACACCGTCATTGACGGCAGCGTCCGTACCCGCCTCGACCAGTTGAAGGCCCGGCTCTAAGAGCCCGGCACCATAGGAAACGGAAACGACATGGCAGAGCTCACGTTGAGCGCCGGCGACATTGCCGCAGCACTGAAAAAGAATCTCGAGGGTTTCGAGCCCTCGCTCGAAGCCCGCACCGTGGGTCGCGTTGCCGAAGTGGGTGACGGTATCGCTCGCGTCACCGGCCTGCCCGACTGCGGCGTGAACGAGCTGCTCGAGTTCGCCGATGGTTCGGTGGGCCTGGCCCTCAACCTTGACGAGCACTCCATCGGTGCAGTGGTGCTCGGTAACGCCGACGCCATCGAGGAAGGCCAGCCCGTGAAGGCAACCGGCCGCATCCTCGCCGTGCCGGTTGGCGACGCGCTGCTGGGTCGCGTGGTGAACGCTCTTGGTGTACCCATCGACGGCAAGGGCGATCTCGTCGGTGCCATCCAGCGCCGCGTCGAGATCCAGGCGCCCGGCATCATGGGCCGCAAGCCCGTGCATGAGCCGCTACAGACCGGCATCAAGTCGATCGACGCAATGACCCCCATCGGCCGTGGCCAGCGTCAGCTGATCATCGGCGATCGCAAGACCGGCAAGACCACCGTCGCCGTCGACGCCATCATCAACCAGCGTGGCCTCGGCGTGAAGTGCATCTACGTCGCCATCGGGCAGAAGGGTTCTACCATCGCCCAGACTGTGGAGACCCTCCGCCAGTACGGCGCGATGGAATACACCGTCGTGGTCGCCGCTCCTGCGAGCGAGCCCGCACCCTTCAAGTACCTCGCCCCATACGGCGGTTGCGCGATGGGTCAGCACTGGATGGAAAACGGTGAGCACGCGCTGATCGTGTACGACGACCTCTCCAAGCAGGCCGAGGCCTATCGCCAGGTGTCGCTCTTGCTGCGCCGCCCACCGGGCCGCGAGGCCTACCCCGGCGACGTGTTTTACCTCCACAGCCGCCTGCTCGAGCGTGCCGCCAAGCTCAGCGACGAGCGCGGTGCTGGTTCGCTCACCGCGTTGCCGGTGATCGAGACAAAAGCAGGCGACGTCTCGGCGTATATCCCCACCAACGTGATCTCCATCACCGATGGTCAGGTGTACCTGCAGGACAACCTGTTCAAGTCGGGCGTGCGCCCGGCGGTCGACGTGGGCATCTCGGTGAGCCGAGTCGGTGGCGCGGCGCAGATCAAGGCAATGAAGACCGTGAGCGGCACGCTCAAGCTCGACCTCGCCCAGTTCCGCGAGCTCGAGGCGTTTGCCACATTCGGTTCCGAACTCGACGCCATCTCCAAAGCCCAGCTCGAGCGTGGCTACCGCCTCGTCGAGTTGCTCAAGCAGCCGCTCAACAGCCCGATGCCCGTCGAAGAACAAGTCGTTGTGGTGTTCGCCGGCACGAAGGGCTATCTCGACGATCTGCCCGTGGCCGATGTGCGCCGTTTCGAAACTGGTCTGCTCGAGTTCATGCGTACCCGCAATGCCGGCGTGCTTGCGGGCATGCGGTCGAACCCGAAGGCCGATGTGCCGACTGAACTCGGCGACCTCGTCGCTGCGTTCAAGACCCAGTTCCAGTCGGCCGATGCCGACGCCGCCGCCGCACGTGCGGCCGACCCCACCGCCACCGATGCCGGCGTGGTGGGCGAAGCACACAGCGACAAAACCCTGGCAACGGAGTGATCTAGATGGCCGGAGGTCAGGAGCGCATTCTTCGCGGACGCATTCGCAGCGTCCAGGCAACGAAGAAGATCACGCGCGCCATGGAACTCATCGCCGCGTCGCGCATTGTCAAGGCGCAGCAGCGGGTGCAGGCAGCCGTGCCCTACAGCGATCAGATCACCGAGGTCGTCAGAGATCTCGCTGCAGCGGGTGCGGGCCGGGGTTCGCCTCTGCTTGCCGGTCGCGGTGAGATCAAGAACACCTGCTACGTCGTCATCAGCGCCGACCGTGGTCTGTGCGGCGGTTACAACACCGGTGTGCAGCGCGCCGCCGAGGGCGAGATCAAAGCCGATGTGCTCAACGGCCTCGGCTACGAGATCGTCGCCGTTGGCCGTAAGGCCGACAATTACTTCCGCTTCCGTGGTTACAACCGCAACGCCACCTTCGGCGGCTTCAGCGAGAACCCCACCTACGATCACGCTCGAACGATCGGCAAGCACGTGATCGAGCTGTTCCAGAGCGGCGAAGTCGACAAGGTGCTGCTCGTGTACACCCGCTTCATCTCTGCGGGTAGCCAAGAAGTCGTGCTGCGTCCGCTGGTGCCGCTCGAGACCGAATCCGTCATCGGCGATGCCAAGCCCGCCGCCGTCGGCGACTACGAGTTCGAGCCAGATCCCGGCACGATTCTGGAAACCCTGCTGCCCCGCTACGTGGAAGCTCGTATCTACGCAGCATTGCTCAACGCCGCTGCCAGCGAGCATGCATTCCGCCAACGTGCGATGAAGAGCGCTACCGACAACGCGGAAGAGCTCATCAAGAGCCTCGCCCGCATCATGAACCGAGCCCGTCAGGACTCGATCACCACCGAGATCATGGAGATCGTCAGTGGTGCCGAGGCCCTCGGGTCCAGCAAGACCAAAAACGTTCGCTACGTCGACATCGATGATCTCGACCGAGCTGACGCACACGCCTGAATTCGAAGAAGACGAGTAGAGAAAGCACAAGGAACAGCCAGCCATGACCATGACTGAAACAGATCGCAAAGATGGTCGCGTTGTCGGCATTGCCGGCCCCGTGATCGACGTCGAGTTCCCCCGTGGCGCTCTTCCCGAACTCAACCACGCGGTTGAGTTCACCGTGAGCGTCGACGGCGTGCCCGTGACCGTGCTCGCCGAAGTTGCCCAGCAACTCGGCGAGGGCCGTATCCGCGCAGTATGCCTCAAGCCCACCGACGGTCTCACTCGTGGCACGCCCGTGCGCAACACCGGCCGCGGTATCAACGTGCCCGTCGGTAACCGCACACTCGGCCACGTGTGGAACGTGTGGGGCGAAGTGCTCGATGGCGACAACGCCGACTTCGACGATGTCGAGCGCTGGGACATTCACCGTCCCGCCCCCGACTTCGATGCGCTCGAGCCCTCGAAGCGCCTGTTCGAAACCGGCATCAAGGTCATCGACCTGCTCACGCCCTACGTGGCCGGTGGCAAGATCGGCCTGTTCGGTGGTGCGGGCGTGGGTAAGACCGTGCTCATCACCGAGATGATTCGTCGCGTGGCGCAGAACCACGGTGGCGTGTCGGTGTTCGCCGGTGTCGGCGAGCGCACCCGTGAGGGCACCGACTTGATGATCGAAATGGCCGAGTCCGGCGTGTTCGAAAAAGCCGCCCTCGTGTTCGGCCAGATGGACGAGCCACCTGGAGTTCGCTTGCGCGTTGCGCTCTCGGCGCTCACGATGGCCGAGTACTTCCGCGACGTACAGAACCAGGACGTGTTGTTGTTCGTCGACAACATCTTCCGCTTCGTGCAGGCCGGCTCAGAAGTGTCCACGCTGCTCGGACGTATGCCGTCAGCCGTGGGTTACCAGCCCACCTTGGCCGACGAGATGGGCCAGTTACAGGAGCGCATCACCTCGACCCGCGGCCGTTCGATCACGTCGCTGCAGGCCGTGTACGTGCCCGCCGACGACTACACCGACCCGGCTCCGTTCACCACGTTCACCTTCCTCGATGCCACCACCGAGCTCAGCCGCCAGATCGCCTCGTTGGGCATCTACCCGGCCGTGGACCCGTTGGCTTCGACCTCCACCATCTTGTCGCCCGAGGTCGTGGGCGAGCGCCACTACCGAGTCGCTCGCCGCGTGCAGGAGATCCTGCAGCGCTACAAGGAGCTGCAGGACATCATCGCGATTCTCGGTCTCGACGAGTTGTCCGAAGAGGACCGCCTGACGGTGTCACGTGCCCGTAAGGTGCAGCGCTTCCTGAGCCAGCCGTTCTACGTGGCCGAGGTCTTCACCGGCGTCAGCGGCGAAACCGTGCCGGTGAACGAGACCGTCGAGAGCTTCGAGGCCATCGTCAACGGCGAACTCGACACGGTTCCCGAGCAGGCGTTCTTGAACGTGGGCGGCGTCGAGCAGGTTCTGGCCAAGGCCAAGGCCCTGCACGAAGGCGCTGCCTGATCATGAGTGCCGCCACGATGACCGTGAGCGTTGTCTCGCCGGAGAGGGTTCTCTTCACCGGCGAGGCCACGCAGGTCATCACGCGCACGCTCGGCTCGGGTGAGATTGCGTTCCTTGCTGGTCATGCACCGTTCCTCGGTGCGCTCACCGAGTGCCATACGCGCCTCTACATGGAAGATGGCAGCATCGTCGATGTTGCTGTGCACGGTGGCTTCGTGGAAGTCAGCAACAACAAGGTCAACATCTTGTCCGACGTTGCCGAGATCGGCGAGCAGATCGACCGCGTTCGCGCGCTGCGCGCGAAGGACGCTGCCGAGGAAGCGCTGCGCCGCGAACATGATGTCGAAGCTGCTGCCGCACTGTCACGGGCGCATGCGCGTCTCAATGCAACCGGCGGTCTTGCCGGTACCTCTGCGACGAACCACTAGCCCAAACACCCAATAGGGTGAAGGTCATGCAGACATACCCGTTCACGTCCGCCTTGCTCACCGGCGCGTCCAGCGGTATCGGCGAGGCCATGGCCCACCTGCTCGGCCAGGCCGGAGTGCCCACGGTGTTGGTCGCTCGCCGCACCGATCGCCTCGACGAGCTGGCGGCCCGCTACACAGGGTTCGAAGTGCTCACCGCAGACCTCAACTCCACCAAGGGCCTTGCCGCCGTGCAGACCCGGGTGCTGAGCACGGACGAACCCATCGACCTCGTGGTCAACAACGCCGGTTTCGGAACGTCGGGGCTGTTCCATGAGATAGACCCCGATCGACTCCACGACGAAATCGGCCTCAACGTGCAGGCGCTCACGACGCTGTCGAACGCCGCGCTGCGCGTGATGATCCCGCGCGGTCGCGGCTATCTGCTCAACGTGAGCAGCATGGCCAGCTTCCAACCAGCGCCCCGCCTTGCCGTGTACGCCGCCACCAAGGCCTTTGTCACGAGCCTCACCGAGAGCCTGCACGAAGAGGTGCGCGGCACCGGCGTGCATGTGACGGCGCTGTGCCCCGGACTCACCAAGACCGAGTTCCAGAGCGTGAGCAACACCGATTCGTACGCATCGAGTTTCCCCAACTTCGCATGGTTGAACGTCGACGACGTGGCGGCCGGTGGGCTGGCCGACGTGGCCAAGGGCAAGGCACTATCGGTTCCGGGGATCATGTACAAGGGCATCACTGTTGCGACCGGAGTCACGCCTCGCGCAATCACGCGCCGGCTCAGTTCGTTGGTACAGCGCTCCGGCGAATAGACGCAAGCACGCCTTGCCTATTCATAATCGACGGACGCGAAAGTCTTCAGCTTGTCGATGCGGTGACGGGCGTCGATGAGACGCACCGTGCCCGAACGTGAGCGCATCACCAATGACTGGGTGCGCGCTCCGCCACCGTCATAGCGCACTCCGCGGAGCAGCTCGCCGTCGGTGATGCCGGTGGCGGCAAAGAAGCAGTTATCGCCGCGCACGAGATCGTCCTTGGTGAGTACACGGTCGAGGTCATAGCCCGCAGCAAGAGCAGCAGCTCGTTCATGTTCGTTGCGCGGCCACAATCGGCCCTGGATCTCGCCACCCATGCACTTCAGCGCGGCAGCAGCGATCACGCCCTCAGGTGTGCCACCGATTCCGATGAGCACATCGACGCCGGCCTCGGGCCATGAGGTGGCGATAGCGCCGAAGATGTCGCCGTCGGTGATGAGACGAATGCGTGCACCCGTGGCGCGGACCTCGTCGATGAGATCGGCGTGGCGAGGACGATCGAGGATCATCACCGTCAGGTCGCGTACCGATTCGCCTTTGGCCTTGGCAATCCAGCGCAGGTTCTGTGTGGGGGATGCGGTGATGTCGATTGCGCCAGCAGCGCCGGGACCGACGGCGATCTTCTCCATGTAAACGCACGGACCCGGGTTGAACATCGTGCCACGCTCGCTCACAGCGATGACCGAAATGGCGTTGTCGCGGCCGAGCGCGGTGAGCGTGGTGCCGTCGATGGGATCGACCGCGATATCGGTGAGCGGGGGCGTACCGTCGCCGATGCGCTCGCCATTGAAGAGCATGGGCGCTTCGTCTTTTTCGCCTTCGCCAATGACGACCAAGCCATCCATCGAGACGGTGGACAACACCGTGCGCATGGCCTCGACGGCAGCACCATCGGCACCGTTTTTGTCGCCACGACCGACCCAGCGTGAGGCAGCAAGTGCGGCAGATTCGGTGACGCGAACGAGTTCGAGCGCGAGGTTGCGGTCAGGCTGCTGCGAGGTCGTCATGACCGCAACCATAGCGTTCGGTGTCTGTCCGACCCGCCTTACGGCGTGCGTTGTCGGCGCTGCAGGTGTCGCACCTCGCGGTACAAACGGGTTCGGTCAGCCTCGCGACGGAGGCGTTCTTGATGATCGTGAACCAGCTGCAGTGTTACGTGGGGATTCGAATAACCGTACATAACGGTCCTTTCTGATGTCAGTGTACTGGGCAATCACGCACCTGTTCCGGTGCGTGGGTCTGCGCGATACAGCCAAGGTGGCGCACGGCTGCGCCTCGGATCCGGCTGTTGGCGGTATCAGGCGCAGCAGCGGATGGACGCAAGCGCAACGCCAAGGCCGGCGATGCCTGGGCTGGCATCGACTGGCGCGGTGCGATCGGCGGAACCGACCGTGTCCGTGAACATTTTCAACATGGCATCACCTCCTCAGCGTCAGGGCTTCATGTGAAGCGTGCTCACTGTGCCGGTTCCATCGAAGCGATGCAAACGAATTTCTCTTGGCCACTACATTCGCGTTGATGACAACCACGCCCATCTCGCCGGAGCGATGTATCGGTGGTCGTGATCTCACCGAACCGCGACTCTCTCCCGATGGCACGATGTTGGTCTTCGCCGCGTCGAGCGCCGGGGTCTCCGCGCTGATGCTCTCGCGGTTCGATGGCACGCCGGCGCGCCAGCTGACGGCCTATCCGCAGCCTCGTCCCGGCCGGGGTCTCGGAGGCGGTTGTTGGTGTTGGTCGCCCGACGGTGCGGCCGTGGTGTACTGCGGGGCCGATGGCAACCTGTGGTGGCAACCCGTGCCCGGTGGTCAGGTGCGCCGACTCTCGAATCAAGGCCCTGACCGCGTTGCGCAAGCACCCATGGTGGCACCCGACTCAAGTGCGGTCGTGTACGTCGTCGATCAGGCCGAGGTCTGGCTGCAGCCACTGCCCGATGGTGAACCGCGCCGGCTCGATGATGGATCAGCCGATTTCTGTTTCGACCCGCAGGTGTTCCCGGATTCGAGCGGTGCGTTCTGGCAGGCATGGAATGTGCCGCACATGCCGTGGGACCATGCCCGAATCGAAACTCGCTCACTCGTGGATGACTCCAGCGCGACGGTCGCCTCCGCCGGAGCAATCCAACAGCCACAATGCCTGCCGGACGGCACCATCGTGTGTGTGCGCGACGACACGGGCTGGAACAACGTGTGGGTGGGCGAAACGGTCTTGGTCGACGAACCGTTCGAGCATGCCGGGCCGACGTGGGGTCTCGGTCAGCGCAGCGTTGTGGCGTCACCCGACGGCGCGCGCATCGCCTTCACCCGCAACGAGCAGGGCTTCGGACGACTCTGCGTCGTCGATGTGGCCAGCGGGGTCGTCGTCGAGGTTGCCCGTGCCGTGCATGGCCAACTCTCGTGGCAGGGCGATCGGCTTGCTGCGGTGCGTACCGGCGCACGTACGCCAACCCACGTCGCGGTCTACGACACTGCGACGTGGGAACGCAGCATTGTCGACATCGGCCCGGTGAGCGGGTGGGAGAACGAAGCCCTTGTCGAGCCCGAAAGCCATTGCTTCATCGCCGCCGACGGATCGGTGTTGTACGCGCGTCTGTATCGCGCCGACGCTGCGACGGATCGCCTCCTGTGCTGGTTGCACGGCGGGCCCACCGATCAGTGGCAGGTCACCTTCATGCCGCGCATCGCCTATTGGCGGTCACGGGGTTGGAACGTTCTTGTCCCCGATCATCGCGGGTCCACAGGGCATGGCCGCGGGTACCAGCAGGCGCTGAACGGTCGATGGGGCGAACTCGATGTGAGCGACACCGCAGACGTGATCTCCGGGGCGCATGCGCTTGGTTGGGGTTCGCCGACGCGTACGGTCGTGATGGGTGGGTCCTCGGGCGGGTTCACGGTGCTCGGTCTGCTTGCGTCGTGGCCAGAGCTGGTGACGGCGGCGGTGGTGTCATACCCGGTGACCGATCTGTTCGATCTTGCCGAGCGCAGCCATCGCTTTGAGTTGCACTACTCGCACACACTGGTCGGTCCGGTACCGGCGCGCCACGGCGAAGCCGGGCTGTACCACGAACGGTCGCCGGTGAATTTCGCCGACCGCATCCGCACGCCGTTGCTCATGTTCCACGGCGACGCCGACGCTGTGGTGCATGTCGAACAGAGTCGACTGCTCGCTGCCCGAATCGTTGAAGCGGGCGGATTCGTGGAACTGCGCGTGTATCCCGGCGAGGGTCATGGCTTCCGTCAGGCTGACCATCAGCTTGACGAATATCAACGCATAGGCGGGTTCATCGACGAACACGTCCGGTAAGGTCACGCGTGTGACGGACTGGAACGCGAACGACCCTGAGGCCATTCGAGTGATGTACGACCTCAGCGGTTGGAACTTCGACCAGCAGGCCGAACTCGCCGCAGAGTTGGCCGAGTACGAAATCCCCCATGGTTGGGTCGGCGCCGAGTTGGCCGTTCCCGAGGATTTCGAATCGGCTACCGATGGCATCTTCGCGGCACTCGAGGATCGTCTCGGCATCGCCGGTTGTGGCGACGACGCACCCGCCCAGTTCGATGCTGAGCTCGCAGGTGAACTCGCCGCCGACGCTGCGCTCACCGAGTACGACCTCGGCGACTGGGACTCCCTCGAGCGTTCGCTGGTTGCCGATTCACTTGCCGGTGCGGATATTGCGTTTCGTTGGGAGGGCGATGTTCTTCTGGTCCCCACCGAGGACGAGGCTGCGGTCGACGACATTCTCGACGAAGTCGAGAGCGGCAACGTCATCCCGGTGCTCGATGATGGTTCCGAGGCCGACAAGCTGCCATTCGAAACGCTCAACAACTTCTTTCTGGCCGGCGAGCGCCTTCGCCGCGACCCTCGTGATGCCACAGGTCTGGAGCGTCTCCTCGATGCGTTGCAGGTCGCGCATCCCAACCGTCCCCCCAGCGGCGTCGAACTCGGCGTGTGGCGACGCAGCTGCGAGCTCGCCGAGGAATTGGCCGACACCTTGGTCACTGCCGAAGCCGATCTCGACGACGCGATTCCTGTGGCACAAGACTTACACGATTTGCTGCGCCCGCTCATCTAGGTTCTCGCCATCACCACTAGCGTTGAAGCCATGCTGTTGGCTGAACTCGAGGTGTGGCATTCGCGCCCGGTGACTCCGACCAGACGTGTCTCGCTCGGCAATCTGGTACTTCCCGTTGAGCCGGCGCCCGGTTTCGGTGGGCTGCTCCTCGGGGCGGTGGTGGCCGCACATCTCACCGACGTCGACGACGATCTGCTCGCCGACATCCACCGTCTTATCGGTCAGGTGGACCGGGGCGAACGGGTGGTGCAGCCGAGGCTTCGTCATCGCTACCAGGTCGATCGCCATGGGCTTGGGGTGAGCCGCCACCGAATGGAGGGCGAGGGCGAGCATGTTCACTTCAGTTTCGACACCAACGGCAGCGGACTCGTGCAAATCCTCGGTGCCATCTACGCAATTGAGCGGCTCGACCTGGTGGCCCGTCATGCGCTGATCCCGGTGATCCACAAGGCGATGCGCTGGCGTGGCCCGATCGGCCCCTCGTTCGTTGCGCATTTGGCCGGCACGGCCTCAGCGTCTTTGGCGGCTATGGCCGATCCACGAGCGTGGGCGCTCGAGTTGTTCGGGTTCCCGCTCGGCACCAGCAAAGTCACCAAGAAAGACGTCATGGGCCGCTATCGCGAGCAGTTACGCGTGGTGCATCCCGATCACGGCGGCGACGAAGTGGAGGCCGGTCAGGCCATCATCGATCTCGGCGAGGCCCGCCGCATTCTGCTCGCGTGAAGTCGTCGGTTGCCCTCAAGGGACTGCTGCTGTTTCACGGTGCAGGCAGTGACCGCGACCATTCGTCATTGCTTCGCATCGAACACGAGCTTGCGCCGCTGCCGGTGCGACGCGCAAATTTCGCGTACCGCGCTGCTGGCAAACGCCCACCCGACCGAGCTCCAGTGTTGCTCGAAACTGTGCGGGAGGAAGCAGTTGCATTTGCAACCGAACGGCGTAGCTCCACTCGCTCGTTGGTGTTTGGTGGACGGTCGATGGGCGGCCGGATGTGCTCGATGGCTGTAGCCGGTGGTCACGACATCGGCGCCGCAATGCCCGCTGCGGGGTTGGTACTCATCGCCTATCCGCTCCATCCACCGGGCAAACCCGACACGCTGCGCGTCGAGCACCTTGCACACCTTGATGTGCCGTGCTTGTTCATCCACGGGACGCGGGATGCGTTCGGCAGCCCCGACGAGTTGCGGCAATGGACCGCCACCATCCCAGGTGATGTCACCCATGTGTGGTTGGCCGGTAAGACGCACGAGCTGAAAGGGTGCGACGCCGATATCGCCGCTGCCGTCAGTCGGTGGATGCTGGACCTGCGAGCAGCGCTGGTTCGGGGTTGAGTTCGTCGAGATCCTTGTGCGCCGTTTCGGGGTAGCGAGCCACGATGATGACCACGGCGATGATCTGTCCCGCCGCCATCAACAACATGGTCGCGCCGTATGACCAACCCCGGTCGAGGAGCTGGCCGCTGGCGAGGATACCGATCGAGCCACCCACCAAGGCCGCCGCGGTGATCAGGCCAGCGGCGCGCCCGCGGTTGCCGGTGGGGAACATCTCGGTGCGGTAGACAGCGAAGGCCGGATAGGCGACTCCGCCGAGGAGTCCGGCGCCGAATGCGCCGAGCCACAGACCGACGCCCGCAACGCTGAACGACCAAATCAGCAACGCTGTGCTGGCCGGAACGGCGAACACAAGCAGACGCCGCCGTCCGCGTACGTCGGCGATGCGGCCGCCAATCACAAAGCCCAGGGCCGCCGGGGTTGCAGTGGCAACGGTGAACACGCTGATCGCGCCGGCACTGAGCCCACGAACGTCGTCGAGGTAACGATTTTGGAAGAACGACGCGGGGGCCACGAACAAGTTGGCGAAGAACGACACCATTGCGATCTGAGTAAACCGGCCGATATGCAGTGGCGGTGCGGTCACATGGGGTCGCTCGAAGCGTCGTGTCTCGGGCAGGCGGCGGCGCAAGTCGAACGCAACGATGAGCCAGACCAGTGCGAGCAGGTACACCAGTCGCCATCCCGAAGGTCCGACGTCGGCCAGCGGGAGCCCCATCACGGCCACGCCTGCACCCAGACCACTTGCCATCGCGAGCACGCTGATCGCGTAGGCGCGACTGCTGCGCGGCATCTCCTCGGCCGCAGCAACGGCCACCAGCAGATCGAGGGCGAGGCCCATCGGGCGCCCAACCGACTGGGTTGCGACGAGCACCGCAAAGTTGGGCGAGAGCGCGCCGAGCGCCGACACGGTAGGCGCGAGCCACGCGGCGAACACGATCATCCGCCGCCTGCCGACGCGGTCGGCCATGAACGCGATTGGCAGGGCGAACACGATGCCCATGCGCACGACCACCCCACCAACGCCCTGCCCGAACTTGCCGATGTCGAAGTCCTTCGCAGCGAAATTGGCCGTCTGAGTGAAGAGCGTGTTCGCGAAGGCGGCGCTCATCGACGCGGCAGCGAGCAGGCCGAGCAAGAGGGCCTGACGCGAATCAAGCCTGTCCGGCGGCGCCCACCAGGGTTGCGCGCCGTAGCTGTGAATGGTGCCTTTGCGGGCGATCGTGCGCCGTACAGGCCAGGCGAACAACCAACCGAACCACGGGATGTTGAGCCGGTATCGGGTGGTCTCGCGCAGTGACGTGGGCGTGGCCTCGACCGAGCGCTCGTAGCGACTAAACGGCCCGGATTCCTGCGTAAATAGTTGCGTCGAGCGTGCGCCCTGGTTTGAGGACTCGGTCGCAGATTCCTGCACGAAGTCGTCTCGTGGCGTGAGCAGGCGAGCGCGGTTGGTGTCGGTGGGAGGAAGTTCTCGGACAACGCGCTGACTCCCGACCACATCGGGAGCATACTGATTGCCATGGATGCCGGGGCAGAGCAGATCGTGGTGCGTCACGCCGGCCCTCTCTCCGGCGAGGTCAACGTTCCTGGCGCGAAGAACTCGGTGCTCAAGCTGATGGCGGCGACGTTGCTCACCGATGGCGTGACGACCCTTACCAACGTGCCTGATATCGCCGACGTCGCCATCATGGGTGATCTCCTCTCGGCGATCGGCGTCACCTGGGCGCGCGATCCGGCCGACGCCGCAACGGTGATTCTCACCAATCACGGCGCCATCACCCCGGTCGCCCCATACGAACTCGTCGAGCGCATTCGTGCGTCGATCAACGTGCTTGGCCCACTGCTCACTCGCTGCGGAACGGTCACGTTGTCGATGCCCGGCGGCGACGATTTCGGTAGCCGACCCATCGACATGCATGTGGCCGGTCTCGAGGCCATGGGCGCGACCTTCGAGATGCGTCAGGGCTATCTGGTGGCGCGCGCGGAGCGTCTCCACGGCGCGACGATCACCTTCGAGTTCCCGAGCGTTGGCGCCACCGAGAACATTCTCACCGCAGCGGTGTTCGCCAAGGGAACGACCATCATCGACAACGCCGCTCGGGAGCCCGAGATCAGCGACCTGTGCAACTTCTTGGTCGCGATGGGTGCCGACATCGAGGGCATCGGATCCTCGACGCTCATGGTTCACGGCGTCGAGCGTGACAGCCTGCGCCCCGTCAGGCACGAGGTCGTACCCGACCGCATTCAAGCGGCCACCTACATCGCTGCGGCTGCGGTCACGGGTGGCGAGGTCACGTTGATCAACGCGCGTCCCGAGCACATGGAAATGCCGTTACGACGCTTTGCCGAGATGGGTCTGACTATCACGCCACAGACGAATGGTCTTTCCGTGTGGGCGCCGCCACGGATGCGCTCGATCGACTTTGCAACGTTGCCGTATCCGGGCATCGCCACCGATTACAAGCCGCTCATCGTGACGATGCTCTCGATCGCCTCCGGCGTCGGCATCGTCACCGAGAACCTGTATCCCGGCCGGTTCCGCTACGTCGAGGAACTTCTCCGTCTAGGCGCCGATATCAGCACCGATGGTCACCACGCAGTGGTGCGCGGTGTGCGGCAGTTATCGGGAGCCCCCGTGAGGGCCCCCGATATTCGCGCTGGCGCGGCGCTTGTGGTAGCCGGACTCGCCGCGCATGGCGAGACCATCATCACCGGAGTCAGTCATATTGATCGCGGCTACGACGACATCGTTGGTCGTTTGTCGCACCTTGGCGCCGATATCCACCGTCGCTGAGGTCGTGGGGTACCGACAGCCGCTGTCGCCCCCGATTCGCTCAGCTGTCGTTGTCGGTCGGATCAGAGTTCGGGTCCGACGTCGGGTCCGACGTCTGGTCCGACGTCTGAGCGGAAGACGTATTGTGATCTATTTTGTCGGCGCGGCGCTTTGCCAGCCAGAGCATCCACACGACCACCAGCAGCGGACCGGCCACGAGCAGGCCTTCATCCCATCCACCCTGGTGGGCGAGGAGGGCATGGATCACAGCGGGAATGCGCGCAGTGACGCGAATTGTTGTCACAGGCAACGAATCTAGCGAAGCACATGCTTCAATAGACCGTGGTCCAGACAGAGGTCAGAACACATGCGCGCGCAAGTCGAAGAATGCATTGAGATCATCCGTCCCGCACTGCAGGCCGATGGCGGCGACATCGAGTTGAAAGATGTCGATGAGTCAACCGGCATCGTCTCGGTCACCCTCGTCGGCGCATGCGGCACATGCCCGGCCAGCACGCAAACGCTCAAGGCCGGTATCGAACGAATCATGCGTGACCGTGTCGACGGCGTGACCGAGGTCGTGGCGGTCTGATTTCGTGGCCCGCCGAACACAACCCGTCGAAGAACTGTTCACCGCTGCGTGCTCGGGTGATCGCGCAGCGCTCGCCCGTCTGCTCTCGCTGATTGAGCGCGGAGCCGACGAGGCCCGTGTCGTCGGCCGCTTGTCGTACCCGCTCGGTGGTCGCGCCTACACCGTTGGCCTCACCGGGGCGCCCGGAGCCGGCAAGAGCACGCTCACGTCAGCCACGATTGGCCACCTCCGCTCGCAGGGCCTCGAAGTTGCCGTGCTGGCCATCGACCCGTCGTCGCCGTTTACCGGTGGCGCAATTCTGGGCGACCGTGTTCGGATGCAAGACCATGCCACCGACCCGGGTGTGTTCATCCGGTCGATGGCAACGCGCGGTCACCTCGGCGGACTCTCGTTGTCCACGCCCGAGGCCATTCGCCTGCTCGATGCCGTAGGTCGTGAATGGGTGCTCGTCGAAACCGTCGGCGTTGGTCAGGTCGAAGTCGAGATTGCCGGCAAGGCCGACACCACCGTGGTGGTTGTGAACCCCGGGTGGGGCGATTCCGTGCAGGCCAACAAGGCCGGCCTGATGGAGATCGCCGACATCTTCGTGATCAACAAGTCTGATCGCAAGGGCACCGACGAGACGCGGCGCGATCTCGAGCAGATGCTCGAACTGAGCGACCTGGCCCATGAGACCTGGCGGCCACCCATACTTGCAACGATTGGTACCACCGCTCAAGGTGTCCCTGAACTCTGGCACGCCGTGCTCGAGCATCGTGAGTTCATCACAGCCAATGGCATCTTGAACCAACGACGCGAGTTCCGCCTCCGCGAGGAGTTGCGCGAAATCGTCGCCCGCCGCTTACAGCAAAAGGCACGCGAGGTCTGCGGAGGCGATCGCTGGGATGCGCTGCAGGCTGACGTGCTGCGGCGTCAGCTTGATCCATGGGGTGCTGCCGATGAAATGCTCGCCAGTATCGGCGCGTAAGTCGACATCGCGCCTGCGCCGACTTGACGAAGTCGCGCCGTAACAGGCCCGTGAGGGGCGCCAGGAGCGCTACTTCGCGAGGTCGGTTGTCTGCCCGCCACTAGCGTGGCGGCATGAACAGTCCGAACGAAGCGCATACCGAGCTGGTGCTGCTCGACCGCCGGGCCGATGGCGTGGCGGTAATCACGCTCAACAACCCCAAGGTGAACGCGCTGTCGCAGCAACTTCTTGCGCGGCTGACCAACATCGCCGACGAGCTCATTGCGGATCCCCCCGGTGCGGTGGTGGTCACCGGAGGCGAGCGCATCTTCGCAGCCGGCGCCGACATCAGCCAGTTCGGTGGCCCGCAGGAGGCAGTCGTGATCACCGCTGGCTTTCACCGCGCACTCGACGCCATCGCAGCGATCCCGCGACTCGTGATTGCTGCGGTCAGCGGCTACGCGCTCGGTGGCGGCTGCGAGCTTGCGCTTGCGTGTGACTATCGCATCGTCAGCGAGCGCGCGGTGTTCGGCCAACCCGAGATACTGCTCGGCATCATTCCCGGTGGTGGCGGCACGCAACGGTTGGCGCGAACCATCGGCGCGAGTCGCGCCAAGGAGATGTGTCTCACCGGCCGCCAGGTGAAAGCCGACGAAGCACTGCGCATCGGGCTGGCCGACGAGGTTCTGCCCACTGACCAACTGCACGAGCGTGCGCTCGCGCTCGCAGCTGAGGTGGCGTGCGGAGCGAACGTGGCGCAGGCCATCGCTAAGCGGGCCATCGACGAAGGCGTGTGCCTGTCGCTCGCCGATGGCCTGCAACTCGAACAGCGACTGTTTGCCAAGGTGTTCGAGTCCGACGATAGCCGCATCGGTGTGCAGAGCTTCCTTGCCAACGGCCCCGGAAAGGCCGAGTTCACCGGCCGATAGAACCCAAGCCAAGCAGCGCATCGAGAGATACCTCCATTCGTCAGATCGATAGATATTGTCGCCCCTTCGAGGGATGTTCCTGACAGACTGACGCCGATGCGGCACACGGGTCATGAGGGTGCAACAAGCGTTACCGCTGTGTCGAGCGAGGGTGGCGTTGCCGTCTCGTACGCGCCAGCGAAGGAAGGCCTCTCGGCATATTCGGCCTTCCTACTCGTCGTGTCCGCGCTGATCTTCAGTACCGGCGGGCTGTTTGTGCGGAGCCTCGACGACCCGCATCCGTGGAACACGGTGTTCTGGCGTTCGGTGTCGGCGTGTGGCAGTTTGCTGATCCTCATCGTCTGGCGAGAACGACGCAACACCGTGCGTGCCATTGCGGGAATGGGAACACCTGGCTGGGCCGTCGCGGCGGCCTTCTCGGCGTCGTCGATCGGCATGGTCGTTGCCCTGTCTCGAACCAGCGTCGCGATCGTGTTGGTGATCTTTGCGCTGAGCCCTCTTGCAGCGGCGATTCTGGCGTGGGTACTCATCGGCGAGCGCGTCCGTAACTACACATGGATTGCCATTGCCGTCACCGTGGTCGGCGTGGGTTACATGGTCTCGGGGCCGGGCGCCGGCGGCTCGCCAGCCGGTGCCGCAATAGCGTTCATCATCCCGTTGTCGTTCGGCTTCGGCACGGTGATGATCCGCCGTCACGCAGAGGTGCAGATGGCGCCAGCGATGTTGCTTGCCGCCGTGATCAGCGCACTCATTGCCCTCCCTTTCGCGAGTCCCTTACAGGTGTCACGCCACGATCTGTTCTTGCTGCTCACGTTCGGCTTTGCTCAACTTGGCGTGGGCTTGGCTATTTTCTCGGTGGGCGCAGCGCGCGCTCCTGCTACCGACGTGGCCCTGCTGTCGATGCTCGAGCCGATCATGGGGCCGATCTGGGTATGGATCTTCATGAACGAATACCCAGGGGTACCAGCGCTTATCGGCGGTTCCATCGTTTTCATCGCTCTCGCCGCGCACACCGTGTACGCCGCATCGTCTGGCCCGTCGCCTGGACCCATGGACAGCGGCGAGTCAACCGGCCCAGGCAATGCAGCCGAGCTCGAACGGGTTGGCCATCAACGGGTTCGAGGGCAGCACGCGCGCCGTCAGCCCATAGGCGCCAGATCGTCCGACGTTGTAATCACCGACCCATGAGCCGTCGTTGGTGGAGCTGAGTTCGAACTGCTGCGCGCCAGCAACCAGGTTGCCCTGGCTATCGATGGGGCCGTGCAGCACCTGAACGCGCACGTCATGCGCGGCAATGTCGCCGAGATCCACTCGCACGCGTACGGAGCGCGCTTGTCCTTCTTGACCCGCCGCAGTGTCGGTGTCGAACTCGGTGATCTGCACGCGTGACCATGCTGCGCGGATGTGGTGCTTCCATCCGGCCAGAGAACGCGCGCCGTCGTAGTTATCGTGGCTCACCTTGTTGGCACCGACCGCGGCTGGCTCGTACAGCGTGGTGACATAGTCGCGTACCATTCGCGACGCGGTGACTTTCGGTCCGAGCGATGCCCAATTGTGCAACATGCGATCGACCCAGCCCTTCGGGGCTGCGTCGCGGGTGCCGTTCGTGTCATAGAACAACGGGACGATCTCTTGCTCGAGCAGGCCGAACAGGTTCATTGCCTCACGTTGGTCGCGCCGGGCGGGATCGGGATCGTCGTCGACCGACACGATGTCCCAGCCGTTTTCGCCGTCGCTCCATTCATCCCACCAGCCGTCACGGATGCTGCAGTTCAAGGCGCCATTGAGCGCCGCTTTCATGCCACTGGTGCCGCAGGCCTCGTGCGGTCGAAGCGGATTGTTCAGCCAGACGTCGCAGCCGTGATACATCACTCGCGCCACCGCGATGTCGTAGTCGGCGAGAAACACGAAACGATGACGTACGTCAAGTTCGCGTGCGAACAATTCGATCGACTGGATCATCATCTTTCCGGGGAAGTCGGCCGGGTGTGCCTTGCCCGCGAACACGAACTGCACCGGTCGGTCGGCGTCAAGCAGCAGACGCTTGAGCCGCTCGGGCTGTGACAGCAACAGCGTGGCCCGCTTATACGTGGCGAATCGGCGCGCGAAGCCAATGGTGAGCACATCTTTGTCGAGCACGTCGTCGCCCATTCGGGCGCGAACGTAGTCGACTAAGCGGGAGCGTCCGGCCGCTCGAGCGGCCCACACCTGTTCGTGGGACAAGCTGTACGCACGCGCCCACGATTCGTCGTCGGCGCCATCCCACACACCATGCACGCGCGATCGCAGCAGTTGATCGACCTCTGGCGATACCCAGCTGTGCGCGTGTACGCCGTTGGTGATGCTGCCGATCGGGACCTCGTCGGCAGGCACGCCGGGCCACACACCGTTGAACATCTGTCGGCTCACCACGCCGTGCAACGCTGCGACACCATTGGCGCGTGCGGAAAGCCGCAGCCCCATGACGGCCATGTTGAAACGGTCCTCGTCGGGTTCGTCATCCCGACTGCCGATGGCCATGAGCGCCTCGAGCGTGATGCCGAGTTCGGATACGAACGAACCGAAGTACGTGGCGATCAATGCGGGTGGAAAGCGGTCAATGCCCGCCGGCACCGGCGTGTGCGTGGTGAACACCCCGCCCGGACGCGACGCCTCGACCGCCTCATAGAAGCTGAGTCCACCTGCCACGAGTTCTCGAATGCGTTCGAGAGCGAGAAAGCCGGCATGGCCCTCGTTGGTGTGGAACACCTGCGGGTAGAGGCCCAGGGCGCGCAGCGCGCGCACGCCCGCGATACCGAGCACCATCTCTTGGCGGAGGCGATGTTCGACATCGCCGCCATACAAACGGTCGGTGACGCCAGGAGCATCAAGCAGGTACAGCGGAATGCGCCCGACGTCGGCGCGCCAGACATCGACAGTGACCTGCTCGCCCGCGAGATCCAACGTGACATTCAAGTCGGTATGCGTCAGCGCCATGCCGGCCGGTTCGAGTCGAGGGAAGCGTTCCTGCTGCCAGCCATCGGCATCGAGGCTCTGTCGGAAGTAGCCCTCGCCGTACAACAGCCCGATCGCCACGAGGGGGATGCCGAGATCGGACGATGCCTTCAGGTGATCGCCGGCGAGCACGCCGAGACCGCCGCTGTATTGGGGCACCGACTCGCTGATGCCGAACTCGGGTGAGAAGTACGCCACCAAATCCAACGGTGACTCACCTTTGGTCTGGAACCAGCGCGGCGAGGTGAGCGCGGCATCGAGCCGCACGACAGCATCGTCAACGGCCTGCACGACGAGAGGATCAGTGGCCAGATCGACCCAATCGTGCGGACTGATCCGGGCGAGCATGGCGAGCGGCTGGTGATGGGATTCCTCCCACGCCACGGGATGCAGACCAGAGAACAGCTGTTGGAGTTCGCGGTCCCAACACCAGTGCAGGTTGTTGGCGAGGCGGTGTAGGCCGCAAAGCGCCTCGGGTACGGCGGGATCAACCCGGAACTGACGGACGCTACGCATGATCCTTGAGAGTAGCGGCGTCGGCGTTCGGCGAAAAGGCTGTCGTGTACACACCGATGGTGGTTGCGGCAATGGCATCCCATGTGTAGTGCTCGGCGAGCAGGGTGGCCGCGGTGGTCTGCAGCGCTGCCGCCAGCTTGGGTGTGGTGAAGATCTCCTCAATCCGATCGGCGAGTTCGTGGTGGTTGCCGGGCTCGAACAGCAGGCCAGCGCCGGTGCCGTCGACGATCTCGGCAAGTCCACCGGTTCGCGCCACCACGGTGGGGGCGCCAGCGGCCATGGCCTCGAGAGCAACGATGCCGAACGGTTCGTAGAGCGACGGGATGACTGCGCAGCCCGCATGGTGAAGCATGTCACGCAGGTCGTCGTCGGGCACGAAACCGGCCAACTGCACCAGATCGGACAAGCCCTCGACATCGATCTGCGATTGCAACTCGGGCAGATACGAACCGCGGCCCGCCACCACGAGGCGGATGCCGGGCACGCGATGTCTCAACGAACCCACTGCGCGCGCCAGTACCTGAAAACCCTTCTCGTACTGCACGCGTCCCCAGGCGAGCACCAAGGGTCCCCGAGGAACCTGCTTGGCGCCAACGGGGCTTGCCCACACGGCGAGGTCGACACCATTGGGAACGAGATGCACCTTGTCGATCGGTAGCTCGAAACCATCGACGACCTCACGGATCATGAACTTCGAGCAGCAGATCACTTGTGATGCCTGATACGTGAGCCACCACTCGATCGAGTTGATCGCTGCCGGCATGCCCGCAGGGACGTGTCCGCCGTGTCGACCCCGCTCGGTGGCGTGGACTGTTGCCACGAGTGGAGCGTTCCACAGTCGAGCGATGGTGTCGCCTGCCCATGCAACGAGCCAGTCGTGGGCGTGCACCACATCGGGTTGCCACCGCCCGAGCTGCCCGGCGAGCTGGGTGATCTGATGGTTGGCCGAGGCCATGCGCGCGACCAAATTGTCGTCGGGGAGCCACGGCAGATCGATGCGTGCGCGCAGAATGCGTACACCCTCGACGACGGTGTCGTCGGGTGCGTCGGGCGTGTGCAAGCTGAGCACCACAACCTCGTGACCGCTACGTACCATCGCCCGCGCCAAGCCATCGACATGGGCGGCGATACCTCCCACGACGAGTGGTGGATACTCCCAGGACAACATCAAGATGCGCACGGACACTGACCGTAGCTGCGTGGCTGGCGTACGCTCGGAATCCGTGACCACAGTTGGCGATCTCCCGGATGCGAATGTGTGGCCGGGAGCGCTCGATCTGCACTTGTTCAACGAGGGCCGCCATCGCCGGCTGTGGGAGCTGCTCGGTGCACATGTGCTCGCCGATGGTTCGGGTGTTCGCTTCACGGTCTGGGCGCCGAATGCGCGCGAGGTCTACGTGTCGGGCGACTGGAACGGCTGGGGCGACGGCGTTGCGATGCAGCCGATCGCGTCGAGCGGTATCTGGGGTGCCGTCGTCGCAGCGGGCGCGGCTGGCCATCGCTACAAGTTCGCCGTGGTGAGTCAGGTCGGCGGCACGATCCTGAAGGCCGACCCCATGGCCCGCCAGACAGAGTGCCCACCCGACAACGCCAGCGTGGTGGCGGCGCCCAGCACGCACGAGTGGCTCGATGAAACCTGGATGGCCGACCGTCGCAACGATCCGCAGTCGCCCTTGCGCATCTACGAGGTGCACCTCGGTTCGTGGCGGTCGGGCGTGCATGGATACGGCGAGTTGGCGCTCCAACTCGCCGACCATGTCGTTGGGTTGGGCTTCACCCATGTGGAGTTGCTCCCCGTGGCTGAGCACCCATTTGGCGGCTCGTGGGGGTATCAGGTCAGCGGGTACTTCGCGCCGACTGCGCGATACGGCAGCCCAGACGACTTCCGCATGTTCGTCGACATCATGCACGCCCGAGGTATCGGTGTCATTGTCGATTGGGTTCCTGCGCACTTCCCGCGCGATGAGTGGAGCCTTGCGAACTTCGATGGAACGGCACTCTACGAACATGCCGACCCACGTCAAGGTGCGCAGCCCGACTGGGGCACGCTGGTGTTCAATTACGAACGCAACGAAGTTCGCAACTTCCTCACGGCGAACGCGTTGTACTGGCTGCACGAGTTTCACGTCGACGGTCTGCGGGTCGACGCGGTGGCATCGATGTTGTATCTCGACTACAGCCGCAAGCCAGGGCAGTGGGTGCCGAACAAGTTCGGCGGGCGCGAGAACCTTGCCGCGATCGCGTTGCTGCAGGAGGTCAACACCGTGGTCGGTGCTGAGATGCCGGGCGCGTTGATGATTGCCGAGGAGTCCACCGCCTTTCCGAAAGTCACCCAGCCGGTCCATGCGGGCGGGCTCGGGTTCACCCACAAGTGGAACATGGGTTGGATGCACGACACGTTGAGCTACTTCCAACGCGATCCGATTCATCGCCAGTGGCACCACAGCGA
>JANYCT010000049.1 GCA_025360105.1 Actinomycetes bacterium | reverse complement strand
AGCAACCGCGTGCCCGTGCCCCAGGCCGCAAGCCCACTGCGCACCGCGACCGTTACATCTCGCAGCGGTCAGAACGCCAACGCCGCCAACGCCGCCCCCGTCGACACCAGCAACCGCGTGCCCGTACCGCAAGCTGCGAGTCGGCTGCGCACCGAGACCGTTACATCTCGCAATGGTCAAGCCGCCAACAATGGCCCCGTCGACACGAGTAACCGCGTGCCCGTAACGCAGGCGCCGCGCACCGCCACGTCCTGATTCAGCTCCAACCGATTTCTTCCGCAATCCGACCTGCCAGAGAGGCAATGAACGTGACCACACCATCCACCGAGCAGGTTCTGGCAGACGTCGTTGCCGAACTCGCACTCGTACGCGCCGAACTGGCCGAACTGAAAGCAGCGCGGCAAGCAGCCGCGGAGACCGATTTAGCGACGGATGAAGCGCCAGCCGGCGAGATGATGGTCACGAGCCGTCGCCGCCTGTTCGCCATCGCCGGTGGCGCTGCTGCAGCGGCAGTGGCCTTGGGCACGGCGAGCTCGGCAACTCCGGCCGCCGCCATCACCGGATACGGGGTAACGATGGTCCTCGGCGCCCAGAGCGACGCCACTTCAGTTGCGGCGAAGTCCACACACCTGAACTACTTCCCCGCCGGTGTCAGCGTCGACGGATCCAACTACTTCACGGTCAGCGACCTCAATCCCACAAATACCAGTTCGGATTACCCAGCAGCCGTTGCCGGATGGGCCTTCAAGAACCTGGAGACCGGGGTGTACGGATTTGCCAACAGCGGTCTCGCCAACGGCGTTGTCGGTGCCGCCTACACGAACAATCTGTCGTATGGCGTGTGGGGAATAGCTCAAGACGGAGTCGGCGTCGTAGGCGAGAGCCAAGGCACCGGGTATGACTTCAAGGCAAACGGAACAGGCCGGGTCAACCTGACCTCCCACATCGCCGCCGGCGCTCCGACGTCGGGGTCGTACGCCATCGGCGACCTCATCCGAGACGACAATGGTGACTGGTTTGTTTGTTACGACGGTGGCACTCCCGGTAGCTGGCGCAAGCTCGGTGGCGGCACCACCGCTGGCGCACTGCACGTGATCAACCCCACCCGCGTCTACGACTCACGCCTCTTCACCGGACCCCTCGCGGCCGGATTCAACAGAGTGGTGGCCATCAACAACGGCATCGATCTCACGACCGGCGCCGTCAACAATCCCAATGTCGTACCCGACGGCGCAACAGCCATCGCCTACAACCTCACCGTCGTACCCGCACCCGGATCCGGCTACCTCGCCGTCACCCCCGGCGACGCCGCCGACTTCTCCGCATCCGCCATCAACTGGACACCCACCACCGGATCACTCGCCAACGGCACCCTCGTCAAACTCGACAGCACACGCCACATCAAAGCATTCGCCCGCGGCGGCGCCACCGACTTCATCATCGACGTCACCGGCTACTACCTCTAAACGACGGGGCTTCACGCACCGAGGCCGACGAGCCAGCGGCGCACGTTGTCACCCAGGGCGGCCACGTCGTAGCCACCCTCTTGCAACACCACCGTTGGTAGGCCGAGCGCGGCCACAACCGCGCCGCAACGCTCGAAACCATCGGCGGTAACCGAGAGGTCGCAGATGGGATCGGTGATGAAGGTATCGAGGCCGAGCGACACGATCAGCAGACTCGGCCCGAACGCGGTGATGGCTTCACAGGCGCGCTCCAACGCAGCCACGTACGCATCGTCGTCGGTGCGTGGGGCCAACGGCAGGTTCAGGTTCGACCCTGCACCCTTGCCAGTGCCCGTTTCGTCGGCATAACCAACCGTGTACGGATACGCGTGTGTGGGGTCGCCGTGCAACGACACGTACTGCACGTCGTCGCGCGCGTAGAAGATCTCCTGCGTGCCGTTGCCATGGTGATAGTCCACATCAAGCACGGTCACCTTGGCGCCGGTGGTGACCGCGACGTGATTCGCCGCGATCGCGGCATTGTTGAAATAGCAATAACCGCCGTAGAGCGTGGTCGTGGCGTGATGACCGGGCGGCCGGCAGAGACCGTAGGCAGACCGTTCGCCACCGAGCACCAACGCCGTGGTGGAGAGTGCCGTATCCACTGCGGCGAGCGCCGCGGCGTAGGTGCCGACAGTAAGCGGCGTGGTGGTCTCGAAACACCACCAGCCGAGACGGCCGTTCACCGATGCCGGCTCACGACCCACCGTCATACCGTTGCGCAGCGCGGGACGATAAAAGACATCGGGAACCACATCTGCGGTAGGCCCCGCAGCGAGTTGGTATTCAGCCCACGCAGTGCTGAGGAAGCGCAGCAGACCCGCGTCGTGCACTGCGGCGATGGGCGCAGTACCCCATTCCGCCGGGGCCACCAGCGAGAAGCGAGCGTCGGCACTCAACGTGGCGTGAATGGCCTCGCCGCGACCGACGTGTTCCCAGGGCGACATGAGCCGCGACTGCTCGATGCCTGTCTGAGGATCGTGCAACAAGTGTGCTGCGGTGTAGACAACCTTCATTCGGCAATTCCCATCACGACGGAGCGAAGAGTTCGAGTTCCTCGTCGAGGTACAGCTCGCGACACTTCGCGCGCTGCAGCTTGCCGGACGAAGTCTTGGGCAGCGAGCCGGGTCGCACCAACATCACATCGCGTGGCGGCAGCCCACACACCTCGATGGTGCGATGGTGGATCGCCTCACGAACCGCGAGCGGCTCCTCTGTGCGCACTTCGGCAACGACGACCACGGTCTCCTTGCCCTTGTAGCCCTCGACACCGAATGCAATCACATTGCCCGCCCGGACACCTTCGAGCCCACCGACGGCACGCTCGATGTCTTCGGGGAACACGTTGCGGCCGCCGACGATGATCACGTCCTTGATGCGTCCGCACAGCACCAACTCGCCGTCGAGCATGTAGCCCAGATCGCCGGTGCACAGCCACCCGTCGTAGAACATCGCGGCAGTGGCATCGGGCCGCTTGTAGTATCCAGGCGTAACCGACGTGCCCCGGATCAGCAGTTCGCCGACGTGACGCTCGGTGAGGTCCTCGCGGGTGTCGGGATGCACGATGCGCATCTCGAGATCGGGCACCGGATGCCCGAGCAGCGGCAGACGACGGTGCGTGTCGGCTTCGGTGTCGGCGGTGAGTTCGATGGGCTTCGCAACGCGGTCGCGTTCGAGCACAACGCGTTCGACGTCGTCGCAACGCAGCCCGCGATGGCGGGGAGGAAATGCTCCGCCGATCGCGACCTCGGCCATACCGAACGCGGGAAACACGCTGCCCGGCTTGAATCCGAATCGTCCAGCGGCAACCACGAACGCCTCGACCGCGGACGGATCCACCGGCTCTGCGCCACTGAGCGCGAGCGTGAGCTGTGACAGGTCGAGACCCTCCATGCGCTTCAGCGCCCGAGTGGCGAGTACCCACGAGAAGTTCGGACCCGCAGTTGCGGTGCCACCATGATCGCTGATCCACTGCATCCAGTTGCCGGGGTGGGCCATGAAGTCCTGCGGCGCGGCCTGTACGAGCTGACACCCGTTCGTCATCGGGATCGACAAGAAGCCGACGAGACCCATGTCGTGATAGAGCGGTAGCCACGACACCATGACCTCGTCGGGGCCGAGTTCGGCAGCGGTGCACGAAGCGTCGATGTTCGCGGTGAGCACCCGATCGGGGATCATCACACCTTTGGGTTCGCTGGTGGAGCCGCTGGTGTATTGCAGGATCACCAGTCGTTCGGGGTCGTTTGCAGGGATCTCGAGACGCTCGCTCGATGGGTTACCCGGGCCGGGCATCACTGCGGCCATCGGCTCAATCGGCGGGTCACCAGGCCCGGATTGATAGAACGCAGCGAGTGCGTCGTCGATGAGCACCAGCTTCGCGTCACCGTGCAGAATTCGAGCGCGCGTGCTCTCGACGAACGCCTCTAGCGACGCCATCCGCATGGGTAGCGGCAACACCATGCTCGCAATGCCGCTGAGCCAGCAGCCTTGGATGATGGTCATCAACGGACGACTCGTGGGCCCGAGGATCGCGACGTGATCGCCGGGGACCAGGCCCCTCGCTTGTAACGCCGCGCCGACGGCGCGGGCCTCGTCGTGGATCTGGCCCCACGAGAAGAAGTTCGGGCCCTCGGCCGGCGTGACCGAGGAGCCCACGAAGCGCACGCCCGTTGGGCGATCGGCTGCGCGTTGCAGGCGATCGGTGATAGAGCCGGTGATCAGTGACATAGACACACTTAAACTAGTGGTGATGGGAACTTTGTCTGTGTCTGCAGCGACCAATCCGTAGTGAACCCACTTCACGCGCAGCTGTTCTTCGCCACGCTTGCTGTGGCCACCCTTGTCGCTGTGCTGGCCCTGCTGGGCCTGCGCATTGCGGCACTCCGCGCGCCCCCTGCCCGAGAAATCTTGGTGGCCTTGTCCCCCGCAGGCATTCCACTCGCCGCGTTGATCGCCGCCACCAGCATGGCGGGCAGCCTGTACTTCTCCGAATCCGCGAACTACCTGCCGTGCACGCTGTGTTGGTACCAGCGCATTGCGATGTACTCGCTCGCGGTCATCCTCACCATCGCTGCGCTCCGTCGCGATCGTGGTGTTCGGTTCTACGCGCTCCCGTTGGCTGGTATCGGCATCGTCATCTCCAGTTACCACTATCTGCTCGAACGCTTCCCCCAGATCGACACCGGCGTGTGCAACACCACCATTCCGTGTGAGTACGTGTGGTTCGAGAAGTTCGGTTTCGTGACGCTGCCGTTCATGGCGCTCATTGGCTTCATTGCGATATTCCTGCTCACCAGTCTCCCCGTCGAAGATCCCGACGATCTCACCCCTGACGATCTCACCCCCGACGATCTCACCAGCATCTAGGAGTAATACCGTGGCGCCGCCAGCCAACACCGAAGTTTCCCAGGCGAAGGGACAGAAACGTCCGCCGGGCAAGAGGAAACCAACCACCATGTTGTGGATCATCGTCGGTGGCCTGTTGGCGCTCGTTGTCGGCGTCGCGGCGATCATCGCGCTCGCCGGGGGAAACGACACCCCATCAGCCACGCCATCGCCCGATCTTGAGCAGTACCGACCCGTCACCGTCACCGGAACGCCGTTACTTCCGATGGACAGCGCGACGCCCGATCCAGCCGTTGGCATCAAGGCACCCACCATCGACGGTGCATCGTTCGATGGCACTCCGGTATCGATCAAGCCCGGCGATCCCACGCTCGTGGTGCTGCTCGCGCACTGGTGCCCGCACTGCCAGCGTGAGGTGCCCCGCCTGGTGCAGTGGAACAAAGACGGTGGGGTCCCGGCAGGAGTGAAGATCATCGGCATCGCCACGGCGACCAGCTCCGATAAGCCCAATTTCCCGCCCTCAAACTGGCTCACCCAGGAAGCCTTTCCGTGGCCGATCATGGCCGATAGCGCGAAGCAAGAGGCCGCCGACGCGCTCGGTCTCACCGGTTTCCCGACGTTCGTGATGCTTGACGCAGAGGGCAAGGTGTTGTTCCGCACCAGCGGCGAAGTCGAGATGAGCGTCCTGCAGGACATGATCACCAAAGCCGTGGGTACCTGAGCCCACTGAAAAGGTTCGTGGCAACCAATCGGCTCACTCGTACAGTGTGAGTCCTATGGCTCGCGCCGACTCCGACACGCCCCCATTTCGCTATACATCCGCGCTCGCACAAGACATTGAGCTGCGTTGGCAGGACTGGTGGGACGACCACCACACCTTTGAGGCGCCCAACCCCGCAGGGCCGCTCGGCGACCCCGCAGCGGTTGCTGGTCGCGAGAAGATGTTCGTACTCGACATGTTCCCATACCCGTCCGGAGCTGGCCTACACGTTGGTCATCCGCTGGGTTTCATTGGCACCGACGTGTACAGCCGCTACAAGCGCATGGCCGGCTACAACGTCTGTTACACGATGGGCTTCGATGCGTTCGGCCTTCCCGCCGAGCAGTACGCGGTGCAGACGGGCCAGCATCCGGCCATCACCACGGCCGCGAACATCGCCAACATGCGCCGCCAGTTACGACGGTTGGGCCTGAGCCACGATCAGCGTCGAAGCGTCTCCACCACCGACCCCGAGTACTACCGCTGGACGCAGTGGATCTTCCTGCAGGTCTTCAACTCGTGGTACGACACCGCTGCCGACAACGGCGTGGGCCGTGCCCGGCCGATCGCTGAACTGATCGCCGCCTTCGAGTCCGGCGCGCGACCCGCTCCCCACGGCCGCCTATGGGCGTCGCTATCGCAGAGCGAGCAACGCGCCGTGATCGACGATCACCGCCTCGCATACGTATCGGAAGCACCCGTGAACTGGTGTCCTGGTCTCGGCACCGTGGTGGCCAACGAAGAGGTCACCAACGATGGCCGCAGCGACCGCGGCAACTTCCCGGTATTCAAACGCAACATGCGCCAGTGGATGATGCGCATCACTGCGTACGCCGACCGACTGATCGACGATCTCGATCTGCTCGATTGGAGCGACGCGATCAAGAGCATGCAACGCAACTGGATCGGTCGCAGCGAGGGCGCACGTGTCCGCTTCGCCAGTACCGCCGGCGACATCGAGGTCTTCACCACCCGACCCGACACACTGTTCGGCGCAACCTTCATGGTGCTCGCGCCGGAGCACCCCTTGGTGGCTGCTCTCACTGTTCCCGCGCAGGCCGCTGCGGTGACCCAGTATCAGCACGCCGCCGCGTCAAAGAAGGACATCGATCGTCAAGATGCCACGCGCGACAAGACCGGGGTGTTCACAGGTTCGTGCGCCACGAACCCGGTGAACGGCGCCCAGATACCCGTGTGGATTGCCGACTACGTGCTGATGGGGTACGGCACCGGGGCCATCATGGCGGTGCCATGCGGCGACCAGCGCGACTTCGAGTTCGCCCGTCAGTTCGGACTCGACATCCCTGCCATTCAGCAGCCACCGGCAAGTTGGTTCGCGGACCACGGCGTCGAAGCGTCGCTCGACACCGCCATCTGGCCGGAAGCCTTTGTCGGCGATGCGCCCTACGTGCAGTCGGCCAACGCCGACGGGCTCGAACTCAACGGTCTCGCGTCGGTTGCCGAGGGCAAGCAGCGCACCAACGAGTGGCTGGTCGAGCACGACCGCGGGCACGGCACGATCAACTTCAAACTGCGCGACTGGTTGTTCAGCCGGCAGCGTTACTGGGGCGAGCCCTTCCCCATCGTGTATGACGAATTCGGCCCGGTTGCGTTGCCCGATAGCGCGTTGCCGGTGCTGTTGCCCGAGACCGAATCGTTCTCGCCGCGTACGTTCGACCCTGACGACGAGTTCAGCAATCCCGAATCGCCCCTCGACCGGCTCGATTGGTGGACCGAGGTCGAGATCGATCTCGGCGATGGCCCACGCGGCTATCACCGCGACACCAACGTGATGCCCCAATGGGCTGGCTCGTGCTGGTACGAGTTGCGCTACCTCGACCCCACGAACGAACTGGCCTTCGTCGACAAAGACGTCGAGCAGTACTGGATGGGACCCAAGGGCGACGACCATCCGGGTGGCGTCGACCTGTATGTCGGCGGCGTCGAGCACGCCGTGCTGCATCTGCTGTATTCGCGGTTCTGGCACAAGGTGCTGTTCGACCTCGGCCATGTCAGCTCGAAGGAGCCCTACTATCGCCTGTTCAACCAAGGCATGATCCTGGCCGCGGCGTTCAAGAACAGTCGCGAACTGTATGTCGATGCCACCGCCGTGCAAGAGCACGATGGCCAGTTCTTCTACGACGACGAGCCCGTCACGCGCGAGTGGGGCAAGATGGGCAAGAGCCTGAAGAACGCCGTATCCCCCGACGAGATGTACGACGCGTACGGTGCCGACACGCTGCGCCTGTACGAGATGAGCACCGGCCCGATGGACGCCTCGCGCCCATGGGAAACCCGCGATGTCGTCGGCATGTACCGCTTCTTGCAACGTGTGTGGCGCAACTTCGTCGACGAGGAAACGGGCGAAATCCGCCTCGGCGCAGCAGCCGACATCGACACCCTGCGGTTGCTGCATCGCACCATCGCCGACGTGCGCGCCGACATGGACGGCCTGCACGTCAACACGGCAATTGCCAAGTTGATCGAGTTGAACAACGCGATCACCAAGCTCGGCGCGTGCCCGACGGATGTTGCCGAGCCGCTGGTGCTGATGATTGCACCGTTGTGTCCACACCTGGCCGAGGAGTTGTGGGCCAAGATGGGCCACAACTCCTCGCTCACCAATACGCCGTTCCCCGTTGCCGACCCCGCGCTGTTGATCTCGGACACCATCGAGATTCCCGTTCAGGTGAATGGCAAGTTCCGCAGCCGCATCATCGTGGCCACCGGCGCATCGAGCGACGACGTGCAGGCGGCAGCACTGGCCGACGACAAGATCATCATCGCCCTCGGTGGTGCCACGCCGAAGAAGGTCATCGTGGTGCCCGGACGCACGGTGAACATCGTCGCCTGAGGTCCATCATCGCGTCTGCAGTGCGGCGGGCATCCACCGGCGCGACCTGAACCGGTGGGTGTTCACAAGGGCGCGGCATGTCATCCACGCGAGCTGGCCGCCCCAGAGCCCGCCGATGCCGAGCGCCGGATACATCACCGTGGCCACGAGGAATGGGACGTACGCGACGAGATTGAACACCGCCGCGCGACCGAGGAAACGGCTGTCCTGTCCTCCGATGAGGGCGCCGTCGAGAGCGAACGCCACTGCCCCGGGAATCTGGATGACCCCGAGGATCAACAGCCCCGCCGTGACCCGGCTGATCACCGCAGCATCGTTGGTGAAGATGTGTGGCACCAGCGGGCTGGTGATGCTCACGATCACACAGAACCCGCAGCCCACCCACAGCGACAACCGCGTGCTCGACCAACCCACCGCCATGGCGTCCTCGGGATCGAGCGAACCCATTGCGCCGGCAACCAAGGACTGCGCGGGAATCGCCAGCGCATCAAGAATCAGCGCAAGGAATGTGAACAGCTGGAACAGCACCTGATGAGCGGCGAGCGTGGGCGTGTCCACGTGAGCAGCCACACGCGTCACCGTGATCCATACTGCGAGCATTGCTGCACTGCGCAGTCCGAGATGGCTTCCGATCACCAGGAACGGTTTCATCCTCACCCAAGCAGGTCGCACCCGTGCCAGATGCGGACGCAGAATAGTTGCAAAGGCAACTGCTGCGCCGATCTGCACCACGACGGTGCTCCATGCGGAGCCGGCGATACCCATCTTGAAGCCGTACACGACCACGATCTCAATGATCACGTTTGCCACGTTGGCGATCAACACGACCACCAGTGGCTTGCGCAGATCGTTGTACCCGCGCATCACGCCGTGACCCACCAGCGTGATGAACACGAAGGGCAGGCCGACGGCGCTGATCCGTAGATAGGTGGTCGCTGCCTCGAGCACCCCTCCAGTGGCACCCAGCAGACCTGCCAATGGATGCGCGCAGAGCGAGACGAGCAGCGCCACGGGGATGCCCAGAAACACGGCCAGCCACGTCGCATCGCGCGCGATGACGCGTGCCCGCTCGGTTTCTCCCGACCCCCGCGCGTACGCGACCTCAGGGGTGACGCCGTATTGCATGAATCCGAGCAAGGCGGTGATCGTGAGCAACACCGTGCCTGCAATGGCCAAACCCGCGAGTTGGTCGGTGCCCAGCCGTCCCACGATGGCGGTGTCCACCAAGATGTACAGCGGCTCGATGGCCAGCGTTCCCAGCGCCGGAATCGCCAACGCAATGATTCGTCGATCGAGCGCGCTGAGCTTCACACTCCATCGTCGCACACCGCCTCGGCGCCATTGGTCCCACTTCCGAGCGGGCACGCTGTGCAGATGTTCGATCTCATAGGCAAGACCGCGCTCATCACTGGCTCAGGGCAGTCGGTGGGAACAGGCATTGCCAGCGCACTCGCCGCGCAGGGGTGCACGGTGTTCGTGAACGACATCGTTACCGAGCGAGCCGAGCAAGAGGGAGCGGATATACGATCCCTCGGCGGCCTCGCGGCAGCGGCACCGTTCGACTACGCACGCTTTCTCGACGTGCACCTGCTCGGCGTGATGCACGGCATGCGGTGCGTTCACTGCGCAACTCGCACGACCGTTCCGGTGGGCCGGCTCGGCACGCCAGCCGACTTCGCGGCGGAGCCTGCCGAAGAGTCCGTTCTGTATAGATACCCATACGACATCTGTCATCACCCGTTGACAGAACTGTCAACGCAGGGTGACAGATTTCGGAACACAGACGTGTTCACTCGGCCGCCGGTCTTGGGCTGGACCGGGCGCGATTGACCGGACCTGATCGACCGCTGCCACACGAACGACTCGTCGTCGCCACTCACACCGCACCCATGAACGCCCTTGGACAGTCGAGAACATTGTTCTCTCTGTGAACACCAATCGCATCACCAGCCTGTTCGGACTGGAGGGTCGGGTCGCCATTGTCACCGGAGCAACCCGCGGCATCCGACGCTCGATCGCCGAAGGATTCGTCGCCCGCCAGCTTGATGGGGCCACGGTGGTCGTGGTGAGTCGCAAAACTGAAGCCGTCAACGAGACGGTGCATACATTCGGCGGCATCGAGATCGTCGTGAACAACGCTGCGACGGCGCTCAGCCAACCGCTCGACTCGCGCACCGCCGAGGCGTGGAGCAAGGTCAGCGACGTGAACCTGCGCGGCCCCGTGTTTCTCATCGAGGCGCGCTCACCGTCGTGCAGGTCGGGACTTATTGCCCTTGCCATTGATGCGTGCAGCCGCCACGATGACCGCATGGGAAAGATCGTGGTTGGTATCGATGGATCAGAAGGCGCGACACACGCATTGAAATGGGCTGCCAATGAGGCCAAGCTGCGCGGCAGCATCTTGCAGATCGTGTACAGCTGGCAGTACCCGCTGTATGTCACCTCTGAGCCGATCTACATGCCGCCGCCCGACAAGGATCTCATCATCAAGGCCGCCAACACCACGGCCGAGAAATTGGTGACCGAAATTGGGCTCGCCGAGATGGGCGTCGCGTTCACCATCGAGACACCGCAGGGTCGTCCCGGGCCGGAGATACTGCGACTCGCCGCCGATGCCGAGTTACTCGTCGTTGGATCACGCGGTGCAGGGTCGGTGCGCGAGATGTTGCTCGGGTCGGTGTCGAACTACTGCGCGCATCACAGCTCATGCCCCGTAGTCATCGTTCGACCCACCGAATAGGCCGACCTACGAGATGGGAGCACCGAAGTGGGAATCGGCTGTGCGGTGGACGGTAGCGTGAGGTCCATGCAGGTTGACGTCGTCGATTACCAGGATGTCGGCGCTCCGCAGGCGTTCACGCGATCGTTGCGGGAAACCGGTTTTGCGGTGCTCGTGAATCATCCTCTGCCACCAGATCTCGTGCAGGGCATCTACGACGAATGGTTGGACTTCTTCAACAGCGATGCCAAGTTCGCGTATCGCTATGACGACGACAACCAGAACGGCTACTTCGGACCCGATGTGTCCGAGACGGCGAAGGGCAACTCGGTGCGCGACATCAAGGAGTTCTTCCATGTCTATCCCTGGGGGCGCTACCCGACCACCGTGAGCGACGCTGCGCTGCGATACGCAACGCAAGCAACAACCATCGCCACCACCCTGCTCGGCTGGGTGCAGGACAACACCCCGGCCGAGATCTCTGCTGTGTTCTCTCGCCCGCTGAATCGCATGCTGGACGGCAGCACACGCACCCTGTTACGCGTGCTGCGTTATCCACCGCTCAGCGGCAATGAGGCCGCCGGTGCCGTGCGTGCTGCCGCCCACGAAGACATCAACCTGCTGACCGTGCTGCCCGCCTCGAACGAGCCCGGCCTGCAGGTTCGCGATCTCGCGGGCGCGTGGCACGACGTACCGTGCGACTTCGGCAGCCTGGCGGTGAACTGCGGCGACATGCTTGCGCTCGCGAGCGGCGGCTACTACCCCTCCACCACGCATCGGGTGATGAACCCCACCGGCGATGCGGCGAGCCGGTCGCGGCTGTCCCTGCCGTTGTTCCTGCATCCCGCCGACGACGTTGTGCTCGCGCCTGGTCGCACCGCATTCGAATACCTGCACGAACGGATTGCCGAGCTGCGCAGCCAGGACATCACGAAGAGTTGAGCTATGCCAAACAACACGCTGCAGTTCCTCGGCGCCATCGGAACCGTCACGGGTAGCCCTTGCTCATCGAGCATGGCGACAGCACCATGCTGGTCGATGCCGGGCTCTATCAGGGCCCGAAGGAACTTCGTCTGCGAAACTGAGAGGCGCCCAGTTTCGATGTGCAACGCCTCGATGCGGTCGTGCTCACCCAGGCCCATCTCGATCACTGCGGATATCTTCCAGCGCTCTGTCGGGCAAGCGGCTACTGCGCGCAGCGACGCCACGATCGTGATCTCTGCATCCGGCATGGCATCTGGCGGACGGGTCCTGCATCACCTCGCCAGACACCTTCCCGACCCACGCCGAGGCCGACACGCTACGGCGAACGCGTCGTCATCTGAATTCGGGCGCTCGGATCGGTTTGCGGCGTGGTTCCTCGCCCGCCGACCGCGCGGACCAGTGGTGGCCGTCTCTGGACCATCGCGGCGGTCGTCGCCGGGGTCGTTCGAGAGCAAAGGAGGTCGAAGGTGCGAGAACGCCTGCACGACCAAGTGGGCGGTCGAGGCAGCGCTTCGCAGCACTCATCTGCACATCGTGTCCACGTGGGAGTTCCCGAGAGTGGTCGCGTCCGAGGTCGTGGCGGTGGCGCCACCTTCGAACGACGTACTCATTCAGTCAGCCGTCGGCGAGCCGATCGACTGATCCACGACCTGTTGCTCGGCTCGGTCTCGAACTACTGCGCCCATCACAGCCCCTGCCCCATCGTGATTATTCGCCCTCGCGTCTGACCGGCTCTATCGCAGCTTGCTGCGCTGGCTGCTCCGCAGCCGTCGTGGTCGGCTGCCCCACCTTCGGCTCGAGATCGAGCACCTCGTCGAAGCCGGCGCGCAGGCAGTCCATGAACACGTCATGGTCCACGATTGCTTTGGCGTCGATGTTCACCCCGAGGCAGCACGTGTCGCGATACGACATCAGCGTGATGTTTACTGCTGAGCCGGCAGTGGGCCCGAACGGGTAGAACCGTTGCACCTCGGCACCAAGCAAGTACATCGGGATGGGCACGCCCGGAACGTTGCTGGCCAAGAAGTCCACGTGCTTCAACATCGACCCAATCACCTGCTTGGGCAAAAGGTTCAGTGCTCCGGCGATCACACCCGTGTAGGCCAGCGACGGTTCCGCACGAATGCCCTGACCGAGCGCGTGCAACGCAGCGATCCGTTCGGCAGCATCGGACAGGCCCACCGGGACCTTGAAGCGCATCACCGTCACATGGTTGCCACCCGCGGCATCGTCCTTGGTACGTAAATTGATCGGCATGGACACACGGAGTTCGTCGACCTCTGCTCCGTGGAGCTCGTGGTACCTCCGCAGGCCCCCGCTGATGCCTGCCAAGAAACCGTCGTTCACTGTGCCACCCGCCACTTTGGCCGCATCGTGCAAATGCTTCAGCGGTACGTCCATTGTGCGCAAGCACGTGGCCAGGTGCCGCTCGGTCATGATCGGCGACAGCGTTTCCGTATTCGGAGCAACGGTGCGCCCGATCGAACGGATCACGCTAACGGTGTCGGCGATTGCCTGCTGCGGATGCCGAATGGCATGGAGCAGGTTCGGCACTGCCGAGGGAGCATTCCGTCGAGCGAAGTCGACAAGGCCCTCCACATCGTGCTCCACGACGTCGCGCAGCCTGCTCATGAAGTCGTGACCATCGGCCGCCGGGGCAGGCGGCGGCTCAGCGCCGCTACCGTCGGCATCGACCTCGAAATCGAACAGATAGGCGGCGAGTTGCACCGAGCCCACGCCGTCGGTAAGCACATGATGCACTTTCATCACCAGCGCGGCCGCACCATGTTCCAGTCCCTCAATGAGCGTGAACTCCCACAGCGGCCGCGCCCGGTCGAAGCCCTGCATCGAACAATGCCGCGCAAATTCGAGAACTTGCTCACGGCCGGCCGGAGCGGCGAGAGCCACCCGGCGGAGATGAAAGTAGATATCGAAGTCCCCGTCCACCTCCCAGCGCAGCAACGTCGGATGGAGCGGTGGTCGAACCACCTTGTGGCGCAAGCCGGGGACCTGACGGGTCACCCGCTCGACGCGCTCGACGAGGCGATCCCAGTCGGGTGAGCGATCCAACAACACGACTCCGAGAATTGTGGAGCGCAACAATGGGTCGGCCTCGACCATCCACATGATCGCGTCGGTCTGGCTCAGGTAGCCGGGATCTTGCGTTGTTCTCTTCATTGCCCCATCCGTTCCTGGTTGCTCTACTTCACAATGGCAAAGTGGGAGCGCCCGCAGGACGCTCCCACTCGTTCACATTCCCGGGGGAACGAGAGCCCTTACGCTGTGTGGCTCACCGCTGCGACGATCTTGTCCTTCGGCGTCGTCAGTGCGTGGATGAACCCGGCGATCGAGGCGAGCAGCAGCACCAGGGCGGCCGCAAAAGCGACATACTCGGCCTGCGTGGCCTTGCGACCGAACTCGCTGAAGCCGTACGAGGTCAACAGCAAGCCTCGGAGCGTCTCGCCTTTGAACATGGTCTCACGGAGACCCTTGAGCGAGTCCGCAGTCTTTTGCAGTTCGTCGGTGGGCTGACCAGCAGTCTTTGCGTCAGTCACAGCTGTGCTCGCGGCGGTCACCACGGGCCCCAAGGTGGCATAGGTCTTGCCCTCTTGGCCAGCTGCCGTGGCGCCCTCACGCAGGTGAAGCGCGATGTAATCGTTGGCATAGCACTCGGCCATCTTGCCGTTGTCCATGAGCTTGCCCGCATACTTGTTGAGGCACACCGAATTCTTGGCGTCGCCTGTGAGTCCGGCCACTGGCGTGAACGTGATCTGCTGCTGGGTGAGTTGATCCTTCACATACGACTTCGCGAAGTCGGCATTGGTCTTCAAGACCATACCGAGCACCACGAGCAGGGCAGCGAGCAGTACGCCGCCGATGCTAAAGACAAGATCCAAAGTTCTGCGCTTCACGGTTGGTTGTTCCCCTCGTTGACTCAGGCGTCGCCTGATTGTTTTGAATAGCGTCAGAGTAAGGATTGGGTAAGGAACGCACTAGGGACTTATGGCCCCCCTGCGCAGGCCAACCGATACACGTGCGCAGGGCCTCACGGCCATCACGAGGATCAGCGCCTGATGGAATCGCCGGGGGCCGCCGCACCCAACGGCTCCCCGCCCGACAGTGGTCCACCATGGCTGAAGCGGGCGGCCCTGCGGTGCAGGTTGTGCGCACCCAAGCGGCGGCCGGCATCGGGCGGCACCAGTTCCATTGAGGCGTAGAAGCGCTTCTTGGCGAACTCGATCAATACGAGATACGCCACCACCATGCCCACCAGTGCTGCAAAGAAGCCCAGCGGCAAGGCAGAGAAGCCCAACGGCTTGGCGAGCGGCGACATCGGCAGGGAGGCACCGACAACAACGACCCCGATGGCCGACACCAGCAATGGAACACTTGGGCGACTTCGCACGAACGGCACCCGCCGCGTGCGGATCGCGAACACGATCAGGCTCTGCGTCGCGAGGGACTCCACAAACCAACCGGAGCGGAACAGTGATGGCCCCGCGTGGAACACCCACAGCATCACGCCGAACGTGACGAAGTCGAACACGGAGCTGATCGGACCGAAGTAGAGCATGAATCGGCGGATGAACGAGATGTCCCAATGCGACGGCGCCTCGAGCTGCTCTTCGTCGACATTGTCGGTTGGGATAGTGAGCTGGCAGGTGTCGTAAAGCAGGTTGTTCAGCAGGATCTGGCTCGGCAGCATCGGCAGGAATTTCAGGAACGCCGATGCGGCCGCTGCGCTGAACATGTTGCCGAAGTTGCTCGAGGTACCCATCAGCACGTACTTGATGGTGTTGGCGAAGATGCGCCGACCCACCACAACACCTTCGGCGAGGACGGCAAGATCCTTCTCGAGGAGCACGATGTCGGCGGCGTCTTTGGCTACGTCCGCGGCCGTGTCGACCGAGATTCCAACATCGGCAGTGTGGAGCGCAAGCGCGTCGTTCACACCGTCACCGAGGAAACCAACGGCACCACCCTTGCTCCGCAGGGCGCGGATGAGACGGGCCTTCTGTTCGGGCGACACGCGAGCGAAGATCGTGGCCCTTATCGCTGCGGCGGCAAGGGCCACGTCGTCCATTCCCTCGATGTCGGTGCCCACCAACGTGCCGCCCGAATGCAACCCGAGGTCGGCACAAACCTTCTCGGCCACAATCGGATTGTCACCTGTGGCGATCTTGACGCTGATGCCCAGTTCGCGAAGTCGCGTCAGTGCTCCTGCCGCGGCCGGCTTGGGCCGGTCGAGGAAGACCAGAAAGCCCGCGAGGGTGAGATCATGTTCCTCTGCGGCGGTGACAGCCGTGAGGTCTGACGCAACACGGGTGGCCACCGCCACGACCCGCGCGCCTGACTCGAACTTCGCTTGCAGGGTGGCTCGCGCCTCGTCTGACACGCCGACGCAACGACTCAACACCGACTCGGGCGCTCCTTTGGTGATGATCAGCACCTGGCCATCTGCGCCGCGCACCAACGCAGTGGTCATCATCCGATCATGGTCGAACGACACCAGTCCGAGTTCTGTGTACGTACCCACTGGTTCAGCCAACGCGCCCGGAGATTCCCAGAGTGCCGCGTCCAACGGATTGACGCCGAGGACCTTCGTTGCTCTCTGCTTGCGCGAGTGCTCGGTGGCCAGCAGACCGAGGCGCTGCACGCGTTCATCCGCGACCCCGGCTCCGTCGATGGCGTCCGTGAACGTGATGCGTCCTTCGGTGAGCGTGCCGGTCTTGTCGGTGACGAGCACGTTCATGTCGCCGAGGTCCTCGATACAAACCAGGCGCTTCACGAGAACCTTGTGCTTCACGAGTTGACGCGAACCGGTAGCCAGGCTCGAACTCACGACGGCTGGGAGCAGCTGCGGGGTGACACCTACCGCAATTGCAAGTGAGAACAACACCGAATCGATGAATGGCCGGTGCAGGATCAGGTTCGTGACCAGAATCCCGACCGTGAGCGCGGCGGCCACCTGGAGGAGCAGCATCGAGAACTTGCGCAGTCCGACCTGGAAGTCGGTCTCGGGCTGGCGTTCGCCAAGTCCCAACGCGATGCGCCCGAACTCGGCGCGGCCGCCGGTTGCGACCACAACGCCGATGCCGCTGCCAGCATGAACGACCGTTCCCATGAGCGCGCAACACGACAGTTCGGCCATCGCCGCGTTGGCAGCAACGGTGCCGGTGTTTTTGTCCACCGGCATCGACTCGCCCGTCAACACGCTCTCGTCGCACTCCAATCCCGACGCCTCGATGAGGCGCATGTCAGCAGGGACCACCACACCGAGACTGACGTGCACCACGTCTCCCGGTACGAGCTCGGTGACGTCGACTTCCATTGATGCGCCGTCGCGCTCCACCACCACCTGATGATGAACCTGAGAATGCAGGGCCTCGGCTGCACGCTCCGCTCGGAACTCGTTGAAGAACCCCAAGCCAATACTCGCGCTCAGGATCACACCGATGATGATCGCATCGGTTCGTTCGCCCAGAAAGTACGACGCCACCGCGGTGACCGCGAGCAGCACCAACACGGCACTGCGAAGCTGGCGCGCCAGAACGCGTAACGCTTGCGCGTGGTGCGTTCGTACTGCATTCGGCCCCGCACGCGCCAGACGCTCCGCCGCATCGGAAGCAGCAAGCCCCGCTCTCGACGACTTGAGACGGTCGAACACCTCACCAACATCGTGGGCCGCGGCCTCGGTGACGTTGACACCATCTCCCTGCCCCACCCACGTCGAGGTCGACCCGGGCACGCTCTGCGTCATCGCTCGATCACCACGCCGCATCAGCCATTGAGTGTGGGGCGACAACCATGGCTTCGCGCTCGGCGGGACCGTTGCTCACGTCGGGATCGTACAGTTCGCGACACGCGAACCGAAGCGACCCACAATCAGGCGTCGCGTCGCTTCAACAACACGGCGGCCACCACCATCGTCGCCGCCGCGTAACCGCAGAACACCGCAAACCCGCGCCATGGCGACAACGTGGTGTTGTCAGAGCCCAACGACATCAGCGCCTGGCCCGCGTTGCTGGGGAGCCATTTGTTGACGCGATCACCCCAGGTCTGCGGCAGCGCCGAGGCGATCACCGGCAAGACGAGCAGGATTCCGACGAGCACCGCAATAGCTCCCGCCACGTTGCGCACGATGGCTCCGAGACCGATACCCAGTGCTGCGACCACCGTGAGATACAACCCCACGCCGATCACCGATCGGGCAACATCGGGGCTCGACCATGTGGTCTGGATGTGCTGTGCGGAGAGTAACTTCTGGCTCACGAAAAACGTGATCAGCGCGGCCGGCAGCATCGTCGCCAGGGTCACCGAGGTGAACACCAACAGCTTGGCCCACAGCACCGGTAACCGCCTGGGCACGGCGCCGATCGACGCCTTGATCATGCCCGTGGAGTACTCCCCTGCGATAAGCAACACGCCGAGCACGCCGATGGCCAACTGTGCCAAAAACAAACCCGACAATGGGTCGGCGAGGGGGTTGAATCGGGCTTTCTGGCGCGGCCGCATGTTCGCCCAGTCGTTGGCCGTCGACCACGAGATGATGATGCCTATTCCCGCCATCGACGCAATCGCGAGCCCCAGCGTGAGCCACGACGAGCGCAGGGTGCGCATCTTCATCCACTCCGAGCGCACCACCCTGTTCTGCGTGACGCGCAGCTTGGCCGATTCGTCCGCAGACATCATCGGGATGGCAATGGGACTGAGGAGTTCGATGGTGCTCATGCTGAGGCCCTCACCGTGGTGTGGTATTCGACGGAATCGCGGGTGAGTTCCATGAACGCCTCTTCGAGCGATGCTTGATGCGGCACCAGCTCGTGAATCGCAATCGAATTCGCCTGGGCGATGTCGCCGATCTCATCACTCGTCAGACCGATCACTTCCAACCGACCGGGCGAGGTTGCGGTCACGTGCACAGTGTTACCAACGAGCAGGGCTCGTAGTCGTTCGGCTTCGGGAGTTCGCACGTTCACCAGATCCGACGATGCCTGCCGGGTGAAATCGGCCACCGACACATCGGCAATCAAGCGACCGCGGCCGATCACGATGAGGTGATCCGCAGTGAGCGCCATCTCCGACATGAGATGTGACGAAACAAAGATCGTGCGACCCTCGTGGGCCAGCGAACGAAGCAGGTTGCGTATCCACAGGATTCCCTCGGGATCGAGCCCGTTGACCGGCTCGTCCAGAATCAACGTGGCAGGATCGCCGAGGAGAGCCGAGGCAATTCCTAGGCGTTGGCCCATGCCCAGCGAGAAACCACCAACACGCTTGGACGCCACGTCGGTCAAGCCGACGAGATCAATCAGGTCGTCAACGCGACGCTTGGGGATACCAGTTGTCGCGGCCAGCACCATCAAGTGGTTGCGTGCGGAGCGACCGGTGTGCACAGCGCGCGCTTCGAGCAACGCGCCGACCTCGTGCAGCGGCGCCGGGTGATCGGCATAGGCCCGACCATTGACAGTCACGGAACCCTTCGTCGGCGCATCGAGTCCGATGATCATCCGCATCGTCGTCGACTTGCCGGACCCATTCGGACCGAGAAAGCCGGTCACGATGCCGGGCTTCACCTCGAACGTGAGGTCATCAACGGCGACCTTGTCGCCATAGCACTTCACCAAACCACGAGCATCAATCACGCAGGGTTCCTCTCAGAGGATGCTGACGGTACTGATGCATCGCGCGCTCGTCCGCGCATGAGCCCATACTCTTAACTGATTATCACCTTCGATCTCGGTGGCCGACCGCGACCACGTGCGGCCTATCGCGGGATGATCGTGCCCATGTTCATGATGCCGTTGGGGTCGAACGCCTTCTTCAGCGCCACGAGCATCGGGTACGACGAGCCGTACTCGTCCTTCACCCAACGCGCCCGCGCCTTGCCGATGCCGTGGTGGTGCACGATCGATCCTCCGTGGCGAAGGGTCTCCTCACAGATGATCGCGATGATCGGGAAGTAGTACTTGTCGTTCTCCTCCTCTGGCTCACAATCGATGAGGTCGTAGAAGTAGTTGAAGTACATGTTCGTACCGTTGATATAGCTATGCGACGAATGGCCGCCCAGCAACGTGATGCCACGGATCTCACTACGGATGCGAGCGAGTGCGGCTTCGTAGATCGCGTTGACCGAACTCCAGTCGGCAGAGATCTCCGTGGTGCGGTTCACGTTGCGGGTGGTGCGAATGCGCTCGTCCTCGCGCGCCACCTTGTCGGGGCCCCACACGAGATCGTCGAACCACGTGGAGATCAACTGCGCGTCCACCGGCGTGCAGCCGGGATGCCGCGCCACGATCTCGGCGATGCCCTCGGCCGTTGCCTTGGTAATTCCGGCGTTGCCCTCGGCCATGAACAACACGATGCAGTCATCGGGTGCAGCGAAGTGCGAAAAGTGCAACTGGCCGTCTTCGGGGTCGTACAGGCGCGCCACCGACGGCTTGTAGCCCGCCACCATCACCTCGCGCAGCACCTCGAAACCCACCTTCATGTCCTTCAATGTCCAACCAAGGAAGATGTTGTTCTCGGGCATGTACGGGAACAGCTTTACCGTCACTTCGCTGATGAAGCACAGCGCACCTTCGTTGCCGATCACGATGTGGCGGATGTCGGGCCCGGCCGCGCGGCGTGGCACGTTCTTGATGCGCGACACCTGACCGCCGGGGAAAACGACCTCGCAACCCACGACCATGTCCTCGATGCCGCCGTAGAGCGTTGAGAACTGGCCGATGCTGCGCGTGGCCACGAGGCCGCCCATGCTTGCGATCGGTTTCGATTGCGGCGAGTGGCCTGTGGTGAGTCCGAGTTCGCGGACACGATCTTCCAGAAGTTGCAGCGGCACTCCGCATTGCGCGGTGGCCTGCATGTTGTAAGCGTCGACGCTGACGATCTGGTTCATCAGCGAGCCATCCATCACGATCGAGTTCTCGACGGGTGTCTCGAGACCGCCCTCGGTCGCGGTGCCGCCGGTGCGCGCCACCACGTTCACACCGTGCTCATCGGCGAACGCCAACACGGCCGCGGCATCCTGCGTGCTGCGCACCATGGCCACCGCAGCGGGCACCGGCATGGTGTAGACGCCGAAGATGTTCTGCAGTTTGCGGAAGTTGTCGATGCTGCTGCGCTGCAACTCGTGTTCGTCGGTGATCACGTACTCGGGGCCGAGAATGCGCTGCAGATGCTCGACGATTTCGATTCGGGTGAGAGACATGGTTGCGTTCCTTTGCTCGGGACTGACTCAGTGTGAATCCGGGTGGAAGATGGGGTACGCACGCTCGAACAGCGCGTCGGTTGCGGAGCGAATGTGCTGATACACCGTTTCGTTCATCTGTTGATAGATCCTGCCGTTCGCGGCGTTCGGCGCAAACGACTCGCGTCGCTTGGTCATGAGCGTCGCCGCGGTCTCGATGTCAGCGTGCACGCCAGTAGCTGCGGCCGCGCAAATCGCCGCGCCGAGGCTCGCTCCCCCGCCATCGATGCTGCGCGACGCCGGGATGGCGAACACATCAGCGAAAATGCTCATGAACAACGGGCTGTTCGAACCGCCTCCGGACACCACGATCTCGTCGAGCGTGATACCGAGTTCGGCGCACATGGCATCGACATGCAGTTTCATCGTGAGCGCGATTGCTTCGAGGATCGACCGATAGATGTGTCCCCGCGTGTGGCGTGCATCGAAGCCAAGCATCGATCCTTTGCGGAACGGCATATCGGTTGGCGCAAGCCAGTCGAGCACAGTCATCAGCCCGTCACTACCGGCAGGCACAAGCGCTGCCTCCTGCTCGAGGTATTCCTCACGCGACAGCCCCAACGACACCGCGCGCTCGGCCATTTCGGGGCCGAGCAGATCGAGGAACCACGTGAGCATCCACATGCCGCGCCGCACACCGTTGCTCTCGTAGAGGTAGTGGTTCGGAATGCAGGCGAAGTTGGTCCAGAAGGTGGTCGGATCGGTGTGGTTCTCGTGGCCATGCACCATCGCCGCGATGTACGTGCCCAGCGACACGAGTGCAGTGGTCTCGCCGAGCGAGCCGGTGCCGAGCATTTCAACCGCTTTGTCGTTCGCAGTCTGGACCACGGGTATGCCTGCGGGGATGCCCGTGGCGGCTGAGGCCGCCTCGGTGACCCGGCCGATCACATCGCCGGGCATCTGCAACTCCAGCAACATCTCCCGCTTCACACCGAACTGCTCGTACAGCGCTGGGTCGTCGCTCCATTGCCATGTATCGGTGTCGATGGGCCACTGCAGGGCGATGTTGTTCGCAGACGTGTCCTTGAACTCGCCGGTGAATCGGTGCGCCAGATAGCCCGACGACGTCGTGGCGTAGACCACGGTTGGGTCGTCAGACACGTATGGCCGGTAGGCGCGGTCGTCCATCCAGCTGACCACCGGTTCGGCCAACGAACCATCGGCACGCAGGAACGCCTTGCAGCAACGAATCGTGCATAGGCCCACACCAACGATTTCGCCCAGGTCACCGGTGAACGCGTCGAGCGCCCGTCGGCTGGCCGACGCGATCGAGTCCCACAGGTCGTCGTCGGGGTGGATCACCACGCCATGCCGCGGGCGGTCCATCGCGCGCAGAACCTGCTGCCCGCGCGCCACGGCGTTGCCGAGCGCGTCGCACACAACGACCTTTGCGCTCTGCGTCCCGCAATCGATGCCGATGAGGTAGGGGCCTGCCATGGATGCCGCCGTGCCGGTTCGCTCGCCCTAACGGACGAGGTATCCGCCGTCTACCGCGAGGATGTGGCCGTTCACGTACTCGGACGCGCGGCTGGCCAGGAACACCACCGTGCCCATCAGGTCGCGCGGCTCGCCCCATCGGTCGGCCGGAATGTGATCGAGCACCCGCTGGCTGGTCACCGGGTTGCTGCGCGTGTTCGCCGTGATCGGCGTGGCGTAGTAGCCCGGTGCAATACCGTTGACCTGGATGTTGTACTGCGCGAGCTCGTCGCAATAGGCCTTGGTGAGCCCCGCGATGCCGTGCTTGGTGGCCGAATAGGCGGGCGATAGGCGACCACCGAGGAACGAAAACATCGAGCAGATGTTGATGATCTTGCCACTTCGCTGCGGCACCATCTTCTGGGCCACTTCGTAGCTCATCTCGAACGCCGCGGTGAGGTTCACGTTGACGGTCGCGTCCCATTGCGCACGCCCGAACTCGAGCACCTCGGCCAGCGGACAGATACCCGCGCTGTTGATGAGAATGTCCACCGATCCGAGCCGCTCGACGCATGTATCGACGATGCGTTTCGGCGTGCCGGCTTCGGTGATGTCGGCCTGCATGAACTCATAACGCACGCCCTCGGCCTCGACCATCGCACGCGTGCTCGGCGCATCTGCGCTGTCGGTGTCATCGATGATGCTCGGCACGAACACGTTCGCTCCACCTTTCGCGAGTGCGAGCGTGAAGGCCTGACCGAGCCCAGTGTTGCCACCCGTGACGATGGCGTTCTTGCCGGCGAGACCGAAGAAGTCCATTGCGAAATCGGTGATCGTCATTCGTGCTCTCTCTCGTGATCAGCGCGCCGCACGTTAGCCCACCGTCAGCGCGTAGGCGGCACACCCGTACCAGAAAACGAACGATCCGACGGACCAGCCAACGACGAGTGTGCTGTCGGTCCAGCACACCGCGCATCCGCCGTCTTGCCACCTTGACGGTATGACCTAGTTATACTTCGCGCTGATGAAGACCGCCGTCTCAATCCCCGATCCGCTTTTCGCCGCAGCCGACGAACTCGCCAGTCGGCTCGGAATATCTCGCAGCGAACTGTATGCCAGGGCACTATCACGCGAGCTCGCCAACCAGAGTGACGATCTTGTCACCGCAGCCCTCGACGAGGTGTATGGCGACGTCGACTCACGCCTCGATCCGCGCCTTGCTGCTGCCCAACATGGCGCATTGAATCTCGAGCCGTGATTCGTCGCGGCGACGTTTGGTGGGCGGACCTCGGCGAGCCCAGAGGATCCGGACCCGGATTTCGTCTCCCCATGCTCGTGGTGTCCTCCGATGTCTACAACCGGAGCAAGATCGCAACCGTCGTGTGCGCCATCATCACGTCGAACCTGCGCCTGGCCGACGCGCCGGGCAATGTCCCGGTCGGCGTAGGAGATGGTGGCCTCGATCGGGCATCGGTCATTAACTGTTCGCAGGTGGTGACCCTCGACAAGGCAGACCTCATCGAGCAACTCGGAACCCTGAGCGGCCCTCACATGCGGCTCGTTGAACTGGGTCTTCGTCGCGTGCTCAGCCTCTGAGCCCTCGAACGGATCGACTGTTCGCGGCCAGAAAGCCTTTCACCACTGGCGACGACGATTCGCGTCGTTCAGCGGGGCACAGCAAACGTCGATCGCGACGCAGCGGTATCTCTAGCAGTCACTCGGCCCCGAGACCGGCGCCTGCAGCTACCTTGGTCCGGCGCACCGGCTGCAGCGTCCGGCGAAAGCGAAGTGCTGTTCGGTGAGCTGAAACCCGGTCTGTCGGCGCAGTTCGGATGACCAACGATCGATTGTCGAGGAGTCGATCACCTCGATCGTTCCGCATCCATCGCACACCACGTGCGCATGACGATGCGTGGTGAGGTGATAGGCCGCCGGACCGTGCCCGAGGTGTACGTGGGCGACTAGGCCCATCTCCTCGAGCGTGTCGAGGAAGCGATATACGGTTGTCACATGGACGTCGGGAAGTGCGCTGTTCACGCGACGGACAAGTTCGTCAGCCGTCACGTGGTCAGACTCGTCGAAGAGAACACGAAGAATCGCCTTGCGCTGATCGGTCACGCGACCACCGTGTTCACGGATCGCTTGCACGGTGCGATCGATAGCGTCGGAGCCGGTCACGACCACTCAGACTAGGACCATTCGTGATTTCTGGCTCATGTCGGCCCGCTCAACGCGACGTTTGGCTCGATGCGAAGTTTGGCTCGATGTGAAGTTTGGCTTGATGTGACCTGCGTCGGCGACTCGCCTTGTTGCAACCAGCCTGCGATAAGTTCGCAGACATGATTTCTCGAGCTTCAATGACGATCTGCATCGGCATCGCGTTGAGCCTGACGGCATGCAGCGCCAACTCCGGATCCACCTCAGGCACTGCGACGGCGGGCAAGGCGGCGAACGACGCTCAGGCTTCGGCTCGCGCAGCCTGCGACACCGGCACACCGATCGCGGCGGGAAAGCGACTTCGGATCGGCTCGACCGTTGCTCCGATCACTTCCATCGTGGCCAACGTCGCCGGCGACCACGCCGACATCGCCGGACTCGTCCCCGAAGGCACCAACTCTCACACGTTCGAGCCGGCGCCGAGCGTTGCAGCTGCCCTCGCAAAGACCGACGTGTTGTTTGCCAATGGGTTGAAACTCGAAGAACCAACCAAGGACCTCGCTGCGAAGAACCTCCCGAACGGAGCCGTGCTCTGCGAATTGGGTACGGCGATCCTGCCCGTCGCCGACTACATCTACGATTTCTCATTCCCCATCGAGGGCGGCAAACCGAACCCGCACCTGTGGACCAACCCGCCCATGGCAAAGAAGTACGCCGAGATCATCAGAGACGTACTCGTTCGCATGGACCCGACCAACGCCGGCGCCTATCGCAACAACGCGGCTGCCTACATCGCCCGGATCGACGGACTCGACGCTGCGATGGCCACCGCAACCGCCACCGTGCCCGCGAATCAACGCAAGCTGCTCACGTACCACGACGCCTACGCCTATTTCGCACGGCACTACGGCTGGACCGTGATCGGCGCCATCCAGCCGTCGAACTTCGACGAACCAACCGCGAAAGAAGTCGCCGACCTGATCACGCAGGTACGTAAGACCGGGGTGCCCGCCATCTTCGGATCAGAGGTGTTCCCGAGCCCGGTGCTCAAACAGATCGGCGCCGAGACCGGTGTCAAGTACGTGGACGTGCTGCGCGACGACGACCTGCCCGGTAAACCTGGCGAGCCGGGCCACTCGTTCCTCGGCCTTATGCAGTTCGACTACATCACGATGGTCGACTCGCTCGGTGGAGACGCGTCTGCGCTCAAGGCAACCGATATCAGCGATGTCAACGTTGACACTGCGGTGTATCCACAATGACGAGCATCGACGACCGCACAGATGTAGGCGCGGTGACACCTTCGGCGCGTTCACTCGTCGAGGTCGTTGGCGTGTCACACAGCTACGGCGGTCCCGTCGTGCTCGATCACATCCATCTCTCGATCGAGGCCGGTTCGTTCCTCGGCATCATCGGGCCATCAGGTTCGGGCAAGACCACGCTGCTGCGGATCATCCTCGGCAGCCTGTCCCCCACAATCGGCACCGTGGAACGCGAGCCCGATCGGCGTGTGGCATACGTGCCGCAGGTGGAGACGGTGAACTGGAACTTCCCAATCACCGTGAGCGAGGTGGTGCTGATGTCGCGGTCGTCGTCGATTCGTCGACCGTGGGCCACAGCAAGCGAACGTCACGACGTGTCGGCCGTGCTTGAACAGTTAGGACTCGCGGGTCTCGGAGGTCGCCACATTCGCGAACTGTCCGGCGGCCAGCAACAGCGGGTCTTCCTCGCCCGCGCGCTTCACCGGCGGCCCGATCTCTTGGTGCTCGACGAGCCGACTTCGGGTGTCGACGTACGCACCCGCCACGAGGTTGTGCACCTGTTGACCGATCTGCACCGCGCCGGCATGGCTGTGGTGCTGACGACGCACGACATCAACGGCCTGGCGACACATCTGCCAAAGATCGCGTGCGTCAACCGTGAGCTCATTGCGATCGGGAGCCCACGTGACGTGCTCACTCCACAGGTTCTCGAGCGCACCTACGGCGCACCGATGGAAGTGCTCGAGCACGGAGGACTGCTGTTGGTCACCGACACCCCCTTGGCAACCTCATGAACTTGTTCGAGCCCTTTCAGTTTGCCTTCTTCCGCAACGGGATCATCGTGGCCGTACTCGCAGGAGCGATCTGTGGACTGATCGGTGTGTACGTCGTGCTCCGTCAGATGAGCTACATCGGCCACGGTCTGTCGCACTCGATCTTCGGAGGCGCTGCGGCGAGCGCGGTGCTGTCGGTGAACTTCTATCTCGGCGCCGGGTTGTGGGGCTTGCTGTCGGCGTTGATGATCGGCCGGGTGGCCCGCCGGGGCAAGATCGGCTCGGATGCGGCGATCGGGGTGATCACCACGGCCTCATTCGCGATGGGCCTTGCGTTGTCGAACTTGTTCGGCCAGGCGAAGCGGTCGATCGACGCCGTGTTGTTCGGCTCGATCCTTGGCGTCGGGGGAACCGATGTGATCGCAGTGATTGGAGCGGGTGCGTTGTCGGTGGTGGTGATCTATACGTGCTACCGCCACTTGCTGTTCGCCACGTTCGATCCCGAGGTCGCCGACGTGTCCGGTGTGAACGTCGCCCGAATGGAAGCACTGCTGATGCTGATGCTGGCGATCACGATCCTGTTCACCATGAAAGTCATGGGCGTGCTGTTGATCAGTGCAATGCTCGTCACTCCGGCGGCAACGGCACGGATGATGACCAACTCGTTCGCGAGAATGCTCATGATCGCGCCGATCATCGGCGCCGTGTGCGGATTCACGGGAATGCTGCTCAGTTACCACATCGACGTGTCGCCGGGAGCGACCATCATCCTCATGGCTTCGACGGTGTTCTTGGTGGTGTTCACGGTGACGGGCAGTCGCGGCCGACGCAACGTCGGCGGACTTGGCCATCACTAGACGAGCAGTTCCAATCGGCTCGCTCGGCATGAACTCGCGGTCGTTCAGGCGGTCGGCAGAAGCTCCCAGACTTGACCATCTGGAGTGTCGCGCACCTCAACCCCCGCAGCGGCGAGGCCGTCGCGGATCGTGTCGGACAGGTCGTATCGCTTCGCGGCGCGCACCTCGAGGCGTACGTGCAGGGCCACGTCGATCACCGGTCCGAGAATCGAGCGCGGATCAGCGAGACCTGCGACCGCAGCCTCGCCGAGACGGACGATCATCGAACGCAGCAATGCGCGGGCTCGTGTGGCGGCATCACTTTGCAGCGTGTCTGTCGACCAACCAACGATCGCCTCGTCGAGATCGAGCACCGCAGACACGGCCCGACCAGCATCGCGACTCGCCAACGCTTCGTCAAACATTGCTCCAAGCCGCTCCGCGTCGCCGGCCAACGACGGTGTCGCTGGCGCTCCAGATATCGCGCCGCTTGGTTGCCGACCAACAGCGATCGTGGCGGAGGCCATCGTCGAGACACTCGACACCGGTACCGACGATGAGACCGAGCTGAATTCGGGGCCGGCGCGCAGCATGTCGATGGGCACCGTCTCGCCGGCGCGGATCTCGGTCGATCTCCCGTCTCGACGCAGCGTGAGCACGCCAAGACCGACGACCGACGCAGTGTCGGCTTCGAGGTCGAGGATCACCCCCGTGTGCTCGTCGAGGCCCAGGACGAACGCACCGTCGGGCAACAGTTGCTCCATCATCGCCAGTCGGCGTTCTCCGAGGTAGCAGAACCGGGTGTCGTGATGTCCGCCTTCGGCGTTGTTGTAGTGCGGGATCACCGCCACCGGCAGACCGAACGGTGATAACAGGTCGAGTCCATCGAGCCAGTACGGATCGGCGCCGGACTTGTACACCTCGTAGACCGGCACCGTTGCCAAGCCAAGCGTGAGCGCAGCTGCGCTCGAGAACGTGACGGCACCCTCGGTTCGCAGCTTGTCAGCGAGGAGGTCCGGAACCGGCGTGCCCGCCCACTGTCGGAGCGCGTAGGTGGGGCTGCCAGGGCCGGCGAAGACGAACTGCGCAAGACGCACACGGGTGAACGCTGCCTCGCGTTCGAGTGTGCTCGTGGTCTCGAGCCGCTGGAGTCCGGCGACGCCGATTGTTCGGGTCAGACTCGTCTCGAAGTAGGCAACGGTCTTGGCAGAGAGCTCATCGGCGTTCTCCTGGAACCCGAACGGCGTGTCGAGGAACACGGCTGGCACCGCACCTGGCGCAGCTGCCTCGAGACGTTCGAACACCATGCGATGCGGCTTGACCATCGTCGGTGCCGTCTCACCACTTCCCATGATCGTCAGCAGGCGGGTCATCGAGCACGTCCTTGTTGTGAGAGATCAATCAATACCTCGGCCAACTCGACCGGGTGCTGCGCGTGGATGTCGTGGTCGGCTGGTGAGAACCATCGCACCCGCCCGTGTTTCAGCAGGGCCAGCGCCGCATCGACGGCGGCGCTCTTGTCGTGCGTCCAGGCCACGTCGCCTGTGTCTGCAGGAATGAGCAGTGTCGGCACGGCAAGCTGCGGGTACCGCTGCGACGGGCGGTGCGCGTAGAGCGCCTCGAGGATCATCATGTGTCGCTCGAAGGTGAGCCAGGGTGCGATCGTGCCATCGGCTCGGACCTCGAAATTTGCCATCGAGCCAACAATGCCGGTTTCTGGCCAACTCGAGTGGCCCTCACGAATCCATCGTTCCATCGTGGCGACCGGTGTGCCGATGAGTCGCGGTGGCGCCAATGCTGCACGACATTCGTCCCAGCTGGAGAAGCGATCGCCCAATTCGATGAACCCGCCGTCGACGGCTGCGATCGCGCCGGCGAGATGTGGATGGGTCGCGCCAAGCTCGACGACGACGTTGCCTCCCCATGACTGGCCCACCACGACGGGCCGAACCCATCCGAGCGATGCGATGAGCGCCACGAGGTCAGCGACGATCGTGTCGAATCCGTAGCCTCCATCGGGCTTGCTCGACCGGCCGTGGCCACGTTGATCGACCGCCACTACGGGATGGCCGGCGGCGGCGAGCACAACGGCGACCCCGTCCCACAGTCGGGCGTTCGAGGCGAGGCCGTGCACGAGCAGAAACGGGACCTGAGTCGCATCAAGGTTGTCGGCGATGATTCGAAGTTGCACACCAGGTGCGACTTCGACCATGTGCTCCGATGAGGTCACGGTGTTGCTCCTGCTGCTAGGGCGGCTGTGCGGATTCTGTCGCACAGTTCGGCCATGATGACCGCTTCACCTAGGGGTCGTGGCCATATCGTCCGCCCGCGCACCGCATCGGTAAACGCCTCGATCATCGCAAGGTAGCAGTTGCCACCAGCCGTCGTCCGGCGCTCGATCGTGCCGTCTGGTCGAGTGATCGAGAACGAGGTGTCCTGCTCGCCGGGGGTGAACGGTCGATCGACGGTGAGGCTGCCCTTGGTACCGCAGACGAGCAGTGACTGACGCTCGGCCAGTTCGATCGAGGTGACCACCGAAGCGGTTGCTCCAGTCGACCACTCGAGCCAGACGGCCGTGGTGGCATCGACGTTGCCGCTAGCGGTGGACTGCGCTGCAACTATCGACGGTGGCCCCCCCATTGCCGTCAGCAGCGGCGAGAGGCAGTAGATCCCGACATCGAGGAGCGCTCCCCCACCATGCTCGGCCGACCAGCGGTAGTTGTCGACCTGCGCGAGACAGAAGGTGAACGCAGCGTCGAGATGCCGGATCTCGCCGAGTTCACCCGAACGCAGGCATGCGTCGATCGTTGCGCTCCGAGGATGGAACGGTGTCATGTATGCCTCGACCAGCAACACTCGTGCGGCGTCGCATGCCGCTGCCATAGCGTGGACTTCGGCGTGTGAAACCCCGATCGGCTTCTCACACAACACGTGTTTGTGTGCTGCTGCGGCGGCCAGCACCCATTCGAAGTGCATATCGTTCGGGAGCGCGATGTACACGGCATCAACCGAAGGATCGGCAAGCACATCGGCGTAGCCGATCGAACCGGAGCGCGAACCGATGCTTCCCAACGTGGCGCCGGTGCTGGCGTGGATTGCAGGGATCACAGCTTCGTTGGCGATCCAGGATCTGCCACCGAGCACGCCGATCGTGACCGGCTGGCTCATCGTCTCAGGCACTCGACACCGCTGCCCCGCATGCCGCAGATCGGTGCGCACGTTCGAGCACCGCAACCACGTCACGGGACTGCTCTGCAGGCACCGGGCTGGGTTCGCCGAGCAGTAGATGATCGGCAAGCGCCCGATGGAAAGGCCAACCAGCCGTGCGGACCGGAGGCAAGGTCATCTCGACGATTCCATAGCCCGGCTCGTACTGCGCAACACGCAACGTCGAGGCCACCTCGGCGTGGTGCCAACTGGTCGGCACATGGCCGCGGCCAGCGACGAGTTCGTCGGTGACCACCGGTCGATAGTCAGCTGCAATTGTGCCTGCGGTTCCCTGGACGAAGAACTTCGGTTTACGGATGGCGGCGACATCGCTCTGGATAAACCGCGCTTCACGCCCGTCGGCCCAACGCATCTGTACGTCGATCTGGTCCGAGTTGGTCACGTCGCGCCACACACGCTTGTGTGACGACGCTCGCACGGAGTCTGGCGGCCCGCCGAATATTTGCAGGATCCAATCGATGTGGTGAGATCCCCAGTCGTACACCGCCCCGCCGGAGAGGGCTTCATCGCTGTGCCACCAGCGACACGGGTGCTCGAACGATCCGACGAAGGTCTCGACGTTGAAAACGTCGCCAATCGTGCCGGCGTCGATCGCCCGTCGCAGCGCAAGGTAATCGCCATCCCAGCGGCGGCTCTGGTGCACAGTGATGGTCCGGTGTACGGCGGCGGCTTCGCTCAGCAGCATGTCGGCGTCGGCGGCCGTGAGACACATCGGCTTCTCGACAACCACGTGCTTTCCGGCGCGCAGCAACGCAAGGGCGATCGGGGCGTGCAGCACCGGCGGAGTCGCAACGATGACCACGCCGACGTTGTCGTCGCCGCCCAACGATTCGAGTTCGGTGTGCGCACGGACGTCCGGAAAATCCGCCAGTGCAGCCTGACGCCGCTCGGCGTTCGTGTCGCAGATACCGGCGAGGTGAAGCCCGTCAGTCTCCGTCGCCGCCAGCCCATGGGTGTAACCCATCCCCCCGAACGGCCCGTAGCCGACGATTCCCACGCCGATGCTGCCGGTTTGGCGCGCAGCCGGAGCGGCGAGGCGGTCGAGGAAACGGCGGTGCTCGGCGACGCTACGCAGGCGATCGGGTTCGATCGCAGTGACGATCACGCTGCCGTCGGTGGTGCTGCACTCGACGATCGCCGGCACATCGGTAAAGCGAACTCCGGCGGTCGCCACGATCGCAGCGAGCGAGGATTGGATCACACGGATGTGGGTGAACGCACCAACCACGGCCGTTTCGCGGGGCATCCGCACCGCTTCTGGACGCAATGGATCGGGGCGAACGAACCACTCAGCCGTCTGCAGCGTGTCGCCGCGAGCGATGCCGAGCGAGGCAAGTTCGGTGTCGGAGAGGTCGGCCACGTGGACGACGCGCACGGAAGAAAACATGTGAGCAACTTATCCGGAATGGCCGCAATTGGCCTGTTGGAGACGGCGATGGCGTCGCCGTGCTTGCGCTCGGTCCAGTCGTAAACGCGTGCACGAACCTGCACCCTTACGGCGTGTCGTTGCGTTCGACGACGTCTCAACGTGCTCGGTCGCCGAGCGTCACCCCGCCAGAAGTCACGTGACGGGCGTGTGCCGCTTGGGGGCGCGGGGTAACAGCGACGTCAGCGTGACTACCTCGTAGGTGCCGTTGGTATCGACCGCAACGACGAGCAGTTCGCCACCTGCCACTTCGAGCGCGACTTGGAGACACGCGCCGCAGGGAAACGTGAGCTGGCCGGCCGTTCGCGGGGCACACACAGCGAGTAGCGCGGGTGCAATCGCCTCGGTGACCGCAGTGAACAACGCGACGCGTTCAGCGCACATGGACAGGCCGAGCGACACGTTCTCCACGAGCACACCGCGCGTCGTTCGCCCGTCGGCGCCAACGATGGACGCGCCCATTGCGAATTTGGAGTAGCGGGCATACGCGCTCAGCCTCGCTGCAACGGCAAGGTTGATCGCCAGCCGCAATTGATCGTGTTCGATTGCGGTCATCGCTTCCGGCTCTGTGGTCATCGCTTCCGGCTCTTGCGTCACGACCCACCTTTCCTGCACGGCGATGCAGTCTACCCATCAGCCGGATCAACGCCGGCGGAAAGCGGCTTACGAAGCAGCCCATAACGCGCAGTCGTAACGGTGGGGCGTCGCGCGTGGTGCGGCGGCATTGAGCGGGGCGCACAGCACACGCACAAACCGATGCACCTTGTCGAGATGAGGGTGGAGCTGAGGGGAATCGAACCCCTGACCCCTTCCATGCCATAGACTGAAATGCCGTTCGCCACCGTTCACTGTTGTTCATATACGTCCAGCTAGATGCGTATTTCCGGCATGTGCGGTTCTTGTGAGTTCGCCGCTGTTTGCGCCCGTAGAGTGTCAGACAAGGTGTCAGGGATGGAACCTGGGAGGGGGCACAATTGGCACGAAGTGAGATTCGCCGAGGACGCGGCGAAGGATCGCTGTTTTACCGTGAGGATCGTGACCGCTGGGTTGGCCGGATCATCGTCGACGGCACGCCACACACGGTGTCGGCCCGCACCAAAACCGATGCACGCAAACAACTGAACGCTCTTCGCCGAACAGCCGACGACGGCCTACCGGTTACCCCAGGAGCCATTACCGTCGAGGACCTTTTGATCATGTGGGCCGACAAGGCACTCCCCAACCGGAACCTCTCGCCCTCCCGACTCGCTGGCCACCGGTGGGCGATCGCGATCCTCGTCGACGAAATCGGATCTCTCAAAGTGCGTACCTTGACCGCCGACCAGGTCGAAGCAGCGTTCCTTCGCCGAGCGCAGCCCATGGTCGCTACCACGAAGCGAACCGGACGCAGAGGCACGCCACGCGGAGCGCTGTCTCGCAGTTCGCTCATCAAGCTGCGTTCTACGCTCAACCAAGCGTTGTCGTGGGCGCAGCGCCGAGATCTCGTCACACGCAACATCACAACCGTCGTCGAACTACCTGCATGCGCTGCCGTCCCAAAGACCGGCAAGTCGCTGACGCTCGCGCAAGCCAAACAACTCCTCACAGCCGGCGCAGGAACGGACCTCGAAGCGATGTGGGTCACGATGCTCTACCTCGGACTGAGACCCGGCGAGGCGGCCGGCCTCGCATGGGATGACATCGACTTCGACAAAGGGATCATCCACGTCTGGCGGGCTCGAAAGGTCGACCAGACCGGCGCAGCGACGGTCGGCGAGACAAAAACACCCGGCAGTATCCGAAGCCTCGATGCACCGTACCCCGTTCTCGACGCCCTCACCCGACACCGCGCGCAGCAGAACGCGACGCGGGCGATGATGGGGACGCACTGGTGCGACGTCGAGGGACTGGTCTTCACCTCGCCCACCGGACGACCCACCGACCCGAAGGCAATACGCAACGAATTCAACCGAGTCGTGGCCGCGTCAGGCATTGACGGGACATGGACCCCGAACCTGCTCCGCCACTCCGCCGCCAGCCTCATGGCCGATGCCGGCATGCCGATCGAGCAGGTCGCCGACCAACTCGGCCACCGGGACCTCCGAATGCTCCAGAAGCACTATCGCCACCGCATCAAACCCACGGTGTCCGGCGGTCATGTACTCGGGAAGGTGCTGTGAGGCGAGGATTCAACATGCAGTGTTACTCTTGCCCACGCGGTTTAGGGGCTGTTTTAATTCGCAACAACTATTCAACGCAGATCGTAGTTTCTGAACGATTCTCAAACGAGAATCAACTCGTTGTCGAGAGTTGGGTCATAATGAGCAGCGTGCAAAGCGGTGTGGACAAGCATGACGGGCTCTAGCAAACGCTCCCGTCGAGCACAAAATGTGGCCGCATGCTGCCTCGCCTTTGTTGGCTCTTCTCATCTGAGTGGGGAGCAGCGTGTTCGGATGCGTGGTGGTGAGGGTTGTTCGGGCCAGGTGACGCCACCGGTGTGGAGCAGGACTCGGAGCCGGTAGTTGTCGAATCGACGGAAGCCGTGGCCGCATCGCTTGACCTTCTTCACGCACAGGTTCAGGCCCTCTGTCGGCCCGTTCGATGCGCCGGTCGAATGCCGGGCGAGGATCTCGGTTCGCCACGACGCGAGCGTGTTGCCGAGCGATCGGATCTCAGCGACCTCGTCGGCTTGGCAGCCGGCGATGGCTTTGTCCAACAGCACCGCTGCGTCGTCGTAGTTGCCGGCGAGGTACACGTCTCGAACACTCTCCTTGGCGAGCCAGGCTCCGACGACTTCGTCATTCGGGTCACCGGCGCGCAGGCCGAGCAGCATCCGATCGCGGCCGCGTTCGTTGAGTCGTTCGGACCCGGTGAGCAACAGCTTGCGGATCTTGTAGAGCGGATCGTCCTTTCGGCCGCGATGTTTCAGTGTGTCGTTCTGCACCCGGCGGCGCACCGCGTCGAGGCAACGGTTCGCGACACGAACCACATGGAACGGATCGGCGACCCGCACGCAGTGATCGAGGTGCGGCGACAACCCCGCCCGGAACGACTGGGCCAGATCGGTGGCCACGACTTCGATCCCCGCGAGCCAGGCCGGGTCCGCGTTGGCGGTCCATGTCCGCAGGTCAACAGCTGCGTTGCCCTCGACCATGTCGATCAGGCGGCGGCCTTCCAAGTCGACGAGACCGGTTGCGTAGATCGTGTGATGGTGTCGGTTGGCGCGAAGGAACGATGTCTCATCGACACCGAGCTGGCGGACCCGACCGATCCGATCCGGGTCGTCGACGAGCGGGGAGCCGTGCTCGACCACCGCGTTCATGATCGTCTCCCAGCACACCCCGAACTCGTCCGCGACTTGCGACACCGGCCGAGCGAGCTCGCCGACACGCCGGCACGCTGCGGCACCTGTACGCCGTGTCAACACGACCTGGGCATCCAAGAACTCGAGTGGTTCGGTCCATGTCCGCGCCGAACACAACGGCTCCCGGCAACGCCACCGCCGCTTCCAGATCCGCAGCCGCGTCGGCCGACCGAAGCACTCCAGATCGCGGACATCGACCCACATCCGATCCTGTGATTCGGCACGGCATCCGCACCGCTGACACCACGCTCGCGGTTCGATCGTCTCGACCTCGATCGTCACTTCACCGTCAGCTTCTCGAACTCCAGTCACACGCACACCATCAAGGCCGAGCATCGCCTCGGCCAGGCCACTACCGTCACCCATCGCAGGGATCTCCTCATCGTCGAAGTCGTAGAACAACTCCAACGATGGCGGGATCCCTGCACCCGTTCGCGGACCCTCACAC
>JANYCT010000102.1 GCA_025360105.1 Actinomycetes bacterium | reverse complement strand
TGCAGGGTGAGCTTGCCCGCCCCCGGGGTCGCATAGCTGAACGTGCTGGGGTTCGCCGGGTCGGCGCCTACGAAGAAGAAGCGGAAAGGAGATCCCACTGAACGGTCGCGCTGGATGATGGAGCCCTGCCCTTCGATGGTGACGTCCGAGGCGATCGCCGGGAGCGCAGCTTGTCCGTACCACGAGGATTGGAACGCGCTGTAGACGTCGGTGAAGCTGTATGTGCAGTTGACCGCCAGGCGGACGGTGTCAGGCCCAGCGTTGGTGTTGGCCGTCAAGACCGCTTGGCGGAAGGTCTGGAGATCAGCGGTTGTCGCGGTGTTGTTCGCTCCGCTGCAACCGACGAGCAGATCGGCCGCTGCAGATGCTGGCGCGGCCGCCGAGCCCCACACCACCAATGCTGCGACCAACATCGCCGACAACGACCATCCGTGACGGCTACCACCCGCGCCAACCGTCACCCGCCGGACGTCGGTCGAGATCGAATTGCGCGGATACGACGTGGCGGTGTTGCCGAGCATCACAAGTCCTGTCACGAGAATGAGGAAAGGGTGGGAGAGAACAGAAGTGACGCTGGACAACTTTTCGCTTCTCGGACCAACGGATCGCCGCAGCATACACTTCGGCTTGATCGCATCTGGCGGTCATCGTCGCCGCGCCGTCGTGCCGCCGCACCGCTCGGCAGTCATCCAAATATCGGTTTCGAGCCGTGCCGCTCCAGTTCGCCAGTGTCGATGTGGACTCGGAGCAGTTTGGTGGAGTTGAGGAAGACGACAAGATCTGGTCCGAGGTGGATAGTTGCCGCTTGGACGGGCCCGATCAGGCCGAGCAGGGCAGCGATGATGCCGAGAACGTGGACGACGCCCACGCCGACGAACAGATTTTCTTTGATGGTCCGGTAGGCGCGGCGCGCGATCGCCCGGGCGAACACGATCCGCGAGAGGTCGTTGGTCAACAGGGCAATGTCGGCTGCTTCGAGGGCGGCTTGGGTGCCGCCGACACCCATCGCGATGCCGACGTCGGCGGTGGCGAGGGCTGGGGCGTCGTTGATGCCGTCGCCGACCATGGCAACTCGATGGCCGTCTCGTTGCATGGTGTGGATGGCGTCGACTTTGTGTTCGGGGAGCAGGTCGGCGAACACTTCGTCGATGCCAAGTTCGCTGGCGATCTGGTGTGCCGCGGCAGTGTTGTCGCCGGTGAGCATCGCCACACGGCTGATGCCGGTCGATCGGAGCTGGGCGATTGCGTCGCGGGCGCCTGGGCGGGTTTGGTCGGCGAAGTGGATCGCAGCGGCGACGGTTCCGTCGATCGTGACCCAGGCGACTGTTGCGTCGGGGTCGTGGTCGGGGGTGGCGATGTTGTTGTCGGTGAGGAGGCGTTGGTTGCCGACGAGCACCGTTCGGCCGTGGACGGTGGCTGCGACTCCTCGTCCGTCGAGGGTCTCGAATGCGGTCGGCTCGGGCACGGCGATACCTGCTGCTGTGGCGTAGTCGACGACGGCTTTGGCGAGCGGGTGCGCGGAGCGTCGGTCGGCTGCCGCTGCGAGTGTGGCGATGTCGATTTCGGTGTAGGCGGGGTCGAGGACTGTGATGCTGTCGACTTCGGGTCGTCCGATGGTGAGGGTGCCGGTCTTGTCGAACACGATCGTGTCGACCTGGGCGAGAGCTTCGAGATGGAGGCCGCCCTTGACGAGAACGCCGCTGCGCGCTGCGCGGGCGATCGCCGAGATCATCACCATTGGTGTCGCCAAACCGAGCTCGGCCGGTGAGGTGAAGATCATCAACGTGACGACTTTGCGGACGTCGCGGGTGGCGATGAAGACGATCACCAAGAACACGACCACAACGGGTATCAGCCACGCCGCGACCTTGTCGGCGAGACGTTGGATCGGCGCCTGGGCTGCTTCGGCGTCTTCGACCAGGCTGACGATCCGAGCGAAGGTGGTGTCGTTGCCGGCGCGTTCGGTGCGCACGTCCAGGGCACCGGCTTGCAGGATCGTCCCGGCGAACACGGTCGAGTCCTGTGTCTTGTCTTTCGGGGTCGGTTCGCCGGTGATCGAGGCCTCATCGACCGCACCGTTGCCGCCGACGACGACACCATCCACTGGTAGCTGTTCGCCGGCGCGGACCAGGATGACGTCCCCTGGCCGGATCGCGTCGATGTCGACCACCCGTTCGCCGCCTTCGTCGCGCAGTCGGGCTGTCTTCGGCACGGAGCCGATCAGCCCTTTGATCGACGCCCGCGCCCGTTCGGTGTTGAGATCGGCGATGAACTCGGCGAACAGAATGATCGTCATCAAAACCGCTCCGGCAACAGCCTCACCGCCGATCACGGCGAAGACCGTCGCGAACGTGACGAAGATCTCGGTACCGATCTTGTGCTCACGGACGAGGTCGGTCAGGCCGGTCTTGGCCAACGGATACAACCCGACCCCGACCGTCGCCCACAGCACCCCGAGTGGCACCCAGTGCCTGGCGTAGGCGAGCACGAACACCCCGACCACGACAATTCGGGCCACCTCGACCCAACGGCCACGATTCATCACCGCCCCGAAACCAACCTTCGTTGGTCGACCTTCGCGACTCTGAGGCGCCGACTTGCCGGTATCGGAGACGATCGGGTCGGCGGTCATCCCGCAGCCTTCGCCGTCGTTGTCGCCGGCTGGTGGCCGGCGCCGGTGACATGATCGGCGTGGAATAACGCCTCGGTCATCAGCCGCTCGAGGTGGTCGTTCTCAACCACATAGAACACCTGTGTCCCGTGGCGACGGGTCCGCACCAACTTCGCCAACCGCAGCTTGGCGAGATGCTGCGACACTGTCGACGCCGGCGAATCGACATGCGCGGCGAGTTCGTTCACCGAATGCTCCCCATGCAATAGCGCCCACAAGATCCGCAACCGTGTCGGGTCCGACAACATCTTCAATGTCGCTGCCGCGGCAGCGAACTGCTCATCCGACGGGTCTGGCGTTATCTGCATAGTCACGCAGATAAGGCTACAGCCTCGGACCGGGTCAAACGGCACCGATCATGGTGGCGCTCGGAGTTGATGCTGAGAGTGAACGAAGGAGACCCCGATGCGTGTTCGCGGATCCTGGCGGCGGCGAGAGGTTATGGGACGCATTTCTGAGGCGATGTGAATCGGGCGGGTGCGGCGGCGAATTCGTCGCGGCAGCCGGCGGAGCAGAACCACCATACGGTCCCGTCGAGTTCGATGTGGGGTCTGTCGGCGGGGGTTACGGCCATGTGGCAGACAGGGTCGGTGGCGAGGGTGTCGAGTTGGCGAAGTGCGCCGTCTTCGAGCCACAGGATCCGGTCGGCGATGTCGTGGAGGCGGTTGTCGTGGGTGACGATGATGACGGCGCGGTGGTCGTCGTCGGCGAGGGCGCGCAAGAGGCGGGCGACTTGGCGGCCGTTGGCAGCGTCGAGGTTGGCGGTGGGTTCGTCGGCGAGGATGACGGCCGGGTTGTTGACGAGGGCGCGGGCGACAGCGACGCGTTGTTTCTCGCCGCCGGAGAGTTGGTCGGGGCGGAAGTCGGTGCGGTGGCCGAGGCCGACTCGTTCGAGAGCGGCGGCGGCAAGCTCTCGTGCGGCGCGGCCGGTGGTGCCGGCGAGGTTGGCGGCGAGGGTGACGTTCTCAGCGGCGGAGAGGGCCCCGAGGAGGTTGAAGTCCTGGAACACGAACCCGAAGTGGCGGGCGCGCAGTGACGGTCGGCGTCGTTCGGGGAGCGCCCAGATGTCGTCGCCGTCGACGATGACTGACCCGGCGGTTGGTTCGAGGAGCGCGCCGAGCATCAGCAACAGGGTGGTCTTGCCAGATCCGGATGGCCCGTCGACGAGGACGACCTCACCCGGGGCGACGGTGAGGTCGACAGCGCGGACCGCGGTGACGGCGAGGTCGCCGTGGCCGAACGTTTTGGACAGGCCGCGGGTTCCGAGCGCAGCAGCCGCGACAGCGGTAGTGGCAGTGGTGGTCATGAGGTTCTCCGGAATGCTGAGGCGGGATCGACGGCAACAACGCGGCGCAGCGGGGCGAGCGCGGACGCAGCCCCGATGACTGCTGCGCCGATGGCAACGCGCAGGACGCTGGCCGGTTCGATGGCGATGGTGATAGTCGGGGCGACCGCTTCGACGACACGGCCGACGACGAAGGCGAGCGCGACGGACGTGGCGAGAGCGACCGTGATGGTCCACGCGGCTTGGGCGATGACGATGCCGGCGAGTCGGCCACCGCCAGCGCCGAGGGCTTTGATGATGCCGTAGTCGCGTCGGCGGGCGAGGGTGGCGGTGAACAGGGTGAGACAAACCACGGCGAGGGCGATCGCGAAGCCGATGATGGCCATGATCCGCATCACATCCGCGCTCATGTCGGCGACGACGGCGGCTTCCTGATTGGCGAACTGGGCGCGGGTTTGCACCGTCGCGTCAGGGAGCGCGGCGGTGAGGGTGTCGCGCAGCGCGGTGGCGCTGGTCCCTGGCTGGGCGCCGACGAGGAGGTAGCTGATGGTGGGGCCGTGGATGCGGTCGAGTTCGGCGGCGGTGACGAAGGTGGTCGTGTTGACGATGCTGGTCCCACCCTCGGCGAGTCCGGACACTTGGAGCCAGACGCCGAGCACACGGACTTGATCACCGATGTGCAGGCCGAGTTGCACGGCTGCGATCTGGTCGATGACAGCCTCACCGTCGACGGGGGCGGATCCTGAGACGAGATGGTGGGGGCCGCCGGGTTGGCCGGGTGTGTAGCCGATCACGTACGAGAGCTGTCGGCCACCGGTTTGGGCGCCGACGACGCCGCTGACGAACCCGATCGGCGCAACCCAGCCAACACCTTCGACCGCGCGTGCCTGTGCGGCCAGGTCGGCGGGGAGCGCCGAGTTCGACATGTGCATGGTCCGCACACCGCGTTGGGAGACGATGACGGCTGCTGGGCTGGACCGGACGTAGGCGGTGACCTGTCGCATAGCGCCGGCAAAGATGCCGTCGAGGATAAGGACGAGCAGCAACGCGACCGCGACACCCGCCGTGGAGAGCAGGGCGCGGCGGCGCTCACCGAACAGGTAGCGGCGGGCAAGCGGGACGCGGTGAGTCATGATCCGCTCCGGAACGCGACCGAGGGGTCGAGTTTGGCGAGGCGGCGGGCGGGGACGATCGCGGCGAGGACCGCCATCGCCAGGCCGGCCCCGGCGGCTCGGAAGACGCCGGTCGCGGTGAGGACGACGGCGAACTGTGGGCGAACCGCTTCGATTGCTGCGCGCCCGCCGACGAACAGCACGGCTGCCGCGATTGCGCCGAGCAGCGCGAGTGACAGGGTCTGACCGAGGGCGATGGCGGTGAGCCGGGCGGGTGTGGCGCCGATGGCTTTGATGATTCCGTAGTCGCGGCGCCGTTCGGCGATCGTGGTGTACGCGGTGAGGGCGATGACGAGGGTGCCGGCGACGAAGCCGACGCCGATCATCAGGCGCAGCGGGGTGCCGTAGATCTTCGTCGCCAGGGCCAGGCTCGACGAGCGCAGTGCGTCGTGGTCGACGGCGGTGAGCCCGACCGCGGCGAGGTGGGCCTGAACCGCGGCGGGCTGATCGGTGCCGACCAGAATGACACTCGTTGTGCCGGAGGTTTGGCTGATCACGTCGGCGGCGTGGTGGGTGACGAACACGAAGCCCGTCATGAACCCCGCAGTCCCGGAGGACAGCCCGACGATGTGCATCGTCGCGCCGGCAACCGTGAGCGTATCGCCGACGTGGAGGTCGTGCCGGTCGGCGAGGACGCGGTCGACGACGACTTCGTCGTCAGCTGCGAGGGTTCGACCGGTGGACATCGCCCATGGGCCGCCCGGTTGACCGGGCACGCTGCCGACCAGCGCAACGGCAACCTTGCGGCCGTGTAGATCGAGGATCGTGTACGAGGTGCGCACCGCTGCGACCCAGGCCACGTCTGGGATGGTGCGCACCTCGTCGACCGCGGAGCGGGGCAGCGTGCTGGCATCGGCGAACAGGTTGAGCGTGCCGGGCGTGACCACGTACAACTGGGCGCCGGTGTGGTCCTCGTAGGTTGTGACCTCTGACTGGATGCCGGCCCACAACCCGTCGAGCAAGAGGATCAGCATCAGCGCCGTGCCGACACCGAGCAGGCTGATCAACAACCGGCGCCAGTCGGCGGCCAGGTTGCGTCGGACCAGAGGCACCCTACCCATCAGTGTCAACCCAACTTCGATGAACCCGCCGGAACCGGAGCCGCTGCTGCGGGATCGGTGGAGTCGGTCGGGAGAGCCGTCGGCAGTGGTGTCGACGCGGATCGGGGGCTGTCGGTGGTCGGCGGCTGGAAGCGGCGGAGCCGGTTGGCGTTGGTGACAACGGACAGGCTGGAGGCGGCCATCGCCGCGGCGGCGATCATCGGGTTGAGCCGCCAGCCGATGATCGGGTAGAGCACCCCGGCGGCGATCGGGATGCCGAGTGCGTTGAACCCGAACGCGAACCCGAGGTTCTGGCGGATGTTGCGCATCGTCGCCTTCGACAGGGCGATCGCGGTGACGAGCCCGGACAATTGACCGGAGATGAGCGTGACGTCAGCGGCTTCGATGGCGACGTCGGTGCCGGTGCCGATAGCGATACCGACATCGGCTTGGGCCAACGCGGGAGCGTCGTTGATGCCGTCGCCGACCATGCCGACGATGCGTCCCTCGGCCTGGAGGCGGGCGACTTCTGCGGCCTTGTCGCCGGGCAGGACTTCTGCCAGGACGCGGTCGACGCCGGTGGCGCGAGCGATCGCTTCCGAGGTGCGCCGGTTGTCGCCGGTCAGCATCACCACCTCGAGCCCGAGACCACGCAGCGCGGCGACACTGGCGACCGCATCGTCCTTGAGGGTGTCGGCCACGGCGACGACACCAGCCGCCGCCCCGTCGACCGCAACGAACATCGCCGTCTTGCCGTCAGCGGCGAAGCGAGTCGCCGCCTCGGTCAGTGGGGATGTGTTGATGCCGGCGTCGGTGAGGAGGCGCTCATTGCCCACGAGTACGGAGCGTCCACTCACGGTCGCGGTCACGCCCTTGCCGGTGACCGAGTCGAACACGTCGGCTTCGACCACTGTGAAGTCCCGGTCGCGTGCCGCGGTCACGATTGCCTGCGCGAGTGGATGTTCTGAGCGGGCCTCCGCCGCGGCGACGAGCGCGAGCAGCGTGGCGTCGTCGAACGCGCCGACGGTGACGATGTCGGTCAACTCAGGGTGGCCGTTGGTGAGGGTGCCGGTCTTGTCGAGGATCAACACGTCGAGCTTGTGCGCGGTCTCGAGTGCTTCGGCCGACTTGATCAACACACCGGCCTCGGCGCCTTTGCCGGTGGCGACCATGATCGACAACGGCGTAGCGATTCCCAGCGCGCACGGGCAGGCGATGATCAACACCGCGACCGCGGCGACGAGCGCGAACTGGAACGCCGGCGACGGGCCGACATCGAACCAGACCACGAACGTGCCGATCCCGATGAACAGCACCGCCGGTACGAACCGGCGCGCCACAGCGTCAGCCAACCGTTGGATCGGTGCCCTCGACGTCTGCGCCTGACGCACCAGTTGCACGATCTGAGCGAGCATCGTGTCCCGCCCGACGCGGGTGGCCCGCATCCGGAACGCACCGGCCTGGTTCAGCGTCGCGCCGATCACGACGTCGCCTTGGGTCTTGCTCACTGGCATCGACTCGCCTGTCACCATCGACTCATCCAGGCTGGAGTGTCCGTCGAGGATCTCGCCATCGACAGGAACCTTCTCCCCAGGCCGGACTACCACGATGTCGCCGGCGATGACCTGCTCGATGGGGATCTCGACCGTGACATCATCGCGTTCGACACGGGCGGTGCGCGGCTGCAGGCCGATCAGACGCCGGATCGCTTCACCGGTGCCGGCCTTGGCCCGCGCTTCGAGCAGCCTGCCGAGCAGGATCAGGGTGATGATCACACCGACCGCTTCGAAGTAGACGTCGCGCACATCGGCCGGCACGACAGACGGCGCGGCCGTGACAACGGTGCTGTAGCCGAACGCGGCGACCGTGCCGAGCGTGATCAGGCTGTTCATGTCCGCAGCCCGATGCGCCAACGCCAGCCAGCCGGTGCGATGAATTGGCCAACCAACCCATCCCATGACCGGTGCGATCAGCGCGAGTTGCAGCCAGCGGTTCATCAACACCATCGGGATCCACCCGAACCCGAACAGATCGCGTCCCATCACCGCGACCAGCACGGGCGCCGTCAACACTGCCCCAACTATCAGACGCCGGGAGATGTCGGCGACCTCGCGCCGGCGAGCCACCGCTTCCACATCATCGCCGCCGTCGGCCACGGGGGCGAGGGCTTCGTCACTACTCGCTGCCGGAGTGGTCGCAACCGGCGCACCGGCCGCGGCGGGATCGCCCTCGACTTGCACGCTGCCGTGGATCATGTTCATCCCACACGCGAACTCATACGATCCCGAGCGGGTCGGTGTGAACTCGACCGTCGTCGCCGTGAACGGAGCGAGGAACCGGCTCAACCCGAGATCAGGGAACACAACGTTCGATGAGCAGTCACCGTCCTCTTGACGGTCGAACACGATTCGCAGCGGCACACCCGTCCGTGCCCGGATCACCGACGGGCTGTAACCGCCACGGACGACAACCCGCACCTCCTGCACCCCGGCCTGCTCGACAGCATCGGTGGCCGGGCGCGCACGGAAGAAGAACCGTGACAACACCGCAACAGTGACCACACCAAGGATCGTCACAACCAACTGCACCGTCGTCATCAGGCCAACCTCCCCGGGCTCGAAGCCCGCACTTCAACAGTGCTCCCCTATAGCCCCTAGGGGTAGGGCCTTCCGACTCTGTTTCCCGATCAGTCGGGGGCGGATGCTGATCACAGAAGAAGCACGAAGGGACAAGCCGCCATGAAGCGCACCAACCGAATGACCCCCTACCTGATCGGTGCAGCCGTCGTCGCGGTCGTCATGATCGCGCTCGGCGCGCCGCGCATTTCGCTGTTGCCGTTGATGTTCGTAGTCGTCTGCCCGCTGATGATGTTCATGATGATGCGCGGCATGACCAACAAAGACACGCCCGAAGACCACACCGGTCACGGCTGCGAACACGACCCGACCCGTACATCGGAGACATCGGGCAAGCCTCGACCTTGAGAGGAGGCCGCCAATGCGTGGCTACACGATCAATCGGGACGACTACCTGCGCCGCCTGCGCCGTATCGAAGGCCAAGTCCGCGGCCTGCAACGCATGATCGAGTCCGACGACTACTGCATCGACATCCTTACCCAACTGTCGTCAGTCACCGCCGCACTGCAAAGCGTCGCGATCGGACTCGTCGACGAACACCTCCGCCACTGTGTCCTCGAAGCAGCAACCCACGGAGACGACGCCGAACGCGACGCCAAGCTCACCGAAGCAGTCCAGGCCATTTCAAGACTCGTGCGCAGCTGATCCGACAACGGCACCCGCCTCGAGGCCACCGAAACCCAATCGCAAAGCGAACACCGAAGGAGATCGATCATGCACAGATACTGGAACGACGGTTGGTCAGGTAACTGGTGGTGGATGGGAATCATGATGATCGCCTTCTGGGGCGGGATCATCTGGGTCGCGGTCACGCTCATCCGCCACACCAACCACGCCCCACATCCACTGACCCCCGGGCCGGCACCCGCCGTACCCGCACGCCAATCGCCGCAAGAGGTCCTCGCCGAACGACTCGCTCGCGGTGAGATCGAGCCCGACGACTACCGTCAGCGTCTCGATGCCCTCGAACACCGCCCGAACGCCAAGCCCTAAGAGCGCGCGCCAATAGGGCGTGAACAGGGTGAACGCGTGAGGTCTGCCGTAGCCGAGTACTTATGGAATATGGCTTTCGGGCGCTGCGCACCGCCGGGCGCTCTCAGGCCCGCCGCCTATCGGCACGCGCTCTAAGGCAAGCTGGCAAGGGCGAAGATCCCAAATTCGATCCGCCAGAGACTCGAAATTCCAATCCGAATCCCGGATCAGGTTGCCATGGGGGCAGGTTGTGCAACGCGGCGTTGCACAACCGCCGACGAGACCGTACGTCGCTGCCTTCGGAGACGGGCAAGGTCGGGAATTATCCCTGCTCACAGGCCTCGATGAGCCGGAAGGCACTACACAGTTGTCCATCCCGAAGATGGACAACTGGATCGAAGACGCCTACCGGGATCCACCATTTACCATCATCTACCAGGTCTTTAGCGCCCCCGGAAGGCTTCGAACCTCCGTCTGCGGTTTAGGAATGCGGTCGAGACGGTCTCAGCGAGTCACCTTGAATCGCATCTGACCTGCTCAGTTTCGGTGTTCTCCTCGTCTGGTCTCGTTGAACATCATGCAGTAGCGCGCAGTGGATGGACAACTTTCGGTGGACGGCACCAGCGGCCAGGACCTCGACCCAAAGCTCTGAGGAGCCCGAGACCGTATGTGTGATGAACCGCAGTCACTCGGAACGAGGGCCGGTGGGACAGTGCTTGAGTCAGTCGAGACGGGCACCCAGTAGTCACCGACCGAAGGCGGGGTAGCCACCGAATCGGATGCTGGCACCGGCGAGCACGAACAGAACGGCCGCGATGGTGACCAATCGGATGTGCCAGGCGAGTGTCGAGAGTGTGTCGTCGGACAGCTTGGGGATGACTCGGTATCGGGCGTGGATCGCGAGCGCAAGGGTGAGCGCGAGGAGTCCGAGCTTGATCTGGACGACGTGGGCGATCGAGTTGTCATTGAACCAGTTCCCGGGCGCGCCGAGCAGGTGGTGCGCGAGCCACAGTCCGGTGAGGATCTGAACGGCGAGCGCGGGAAGGCCGATTCGCTCGAAGCTCTGTTCGAAGTCGCTGACGGGCGCTGCTCGGTGTTCGCGTAGGGCTCGAGGCAGGATTGTGGTGGCCAGGACAAGGTGGCCGCCGGCCCAGATCGTGGCGCCGAGAATGTGCAGCGCGAGCGCGATGTAGTAGCTGGCCATGTCAGGCCGGTTGGGTCGCAGCGGCCGACGGGCGTCTGAAGACAGCGCGGCCGCCTTGGATGACGAGCCCGACGAAGGCGGCGGTCCAGGCGGTGAGCGCGACGGCAAGCGTGACTTTAGGGGCCCAGTCGAGTTGGTCGAGTTTGATGACGGCGCGCATCTTGAAGGTGGCGGCGCCGTACATGCCGAGGGGGAACACGAGCGCCCAGTAGGAGGGGTGGTAGCGGAGCGGGACTTTGCGTGCGATGTGGCGCCAGATGCCGATCGCGACCATGACCGGGAACCAGAACGTTGCAGTGGCCCAGGCGAGGGTGACGAGTCCTTCGATGAGCGGGCCGAGGCGGTCGATGCGAGGTGACAGTTTGCGGGTGGCGAGGAGGTTGGAGCCGGCGAGGACGGTGATCGCGACGGCGCCGGCGGCGATCCATGCGGGAGGGTCGGCTTCGGTGGGTTCGAGCGGTTGGAATGTCCAGCGCAGGAAGACCATGGTCATGACGATTAGGTAGAGGAGAAGGCCGAGGCAGAACGCGGCCAGGCAGACGAAGGCGAGGAAGTCACTGGGGTCGCGTCCGAGGAGGAGCGCTCCGAACACGGCGACGGATTCGGTAGCGACGGTGAGGAGAAACCAGGAGCCATTGATGCCGGCGCCGAGCCCGGGCTTGTCATGGCGGAGGACGTCGGAGATCAAGGCGGTGTAGAGCAAGATCACGTAGAGCGGCAGTGAGCACCACCACAGGACCTCGCCGAGTGTCCACCAGCCGTAGATGGTCGCGGACGCGCTGGCGAGCACGTTGGTGCCGGCGACGATGGTGAGGAACCCGAAGCCTTTCGCATGGCTGGTGAGATCGGCGACGAGTTGGCGCGAGTAGGCGATGGCGCGGATGACGACGAGCGCGACGAGCACCACGTAGGCGACGGCCGCGATGAGGTAGAGGACGTCG
>JANYCT010000026.1 GCA_025360105.1 Actinomycetes bacterium | reverse complement strand
GGCCTTGGTTACGTCGAGCGCAGTGACGGTGACGACAAACGTGCCAGCGGCCGTGGGCGTGCCAGAGATGACGCCGGCAGAGCTCAATGAAAGGCCAGCTGGCAGGGCCGGTGCGGCCCATGTCCATGAGTATGGCGCGGTTCCTCCCGCTGCGCTGAGCGTGGTCGAAGCGTACGGGACGTTGACGGTGCCGATGGGCAGCGTTGCGGGCGAGATGTTCATCACGGGAATCGGCAGTCCGAGGCGAGTGCTGACTCCGGTGTCGCTGAAGTTGATCGTCTTCGCGACGATGCCGCCGATGTTGGTGGCACCTGCGCCGGAAACGGCCACGGTGGATGAGGGGGCGTAGAGCATGCCGCGATAGCTGCTGACCTGCGTGCCGCTGACGATCGCGATCGTCTGGCCGGACGTCGCCACCCATGCGAGCAGGTTCGCATACGAACCGGAGGTGTTTGGCGTGAGGTCAATTGTTGCGGCGGTGTCGACGGTGAGGGTGCCACTCTGCTTGAAATACATGAACACACCGGTGCCGGTGATCGCTGCTCCCGCCCCGAGGGTGAGGCCGTTGCAGAACACATAGGTGCCGGCGGTGAATGTGACAGCGGTGGTGATCGTGACGGCGTTCGGGTAGGTGCCCGGCGTTCCCACGGTGGGGTTTGCTCCGCTGCACGTACCCGCTGGTGGCGTGAGGGTGATGAACGGATCGGCGAGCCCGGACAGGGTGCTGATACTTCCGTTCCCCGAGAATGAAATCGTCTGGGCACCGCTCATCGCAGGAGAACTCGAACACTCTGAGGCAACGGTGACATCGCCGAGCGCAGTAATCGTGGAGGTCCCGCCGCGAGACAGGTTGGGACAACTCGAAGCGGCGCCGCCCAGAGCAAGGAGAGCAACAGTCGAAGCAGTGCCGGTAGTGGGACGCACCTGGGTTTGTGGACGCAGCGATGCTGAGAGGCTGTACGAAAATGGCGAGCGCGTGCCGCTTCCGGCCATTGCCAGGGTCACGTAGCTCGGCAGGCCAGTGCATGCCGGCGAGCAGGTGGCGGTGGCCGTGTTGAGTGCCCGAGCAAGAACCGAGTCGGAGTTCACGCCATCCTGACAGATGCGGCGCGTGAGTTGCTTCGTGCTGCTGTTGAACGAATACGTGGCGAGCATGACGCGCTTGGCTGACACGGTCTGACGGTCGAGCCAACTGAACCGCACAACCAGTGTCGAGCCAGCGGGGACACCGCAGGTGCCCGAGTCTGTCGTTGAGACACCGAGGGTCGAATCGAGCTGAGCCTTGGCGGGATCAGTGCCACCTGCGGCCTGGGCATCGCGGTAGAGAAAGGCTGAAATCAAACTGGCGTCGGTTGAATCCTTGACCTGAGCGGATGTGGAATCGGCGATATTGAGCGAGGTGATGATCGCTGCAACAATCACGCCGGAGATCAGTGCGCCGAGCACGATGGCCATCACCAGCTCGATGAGGGTGAAGCCCTGGTTGCGTTGTTGCGGGCGCATCGTGCGGCGCCAATAGGGGCGGGTGTCTTTCATCCGTTCACGCTCCACGATTGGACAAATGTCTTTGTCACGCCAACACCGTACAACTGCTCGAAGTTGACCTGTGCGCGCACGATCACGTTCGCGTCGAGACACGCAGAGCCGGTGTTGACGCAGGCGTTGAAGATGAGGTTTCGCTGAGCAAGCACATAGTTGTCAGTTGAGCTGCCCGTGACGCCACTGGCCGTGACCGCGTAGGCCTTGGCGCAATCCACCCGGATCGAGATCGAGTTGAGCGTGCTCACGTATCCGCAGGTGATCGCGGTAGAGCGGTCGGTGATGGCTCGCACAGTGGTGATCGCATCTTGGATCCCTGCGTCTGCTGCGTACTGGCGATCGCGTACCGTTTGCAGGGTGCTGCGATTGTTGATGCCCGAGGTGATGAGGGCTGCGAGGCCCCCGACGATCGCGCTGACCATCAGCACGAAACCAATGGCCAAGATGAGTGAGGCGCCCCGATCTTCATGACGGTGCACCTGCGGGGTGGCGCTCATGGCGTGCGTACCTTGATCTGCATGGTCTTGGTCACAGACGCCGGGCCGGTGACCGACAGCGTCAGTAGCTTGGTCGCAGTGAGCGCGGGGCACGCGGTGCCGGTGCCGGAGCCACTCACGCTGAAGCCCGAGGGTGGCGTGTAGACGACTGTGTAGTTGGCTCCAACGATGCATGCATCAGCAGCGCGCTTGGTGGCTTCGGCGTAGTTGCGCATCACCGTGTCGGTGAGCACGTTGTCCTTGTGGGATTTCGCCGAGCCGGCAGCAGAGCCGAGGCTGGCGATGAGGGCGGTGACGGCGATACTCACGATGAAGATGGTGATGACGATCTCGACGAGCGTCTCGCCACGGTCGCTTCGTTGTCGCATGTCGGTGCCCTCCTCTCAGTTCGCTCGTCCGGCCCCCGTTGGCGTTGTTGATGTTGTTCGTCTCTGTGGAATGTATTTGCTGTTGTGTGGGTGCTGAGTGCACCCACACAACAGCAATATGGATCAGGTACAGGCAAACGTTGGGGGCGTGCCTGCGGTCATGGTGAGTATCCAAGTTGCACCGCTGGTCGCCTGCGCAGCGTTCGCGACGGTGACGCCGCTCGGCAGTTCCAGTTCCTTGGGTGTCGTCACGGTCATGTCGTACAGCGTGGCCGGGTATGAGCCGGTGTTGGCGTAGTGCACCGTGGCTGCTGCCTTGGCTGCGTCGGCTGATGCCTGGCATGCGGAGCTGGAGCCCTTGTTGGTGAGGGCGCCGATGCCGATGATGACGACCGCGGACAAGATTCCCACGACCACGATGGCGATGAGTACTTCGATCAGGGTGAAGCCCTTGTCGTTGGATGTGATGTGGCTGTTGACAGTGGTGCTGTCGAGTGTGTTCATTGCATTTCCTCTTCTGTGTGGTGCCGATAACTCGACAGTTGGGGGGTATTGAGATGTTGAGCCGGATCGCTACTTCTTGATCTGGCTGAAGATGCTGTACATCGCGGCCACCTGGGCGACCGCAACGAAACCAACGAGGGCCCCGACAAAGATGATGACCATCGGTTCGAA
>JANYCT010000019.1 GCA_025360105.1 Actinomycetes bacterium | reverse complement strand
AGTTCGCCGAGGCGCGAGCGCAGTTCGGCGTAGGCCAGTTTGAACACGTTGCCGCCGGGGCCGACGAGACCGGTTCGCTGGGCTTGGCTGATATTGCGCTTGGTGAGTGCCCATAGCGCGTCGAGTTCGGCACAGATACGGCCGATGTCGCGTCGCAGTCCGGCGTCGTCCCACGCGGGAGCACCGTTGCGGGTGATGCGCTTGGCTAGCTCGGCCAGATCACGGGCGAGTTCCATCGATTGCAGCATTTCGCTCACGAACGCTGTGCCGCGCTCGAAGCTGAGCGTGACCATCGCAACCCGCCAGCCGTCGTTCTCGTTACCGACTCGGTTGGCTACGGGCACGCGGACCTCGTCGAAGAACACCTCGCAGAACTCGGTACTGCCCTCCATTGTGCGCAACGGGCGCACGTCTATACCGGGCAGGCCCATTGGCAGGATGAGCCAACTGATGCCGCGGTGTTTGGGTACGTCAGGATCCGTGCGCACGAGCATCTCGCAGTAGTCGGCGGTGTGGCCGAAGCTGGTCCAGATCTTCTGGCCGCTGATCACATAGTCGTCGCCGTCACGTATGGCGCGGCAGCTCAGGCTGGCCAGGTCGCTGCCGGCGCCGGGTTCGCTGAAACCCTGACACCAGATGTGCTCGCCCTTGAGGATCGCAGGAAGGTGGTGTTCCTTCTGCTCGGGAGAGGCTTCGGTGATCAGTGTGGGGCCGGCGTGCAGCAGGCCGACGAAGTTCTGGCCCACATATGGGGCGCGGGCCCGCTCGGTTTCCTCGAGGAAGATGAGGTGCTCGGTCGGCGTGGCACCGAGGCCGCCATATTCCTTGGGCCAGTTGATGCCTGCGTACCCCGCGTCGAAAAGCATCCGCTGCCACATCGCGTCGTATGCGCGCCGGCCGATCCAGTTATCGCGGTGTGGCTCGGTGGGCAGTGTGGGAATGACCGATACGAGCCACTGCCGTAGCGCCTCGCGGAACGCGTTCTCGGCGTCGGTGAATTGAAGGTCCATGTGTCAGCAGGTCAATCCGCCATCGACCGACACGATGGTGCCGGTCATGAATCGGGCCGCATCGGAGGCGATGTAGGCAAACGCCTCGGCCATTTCCGATGGTTCGGCCTGACCCATGGGCGACATCATCCGCGACATCTCACGATGATCAGCCCCCTCGGGGAGAGTGCTGAAGGAGTGCACGATGTTGGTGTTGGTGCCGCCGGGGGCGACGGCGTTCACGCGCACACCCTTGCCTCGGTACTCGAAACCCATCGCCCGGGTGAGCTGCACCACGCCACCCTTGCTGCTGCAGTAGGCGGCGCTCCACGGCATGCCCATCAGCCCTGCATTCGACGCCGTGTTCACGATCACACCATTACCGGTTTCGAGCAGATACGGAAGTGCGTAACGCGACACATAGAAGGTGCCGTTGAGGTTCACGCCGATGATGCGGTCGAACCACTCAGGGTCTTCCTCGTGCGACCATGCAAAGTGCCCAATGCCGGCGATGTTGCACACGATGTCGACGCCCCCCATCGCTGCTGCCGCGGCATCCACCACGGTTTGCACTGTGGCCGCACTGGACACATCGCACGTGTACGCGGTGGCGGTGCCGCCCGCGGCGACGATGGCCTGTGCGGTCTCATCGGCGCCCTTCAGGTCGAGGCACGCCACGTTGGCGCCCTCGGCTCCGAACAGCATCGCTGTGGCCTGGCCGATGCCCGAACCAGTGCCGGTGATGATTGTCTTCTTGCCGGTGAAACGATTCATGAGGTGCCTCCGTATGTGGCTCGTAGATCTTTCTTCAACACCTTGCCGCTCGGGTTACGTGGCAGGGTGGCCACGATCTCGAGTTGCTCGGGGATCTTGTGCATCGACAGTTGGTGATCTTTGAGGTAGGTCACCATGTCGGAGAGTGCGAGCGTGGCGTCGGGCTTGAGAACGACCACGGCACAGGCGCGTTCGCCGCTCTGCGCGTCGGGCAGTCCAATGACTGCGGCGTCGGCAATGGCAGGGTGCGCGTACAACAGGTCCTCGATCTCCTTCGCCGAGATGTTCTCGCCCTTGCGAATGATGATGTCCTTCAGCCGGCCGGTGATGCTGATCCAGCCGCCGTCATCGATGATGCCCAGGTCGCCGGTGCAGAACCAGCCGTCGTCGTCGAACGCCTCAGCGTCGAGCGAGCTGTCGAGGTAGCCCATGCACAGTTGCGGACCCTTGACGCGCAGTTCACCCTCTTCGTTGGGGCCGCATTCGCGGCCGTCGATGACCACTCGGATCTGCACGTCGGGACAGGCTCGGCCATCGGTGGTGGCCTTCTTGTCGTCGGGGTCGTCGACGTGCACCATGGTGTTGATCGGCGACTCGGTGAGTCCCCAGCCGCCGATGACGGGGGCGCCCATCTCGGCCATCATTTCTGCGTGCAGCGTCTTGGGCTTGGGCGCACCGCCACCGTTGAAGATGCGCACGTCCGGCATCAGCCGTCCGCCTACGGGCAACTGCCGTTGGGCATTGAGATATGCGAGCCAAAACACGGTGCCGGCGCCGGCGCAGGTGACACCGTGCTCGCCGAGCCACCGAGGCGTGTCGGCGGGGCTGAAGGTCTCCACCATCAACAACTCGACGCCAGTCTGCATCGCGTTGAACAACCACACCAGACCGCCGACGTGGGTGATGGGAAAGACCACCGCAGCCTTGTCGTCGGGACCGACTTCCATGCTCCACTGCATCCCGGTGTTCGCCGCCGACATACTGCGGTCGCTGTGCTTGGCGCCTTTGGGGTCAGCAGTGGTGCCCGACGAGTAGAACAGCCAACGCAATTCGTTGAGGGCCGGCACATAGGCGGGCAGCGTGGCGGGGTCGCCCTCTGCCAGATCGGGGTCGGCCACGATGACCTCGACCCCTTGGTCCAGTGTGGCCTCGGTGACCATCGGGGTGTAGTCGAAGCCGCGGAACACACCGGGCACGATGATCACGCTGCAGCCACTCTGGCGGGTGATGAACGCGACCTCACGAGTGCGATAGATCGGCAGGATCGGGTTCTGAACTGCGCCGAGACGCGACAGCGCGGCGGCGAGCACCAGTGACTCGAATCGCGATGGAAGAATCCACGACACGTTGGTCCCCACACCGATGTCACGGGCCGCGAGCCCTGCAGCCACACGCTCGCTCCAGTTGCGGTATTCGCCGAAGGTGAGTGTGCGGCCCTTTTCGTCGATGGCCATGCGCTTGTCAGGTGTGGCGTCGGCGCGCTCGCAGATGAGCTGCCACAGGGTCTTGCCTGCCGTTTCGAGCAGCCCCGTGTCGAGTAGTCCGGATTCGGTGGGCGCGGGGTTCACGGTGTCCATCGTGCGGCCTCCTCGTGGGCGCGGGCTTGCAGGGCGAGTTTGTCGACCTTGCCGATCGAGGTGAGCGGTAGTTCGGGCAGCACGACCAGGCAGTCGGGTGCCTTGTACGCGGCGAGGTGCTTCTTCACGAACGTGCGCAGATCGCTCAGGTTCAGCTCGGCTTCGCCGCGTGGCACGGCGAACAACACGCCGATCTCGCCGAGGCGGCCCTTCACCGGCACACCGACCACGGCGGCGCCGGCCAACTTGCGGTAGGCGCCGAGGCAGTTCTCGATCTCGATGGGGTACACGTTGTTGCCGCCGCGGATGTACATCTCGGTACTGCGACCGACGAGGCGAAGGTTGCCGTCGGCGCCCGTCCAGCCGAGGTCGCCGGTGCGCAGCCAGCCCTCGCTGTCGATGACCTCATGGGTACGTTCGGGATCGTTCCAGTAGCCGCGCATTATCGCCCGGCTGCGCAGGCACACCGTGCCGACATAGTCGGGGCCACGCCCCGTCATCTCGGTGCCGAATTCGTCGACGAGCATCAGCTGCACGCCACCATTGGGTCGACCCACGGTGTTGCAGATGACTTCGTCGGTGTCCTTCAGCCGCGTGCCGGTGGCGAGACACGATTCGGTGCTGGCATAGCGCACCACCACCGGGCAGCCGAGCTTGGTGCGCATCTCCGCGACGAGCTCGGGAGGAATTCTGGCAGCGCCGATGCCGGCGAGACGCAGGCTCGATATGTCGATTGTTGAAAAATCAACATGGTCGAGCATCATTCGATATTGCGTGGGCACGCCCTGGCAGACCGTGACTCGTTCGTTGTTGATGAGCGACAGCGCCTCGGCGGCCGTCCACGGTGTCGACACAACGACTGTGGTGATGAGGTGCATCAGTTCGTCCCACACGCGGGTCATCGCGCCGACGTGTGCAAACGGCAGTGGAGAGAGGCGGCGGTCGCCCATCTCGCTCAACGGCGCCGCGCCGCGGGTCATCGCCTTGAGGCACGCGTGGTCGAACCAGGCGCCCTTGGGGTAGCCGGTGGTACCACCGGTCCAGACGATGGCAACCGGGTCGGTCTGCGACAGTTCGATCCTGCGCGCGAGTGGATCGCCGCCCCCGACATCGGGCAGTGGGCCGTCGAAGGTGAAGCGGGGTTGGCACCGGGCGACGATGTGGTCGATTTCAGCGGAGCCCAGCCGAGGATTGATGCCCGTAGCGACGGCGCCAGCGCGCATGATGGCCTGATAGGCAACGGCGTAGTCGATGCCGCTCGACAGTTTGATGCCTACGACATCGCCCTTGCTCACACCCTGCTCGGTGATCAACCATTGTGCGAGTGCGTCGGCGCGCGTGGCCCACTCGGTGAACGTGATGCGAACGCCTGCGTGCACGAACGCTTCGCGGCCACCGTGAGACCGAACGACCTCGTCGAACAGATCGAGGACCGTGGAGAACTCGCCGGTGATGGGCGTCAGTGCCTCGAGAGCGTTCATCAGCGATCCAACATCAGAAGGTGAGTACGCCTCTGGCGATGGTGCCGGATTCGAGGCCTTCGACGGCGCTCGTCCACTGCTCAACGGGGAAGGTCTGCGACACGAGTTCGTCGAGCAGAACTTCGCCGCGACGGTACAGTTCGATGATTCGGGGGATGTCGCGATGTGGCGAGATAGTGCCGTAGCGACAACCGATGATGCCACGGTCCACTTGCGTGAGCCGGCCGTACAGTCCATGGAACTCGGTGGTCTGACCGGAGACGCCGATGACCACCACCGTGCCCTCCCAGTCGAGTGACTCGAGCGCGTTGTGGGTGACCACGGGATGCGCGACGCAATCGAAGGCCCAGTTGACCCCGCCACCGTTGAAGGGGCCGCGGTCCATCTCCGCGTTCCACGGCGTGAGCGCGCCGATCGCGGCCACGACGTCGTCACGCTTGCCGTCAATGAAGTGCGTGGCTCCGAACTGCTTGGCGAGGGCTTCCTTTTCGGGCACGGTGTCGATGGCGATGATGGTGGTCGCGCCCTGCACCTTCAGCGCTTGGATCACGTTGAGGCCCACGCCGCCGACACCGAAGACTGCGGCGCTCTGCCCGCGCTGCACGTTGGCGCGATTGAAGACCGCGCCCATGCCGGTGACTACGCCGCAACCCACGAGCGCGGCAGAGGTGAGGGGCACATCGTCAGGGATCTTCACGCACTGCAGGTCGCGTACCACGGTGCGCTCGGCGAACGCGCTGGTTGCGGCAAAGTTGTAGATGGGCTGACCGTCAAGCGTGAACGGCTGGCTCCAGTTGGCCAGCGTTTGTCGGCACGCGGTTGGGCGACCACTTGCGCACGGTGCACAGAATCCGCACGCAGCGAGGGTGGCGATGATCACGTGGTCGCCGGGTTTCACGTGGGTGACGGCGGCGCCGACCTCGGCAACGATGCCAGCGCCCTCGTGTCCGCACACGCCAGGCGACGGCACGGGATACAGCCCGTGCATGTAGCTGATGTCGCTGTGGCACAGACCGGCAGCGCCGATCTCGACGATCACGTCACGCGGCCCGGGGGCGCGCACCGTGAGCCCATCGACGAACTCGGTGGTGGTGCCGTCAAAGACGATGCCGCGCATACGAAAAACCCCCTGGAGCGAGCGGTGAAACCGCCACGATAGTCACTACGAGAACATGCCACCTCAGACGGGCAGCGAGGTGCGCCTCGGCCCGGCGGCCTCGGTACGCGGTATTACGTAAGGTGCGTGATGTGCAACATCTTGATGGCGTTGCCGCGCAGCAGTTTGTAGACGACCTCATCGGACAGATGCGACATCTGCTCGGCCGCGATCTTGGCCGTGTGCGGCCAGGTGCTATCGCTGTGCGGGTAGTCGCTTTCGTAGGTGACGTTATCGACACCGATGGCATCGAGGCTGTTGAGACCGTGCGGGTCGTCGAAGAAGCAGCCGTAGACGTGCTTCTTGAACAGCTCGCTCGGCGGCTCGAGCACCTTGTCGGCAATGCCGCCCCAACCGCGGTTCTCTTGCCACACCGTGTCGGCGCGCTCGAGGATGTAGGGGATCCAACCGATCTGGCCTTCGCTGTAGGCAATGGTGAGGTCGCCGAATTTGGTGAAGAGGCCGCTCATCAACCAGTCGACCATGCTGAAGCAGCAGTTCGCGAACGTGAGCGTGGATCCCACCGCGGCCGGCGCATCGGGCGAGGTGGATGGCATCTTCGAACCGCTGCCGATGTGCATGTTGATGGTGGTCTTCGTCTCGTTGCACGCATCGAAGAATGGCAACCAGTAGCCATCGGAATCGTGGATGCTGGGCAGGCCGAGGTTGCTCGGGATCTCGCTGAAACACACCGCGTGCACGCCACGCGCTGCGTTGCGACGAACCTCGCGCGCGGCCTCGGCCGGGTCCCACAACGGCACGAGGGTCAGTGGAATCAAACGACCACCGGACTCGCCACACCACTCGTCGACCATCCAGTCGTTGTAGGCCTGTACGCAGAGCAGTGCCAGATCTTTGTCGGCCGCCTCGGTGAAGGTCTGGCCGCAGAAGCGGGGAAAGGTGGGAAAGCACAACGATGCCTCGATGCCGTTGGTGTCCATGTCTTCGAGGCGCTCGGGCAGCAGGTACGAGCCTTGGCGCATGTCGTCGTAGCTGATGCCCTTCAGGATGACCTCGTCGCGTGCGAATCCCACAGCGGTGTCGAGTCGTGTCAGAGGGCGGCGCAGGTCTTCATAGAACCACCAGTCGACTGGCTCGCCCGGATCGCCGGGATCGCCGGGGATCGCCGTGAACTTTCCGCCGATGAAGGTCATCTCCTTCACGGGACGTCGCTCGATTCGTGGACCGACATCGCGGTACTTCGAGGGGAGACGATCGGACCACACTGTGGCTGGCTCGATGACGTGGTCATCGACCGAGATGATCTTGGGCAACTCGCGCATGTTCGGCACTGTAGCATCGGTTTCTGACGGTGTGTCAGATTCGAGCGTCCACTGGCGCAAACAAGGTTTTTCGGGGGTCGTTTCGTGGGTGTCCCAACTGAGTACAAGGCGCTGTTGTGCCAGATCGATGATCGTGTCTTACGGGTCACGCTGAATCGCCCCGACCGGCACAACGCGTTCAACGAGACCTTGGCCAACGAACTGCAGGGCCTCTGGCGTGCGCTGCGGTTCGATGACAGCATCCGCGCCATTGTGCTCACCGGCGAGGGCGACAAGGCGTTCTGTACCGGTATCGATCGCTCGTGGTCGGTGCCTCAGCCGGATTCACCGTTCATGATCGACGATCCCGGCATGCTACTCGGGCCCAAGACCGCCGGGCTGTGGAAGCCGGTCATCGCAGCCGTGAACGGCATGGCGTGTGGGGGGGCCTTCTACCTTTTGGGGGAGTGTGAAACCATCGTGGCTGCCGAGCACGCCACCTTCTTCGACCCCCATACCACCTACGGCATGGCCGCCTCGTTCGAGCCGATCCTGCTGTACGGGCAGATGCCGTTCGGCGAACTCTGCCGACTCGCGCTCATGGGCAATCACGAACGCATGACCGCGCAGCGCGCCCACCAGATCGGTTTCGTGCAGGACGTTGTTCCCGCGGCCGATCTACTGGCCACTGCGAACACCATCGCCCAAGCGATTGCATCGCAACCCGCCGCCGCGGTGCAGGGCACGCTGCGGTCGTTGTGGGCGGCTCGCGAAATGGGCCGTGCCCAGGCGCTTGCGATGGCGCCCCATCTCGTGACGCTGGGCAATCAGGCCGAGGCCCTCGCCGAGGGGCAGGCCACGTTTGCCTCCGGTCGCCGTATCGACCCTCGTCTGAGATAGGACTGCCGCATGCTTGCTCCCGACGCATTCCGACTCGACGGCAAGGTGGCGCTGATCACCGGCGCCGCAGTGGGTCTTGGGCGTTCGATGGCACTTGCGTTTGCGCAGTACGGTGCGAACCTCGCCCTGTGCGACCGCAAGGTCGACGAACTTGCCCACACGGTTGCCGACGCTCAGGCAATGGGCGCCACCGTGGTCTCAGGGTTGCTCGACGTGCGCGACACCGCCGCCGTCACCGAGTGGGTCGGCGGCCTCGAGCGCATCGACGTGTTGGTCAACAACGCCGGTGGCACCTTCCACGGTGCGTTCCTCGACGCGAGCGACAAGGGCCAACGCTCCGTCGTCGACGAGAACTTCACGAGTGTCACCAACTTCGTTCGCGCGTGTGTGCCGAAAATGTCGACCGGCGGTTCGATCATCAACATCACCTCCGTCGAGGCCTACCGCGCTGCACCCGGATTCGGTATCTACGGTGCGATGAAGGCCGCGGTCGAACACCTCAGCCGCACGCTCGCGCTCGAGCTGAGTCCCAGCGGTATCCGGGTCAATACCATTGCACCCGATGGTCTCCCCACGCCCGGTGATGCCGGCTTGTTGGTGGGCGAGGGTGACTACGGCAAGAAGCTTGCTCTCGGTTGGGGTACCAGCGACGACATCTGCGGTCCCGCGGTGTTCCTCGCGTCGTCGGCGAGCCGATACATCACCGGCACGACCGTGCACGTCGATGGTGGCTCCGACGCGGCGCGTGGATGGCATCGCGACGAGTCAGGTAACTGGGTTCCGTGATCGCCGCCCGGCCCAGCCGCGCGAGACTCACGCGATGAAGATCTCACGACTCGCCACGGCGCTTGGTGCCGACATCACGAACGTCGATCTGCTGACAGCCGCCGACGACACGGTGGATGCCGTCCGTGCTGCGGCGGTCGAGCACTCGGTCGTGATGGTTCGCGATCAGAAGCATCTCGGACTGGATGGGCTCGAGGCATTCACGCGGCGCCTCGGCACACCTATCGACACACCGTTCGTGAAGCCGATGGATGACCGCCCCGATGTCGTGCAGGTCGTCAAGGAAAAGGGCGAGCGCGCCCTCAATTTCGGCGGAGGTTGGCACACCGATCTCAGCTACCTCATGGCGCCACCCAGCTTCACTCTGCTCTGGGCATACGACGTGCCTCCCTACGGTGGCGACACGGTGTGGTCGAACCAGACTCGCGCCTTTGAGACGCTGTCATCCGGATTGCAGCAGTGTTTGCTCGGGCTGAGAGCGGTGCACTCGGCCGGGCGCCCTTACGGCACCGGCGGGGTCTACGACATCACGCAGAAGGGTCGCACGATGACCATCCTGCCCAGTGCGGATGCCTTCGCCGAGCAGGAGCATCCGGTGGTGAGCACGCACCCCGATACGGCTCGACCGATCCTTTTCCTCAACAGCGGCTACGTCACCCGCTTTGCTGGGTGGGCCGCGCATGAATCGCAGGCGTTGTTGTCGCAGTTGTACATGCACAGTCAGAGCGAGGCCAATACCTGCCGTGCGCACTGGACCAACGGCACGCTTGCTATCTGGGACAACCGTTCCACGCAGCACAACGCGATCAACGACTATCCCGAGTTTCGGCGCGAGTTGTTCCGCACCACCGTCGCCGGCACCCCGCCCGTCGCCTACGCGGGCTGATCCCCACGCGTTGCGACCGCCGACCGACGCGAGCTTGCGCCGCGGCGCCTTGAGCAGCCGACATCCACAAGCCCCGCCCCCGGCGGTTTGCCCGAGGGAAAGTGTCAAACTTCGACATGTTCGCGCGGGCAAATGCATGAGTTTGCCCAAGTGTGACTGAGGGTGAGGAGGATTTGCCACCGTTGTGGTGGCGGAGTGACCAGACCCTCCTCGACTTTCTGCGCTCGAAACACAGCGAATCCGAAGGCAACCCCTGGGAGCACCATCACCACCGAGTGGATCGTGATCCACGCGCCGAACCGCGCCTTGAGCTCGTCCCACTTGCGAGAGTGGTCAATGAGCGCGTACACGGCAGCACTAGTGAAGAGCACGAGCGTGTATGCATCAGTACACCAACGAGACGGCGATCGCTGCGGTGCCGACGATCGTGGTGATGCTCGGTGGGGGTTTGAGTCGGCGGCTCACGCGCGAGCTGCCGCGTCGAACGACCTGGGTTCACGGGCACTCGAGTCTGCGCGTGACGTGATGCCGTCAGTCGTACACGGCATGAATGCGGGATACCAAGCGCGTGTCGCCGTGAGCGGTCGGCTCCAGCTGCTAGGCCCACGAACTATCAGGTTTGGTCCACAGCATCCATCGATCCATCTTGAACCAATCGACCCTCAACGCGGTTCGTTCAGACGGCGGTGGCTTCGGTGACTTCGGCACCCACTGGTCAACCTCGAGATGTAGAAAGTCCGGCACGAGAACCATTGCGCTCGGTCGGCCAAGGTTGTCCAGCAGGTCGTTGCGCTCGGTCGGCCCGTCCACAGCCAACCTGTAGCAACCATGGCCACACCACTTCAGGCGCGGCGGCGATCGTGATCGCGCGAGTCGCTTTGAACTGGGCTCGTCGGAACAGCGCGTCGCCCGGCATCGGCGCCGTCACCTCATTGACGGTTGCGCCCCAGCAAAGGTGCCAGCGGCGGTACAGAGGTGCAGTCACAAACCGCGGCACATCGTGGATGACGTCGCTGATCTCACGCAACAACTGGTGTCGATATTCACTGGTCATCGTGCTCACATCCCTGAACCCGCCGCCGAACGGACCCAACTCCAGTGTGGCCCCGTCTCCCGGTTCGCGATGGGGCAAAGGTCACCCGGAGGCGTCCACCCCGCAAGTCGGTCGCGGGCAACATCAACGCAGACGCACCGCTACGCGGTGACGACGTCGGTGATGAGGTCGAGCATGGCCGGGTCGGCGGCGGCCGGCACCAGGATCAGCTCGTCGCATCCGGCGGCATCCATCGCAGCGATGGTGTCGCGTAGCCGCTCGGGCGAGTACACGGTCATTGCATCTGCAAGCATCCGTGCGATGTCCTTGCCGAACACGTCGAGGTATTGCAGTGCGAAGCTTCTCAGCGTTTGCTCTGCGCCGTCGCCGAGTGCCACGAATACACCCGTGGTGAGCCGTGGTGCGGTGGTGCGCCCCGCCTCGAGCCACGCCTGCTCGGCGCCGCGGAACTGGCGGTCGGCCTCAGCGGCGTCGCCCGACAGTGCGAACCCGCTCACGCCATCGGCCCAGTGTGCAGCGCGCGCCAACGACTTGGGGCCCATGCCACTACAGAGGATGCCGGGCCCGCCAGCCTGGATTGGCTGCGGCCCGATCTGATGTCCATCGGCGGCCGCACCGCCTGCCCACAGGCGGCGCAATTCGTGTACGGCCGTGTCGAGACGGCTGTGGCGACGATCGAACATCGCGCCCAGCGCGTCGTAGTCCTGCTGACGGCCGCCGACGCCGACCGCAACATCGAGTCTGCCGCTGCACAGCACGTCGATCGTGGCGAGCTGCTTGGCCAGCATCGCGGGCGCATGCCAGGGAGCGACAGCTACGTTGAAGAACACTCTCACCCGCTCGGTGAGCATCGCCGCCGCAGTGCACAGGGTGATGCCCTCGAGATTGTGGAAGGTGATGCGTTCGCCTGCCGAGACCGACGAGTACGGCCCCTCGTCGATGCCGCGACACCACGCGGTGACCGTCTCGCGGTTGAGCCCACGTGCCATCTGGGGGAGTGCTACGCCAATGTCCATGAGGTGTGACTCTAGGATGCATCCATGGAATATCAGGCCTTGGCTTCGTCGTCGTACGAGTTGCCGATCCACGCGACAGATGCGCAGCGGGCGCACCGCAAGACCAGGCTTGCCTTGGCGTATCGGGTGTTTGGTGCACTGCGCTGGGGGCACCTCGGCGATGGTCATATCTCCGCTCGCGATCCCGAACTCGAGGACCACTTCTGGCTGGCGAGCTACGGGGTGCCGTTCCACGAGGTGACCGTTGATGATCTGGTGCTCGTTGCGCCCGATGGCACTGTCGTGCGCGGTTCGGGATCCATCAACCCCGCGGCATTTCACATCCATCGGCCCGTCCACGAAGCCCGGCCAGACATCGTTTCTGCCGCGCATACGCACACGCCGTACGGCACTCCATTTTCGACGCTGGTGACGCCGCTGCGACCGATCACGCAGGAGTCGTGTGCGTTCTTCGAGGACCACGCGATCTTCGATGATGACGAAGTCGACATTTTGTCTGTCGATGGCGGTGGGCGCATCGGCGCCGCGCTGGGCAACGCAAAAGCCGTGATCCTGCGCAACCACGGCTTGCTCACTGTGGGCCAGACCGTGGATGAAGCGGTCGGTTGGTTCGTCGCCATGGAACGCAGCGCCGAAGCGCACATGAAGGCACCTGCCGGATTGGCCATCGGTCGCGAGGCAGCGCTGCGCGCGAAAGGTTCCGTCGGCACACATCAAGCGGGCTGGATCATGTTTCAGTTCCTGGTGCGTTCGTATGTGCCCGATCCGTCAGTGGTCGGCTGAGAGCACACCGTCGGGTGCAGCGGCACCGCTGCTCGGCGCCTGCAGAGCGCCCACGCTCATGTCGATCAGGTTCGCGATAAAGCCCTCGGTGGAAACGTGCAGCGCGCGTGTCAACTCGATCTGGCGGGCACGCAGCGCGAGCGCGTTGGACACCAACATCAGGAACATCGTGACACGTTCGTGTCGCAACTCCGACGGCAAGTAGTTGAGTGCGGCTGCGAGCATCAGAAACGCAGCCTGGGCCTGCGCCGGTGTCGGCGCGGCTTGCACGTCCCAAGCATCGAAGAGGTCCGAGAGCTGGGCGATGATGCGCAGGAACTCGCGTCCCTCCCCGGTATCGAGCTTGCGGGCAAAGGGCAAGATGACCGCCCGAACCAAGGCGCTGACGTCTGCCGTGCGGTTCTGAAGCCTCAATGTCGCAAGCATCTCGGCGCGCTCGGCCTCGATCGATTCGTTGTTGCGTTCGATGATCGCCTGCAGTAGTCCCTCGCGCCCGCCGAAGTGATAGTGCAACGCTGAGGCGTTCTTCTGACCTGCCTGATCGACCACGAGTCGCAGCGGCACGCGAAACACGCCCTGATCGGCGAATAGACGCTGACCGGCGACGATCAACTTCTCCCGAGTGTCGTTTGCCGTGCGTGCCACGGCCGCAACCTTACGCCCCGACGAATGCGGGTGGCTGCTTGCCCTGCATCGTGCAGAGCATCTTGTACGCCTGAGCGATGCTCCCGGCGTCGGTGATCGACACAATGTTGTCATCGTCGTCGAGGTTCAGGTTGGCCCCGTGGATGACGAAGAACACCTCGGTGGTCTCGGTGTTGTCCTCGGGCACCACCAGCGTGTGCACCGAGCCAGCCGGCTCGTGCACATAGCTTCCTGCCTCGTATCGAGTGCCGTACTCGGCATACATCCAGCAGCCCGATGTGGTCCACGCAAAGACGGGCCCCGTGTGGCGATGGCGTTGCACAGCCATGCCGGGTTCGAACCGGTTCGCGACCACCCAGATGCCTGCTGCGATGTCAGCATGCACCAGGCGTAGGCCGCCTCCGGGAATGTCGACCCAGGGTGAGTCGGCCTCGGTGGCGTGACCAATGGGGAGCTCAAGGTGAGTGTTTGACATCCTTGCAACCTACAACCGCTGGAGGATCGTGCCAGTAGCGATGGCACCACCGCAACACATCGTAACGAGGGCGATCTCTTTCCCGGTGCGCTCCATCTCATGCAGCGCTGTGGTGATCAGTCTGCTGCCCGTTGAACCAACCGGATGTCCGAGCGCAATCGCGCCGCCGTTCACGTTGACCTTGTTCATCAGGTCCTCGCGTGAAACGCCATGCACCTGCGCCCAGCTGAGCACCACCGATGCAAACGCTTCGTTGATCTCGACGAGGTCGATGTCGTCCATGGTCATGCCGGCGTCGGCGAGCACCTTGCGGGTGGCGTCGACCGGGCCATCGAGGTGGTAATACGGATCGCTGCCGACCACGCACTGGGCGAGGATGCGCGCCCGTGGGCGAAGACCCTCGGCCTTGGCGCGCTCTTCGCTCATCCACAGCACCGCTGCCGCGCCATCGCTGATCTGACTGCTGTTACCAGCGGTGTGGATACCGTCGGGGGCAACGGGCTTGAGCGCGGCGAGCTTCTCGGCAGTGGTTTCGCGCAGCCCACCATCGCGGGTGATGGTGACGTCGTTGCCGTCGGCGTCGGCAACGGTGACGGGAATGATCTGGCTGTCGAAGCGGCCTTCCTCGGTGGCGCGGATGGCCTTTTGCTGCGAAATCAGGCCGAGGAAGTCAACGTCTTCGCGGGTGATGCCGCGGAGCTGCGCGATGCGTTCTGCGGCACCGAACTGATCGGGCATGTCCCATGGAAAATCGTCGGCCTTCGAGCGACCGTTCACGAATACGCCATCGACCTGAGGCACCGCGGCGCCGAGCCACACTGCGCTCATGTGCTCTACGCCGCACGCCATGCCGACATCGATGACGCCGGCGTGGATCATGTTGTGGATCATGTGGTTCGCCTGCTGGCTGCTGCCGCACTGCGTGTCAACGGTGGTGGCTGCGACGGTGTAGGGCAGCTTGGCTTGCAGCCATGCGTTGCGGGCCACGTTGCTGCCCTGCTCGCCGGCCTGGGTCACGCAGCCGCCGACGACCTGGCCCACGATTGAGGGGTCGATGCCGGCCCGCTCCATCACGCCGACCTGTGCGGCACCGAGCAACTTGGTGGCATGCAGGTTCGCGAAGTAGCCGTTGCGCTTGCCGATGGCCGTGCGGGCTGCTTCGACGATGACTGGGTTCCCCATGAGTGATCTTCTTTCGTGAGTGGCGTTTGTGTGCGAGAGCCGAAGGCCTTCGACCGCGGCGATAGTTTTTGACGATGGTTTCTGACGAAGCGTCAGATTTGCTCAGGCTAGTGGGTTGGTTGCGCGCGAGAAGCAAGCGGATGAACGTCGGGTCAACGCGCGCTGGCTCGGCATGGTCTACTGAAGGGGTGCAGGAATGGGACCTCAGCGGTCAGGTGGCGCTCGTCACCGGAGCCGGAAGCAGCGACGGCATCGGCTTCGCCGTGGCGCGTTCGCTCGTCGATCTCGGGGCGCGCGTCGCGATCGCAGCGACGTCGGTTCGCATCCGCGACCGTGCCCGAGAGCTTGGTTCGCGCGTACAGGGATTCGTCGCCGACCTCACCGATGCAGTGGCGGTCGACGCGCTCGTCGGCGCCGTTGTGGGATGGAGCGGTCACCTTCCGATCGTGGTCAACAATGCCGGGATGGTCTCCACCGCTGCAGGTTCCGATGCGGCGCGGCACCTCGATGCACTCACTCCGGCCGAATGGGATGACACGTTGTCTCGCAATCTCACGTCAGCGTTCTTGGTGTGTCGTGCGGTGGTGCCGCACATGCGCGCAGCGGGTTACGGGCGCATCGTCAATGTGGCATCCACGAGCGGTCCGGTGTCGGCCTTCGTCAACGGCAGCGCCTACGCCGCGGCCAAGGCCGGAATGGTTGGCATGACTCGAGCGCTCGCACTCGAAGTTGCGCCCTATGGCATCACAGTGAATGCCGTTGCTCCCGGATGGATCGACACGCCATCCGTGAGTGATGCCGAACGTCGAGCAGGCGCGGCGTCGCCGATGCGCCGCTGCGGCACACCCGCGGAGGTAGCGGCAGCCATCGCATTTCTCGTGACGCCTTCGGCCTCGTACATCACGGGAACGATGTTGGTGATCGATGGAGGCAACGCGGTCGCCGAGGATCATGCTCATGGATGATTCGGGCATGACTGTGCGACCGGTTGTCGTCATCACCGGGGGTGGCGGCGGAATCGGCTCAGCGGCGGCCGCGCGCTTCGCCCAAGGTGGCTGGCGCGTGGCGGTAGCCGATCTTGATATCACGCGGGCCGAAGTTGTCGCTGCAGCGCTCGACGGTGCGGGACTCGCAATTCATTGCGACGTCACTTGCCCCGAGTCGTGTCGCCGCGCGATCACCGACACTCTCGCGTGGGCGGGTCGCATCGACCACGTGGTCGCGGCGGCGGGTGTGTGGACCGAGGGCCACATCGACAGCGTCACCGAGGCCGAGTTCGACCGGGTCATGTCGGTCAACATCAAGGGTGTCTTCTTCACGTGTCAGGCCGCGACGCCGGCACTGCGCGTTGCGAAAGGCTCGGCCACGCTCATCGCGAGCGACGCGGGAGTACAGGCAAACAAGGGCGCTGCCGTGTATTGCGCATCGAAGGGTGCGGTCGTGCTGCTCGCGAAGACACTCGCGCTTGATCTTGCCGCCGATGGCGTTCGCGTGAACGCGGTCTGCCCGGGCGATGTGTTGACGCCGATGTTACAGCATCAGGCCGACGCATACGGCGGCGGCGACCCGTCTGGATATCTCGCGGCATTGCTCGCGAAGTATCCCCAGGGGAATGCTGCACGTTTCATCGGAGCCGATGAGGTAGCCGAGTTCTTGTGGTTCCTCGCCCAACCCGCGGCGCGATCCATCACCGGTGCTGCGCTCAGCATCGACTCTGGCCTCAGCGCCGGGTTGAAGTAGCCAATCGTGAGACGTCCATTGCTCGTCACCCTGATCTCGTTGCTGATGATCCTTGGCGGCATCGGCCAGTTCCTGTTGGGTTGCATCGCCCTCGCCAGCCGTAGCAATGCCACCTTTTTGAAGGACGCCAACCTCACCACCGCCGAGGCCACCACCTTCGCCGTCGTGCTGTTGGCGCTCGGCGCGACATCGGTGTTCTTGGGCCTGAGCCTGATGGGCGGCAGTCGCGTTGTGCGAGGCCTTGTGGGCATCTACGAGGTGCTCCAACTGGCAGGCGGCATCTACACATTCGTGACGATCGAGAGCAGCAAGCGCGGATATGGCATCGGTCAAATCGCGGTGGCGCTCGTCGTGCTCTACTTCCTGTTCGGCACTGACAAAGCCAAGGCGTTCTTCGCGGGCTGACCGGCCGTTGGGTCTCTCGCCGTTCTGCAGCGGGCTGACAATCCTGATTGGGCGCGCTTCGCGCCGGGCTTTGGCGCGCTCCCCACCCGAGAAAACGTGCTGCTGACTATGGGGCCAGCGTTGCAAGGTCTCGCACGACGCAGCGAAGGTGCTCTCAGGACTCCTCGAACACGGTATGGAAGCACTCAATCAGCGGCACGGTTCCGTTTTCGAGCAGCTTGACCTCGCGGGTAAGGTCGCCAGCAGACATGCCGTTCATGAAAGCGCGCGAAGCTGCGCTGTCTGTTCGTGGCGAAGGGCAAGCACGTCATCGAGGGGAGTCGGGCATCAGCATCGACACCGATCCAGCCGAAGTCGCGCGACCCGGTGTTCGCCAGTCCCGCCGTCTGGAATGTGGTCGCGCCGAGAAGCGGTCCGACGAACCATTTGTCGACGCCGAAAACGAGATGCTGCTGGGTCTCGATGAACGGCCACTCGTCCCCCTCGGACTGACGCAACTGCGCTTCGGTGAGGGAGCGGGCGCGCATGATCGTTTCTGCCCACGCTGCATCGAGCGCGTCGAGCGCTGTGCCCAAGCCGGCGAGGTCAGTGCGGCGCAGCATGCCGTGCAACCGATGCCACGGGTCATGGTCATTGACGTATGACGTGACATCGACTCCGTTGATGACCTGTCGGTCGACCACCCCGTCGATGTCGGCGTCGACGAGCCAGACCCCCCATCCGGGTACCGGTCAGGTTCACGTCGCGCAGGGTTGCGTTCGTCAACTCGACATCCCAAAAGGTCGCCCCACTGAGATCCCGCCCCTCGAACGCCTCTGCCATCGCATCTCCTCGTGCATATCGTTTTGGACCGCCAGGCCCGTCGAGCAACTGATTGCACCGAATTGGGCTGTTTCGTCTGCGATCGGGCGCGTCTCGCGCATCGCGCCAGACGTCAACGCACACCATTGGAGCCATCTGTGGAGCCATCTGTGGAGCCATCCTTGGCAGCAGATTTGCTTCGCGACTGTTGGTCCAGAAAGCAAGAAGCAGGTCAGATGGTGTCTCTGGCCTGCTTCTTTTCTGTGCGCCCCCTGGGTTTCGAACCCAGAACCTGCGGATTAAGAGTCCGTTGCTCTGCCGTTGAGCTAGAGGCGCATATGGTCGCACGAGTGTAAGGCTGCGCCGGCGCGAAGCCAAATCTTGCGACCCAGAGCCGAGCTACGCCCGACTCTGCTGAGGGTGACCGACGGGGCTCGAACCCGCGACTTTCAGTACCACAAACTGACGCTCTACCAGCTGAGCTACGACCACCATGAAGGGCATCAGTCTGCCATGAACGGCGACGGTTTACACAGCCAATTGGACACGACGTTCATCCGGCGTTCACAAGTGATCAATCGCCTCGGTCACGATGGAATCCATTGTGTGCTACCATTTGTTCAACGTATTCCGTAGGGAGAACCCCATGAGCGCAACGGATTCCACGCTCACCAATGATTTGACCAACCGAGCTCGCGACATCACACGGCGAGAGCTCGCCACCTACGTCTCGCGGACCATGGGTTCGCAGGCGGCCACCGTACGGGCCCGCAAGGTGATGCCGATGGGTGTCCCCTCGAGCTTTCAGGCCTATGACCCCCACCCCATCGTGGTGAGTCGAGCGCAGGGCAGCTGGATGGAAGATGTCGACGGCAACCTCTACACCGACTACGACATGGGATTTGGTGCCTTGTTCACCGGCCACTGCCACCCGGCCGTGCGCGCAGCGGTCGAGTCCCAGCTCGACAACGGCACGTTGTTCGTCACTCCGTGTGAGGCCAATGCCGACGTCGCCGAGCTGTTGGGCCAGCGCTACGGGCTGCCCATGTGGCGTTTCACGAACAGCGGTACCGAGGCCACGATGGACGCCATCCGGGTTGCCCGCGGAGTCACCGGCCGCGAAAAGATCGTCAAGGTTGAAGGTGGCTATCACGGCCACCACGACGAAGTGATGATCTCGATGAAGCCGCCGCTCGATCGGGCCGGACCCGCCGATCGACCCAATGCTGTGCCCGGCACTGCCGGCATCACCGCGGCTGTGCTCGAAGACACCATCGTCATTCCCTACAACGACGCCGAGGCGCTCGAACGAGTGCTTCGCTCGGGCGAAGTCGCCTGCTTCATCGTCGAGCCAGTGATGGAGAACATCGGTATTTGCAAGCCGCTGCCGGGGTACCTGCAGGCGGTGCGCGAGATCACTCAGCGCTACGGCACCTTGCTGATCTTCGACGAGGTCAAGACAGGCATCACCGCCGGTTGGGGCGGAGCCACTGGTGCGCTCGGCGTGCTCCCCGATCTGGTCGCACTGGCCAAGAGCATCGGTGGCGGTCTGCCCCTCGGTGCGTTCGGCGGCAAGGCCGAATACATGGATCAGATCACTCAGGGACGGGTGCTGCACCTAGGCACGTACAACGGCAACCCGTTGTGCATGGCGGCGGCGAAAGCCGTGCTGTCGGAGATCTGCACTCCGCAGGCCACGCAGGGCTGTATCGACCGGAACCAGGAACTGCTGATTGCGTGCGACGACATCATTCGCTGTGCCGGCCTCGATGCGCATACCGTTCAGTTCGGAGCGAAGGGCTGTATCACGTGGTCCATCGATCCGGTCCGCAACTACCGCGACTACAAGGCCACCAACTTTGATCTCGCCTTCGCGCAATGGATCCACGGCATCAACCGCGGCATCCTGCTGCCACCAGGCCTCGATGAGCAGTGGCTGATCTCGATTATGCATACCAACGCAGACGCGATGCGCTACGCATCGGTGTTCGGCGAGTTCGTCGACGAGCTCATCGCCTGACCGCTGCTGGTAGGTAGTACCGACTGCCGTTAGCTCCAGCTGCGCTGGTCGTTGTAGCGAGTGCGAATCGGCTGTGACCATCGGTCCCTGCGTCGTGTGGCCCCGGCGGCCGCTAGGCAGCCAAGTCCGATGCCAATCATTACGAAGACCAGACCGATCAAGAGTGGCAACGAATTGCGGGCGAGCCGCGGGAGTGCACCAACCCACACGTCTTTGGAAAACAGCGGCAAGACCAACGCTGGCACGACGTAGCCGATGATCGCGAGCAGCAGCGCCATGCCGAGTAACAAAAAGCCGAGCGATCGGAGCAGCTCGGCTCGCTCCGGGTGCGCCGCGAAGCCGAGCAAGATCAACAGGATTGCGACGCCGCCAGCGATCGGAACCAGCCACTTCAGCACCTGGCGTATGGCCGACAGTGCGGTGACCTTAGGTACATCGAGCGTGACTGTCGGTACCGTGGCCGCCAGTTCGTTGCCGACGAGGGGCACTATCTCGGCCGCAGTGATCTGCACAGGCTTGTTGCTGGCGCCAATGAGTCGGGCGTGTGCGTCGGCCACCACCTGCGCCAAAAGGTTCGAGCCCTGGGTCGTGCCGACGCCAGCGAGGACGATGGCCTGTACCTCGTTCGCACTGACGGGGTGAGCGGGATCGGTATTGAGCAGCGGAGTGGTGGCCTCGGCGATGCCTTTTGCCACGGCGGCCTTGATGTCGTTGTCGGCGAGCACCGCGTGCGCTGCGCTCTTGGTGTGGTCCGGCGAGAAAGCCGTGTACTGCATCCAGAACCCGCTCACTGCGAGGCTGCCCACAATCGCCGCAAGGCCAAACAACAAACCGGCAAGTGAGCGTCGCACCCGGTCATCTTCGCACCTTTGGACCCCATTCTGTACAGCGGTTGATTGCCGTTCGATGTCGATCCGATCGCTGAGGCTCGATCGCTACGCTGAACGTGTGCCACCGTCTCGTCCGCAGTTCGCCACGATGCTTCGTCGAGCAGCATTGCTGCAGTGCGCGTGGTGTGGCAATCGACCGGGTTTTCTGCGCGACTGGTTCCGTCGCTACGACTCGTGTCGGCATTGTGGGTTGGCGGTCCAGCGCGATGGTGAAGGTTTTGAGCTCGGAGCGGCCACCGTGAATGTAATGGTGACCCTCGGCGCGTTGATCGTGGCGGCAGCGATACCCATCGCGAGCACCTATCCGAATGTCGACACCGGACTGCTCATTGCAGTGTTGGGCGTTGTCGCGCTGTTGCTCCCGATCGTGCTATATCCGTTCAGTTTCACCATCTGGTTTGCCGTCGAGTTGTTCATGGACCCACCGTCTCAGGCCGCGCTTGACGCGGCCGACGATCGTGTCCGTGACATTCTTGACCTGAATGCTTGATCGAACGCTTGTACGAAGTTACAGTGATGTCGTTCGTAGGTCGCAGTGCCCTTAAAGCGCTCCGACCGGAACCGAGATCGAGAGTGTCACACCCTTTTCATATGGTGCCATTCAGCGAATCGGGGCTGTGCAAGTCAGCCCCCAGCGTGGGTTACTGCAGACAAGTACATATCTGAGACATAACTCAGACATAACTGAGACAGAGAAAGATCAGGAGACAATCATGGCGATGGAACGTGAGAAGGCGCTCGAGATGGCGCTGGCATCGATCGACAAGCAGTTCGGCAAAGGGTCCATCATGCGGATGGGCGAAAAGACTTCGTTGGGTATCGACACCGTGTCCACGGGTGCACTTGCGCTCGACCTCGCCCTCGGCATTGGCGGTCTTCCCCGCGGTCGCGTCGTCGAGATCTTCGGACCTGAGTCCTCGGGTAAGTCCACGCTCGCCATGCACGTGGTGGCCGAGGCGCAACGCAACGGCGGCATCTGTGCCTACGTCGACGCCGAGCACGCCATGGACCCCATCTATGCCCGTGCCATTGGTGTCGACATCGACCAGCTGCTCATCTCGCAGCCCGACACCGGTGAGCAGGCACTCGAGATCGTCGACATGCTTGTGCGTTCGGGTGCGCTCGATGTTGTCGTCATCGACTCCGTCGCGGCGCTCACGCCTCGCGCCGAGATCGAAGGTGAAATGGGCGACACGCACGTGGGGTTGCAGGCTCGGCTGATGAGTCAGGCACTCCGCAAGCTCACCGGCAACCTGAACAAGACCAACACCGTGGCCATCTTCATCAACCAGTTGCGCGAAAAGATCGGTGTGATGTTCGGTTCGCCCGAGACCACCCCCGGCGGTCGTGCACTCAAGTTCTACTCGTCGGTACGCCTCGACATCCGTCGCATCGAGAGCATCAAAGACGGTGCCGAGGTGGTTGGTTCACGTACACGCGTGAAGGTCGTCAAGAACAAGGTTGCGCCGCCGTTCCGTCAGGCCGAGTTCGACATCATGTACGGCAAGGGCATCAGCCGCGAAGGTGGTCTACTCGATCTCGGCGTCGAGATGTCCATCATCAAGAAGTCGGGCGCCTGGTTCACCTACGAGGGCGAGCAGCTCGGTCAGGGTCGCGAAAACGCCAAGAACTACTTGCAGCTCAATCCGCAGCTCATGGTCGAGATCTCCGAGAAGGTTCGTACTCAGGCGGGCCTGACCACCGACATCGACACGTTCGGCGCCCAAGACGATGAGCCGATCTCGCTCGAGTCGTAACCGTTTGTGTTCACAGTCGGCGTGGCTGGGGAGACGGCATCATTCGTCACCCCAGCCACGCGCTGAAGCTGGTGTCTGAAGCTGGTGTCTGAAGCTGGTAGCCGGTATCACTGTTTCATCGTTGCGAGGCACCCGGAAACGGCATCTCAACCGCGGTGCCCCGGCGGGTGCCAGCCGTGGTTTCCACGGTCAGTGCAGTACCGGGGACGACATGCTCGATGGCGAGCATCCCAATGGCTACGTTCGTGGCGAGTCGTGGAGACCACGCTGCCGAGGTGATCTGGCCGGCGGTGGAACCTTCGGCGTGCGCAGGCCACGGATCGCGAGGTGGGGTAACCGCGTCGCCATCGATTATCAAACCGCTGATCCTGCGAGAAACACCAGCGGTTGCTTGGCGACGCAGCGCCTCGATGCCGAGCGCCGCAATCGGTGCATCCAGCGAGCAATAGCGGTCGAGCCCGGCCTCTAATGCTGTGTCGGCGCGGGTCACGTCGGTTCCGTAAGTGAGCAAACCTGCCTCGATACGTTCAATGAGGTTCGGGCATCCGGGACCGATGTCGTATCGAGCTCCGGCACCCATCAGCGCGTCGTATAGTTCGCCACCGAGTGCTGCGTCGTCGACGTAGATCTCGAAGCCACCTTGTGCGCTCCACCCACTTCGGGCCACCACGAGTTGATGGTTGCGGAACGGTAGTGGCGCGAACCGGAAGAAGCGGATCTCGCGTGCCTGCTCGCCGAATACCGCTGCGACCACCTCCTCGGCGAGCGGACCCTGCACCGCCAGCGGCCATACATCGGGCTCGTGCACGGTCACGTCGAGGCCGAGTCCTGCGGCGAGGCCGCCCGCCCAGAGCACGACATCAGAGTCCGACACCGAGAACCAGAAGCGATCGTTTGCCAGGCGGAGCACCACCGGGTCATTGATCAGCAAGCCGTCATTGTCCACCACGGGGGCATACCCGCAACGGCCCACGGCAAATGTGCGCAGGTCGCGCACCGTGAGGAGTTGCGCGAGCCGGGCGGCGTCGGGTCCGGCCAGTTCGACCTGGCGTTCGCACGACACATCCCATACCTGCACTGCGCGACGGAGATGGTGGTAGTCCTGCTCGAGTCCACGGAAATGCGTGGGGAGCAGCATGTGGTTGTACACCGTGTATGAACGAACCCCTGCGGCCTCGACCCGGCTGGTGAACGGAGTTGAACGGAGCCGGCGGGTGAGCGCGAGACCGGGGGCGAACGCGAACGCGTCGGTCGGCAGTGTCATGGGCCTTCCCAGCGGATGCTGCAGATCTCGGCGCTTCGTCCCTCGAAGTTCCAGACCCGGCCGAATGCACGCACCCGACCCAAGCTCGCTGCGGCGACGATCACTTCTGGGCCCATCCAATACTGGGTGTTCACCACGCTCACGTCCTCGCCGGCGCGTGCACCGCCGATGGGGGCCACGGCGCCTTGAATGAATTTGCCGACGGACAACGTACGGGTTTCGCCATCGGTGACGAACGAGATCGGGGCACGTTCGGCACCGAGGTACTCGCCGACGAGCAGCTTGAACAAACCGGTGGTACCGCGAGATGTGCCCCTGAAAATTGTCTCGAGCTGTTCGAACTGCTCGTCGGTTGCGCGATCGTCGATCCAGAGCGCGAGGGTCCAGTTGCCGCGCTCCATCTTGCCGGGGATGTCGAGCAACATGGCCACGTTCAGTCCGGACAAGTCGATGTCGCCCGATCGACCGGAGTCGATGCGTACCCCCGCCCATGCCTGGCAGTACCCCTCGGTCGGGGGGTGCTTGCCGAGTGAGATCACGCACGGGCAAAACACCGTGCAGTTGCAGTTGAGGATGAGTTCACCCTCGAGGACCCATGCGTTCATGTGATTCCTTTCCTCCGATCGACATCGTGTGATGCAGACATCGTGTGATGCATGTAATGCGAATGGTCGGTGCCGCTGCTGGTCATTGCGAACACCCCGACGACGAGACTCGCGGCAAGAAGCCCAACGCCGAGTGGAACGCTGACGAAGCGGCTCAGCGTTGGCAGCTTTTCGATGGTCATGACCGCTGCGGACAGCACCATGAACCAGATGTTGGCCACGCCGCCGACGAAAGCCAGCAGCATCAGGGCCCAACAGCAACCGAGGCACGACAGGCCATGGCGCGCACCCATGCGAGCCCCGCCGCGGACGCCCCCGCGCCAGAACTTCAGGAAGAAGGTCATCGGGCTGACGCACTCGGTGAGGCAACGTCGTTTCAGTGAGGTGAATTGGTAGGTGCCAGCGGTGGCAAGCAAGGCCGCGCTGAGAGCCAATGACGTACTCGACCCGTCCTGCCCCACGAGGTTGCGTCGGATCAGCCACAGCTGCGCCGTTGTGGCCCCGGCCGAGAACCCGACCCAGATAGTGAGGTAGCCAATGAGAAACGCCCACCATGGCCGCATCGACGTTGCACCGAGAACGGCCCGCAGCGAGACCAACACCGGTACTGCCGTAGGCGCCATCATCGTGGTGCTCATCAATGCCCACATCGCGAAGAGGCTCGCTGCGTCGTCGTGCATCGTGTGCTGGGCCGCGAGGTGGTGGCGGATCAACAATGCCCAGCCGACGGCTAGCCCGATGATGAACACGGGCCACGGCGACCACGCGAGGCGTCGTGGGGCTTCGGCAATGGCGATGTTGGTTGATCCCACGAGCGATCACTATAGTGATCGCATCGATCCAGATCGCAAGTCGAACCAGCTTCACGGCCTCGTCGAACTCGACCCCCGCCTGTTCGCGCGTTCCATCGTCGACGCTCGCCTGCGACGCGGTTGGTCGACCCGCGAGTTGTCTCGCCGTGCCCGCATCTCGCAGCCATACGTGGTGGCCCTCGAGCGATCTCGCGATACTCGCCGGGGCAGCGGGTCAATGCCAGCGGCGCCGAACCCGACGATTGATGTGCTCGCGCGCCTTGCCCACGCGTTGGACATCGACGCTCTGCAGCTGTTCGCCTCCTCATTGCGGCCCGCTGGCAGGCATGCGCTCTTGGTGGTCGACGGCTCACGCCGATCGCCGCTCGAGCATGTCCAACGTGTCGTACCCGCCGGCGTCGAGAGGTGGGTATGCGCAGACTCGGGGGGCAACGGGCCGAGCCCGAGCTCGCATGGGCATCATTCGATCAACCTCCGCCGGAGTGGGCGTCAGCCCTACGAACCGTCGGTCATCTCGCGCTCACTCGGTCGCGAACTCGATGCGATCGCCACGGATCTCGATGGTCACGAGGTGGGTTTCGTTTTCGGCGAGACATCGGCTGTCATGTCGCGCTTGGCCGATCCGCACGCAGTGATCTCGTTCGAGCACGAGTGGGCCAAGGTCGTGTCAGGCGCAGCCGCCAACGTCGGCGCACACGCGGCGTGGAATGTTTGTGTCTACGAGATCAGCGCGCTACGCGCGCTCGCAGCGCCCGTGGAGGCCGCTGTCGATCTGATGCGCAGTCACGACGTGATCTGGGCCGCCGAGCGCGCCACGATGTCCGACGGAATGGCGGCGGCTCGTACCATCCTTGCTCGACTTCGTCCGGAAGATGTTGCCACGTTGGCCTGGCGGACCCGCGTAGATCACATGATCAACGACCTCGGTCTGGTTGCATAAGCCCGATGAGTTGTCGAGTACGCCGAAACGAACACAGGAGGCCAACATGAGCACGAACACAGACCCAGGCGATAGCAGCGTCCGGGCCTTCGCCGTCGGACCCACGGAATCGGGTTGGTCCCGCCGCATTACCAGGCTCGGCGTCGACGAACTCGGCATTGGCGATGTGCTCGTACGGGTCGAGTACTCGGGCATCAACTTCAAGGACGGACTCGCGAGTACCGAAAAGGGTCGCGTCGCACGCATCGATCCGTTGGTGCCCGGTGTTGACCTTGCCGGCGAGGTCATTGAATCGAATGCCCCCGGCATTGCTCTCGGGTCGAAGGTCATCGCACATGGGTACGACATCGGGGTCGCGCACCACGGCGGCTTTGCCGAACTGGCGCGCATTCCAGCCGAGTGGATCGTGCCGATGCCCGAAGACCTCGATGCCCGATTGGCCATGATGGTCGGCACCGCTGGGTACACCTCGGCGTTGTCGGTTGCCGCTCTCGAACGCTGCGGACTCGTGCCGGGCGTCGGGCCGGTGCTGGTCACCGGCGCCACCGGCGGTGTGGGTTCCATGGCGGTGGGCATGCTCGCCGCGAAGGGCTACGAGGTCGTGGCGAGCACGGGCAAGATGGATGAGGCCGAGTGGCTGCAGTCGCTTGGCGCCAGTGAGGTGCTTGATCGCAGCGAGACGTCGCCGGAGTCGGGCCGACCGCTCGAGCGCGAGCGCTGGGCCGGCGCAGTCGACTGCGTCGGCGGCACCACCCTGGCGTATGTCCTACGGACGCTTCGGTACGGCGCATCCGTCGCGGCCAGCGGCCTCACTGGCGGTACGGATCTTCCCACCACGGTGCATCCGTTCATCCTGCGCGGCGTCAACTTGCTCGGTATCGACAGCGTGCAGACTCCCATCGGTGCGCGTCGTGCGATGTGGGCGCGCATCGCCACCGACCTGCGCCCGACGTGGCTCGATACCGAAGAGCCGAGCGTCGTCGGCCTCTCCGATTTACCGAGCGAACTCGATCGCATTCTTGCCGGTCAGATGCGCGGTCGCGTGCTGGTCGACCCCAGCCGCTGATGTCGCGTCACCGCCAGATTCTCGGCACCATCACCGAACCGGCTCGCGACATCGACGTAATCCACACGACCGATGTGTTGGTCGTGGGCTCAGGCCCAGCGGGTCTTGCTGCTGCGCTGGCCGCGGCCCGATCGGGCGTGGAGGTCACCCTCGTCGAACGGTTCGGCTGTTTCGGCGGCAACATCACCACTGTCGGAGTCGAGGGTATGGCGTGGTACCGCCACGAGCAGACCGTCGAGGCCGACGGCATTGGTCGCGAGTTCGAGATCCGGGCTGCGGCGATGGGCGCCGCCGTGCCCGAGAGTCAGTCGTTGTCGTACGAACTCGACGCCGAGGGTTTCAAGGTGGTCGCCGATGCCCTCGTAGTCGAGGCCGGCATTCATCCCATGCTCCATCGCAGTTTCGTCGCTCCGATCATGGAAGGAAATGCTGTCGTCGGCATCATCACCGAATCGAAGGCCGGTCGCGAGGCGCTGCTTGCCAAACGGGTCGTCGATGCCACCGGCGACGCCGACATCGCTTGTCGCGCCGGAGCGCCGACGCATCTCACGCCGAGGGAGGAGATGATGGCGGCCTCGGTGATGTTCCATCTGGCGGGAGTGGACAAGGCGGCATTCATGGCGGGCGTCGCGGCCGACCCGCAGACCTATCGCGACTGGGCCGGCAGCGGTGAATGGAACATCGAGACCACGGGCAAGGAGGACGCCATGTTCTCGCCTTTCCTGCTCAAGCCCTTTCGCCAGGCGATCGACGACGGCCTCATCCCAGCCGACCTGTCTACCATCGGTGGTACGTGGGGTGCGATGCACGACTCGGGCGAACTTACCTACATGAATCTGGTGCAGCTCGGCGACATCGACGGAACTGATCCCGATGATCTCACCCGAGGCGAGATCGAGGGCCGCCGTCAGGCGATGCACGCGATCGAAGCCCTGCGTCGGTACACCCCCGGGTGTAGCGGTGCCCGGTTGCGCAATTTCGGTATGACGCTCGGAATTCGCGACACGCGCAAGATCGACGCTGTGTACGACATGACAGAAGCCGATGTACGCGGTGAGGCTCGCTTCGAGGACTCGATCGGGATCTACCCCGAGTTCATCGATGGGTACGGCGTGTTGATTCTGCCCACCACCGGGAGGTACTTCCAGGTGCCGTATCGCAATGTGCTACCCCGTGGCATCGCCAATCTGCTCGTCGCGGGCCGTTCATCTGGCGGCGACCGCATCTCGCACGCTGCAACACGCAACATGTCATGCTGCGCAGTGCTGGGCCAAGGAGCTGGAATCGCCGCCGCGCAATCGCTTCACGACGACTGCGATCTCGACGACGTCGATGTCTCAGCGGTGCAACGCGAACTCGAACGTCAAGGAGTCCGTTACCGCTAGAACGCGTGTCGGCGAGTGCTGTTGCCCAGCGGGTTTGAGTGCGCGTGATCCACCTGGAACACCGAGCGTTCACACTCCCGACATCAAGGTGTCATGCCGATGAAATCGTCGGGTCTGGAGTGTGATTCAAGCCAGTACGTTCGTACCAAGAAAGCCGTCGTTTGCTCCGCTCGGATCCTTGACACGCGCCATGCCCACCGGTATCGTCCGAGGCGTTGTGGGGGTACTTCTTACACGGACCATTATCACTTAGGGGAGAAATGAACTTTTCGAGATTGAATCAGGCGCGGCGTGGCGTTGGCCCGCTCGAGAACGAACTCATCGACGACTATGTGGCGGGATCAATCTCGCGACGCACCTTCGTCACGCGGGGCTCCGTGTTGGGCCTTGGTGTGGCGTTCATGGGCACGATCATTGCGGCCTGCGGCTCCGATAAGGCCGCTGCTCCGGCAGGCACCACTGCCCCCGGTGGCACCACTGCGCCAGGCGGCACCACACCCGCAGGTGGAACCACCGCGATGACGTCGAAAATCAAGCAAGGCGGCACGCTGCGCATTGCGTCGCAGAAGCCCGGCAGCCCGCTCGACCCGGTGGCGATGGACAACCTCGGTAGCTACACCCCGGTCACGCAGTCGTTCGAATACCTGTGCGGCAAGGGTACTGCTGCCTCTCTGGCTCCGGCTCTGGCCGAGTCGTGGAGCCCCAACGCCGATGGCAGCGTGTGGACCTTCAAGCTCCGCAAGGGCGTGAAGTGGCACGATGGCAAGCCCTTCACTGCCGCCGATGTCACGGCCACACTCGATCGTCTCGCCGGTGCCAACCTGAAGGCATACATCAAGGCCGGCTCGGCCAAGGCGACCGACGACGCCACGGTGGAAGTCACGCTCAACAAGCCTGACGGTCAGTTCCCGTATCAGGTGTCGCTGTACAACCCGCAGTCGCTCATTACCCCGGCCGACTATGTCGTGGGTACCACGCTCGACAAGCGCCCCGCTGGCACAGGCCCGTTCAAGCTGACCAAGTTCGACGTTGCCACCGGTGCCACATTCGAGGCAAATGCCGATTGGTGGGGAGGCAAGCCGTACCTCGACAAGCTCGAGTTCATCTTCTCCGATGACATCGCCACGCAGATCAGCGGTCTGCAGGGTCAGGCCGCCGACGCCATCGTTCAGTTCTCCGTGGTTGGGGGCGACGCGTTGCTCGCCGATCCGAACATCACCGTCGAGTCCATCCGCGGCGCGGCGCACCGTCAGATCTGGATGAATACCCGCGAGGGCACGTTCATGGATGTGAAGGTTCGCCAAGCGATTGCGCTCGGTCTCGATCGTCAGGCCCTCATCGACACCGTGCTCAAGGGCAAAGGCGACCTGGGCAACGACCACCCGGTCGCTCCGGTCTACGAGTACTGGGACAGCAAGCAGCCCCAGCGCACGCGCGACGTCGCCAAGGCCAAGTCGCTGCTCAAGGACGCCGGCAAGGAAGGTCTGAAGATCACGATGTACGCACCGAAGTTGCAGGAGATCCCGCAGCTCGCCGAGCTCGTGCAGACTCAGCTCAAAGAGATCGGCGTCGAGATCACCCTCAACATCGAGAGCACGAGCACGTTCTACGATGAGTGGTGCAAGACCTACGACCCCATCTGCGATGGCGGCAAGGAGTTCGGCATCGTCGACTACGGCAACCGGGGAACGCCCGACGTGTATCTGGTCAAGGCCTACACCACCGGTGAGTGGAACTCGGCGCACTACAAGTCCGACACGTTCAACGCCGCGGTCGCCAAGTATCAGGCATCGCTCGATACGCCCAGCCGTGCAACAGCGATGGTCGACGTGCAAAAGATCGCCAGTGAAGATGTGCCGTACGCAATTCCGTACTTCTACAACTCGTTGACCGCACACGCCAAGAACGTCAGCGGCGTGGTGGTCTCGGGTCTGGGCCATTTCGAGTGCGGCAAGGCTGGCTTCACCGCCTGAGTCGGTGTAACCCGGAGTCGCTTCGACCAGTGCCCGCGATGCTGCCACACAGCTGCGTCACGGGCACTGGTTGACCATACCCCGGTTGAACATTTCATTCGTCGAGGGGGCTTGCAGTGCGTCGATTCCTATTGAAGCGAGTGGCGTCGGCGCTGATCACGCTGTGGCTGCTCGCGACTATTGTCTTTCTCATTGTCAACGTGCTCCCAGGAGACGTTGGACGCAAGATCCTTGGGCCGTTTGCACCCAAAGAGGAAGTCGCTGCGTTCAACCATCGTCTCGGTACGGATCGCCCCCTGCTCGCCCAATACTTCACGTCGATCAGACGTGTCTTCACCCTCGATTTCGGCAACTCATTCCAGAGCGGCCAGGACGTGAAGAGCATCATCTTCTCGGCTCTGTTCCGTTCGGGCAAGCTTGCGCTGCTCGCGTTCGTGATCACGATTCCCATCTCGATCGCAGCGGGTATCTTTGCCGCTCGCCGCCAGGACAAGCTCGCTGACCGAGTGGTCGTGAACGTGGGCCTGGCAAGTTCGTCGATTCCTGAATTCGTTACGGCTGCGGTGTTGCTGTCGATCTTTTGTGTGCACTGGAAGCTTGGCAAGGTGTTTGCCAACCCACCGCCGGGCACATCGGTCATCGGCCAGCTGGAGTACCTGTTGGTTCCGGCGATGGCGATGGTCATTGCCTACTTCGGATACATCGCTCGAATGACGAGAGCCGGGGTGATCGGTGCGCTGCAGTCCGACTATGCCCGAACGGCGACGATGAAAGGCCTCTCCGACAACCAAGTGATGCGTCGCCACATCCTGCGCAACGCGCTCGGGCCCACGATCACCGTCATCAGCGTACAAATCGGGTACCTGTTCGGCGGCATCATCGGTGTCGAGAAGGTGTTCAACTATGCCGGTCTCGGTTCGACGATGCTCACTGCGGTCGGCGCCAAGGACATCCCGGTGTTGCAGGGTGCGGTTTTGTTGGTCGGCATCGTCTACATGCTGTCCACGCTCGCCGCGGACCTACTGATCGCCTACCTCAATCCTCGGGTACGACTGGAGACGGCACGATGAGCGAGCCCACATCGCACGATGAAGTGACGGAGCCAACCACACTCGCGTTCGCTGCGGCCAGCGAAGTACCCGAACCTGCCGGCGGTGTGGATGCCGTCATCGGCGGTCAACCCGTGAGCGAGCGCAAACAGGCCCGTCGCGAGAACTGGCGCCTGATTCGTCGGCGGCCGTCGTTCATCATCGGGACCCTGATTGTCACCGTGTGGGGAGTGTGCGCGCTTCTCGGTGACCGGATCACTCCGCACAGCCCCCTCGATTACCGGTCCACCCCGCACCTGTCGCCACGCGGAGATTTTCCATTCGGCACCGACGCAACCGGACGAGATGTGCTCTCCCGAGTCATGGCCGGCGCCCGCGACGTACTCAAGATCGCTCCGCTTGCCGCCGTACTTGGCGTGTTGTTCGGCGTGGTCATCGGCATGCTCATGGGCTATATCGGTGGCTGGTTCGATCTTGGCATGAGCCGTATCGTCGAGGCGTTCCTTGCATTGCCGGTGGTGCTGATCGCACTGCTCGCGATCACGACCCTCGGCTCATCGGACTGGGTGGTCATCGGCGTCGTCGCCGTGTTGTTCACGCCAGTGGTGGCCCGCACGGTTCGATCATCGGTGCTTTCCGAACGAAGTCTCGACTACGTCACCTCGGCAAATCTGCGCGGTGAAAAGCGCTCGTTCATCATGTTCCGCGAGATCTTGCCGAACGTGATGGGCCCGATCATCGTCGAACTCACCGTGCGAGTCGGCTACGCCGTGTTCACGGTTGCGACGCTGTCCTTCCTCGGCGCCGGACCGCCGCCACCGTCACCCGACTGGGGTGCCCAGGTGAGCGACGGCTACCGCGTGCTTGGCGCCGGTATCTGGTGGACCACCTTTTTCCCGGCGGCTGCCATCGCCAGTTTGGTGATAGCGGTTAATCTCATTGCCGACTCCGTCCAGTCAGTTCTGGAGGCATCATGACCATCACCTCAGCCCCTGCCACGACGGCCGCGCTGTCGGTCGAAGACCTGCACGTCACCTACAATGTGCGAGGAATCGAGCGGGCCGTACTGCGCGGAGTCACGTTCCACGTTGCGCCGGGCGAGGCCTACGGACTCGTGGGCGAATCAGGGTGCGGCAAGTCCACCACCGCCTATGCCGCGCTGCGCTATCTGCCCCGCAACGGAACCATCAGCTCCGGTCGAGTCTTGGTTGCCGGTGACGATGTCACTGCGATGAAGTCGTCACAACTGCGCTCGTTCCGCGCCAACCGCGCGTCAATGGTCTATCAGGATCCAGGTCAGGCGATGAACCCGTCGCTTCGCATCGGCCGACAGGTGGCCGAGTGCTTCACTCTGCTCGGCCAGCCCGACAAACAGGCCCACGAGTCGGCACTCGAGGCGTTGAAAAAGGTGCGCATCGCTGCGCCCGAAAGTGTCCTCGAGCGCTATCCGTTCCAGTTGTCAGGCGGCATGCAACAGCGCGTCGTGATTGCGATGGCGCTCGCTAAAGATCCCAAGTTGCTCGTGCTCGACGAACCCACCACGGGCCTCGATGCCACCGTCGAAGCCGAGGTGCTCGATCTGGTGCGCATGTTGCGTCAGGAGAGTGACGCCGCCGTTCTGCTCATTGCGCACAACCTTGGCATCATCCGTTCCATGTGCGATCGCGTCGGGGTCATGTACGCCGGCAAGATCGTCGAGGAGGGTCCCAGCCATCAGGTCTTCGATTCGCCGCAGCATCCCTACACCGTTGGCCTGCTGCGCTCGCTGCCCCGCCACGGTGTGCGCAAGACCGAGCGTGCGCTGGCCACTATCCCGGGCATCTTGCCCCTGATCGGTACTGATCTTCCCACGTGCGTCTTCGTCGACCGCTGCCCGATCGCAACCGAACTCTGCCGCACTGTCGAGCCGCCCGAAGTGCCCGTGGGCAATGTTCCCGGCCGCTTCACCCGTTGCCATCACTCTGATCGCATCGGCGACATCCCCCAAGAACCGGTCAATGTCGATATCGCGATGCTTGCTCCGGTCGACGACAACCCCGAAGTGCTCGAGCTGTCGCACGTCTCCAAGACATTCCGCCAGCGCGGCAAGGCCATCCCCGCGCTGGTCGATGTCGAACTCAACCTCGCCGAAGGTGAAACCCTGGGTATCGTGGGCGAGTCCGGCTCGGGTAAATCGACATTGGCCAAAACCATGCTCGGCATTGAGTCGCTCGACAGCGGCGGTCTGGTATCCCTTGATGGTCACGGGCTCCAGGCCTCGACCGTCAGGCGTTCGGCCGAGGACAAACGCTCGATGCAGATGGTGTTCCAGAACCCTGACTCAGCGCTCAACCGGGCGTGGTCGGTGCGACGAATCCTGCTCCGATCGGTACACAAGCTCACCGGCATCAAGGGTGCGGAAGCGAACAAGCGCGTCGAGGATCTCGCCGAGCACCTTCGTCTCACGCCCCGTCACCTCGACCTGAAGCCGCGCCAGTTGTCCGGTGGCCTGAAGCAGCGCGTCGCAATCGCGCGCGCATTCGCAGGTGATCCACGCATCGTCGTGTGCGACGAGCCCACGAGCGCGCTCGACGTGTCGGTTCAGGCCGCGATTCTCAACCTGCTCGCCGATCTGCAGTCCGCGCAGCGCACCAGCTATGTGTTCATCACCCACGACATGGGCGTAGTGCGTTATCTCGCCGATCGCATCGCCGTGATGTACCTCGGGCGAATCCAGGAAATCGGTCTCACCGACGACATCTTCAAAGGCCCGCATCACCCCTACACCGAGGCACTGCTGTCCGCGGTACCCAGTGTCGACGGCGAGATCACCACACGTATTCGCTTGGACGGTGAGATTCCGAGCCCGGCCAACCCGCCATCGGGCTGTGTGTTCCATCCGCGCTGTCCCCGCGCGATCGCTGGTGTCTGCGAGGTCACCGAACCACCGCTCGTCGAAGTGTCGTTCGGCCACGCGATGCGCTGCCATATCCCTCTCGAAGAGCTTCGTGTCCTCCAACAGGGCGAGTAGCCCGTGACTGCGTCGACGCAGTCACCAACACAGGGGCCAACGGACGGCCCGGCCAATGTGGTCGTGATCTTGCTCGACAGTCTGAATCGACATGCGCTCGGCTGCTACGGAGGCACCGAGTGGGACACGCCGAACCTTGACCGTTTTTCAACGCGCGCGGTTCGGTTCACCAACCACCAGACGGGTTCGCTGCCGTGTATTCCGGCCCGCCACGACCTGTTGGTTGGTGCATGGGACTTTCTGTGGAAACCATGGGGCTCGATCGAGTTGTGGGAGGAAGCGGTGACGGCCACGTTGCGTCGCGCTGGAGTCGTTACGCAGCTCATCACCGATCACCCGCACCTGTTCGAGACCGGTGGCGAGAATTACCACACCGATTTCACCGCGTGGGACTACGAGCGCGGGCACGAAAGCGATCCGTGGAAGTCGCGACCAGATACGTCATGGATCGGCGCGCCGAGCTATGGCCGCGGGCATACTCACTACGACAGCTCGCGTGGTTACTTCGTCGGGGAGCACGATTTCCCCGGGCCCCGAACGATGGCCGCGGCAGCGCGTTGGATTGGCGAGCAATCCCCGCATCATCGAGCTGCAGGACAACGATTCTTCCTGTGGGTCGATGAGTTCGATCCACACGAGCCATTCGACACGCCTGAGCCGTGGGCGTCGATGTACGACGACGATTGGCGGGGGCCGAACCTGATCTGGCCGCCCTACAAGGTGGGTGCCTTGGCCGACGCAACGTTGTCGCCCGACGATGCGCGACAGATCCGTGCCCAGTACGGCGGCAAGCTCTCGATGATCGATCACTGGCTGGGCCGCGTAATGGAGCAACTCGACGCCACAAACGCGTGGGACGACACGGCGGTGATTATCTGCACCGATCACGGCCACTATCTCGGTGAGCCAGATGTGCACGGGCGCGACGTGTGGGGCAAGCCCGCCGCTCCGGTGTATCGCACGCTCGGGCACACGCCACTGTTGGTGTGGTGGCCGGGTGCAGTGACTCCAGGGGGTTCGTGCGACGCACTCACGACCACTGCCGACCTACATGCCACGTTGCTCGATGCATTCGGGGTGAATGCGAAGCATCGCACCCATGGGCACTCGCTGGTGCCACTGCTCACCGGCGCCGCCACCGAGATCCGCAAGTGGCTGCTCACCGGGGTCTGGGGTCGCGAGGTCCATCTGGTCAGCAACGAATGGCGCTACGCGCGCGGCCCAACCGGCGACAACGCCCCACTGTCGATGTGGTCGAACCGTTGGAGCACGATGCCCATCGGTCGGGCACCCGACTTCAAAATGCCGCCGCCCGACGCACGAGCCACGCTCGATCATATGCCTGGCTCCACCATCCCGGTCATTCGACAACCGTTTCAACCCGGCGACCTGTTGCCGTTCTGGGCCTACGCCCAGGACTACGAGACACTGCTCTTTGACCGCACCGACGACCCGAATGAGACTCACGATCTCAGCGGGTCGGCGGTCGCCGTGGAGGCTGAGGAACTGCTCCGGCATGTGCTCCAGATCGTTGATGCGCCCGACGATCAATTTGCACGGCTCGGCCTCAGCTGACCCGCCTGTAGGATGGCGGACCTATGGGCCGCAGCTACGTCATTCGCACCTACGGGTGCCAGATGAACGAGCACGACTCCGAACGCATTGCCGGTCTGCTCGAAGCAGATGGTCTGGTGCGTGCCGAGTCCGAAGACGATGCTGACGTAGTCGTCGTGAACACGTGTTGCATCCGCGAGGGCGCCGACACCAAGACGTACGGCAACCTCGGGCATCTGAAGAGCTGGAAGGACCGCGTCGAGGGCCGCCAACTCGTTGTCGCCGGGTGCATGGCTCAGAAGGACCGTGACACGGTTCGTCAACGCGCGCCGTGGGTTGATGTGGTGCTCGGTACGCACAACGTGCACCGTGCCGGTGAACTCATTGCATCTGCAACTACTGATGGACCCATGACCGAGATCTTCGATGAAGCGGTGATCGATGACCAGGCGTTGTTCCCCAGCGCGTTGCCGGTGCGTCGCGACAGCAGCTTCAACGCCTGGGTCACGATCCAGATTGGTTGCGACAACTCGTGTGCGTTCTGCATCGTGCCTGCCGTCCGTGGTGTGGAGATCAGCCGCCCGTTCGCCGACATCGTGCTCGAGGTCGAGGCGCTCGCTGCTCAGGGCGTCACCGAGATCACCCTGCTCGGGCAGAACGTGAACAGCTACGGCCGCGACCTTACGCTTGCGCAGCGTCAGAGTGGCGACGGCGGCGTCCGTATTCGTCCGTTGTTCTCCGAATTGCTGCGCTCCGTTGCTGCGGTCGAGGGCATCCGTCGAGTGCGCTTCACCAGCCCGCACCCCAAAGACATGCGTCCCGACACCATCGCGGCGATGGCCGAGTCGGCCGCTGTCTGTGAGCACTTGCACTACCCCTTGCAGTCCGGCAGCGATCGTGTGCTTGCCCTGATGCACCGCGGCTACACGGCCAAGAGGTACCTCGAACGTCTGGCCCAGGCACGCGCCGCGATGCCCGATCTTGCGGTGAGCACCGACATCATCGTTGGGTTTCCGGGCGAGTCCGAGGCCGACTTCGTGCGCACGCTCGAGGTTGCAGCCGCGGCCGAGTTCGACTTCGCGTACACCTTCATCTTCTCGCCCCGGCCGGGCACCGAGGCCGCCACGATGGAGGCCGACTTCGTCGATGCTGCCGTCGCCGCCGAACGGTTCGACCGTCTGAAGTTGGTGGTCGAACGCAGCGCGCTGATCAAGCACCGTGACCGCATCGGCCGTGTCGAAGAGGTCCTCGTCGAGGGCCCGTCGAAGAAGAACGCCGGCGTCACCACGGGCCGTACCCGCCAACACAAGTTGGTGCACTTCCCGTCGGTCAGGCCGCTGCGTTCCGGTTGCTACGTCACCGTGATGATCACCAGTGCTGCGCCACACCACCTCGGTGGCGAGATGGTCGACTTCATCGCCGAACCCGCCCACAAGATCCGTATCCCGGTGGTGGCGGGCTGACGCACCAGATCGTCATCCTCGGGCCCACCGCGAGCGGCAAGAGCGACGTGGCGATGGCTCTGGCTGCCGAACGCGGCGATGTCGAGATCATTGCCTTCGACGCGATGCAGGTGTACCGCGGTATGGACATCGGCACCGCCAAACCGACACCCGACGATCAGCGTGCGGTGCCGCATCACTGCATCGATCTCGTCGATCCGGGTGACCAGTTCACCGTAGCCGAGTTCCAGAGAGCGGCCCGCGCCGCGCTGGCCGATATCGCTTCGCGCACCAACACCGCTGTGCTGGTCGCCGGAACCGGTATGTATCTCACCGCAGTCATTGACAACTTCACGTTGCCGGGGGAGTGGCCCGAGATTCGCGCGCGGCTTGAAGCCGAGTCCGACATCGACGCGCTCTTTCTGCAGCTCCGAGAACTCGACCCGGCTGCTGCGGCCAAGATCGAGCCAGGCAACCAGCGGCGAATCGTGCGCGCTCTCGAAGTATGCCGAGGCAGCGGTCGCGCGTTCAGCAGCTTCGGTCCGGGCGCCGATGCCTATCCGGCGATAGACACGGTTCAGGTCGGCCTGCGTTGGTCGCGCGACCAGCTGACCAAGCGCATCGCGCAGCGTGTGCACCGAATGATGGAGCTTGGCCTGCTTGCCGAGGTGCAGGGTTTGCTCGCTCGACCGGGCGGCGTGTCGCGCACCGCGCGCCAGGCGCTGGGCTATCGCGAACTCATCGTGGCGCTCGAGAGTGGGGGCAGCATCGCACACGCGGTCGACGAGATCATCCTGCGCACGCGTCAGTTCGCTGTTCGACAAGAGCGGTGGTTCCGTCGCGACCCTCGCATACAGTGGGTTGACATCACCGCCGACCCGGTCGCCGAAGTGCTTCCCGTCGTGCGGCGGCAACTGTCATGATCACTCTCACCAAGCACCACGGACTCGGCAACGATTTCCTCGTCTGCGACACAGCGCAGATGGAAGCTGGCGCGCCGTGGGCACAGCTGGCGATCGCGTGGTGCGAGCGTCGCACGGGCGTCGGCGCCGACGGGCTTCTGCTGCTCACCATCGTGGGTCGCGACGAACTCTCGATGGTGCTCCACAACGCCGATGGCAGTCGAGCCGAGATGAGCGGCAATGGTATTCGCTGTCTCGCTCAGGCGGCCTACGACGCGCAGGGTCGTGCGGGCAACGTCAGCTATACGGTGCACACCGACGCTGGCGTTCGCACCGTCGCGGTGAACCCGGTTGATGCCGTCACGGTGCAGGCCAGCGTCAGTATGGGCGCGGTCGACGATCTCGACGAACCGCATGGTTGGGCGGCGATCGGTGCCGATCCGGCGCGTCCGGTTCGGCACCTCAGCGTGGGCAATCCCCACACCGTCGTCGGCGTAGAAGATGTGGCTATCATCGATCTGCTCAGCCTCGGCTTGATGGTGCCACATGTGAACCTCGAAATTGTCGAGCCCGGGCCCGAGGTGCACGGCATCACGATGCGCGTGCATGAACGCGGTGCCGGAATCACCCAGGCGTGTGGCACGGGTGCGTGCGCCAGCGCGTGGGCCGCGGCGCATTGGGGTCTGGCCACACCTGAACGCGGCGAAATTCTCGTGCATATGGACGGCGGCGATGCCACAGTACGGCTGAACGAACCCGAGCAGGGACACGTCACGCTGGTTGGCCCGGCAGTGCTCGTTGCACGGATGCAGCTTCCGCTGCCGAACGAACTGTAGAGAGGAGCGCGATGTCCACTCCGTACCAGGAGGCTCTTGGTGCAACGCTCATCGAGCGCACCAAGCGTGAGCGTATTGTGCTCGTCGGCGTGATCCTGCACGGTCACACCGAGGAGGAAATGGACGCCAGCCTTGATGAACTCTCGTTGCTCATCGATACCGCCGGTGCAGACGAGGTCGGGCGGATGACGCAGCGGCGCGATACACCCGATCACACCTGGTTCATCGGCAAGGGCAAGGTCGACGAACTTCGCGAGCTGTGTCTCGCCGTCGATGCCGACACCGTGGTGTTCGACAACGAACTCGCACCCGCGCAGCAGTACAACCTGGAGAAGAACCTCGGCCGAACCGCCATCGACCGCACCGCCGTCATTCTCGACATCTTCGCTCAGAACGCGCACACGCTCGAGGGCAAGGCCCAGGTGGAGCTCGCGCTGTTGCGCTATCGACTCCCGCGCCTGCGTCGCGGCATAGCCGGCAATCTGTCGCAACAGGGCGCGGGCATCGGTACGCGTGGCCCGGGCGAGACCAAGCTCGAAGTCGATCGTCGACGCATCATGGGTCGTATCTCCAAACTCGAACGCGACCTCATCGACCTTCAGCACACACGTCAGTTGCAGCGCAAGGGCCGCAGCAAGAGCGGCCTCGGCACGGTCACCATCGTCGGCTACACGAACGCGGGTAAATCCACGTTGCTCAACCGGCTCACGCAAGCTGGTGTACTGGTTGAGGATCGCCTCTTCGCGACGCTCGACCCCACCACTCGTCGGCTGGCGTTACCGGGCGGCGAGCCGGTTTTACTCACCGACACGGTCGGCTTCATCCGCCGCCTGCCACACGGGCTCGTGCAGGCGTTCAAGAGCACGCTCGAAGTGGTGCGCGATGCCGACTTCTTGGTGCACGTCGTCGACTCCAGCGCTCCCGATCCCGAGGGCGAGATCGCCGCGGTGCGTAAGGTGCTTGGCGAGATCGACGCGCTCGACGTACCCGAACTGCTGGCGTTCAACAAGACCGATCTCGATCCGGTCAATGGCGAACGCCTGGTCGGCCAACACGAAGGTTCGGTGGCGCTCAGTGCGATGACCGGTGACGGCATCCCTGAGTTCCTTCAGACCGTGGCCGATCGCCTGCGCGCTCTGGCCAAGGTGGTCGAGTTGCTCGTGCCCTACGACCGTGGCGACATCGTTGCTGCCGTGCACCGCGAAGGTGAGGTCATCTCTACCGCAAACGAGCCCGATGGCATGCGAATTCGGGCACGTCTGGCGGGTGCCTCGGCTGGTCGGCTCGATCAGTTTGTGGTTCACGGGTCCTGATCGGCGAGCATGGAGGCATCATGACTGCAGGTTTCGTCCCTCCTCCGTACCCCTACGATCGGCTCGATCGTTTCAAGCCGCTTGGCGAGGCGATGGACGGTGGTCTGGTCGACCTGTCCATCGGCACCCCATGTGATGCTCCGCCCGATGCCGTGATCGCAGCGTTGTCGTCATCGAAGGCGGAACGGGGGTATCCACCGAGCATCGGTACCGAGCCGTTGCGCCGCGCAGCCCAGGCGTGGATGTCGCGTCGGTTCGGTGTCGACGTGCCGGTGGGCCAAATCGGTGCCTGCGTGGGCACCAAGGAATTTGTGGCCACCACGGCCCAGTGGCTGAAGCTGCGCGCGCCGTCACGCGACACTGTGTTGTTTCCCGCTGTTGCTTATCCCACCTACGAGATGAGTGCCACGCTCGCTGGGTGTCGAGCCGTTGCTGTTGCGGCTCGGGCCGACGGCTCGATGGACCTTTCGTCAATCGAGCCGGTCGATGCTGCCCGTGCACTGATGCTGTGGGTGAATAGCCCCAACAATCCCACTGGGGCTCTTGACGATCTGCATGCCGTTGCCGCATGGGGCCGGCTCAACGACGTACCCATCTTCAGCGACGAGTGTTACATCGAGTTCACGTGGGACGGCCCGCCTCGGACGATCCTGGAGAGCGGACTCGATGGTGTGATTGTCGTGCATTCGTTGTCGAAGCGCTCCAACCTTGCTGGGCTGCGCGTTGGCTTCTACGCAGGTGATGCCGAACTGGTCACCTATTTGCAGGAGGTCCGCAAGCATGTCGGCATGCTCGTACCTGGGCCGGTGCAGGCCGCAGCGGCTATCGCGCTGGGCGATGACGACCATGTCGCGGTGCAACGCGATCGCTATCGCTGGCGGCTCGAACGGATGGCGTCCGCGCTCACCCAGTGGTCGGGCCTGGAGATTGCGATGCCTGCCGGCGGGTTCTATTTGTGGTTCGACGCTCACGACGGATGGAAGTTCGCCGAGCGGCTGGCGGCAACAGCCGGAGCGCTGGTCAGCCCTGGGGATTTCTACGGTGCGGGAGGTTCGCAGAACGTGCGCGTCGCTGTGGTGCAGCCAGAGGACCGAATTGAACTGGTGGCCCGACGACTAGGGTTGCGTTGATGTCCGATCAATCTGGAGCACCGCCAACGAAGCCGACTCGTCATAGGGGCCTGCTCGGTATTGGATTGCTCGTGCTCCTCGGTGGTGTCGTGACGGGGGCGGTCATCGCAGTGCGCGCAAGTTCGCTCTACACCGACGCTGTGACCCGTTTGCAACGCGCACCAGTTGGATGTGACACCCAGTTCGACTTCACCGGCACCGGTACCTTCACGTTCTTCATCGAGACCAAGGGCAAGATCGGCACGTTGCGAGGTGATTGTGCGAACACCGAAACGAGCTACGCCCGCCGCCCCGGCAAAGAATTGCCTCAAGTCACGTTGACATTGCTCGATGCGGGCGGCTCCGAGGTACAACTCACGCGCTCCACCGGCACGAGCTATGACGCTGGCGGATTCATCGGTACGTCGACCCGAACGCTGACGCTCAGCGAGTCGGCTACATACACCTTGACAGTCGAGAGCGATGACACCGACTTCGCCATCGCGGTCGGTCGCGACCCGAAGGGTGACTACGAGCAACAACGAATGATTGCGTTGGGTATTGCCGTCGCCGGACTCGTCGTCGGCGGCGTACTTATCATTCTGGGAGTGCGTCGCAAGGCCGTTCCGGTCACGCCACTGCCCCCTACTCCGTTCGGCACCGAACCCTCGTGGATCTCGCAACAGACTGAGCCGCCACTGGATACAGCGCGCCCGCCGGCTGGAGCACCGTTTGCGCCACCCTCATGGGAGCCACCCCGCCCGCCGGAACCGCCTGCGACAACCGGGTAATGGGCTCTCGGCATGCGTTCGCTCAGAGGCGGCGCATCACGGTGACGACGCGGCCAAAGATTTCAACCTGATCGGCGGGGAACACCATTGGCGACAAGCGAGCGTTTGCTGGCAGCAACGTGACGGTGGAACCTTTGCGCTGATAGGTCTTGACAGTGCCTTCTTCGCCGGGGATGCCAGCGATGACGATGTCGCCGTTGTTCGCTGTTGCTTGCTGGTGCACGACGACGAAGTCGCCATCGAGAATGCCGACGTCGATCATGCTGTCACCGCGAACGCGCAGCATGAACAGATCGCCATCGCCGGTGAAATCGGTGGGCATGGGGAGCAGTTCTTCGACATTTTCTTGCGCCAACACGTCGGTGCCAGCAGCAACATCGCCCACGAGCGGGATATGACGCACCGGCCGACGTTCCATGGCAATGCCGGAGTTGGGATCGAAGCGAACCTCGAGTGCGCGCGGCTTGGTGGGATCACGCCGAAGATACCCGAGTCGCTCGAGCGAGGCGAGGTGGCTGTGCACTGTGGACGGTGATGTGAGCCCAACGGCTTCACCGATCTCGCGCACCGACGGGGGGTAGCCGCGATCTTGCATGTTCTGCTCGATCACGTCGAGGATCTGACGTTGCCGGGCAGTGAGAAGGACATCGTTCATGCCGCCAGCGTACGAGTGTTCGATGATAAAGTCAAACATTCGTTCTGGAAACATTTGTTCGATCCATGGTTGACATCGAACGATTGTTCGTGGCACACTACGTACGCCTGTTCGCCGAACATGCGATCGAGTCGTCTGCCCGCTGCGTGTTCTCACGCAGCCAAGCAAACACCGCACACCAGGAGCTTCCATGACTGCAACACTATTCCCGTCAGGATTCGGCGAGATCGAGGTGCGCTTTGGGGCCGTCCGGCCGGCGCACTCGGTCTATGTGCGTCGGCGTCTGCTGGTGGCGATGCTGCTCGTGGCCTTCATTGCGCTCGTCGTTGTGGGCGTGCGAATCGTTCTGGCGGATCACGGGGGTGTACCTGCCTCCACTTCCGTGATCCGCCCGGCAAGTTCCCCGGCCGCTGCAGGGGTCGCATCTGCGGTTCCTGCAGCGATGCCGGTGGTCGCCCAATCGACTGCGGGCGCTGCGCTCACCTACATTGTGCAGCCGGGCGACACCCTGTGGAGTCTGGCGCGGCGCTTCCATGGCGGGAAGAACCTGAGCGGCTATGTCGATTCGCTCGTGTACGCCAATGGTGGTGCAACGGTGCGATCCGGACAGGTGCTGAGACTGCCGTAGACATTCATGACTAACCTGACGGCGATGTACTGCCCGTCCTGCCACGCCGACGACACCAAGGTCATCGACTCACGCGTTGCCGACGAGGGCTGTGCCGTTCGCCGACGACGGTTGTGTCCGTTGTGCGCGCACCGCTTCACCACGTTCGAGCGCCTCGAGGAACAGCCGCTCACGGTTGTCAAGACCCATGGTGGGCGCGAGTTGTTCGATCGAGCCAAGTTGACCGCTGGGGTGCGCGCTGCATGCAAAGGCAGGCCGGTATCGGCCGAGCAGATCGAGTCACTGTCAGAATCCGTCGAGGACGAAGCTCGAATGCACGGCAATGAGGTGTCGACCGCAGTCGTTGGACTTGCGGTGCTCGATCGCCTGCGCGAACTCGACGAAGTTGCGTATCTCCGCTTTGCCAGCGTCTACAAGAACTTCGATGCCGCACTCGATTTCGCCCAAGAGCTTCAGCTCCTGCAGAAGCTGCAGACCGAACGCAACTGACGTCCGGCGGCCCGCAGCTGGCACCGTGCTGGCACCGTGTTGGCAGAGCGCCGTTAGAGCCGGATATATCGACTGAACAGGAAGTCCTCTGATTCGAGCAGATGTACGAGGCGAAGTGGCGTGCGCACATCGGGGGCATGGCTCACGACCCGTGGCCCTGAACCACCGATTAGTTGCGGCGAGATCGTGAGGTTCATCTCATCGATCAGGTCGGCCGCGGCGAGCGCAGCGTTCAGTGATGGACCGCCCTCGGCGTGGACGAAAAAGGGTGCGCCGGGGAGCAAACGCATCGCTGCGCCGAGGTCGATCTCGTCGATCCCTGCGCGCACCGATTCGATATTGGTGGCGGGGGCGTTCTCGGGCAGAATCAGGAATCCGGCACCGCTGGCGAAAAGTGCCGAACGTGTGTCGACCTGGCCCGTGCGACTGACCACCCCGATCCGCTGGGCTGGCTTGGCTGGCTTGGCGTACCCCTCGGAGCGCACGGTGCCCGCCCCGACGATGATCACATCGGCCAACGCGCGCAGCGTCAGCATCACATCGCGATCGGCATCGCAGGATAGTCCGCCGGATGTACCGGCCAGCACGGTGGAACCATCAACGCTCGCAACCATGCACACGCCGATCCATGGGCGACCGCCGAGACCCCTCGGGCGATCGACCCCATAGGCCTCGAGAGCCGTAGTAGGTCCGCCGGGTTGGGGATAGAGCCGTTGCACAGCGCGATACTTTCACCATGAGAGAAACCGCGTCGACCGGAACCCGAACCGCCTTTCGAACCTGCCCGCTGTGCGAGGCCAGCTGCGGTTTGGAGATCACCATTACCGACGACAAGGTCACGCGCATTCGCGGTGATCGCGACGATGTCTTCAGCCACGGTTTCATTTGCCCGAAGGGCTCCACGTTGAAGCAATTGCACGACGATCCAGATCGCGTGCGCACGCCATTGGTGAAGCGAAATGGCGTCCATGTCGAGGTCACCTGGAGCGAGGCCTGGGACGAGGTGCAGCGGGGCTTGGCGGGCGTGATCGATCGGCACGGTCGCGAGTCGATCGCTGCATATCTCGGTAACCCTGGCGCACACAGCCTGTCGGCGATGATGTTCAACCGAACGCTGCTGCAGTCCATTGGATCCCGTCATCGCTACAGCGCTTCCACCGTCGATCAGGCCCCCCGTCAGGTGGCGGCGGCCTACATCTTCGGCACCGTAGTGAGCGTTCCGATCCCCGACCTGGATCGCACCGACTACCTGATGATCCTCGGCGCCAACCCATATGCATCGAACGGCAGCCTGTGTACTGCCCCCAATTTTCCGGGTCGGATCGAGGCGATTCGCGCGCGTGGCGGCAAGGTGGTCGTCGTCGACCCACGCCGCAGTCGCACGGCCGAGGAAGCCGACGAGTGGCTGCCCATCCGTCCCGGTGCTGACGCGCTCTTGTTGATGTCGATCGTCCACGTGTTGTTTGCCGACGGCCTCGCTGATCCGGGCGACCATGTCTCGGCGGTGCTGAATGGTCTCGATGAATTGCGCGAGCTCAGCGAGCCGTTCGCTCCCGAAGCCGTCGCGGCAGCCGTCGGGCTCGATCCAACGGTGGTTCGACGAATTGCCCACGAACTGGCGGCGGCACCGACGGCTACTGTGTACGGCCGCATTGGGACAACAACCACCGAGTTCGGCACCACCGCTTCGTGGTTGATCGACGCTGTCAACATTCTCACCGGCAACCTTGACCGACCGGGAGGGGCGATGTTCACGATGCCCGTCGCCGGAGGAGCCAGCACGCGCGGGGTGTCGGGAACGGGCACAGGCTTCAAGACCGGCCGCGGTCACACACGTGTCCGCAACCTGCCCGAGATCATGGGGGAGTACCCCGTGGCGGCGCTCGCCGAGGAAATCTCAGAGCCCGGCGAGGGGCAAGTGCGCGCACTGATCACCATCGCCGGTAATCCCGTGCTGTCCACGCCCAATTCGGATCGCCTTGATACCGCCTTGGAGACCCTCGAGTTCATGGTGAGTGTCGACATGTACCTCAACGAGACGACGCGGCATGCAGACGTGATCTTGCCCCCGCCGTCGCAATTACAACGTGGTCACTACGACCTGTTGCTGCTGCAGTTCGCAATCCGCAATGTAGCCAACTACAGCCCGGCACCTCTGCCGCTCGACGACGGACAACCTGACGAGTGGCAGGTATTGGCCAAGTTGGCGATGCTGTTGCAGGGCCACGCTGGCGATGCTGATCCGGCGAGTGTTGACGAATTGGCAATTTCGGGCCTGGTTCACCACGCAGTGTCAGATCCGTCCTCGCCGATCCATGGTCGCGACGCGGAGGAGATTCTGGCCATACTCGCCGCCAGCGAGCACCGTGGACCCGAGCGAATGCTCGACTTCATGCTGCGGACTGGTCCGTTTGGGGACGGTTTCGGCACGCATCCACAGGCTGTGACTTTGCAGACGCTGATCGATCATCCTCACGGTGTGGATTTCGGCGCGCTCGAGCCTCGTCTGCCGGAGATCTTGCGTACCCCATCGGGACGTATCGAGCTGGCCGCTGCGGTGTTGGTCGCCGATGTCGAGCGCTTGCGGCAGGCGATGGTCACCCTCGGCGAGCAACGCTTGGTGCTGGTAGGTCGACGCGACCTTCGTTCGAACAATTCCTGGATGCACAATATTGAAGTTCTGGTGAAGGGAAAGCCTCGATGTACGCTCCATGTTCACCCCGATGATGCAGCTGAGCTGGGCCTCGTACATGGTGGGTATGCCCGGATCACGAGTCGCGTCGGCAGTGTCGATGCTCCGGTGGAGGTTACCGAGGACATTCGTGCGGGCGTGGTGAGCCTTCCCCACGGGTGGGGCCACAGCGTCGAGGGCACCCGTTTGCGGGTCGCTGCCGAGCGTGCCGGAGTGAACTCCAATGTGTTGTCCGATCACGAGGCGCTGGATCCGCTCTCGGGCACCTCGGTACTCAACGGCATTCCGGTCACCGTCGAACCGGTCGCGGTCCTCGTGCCCTCCTGAGTCCCTGAGAGCTGTGGATAACTCGGCGTGTTCACCTGCAGTCCACCGCCATCCACACGGTATCCACCGCAAATTCACATGGTTATGCCCCTTCCTCCACACAGGCATGTGCACGTACGCTGCTCGGCGTGACGGCTGCGGTGCCGAGGCGCGGATGGGAGGCGCGCAGAGCTGGAATCCCACTCAGCAGATGTGCGACTCGGGGCAGGAGTCCTGAACCTGTGACCTCGCACCGCGGCCAACTCACGTCAATTCGAGCCGGCTCCATAGGGGGCGTCAGTGGGGGCTGCGAACGGGTACTGCAACTCGCATCACGCAGCCGGCGCAACATCTGTGGAAAAGTAGTTCTTGACAGCGGTGTAACTACAATGCTGTAATCTTCCAACTGCTTGTGGCTCGATCGGGGGATCACGAGTAACAGGCACAACATCTTGTGGTCGGTGGGCAAAGGCGCTCTCTGTCCACGACCGCCGAAAACCACCCGCTCACCCACCCAGCCAGCCATCACCATCCATTCGCATCACGCACCCCAGAACTCGCAGAAAGCAGAACGACACCATGTCCTTGGCTCCAGAACGACTGTCCATTGGTTTGAACCGGCATTTCACTTCGCCCGGTGTTCACCCCTACGATCAGGTCGCCTGGGAGCATCGCGATGCGCGTATCAGTAACTGGAAAGACGGCACAGTTGCCTTTGAGCAGCTCGGCGTCGAGTTCCCTGTGGGCTGGTCGCTGAACGCAACCAACATCGTTGCCCAGAAGTACTTCCGCGGCGCTCCGGGTACAGCAGAGCGCGAGCAATCGCTGCGCCAGGTCATCGATCGCGTGGTCGACACCATCACCACGTGGGGTCGTGAAGGTGGTTACTTCGTCGACGACACCGAGGCCGAGAACTTCAGCGACGAACTCAAGTTCATCTTGGTGACCCAGCGCGCTGCGTTCAACAGCCCGGTGTGGTTCAACATCGGCGTACAGGGTGTGCCGCAGCAGGCCAGCGCCTGTTTCATCCTGTCGGTCGACGACACAATGGACGGCATCCTCAACTGGTACCGCGAAGAGGGAACCATCTTCAAAGGTGGCTCGGGTTCGGGCATCAACTTGTCCCAGATTCGTTCCAGCCAAGAGTTGCTCCAGGGCGGCGGAACGGCCAGTGGCCCAGTGAGCTTCATGCGTGGTGCCGATGCATCGGCGGGCACCATCAAGAGCGGCGGCAAGACCCGGCGTGCCGCGAAGATGGTCATCCTCAACGTCGACCATCCCGATGTCGAAGAGTTCATCTGGTGCAAGAGCAAGGAAGAGAACAAGGCCCGCGTCTTGCGCGACGCCGGTTTCGACATGGATCTCGACGGCGCCGACTCGTTCAGCGTGCAGTACCAGAACGCCAACAACTCGGTTCGTCTCACCGACGACTTCATGCAGGCCGTAGTCGAAGATGCTGACTGGAATCTCGTCGCCGTCACCGATGGCCGGGTCATCAAGACGCTGCCCGCCCGCGACCTTTGGCGCCAGATCGCCACCGCCTCGTGGGAGTGCGCCGATCCGGGGCTGCAGTTCGACACCACGATCAACAAGTGGCACACCGCGCACGCAACGGGTCGCATCAACGGTTCGAACCCATGCAGCGAATACATGCATCTCGACAACTCGGCGTGCAACCTCGCGTCGATCAACTTGTTGAAGTATCTCGACGAAGAGGGCACCTTCGATGTCGATGCGTACAAACACACCATCGAGGCCATGTTCACCGCGCAGGAAATCTTGGTCGGTCGTGCCGACTACCCCACTCCGTCCATCGGCGAGACCAGCCGTCAGTTCCGTCAGCTCGGTTTGGGCTACGCCAACCTCGGAGCCCTGCTGATGGCATTGGGTCTGCCCTACGATTCGCCAGAAGGGCGTGCGTGGGCGGCGGGACTCACCTCGCTCATGACCGGCCATGCCTATGCCACGAGCGCCCGCACAGCCAGTCGTATGGGCCCGTTCGCCGGCTTCGCCGACAACGAGATCCACATGCTCAATGTGTTGCGCATGCACCGCGACGCCAGCTACGAGATCGAAGCGGCTGATGCCGTCCCGGCCGAAATCCTCACCGCCGGGCAGTCGGCATGGGAATCCGCTGTGCGCGATGGCGAGGAATACGGCGTTCGTAACAGCCAGGCGAGTGTGCTCGCGCCCACGGGCACCATTGGTCTGATGATGGACTGCGACACCACCGGCATCGAACCCGACCTTGGGCTCGTGAAGATGAAGAAGCTCGTCGGCGGCGGCAACATGAGCATCATCAACCAGACCATTCCCCGCGCCCTGCGCAAGTTGGGCTACACACCGCAGCAGATCGACGAGATTGCGGCCTATATCGACGTCGAAAAGAGCATCCTTGGTGCGCCGCACATCGCCGCTGAGCACATTGCTGTGTTCGCCTGCAGCATGGGTGACAACACGATCCACTACGAGGGTCATGTACGCATGATGGGCGCCACCCAGCCGTTCCTGTCAGGGGCGATCTCCAAGACCGTGAACATGCCAGAAGAGGCCACGATCGAAGACATCGAGGCGCTTCACCTGTTGTCGTGGCAGCTCGGTCTGAAGGCTGTGGCCATCTACCGCGATAACTGCAAGGTTGCCCAGCCGTTGTCCACTGGCAAAAAGGGCGATGCCACCATTGGTGCCGACGGTATGTTCACCGGTGGAATCGCATCCGACGTTGGCGCTGCGGCCGCACAGACAGTGGATCGCATCGTCGAAAAGATCGTTCACCAACCGGTGCGTCAGAAGCTGCCGCGCAGCCGTCGCGGCCGCACGTTCGAGTTCCGCGTGGCCGACTGCAAGGGCTTCGCCACCATTGGCGAGTACCCCAACGGTCAGCCCGGCGAGATCTTCCTCACCGTGTCGAAGCAGGGTTCCACCCTCAGCGGCATCATGGACGCCTTTGCGAAGAGCATCAGCTATGGCCTGCAGTACGGCGTGCCGCTGCGTGCATTCGTCGAGGCATTCACGAACATGCGCTTCGAGCCAGCCGGCATGACCGACGATCCCGACATCCGCTTTGCGTCATCGATCATGGACTACCTGTTCCGTCGTCTCGGCCTGGAATACCTCAGCTACGACGAGCGCTCGGAGTTGGGTATCTTTTCGGTCGACGAGCGCCTGCAGCCCACGTTGCCCGGTGTCTACGAGAGCGCCATCGAGACCCGGTCGGGTAGCGACATCGCGATCGATCCGAAGAGCATTCCTTCGGCCGACGATCTTGCTCGGCAGATGGAACTCGGGCTTGCACCCGAGGCTCCCAAGAGCGACAACACGCCGTCAGCCGGTGTGCCACGCGTGCGTCAGTCCGACGCTCCGATGTGCATGCAGTGCGGTGTGCAGATGGTGCGGGCCGGCTCGTGCCATGCCTGCCCCAGCTGCGGCAGCACCAGCGGCTGCAGCTGAGCTCAATCCGCCGTCGGGTGCTTGAGCCCACCAACAACGAACGACTGCTTTAACGAGCCCAAGCAGCTCGTGCGAGCAGCCCGCCGGCGCTCAAGCGCACGATCAAGAGGCCATTCGGGCCGATACCCGGGGCTGCGGTCTGTCGACTCGCGGCATTCGACGGCTTCGCCCGCCAGGCGATTGCTCCAAAGAGCGCAAGTGCAACACCGCGCCGTTTTCGACCGTCACCGACACAGGGGCCGCACGCGTCTGCGTTGGATCGCCTCATGGCGTTCAGCGGCCGCACCGTCTCAGACACCCAAGGAACAGCGCGGCCGAAGTCGTGTCTGATCCGTCGCCATCGGGTACGTTCACGTGATGGCTGAGAACGGATTGCATGTGTGACCTCATTCGCACCCTGCTGTTCCCGAGCATCCTGATAGGCGACACCGTTTCGGCCGATTCGGGTACGGGCCGTGTGTTCTTCTTCCTGCGCCCGCTCGTCGGCTTGGCGCTCGTCGTTGCCGGGTTTCGCCTCCGCATGCCCCCCAAGAAACCTGCCCCGGCTGAACCGAAGTCACTTGAACGGTTGCAGGGTCTCGGGCCGGGCAAAGCGTTCATCGGCGGTGCAGTGCTTGCCGACTACCAAGGTCCGTTCATCGGGTCGCTGGCCCTCGCCGCAGCGCCCGTGCAACCGGGTGGTCGCCTGGTTGCGCTGGCGATCTACACGGTCTTCGCAACGGGCATTCCGCTGACGATCTATGTCATCACGCTTCGATCGCAGAAGGCTCGCGAGCGGATGAATCACTCCACCGATTGGGTGATGTCGCACCGCCGTCAGCTCGCGTCGTGGTTGGCGTTGGTGCTCGGCCTGTTCCTGGTGAGCGACCCCCTGATCGGTCTGGCCACGCTGTGAGCGGCTCCGAGACGATCGGCTTTCACTTCGACGTCATGTGCCCCTGGGCGTTTCAGACATCGTTGTGGATTCGCGATGTGCGCCGTCAGACCGGTCTCCAGATCGAGTGGCGATTTTTCTCGCTCGAGGAGATCAACAGATCCGAGGGCAAGAAGCACCCGTGGGAACGCGAGTGGTCGTACGGCTGGAGCATGATGCGCATTGCCGCGCTGTTGCGCCGCATGTCGATGGACGACTGCGATCGTTTTTATCTGGCGGCTGGAAGCGCGCTCCACCTCGAGGGGCGCAAGCCGCACGAGCCCGACGTCGCCCGCGAACTGCTTGCGTCCATCGGCCTCGACCCTGCCCTGGTGCAGCAGGCCATCGATGACCCCACCACGCACGACGACATTCATCACGATCACAACACTGTCGTATCGCATGGCGGCTTCGGTGTGCCCACGCTGGTGTTCGATGATGGCAGCCACCTCTACGGTCCCGTGCTCACGCCTGCGGTCTATGGCGACGATGCGGTCGCGTTGTGGGATCTCGTCAGGGCGACGCGCCGGTTTCCTCACCTGTACGAGATCAAGCGGCCGAAGTCCGCCGCTGACTTGCGCCACATCGAGCAACAGTTCACGCCGTACCTCACCGGTCGTGATTGGGAGTCCCGCGAAAGGCCCGCATTATGAGTACCCGCAACGAAATCGTCGACAACCTCCGCACGGTGTTCACGGCGTTCGGCAACGTCGTTGCTGCGCTGTCGGGCGAGCAATGGAGCGTGCAATCTCTGTGCCCGGCATGGGATGTGCAGGGCGTGGTTGGGCACGTGACCACCATCGAGACGGCGCTGCTCGGCTGGCGGCCGGGCGACGACAACCCCTTCGGTGCGATGGCAGCAATCGGCGCCGAGATCGCGACGCTGAGTCCGCAGCAACTCGGCGAGCGCTACCGCGACATCACGGCGCAGCGTCTGGCGGAACTCGCAACGATGAGCGACGCGGAATTCGACGAGCCCTCGATCACGCCGGTGGGGCCCGGCACCTACGGGCGTTTCATGGCGATTCGCGAGTTCGACATATGGGTACACGAACGTGACATCCGGGTCCCGCTCGGCCTTGCGGGTGACGATGGCGGTCCTGCGGCAGAGATGGCTCTGGACGAGGTCCATGGATCGCTCGGCTTCATCGTCGGCAAGAAGATCGGCTTGCCCGATGGCAAGGGTATTGCCATCGATCTCGCTGGACCTGTGCGTCGCCGCCTCCTCGCGAAGGTCGATGGTCGCGCCGCTCGTGTCGACGAACTCCCGTCGCCAGATGTGACGTTGTCGATGGATTCGCTCACGTTCATGCTGCTCGCATGCGGACGCATCGATCCGCAGGCAGCCATCGACGATGGACGCGTCACCTGGTCGGGTGATGCCGAGCTCGGCGATCACGCGGCGCGCCGACTCGCCTTCACGATGTAAGCCGCAGCTGCAGCGGGCGCCGCCTACTGGGTGAGGCTGGTCACCCGTTCGGCGGTCACCGCGGCCTGGCGGTCTTCAGCCGGACGATCCGAGCGCAGCGCGATGTCAACTCGTTCGAGCCGGCCGGTGAACGGGTTCGCGTCTGTGTAACGCTCGCTCACCGTGGAGCCATGATCCATGCCCACG
>JANYCT010000002.1 GCA_025360105.1 Actinomycetes bacterium | reverse complement strand
CCACCGGAAGTCGAGGAGCGCTACCGATCCGTCGGGCTGCAACAGCAGGTGATCGATGCTCGCCCACCGGTGTGCGATGCGTGCAATGTGGAGTCGGGCCAACTGCTCGAAGGCGGCGGCGACGACAGCGTCGGTGAAATCCGCGTCGGTGAGATCGGACAGCAGGGTGCCGTCGAGATACTCCAAGGCCACGAAGGCACCACGTTCGTCGGTTTCGCCAACGGCGAGCACTTCCGCCGCCGCCACGTCTGCCTGCCGTGCCATCAGCGTGTTCAGTGCCTCGCGCTCGACGGTGAGTCGCGGGCTCACCGGACGATCCTCAGCAATGTTCTTGACGCGCAGGAAGCGCACGAATCGAGCAAGAAGGTCGGCGTCGCGCTCGTCGCGTCCGACCACCTTGACGAACATCCGATGATGTCCGTCAAGGGCCAAATAGGTGGGCCCGTGCGATGAACGAACCGCCGACGAGGTGAGGTCCATGACCATGAGGCCAGAGGTGGAGAGCGCTGCCGCAACACTGGCGGGTGCTGGCCGACGCGACGGGGCGCCCAACACCATGAGGGCGAGGGAGCCAACCGCGACACCGAGCGACACGCTGGCCACGAGATTCAATGGGGTCTCGACGGCAGTGATGACGCGCGCGGCCGCCACCAGAACGACTGTCCACCACGCGGCCCTTCGCCAGGACACACTGAGCGTGGGTGCGATGGTCGTGACCGCAGCGGCGACGCCCGCGAGATAGGAGCCCGACGGGAACGCGGACCCCGTGACCCAAGAGGGTCGCAACGCCTCATCGATGACCTGAGGCGGCACGGCATTGCGAAGGACGCCGGCGAGCACGGCAGCGGCCAGGCCCGCAGCGACGGCGGCTCCAGCGGCCAGCACCAGCTCGGCCCAGCGACCACGTCGGAAGTAGAGAATCGCGCCGATTGGCGCCACGAGCGCGGCAACCTGCAACAGCCCCACGATCACACGGGTGACGAGCTCGGGTAGACGATTGAAGAGCAGTACGAGATCTGAGGAGATGCCCTGGACGCCCTGTGGATCAGTACGTGCATATGCAACAAATGTCAGGCACACCGCGAGTGCGATCACGAACCGCGCCGTATCGGAGGGATGCCGTTCCCACGTGGTGCGTCCGCGACGTGACAACTGGGCGAGGGTGGAAGGCGAGTGCGCGGTCGCGTCCGGCGTTGTGTGGGGCGCGTCGTCCGGCTGCAGTTGTTCCTGATTTACCGTCACTGAGTACCAACCCCGACCATCACGTATCCGACAGCGACTGACAACGGAGCCAACCGTAGCAGCGCGGCAGATGTTGGCTCGCGGAGCGTGGCTCTGCTATTCATATCGCATTCGTCGTGCCGAAAGAAGCGGGAAATCATGCAATCTGCCACCTCCACCACCGTGCTCGCCGGTCGCCTCTGGGCGCCACCGTCCGAGCGCACGAAGGCCGCGCTCCGCACGGGTGCACTCGTGCTCGGGTTCGCGTTGCTCACTGCGGCCTTGGCTCAGTTCAAGATCACACTCGGCTTCACACCGGTGCCCATCACCGGGCAGACGCTGGGTGTGTTGCTGGCAGGTGGAGCTCTCGGCTTTCGTGCCGGAGCTGGGTCGCAGCTCCTCTATTGGTTGATGGGCCTCGTTGGTCTGCCGTTCTATGCGGGGGGCAAGGGTGGCTGGACTGCCGGCACCGGCTCGACCATGGGTTACTTCGTCGGCTTCATTCTCGCGGCTGCGCTGATCGGTTATCTGGCCGAGCGGCGTCAGGATCGCAACGTGCTGAGCTGCTGGGCCGCGATGGCCTTGGGATCGGTGATCATCTACGTGTGCGGCGCGGGTTGGCTGGCCTACAAGCTGAATGTGCCGATCGCCACCGGTGACCCGAACGCGATCACGTGGGGCGTCACGCCGTTCCTCATCGGCGATCTCGTGAAGCTGCTGCTCGCCGGCGCAATGTTGCCGGCCGCATGGGCCATTGCTGATCGCGGCAAGCCCGAGGAGTGATCGGGGCACTGATGTACGTCACTGCCCTGCCGATGATCGTTGGGTGGGCTCGCGTCTGCCGTCTGAGTGCTCGGCTATGTCTTCCTGGCGGAAGAATGCATTCGGTCCAGTTCGACGGGTATGGTTCGAGCAACTCCGGGAGAAACGACCCGCGGCGGAGCGTGCGGAGGTCCCAAGTTGCGCCTCCTGCGCCCGTCTTGGGCTTGAGCGACGCAACTTCGGCTCCTTCGAAGGGGTGGCGTTCGCGCCACGTTCTCTCTCGCTGGGCGCGGCGACCCGTTCGCGCAGACGCTCTTGGCACAATGAGGTGGCTTTGCCCACCCACCTGATCGAATGAACGTCCGTTACCGCAGGTACCTACGTCGACCAAACCGTTCAGCGCGCCGTCTGGCCAACGCAGCGGTTGGCGCTGTGGTGCTCGGTGCATTGGCCGGGTGCAGCGGTGGCGACAAGACCGCTCTGGTGGCGACGACGTCTCCCGACACCGTGGCGGCGACAACGACGTCGCAGGCTGTGACGACGCTGCCGCCCACCACCACCACAGAGGCGCCGGCAACAACAACAACCGTGCCCGGCCCGCCGGTGTACCCACTCACCGGATTGCCCGCCACCGACCCGGCCGTTGCCGCACGCCCTACGTTGGTCGTGAAGATCGACAATGCCCCGCC
>JANYCT010000076.1 GCA_025360105.1 Actinomycetes bacterium | reverse complement strand
GCCACCGAGGGGCTCGGGTCGGGCTCGTGCCCACCATGGGGTTCCTCCACGAGGGCCATCGCACGCTGCTCGACACGGCAGTGGCGCACGACGATGTGGCTGCCCTCACCATCTTCGTGAACCCTCTGCAATTCGGGCCGACCGAGGATCTGGCCACCTACCCCCGAGATCTCGAACGCGATCTGGCCATGGCGAATGCGGCAGGGGTCGCCCACGTCCTGCATCCGAGCGTGACCGAGATGTACCCGACCCCGATCGTGACCGCGGTGACGGTGGCCGGAGTCAGCGAACCGCTCGAGGGATTGTCGCGGCCGACGCACTTCAGCGGCGTGGCCACCGTCGTGGCCAAGCTCTTCGCCATCGCCGGGCCGTGTCGGGCCTACTTCGGCGAGAAGGACTATCAGCAACTTGCGGTGATCCGCCACCTGGTCGCCGACCTTGATATGGGTATCGACATCATCGAGGTTGCCACTGTGCGTGAATCCGATGGACTCGCCCTGTCGAGCCGCAATCGCAGACTCGATCCATCCCAGCGCGTCGCCGCGGCGATTGTGCCGCGAGCACTCGTCGCTGTTCAGGACGCGTTCTGGCATGGCACGATCGACGCCGAGAAGCTCCGCGAGACCGCAGTTCGAATCATCGCCGACGAACCGCAGGCTCATCTCGAGTACGTCGAGGTCGTGGACCGCGACACTCTGCGGCCGTTGCAATCGGCTACTCCCGACGCCTCGGTCGTCATTGCCGTCTGGTTCGGCCAGATCCGCCTGATCGACAACGTTGCGCTCTCACGCCTCTGACCCGTCGAGCGTTCGTCGCAACGATTCCCACACCTAAGGTGATCACGTGAACGCCTACCGATCACTGTCGCTGTGGCATGACACCCTTCCCGCAGCCGACCTCCTTGAACCGCGTTCGAGCCTTCCCGGCGACATGAGCGTCGATGTTGCGATTGTGGGTGCGGGGTTCACGGGACTCTGGGCCGCGCACTACCTGAGCGAAGCCGACCCCACCGTGCGCATCGCCATCATTGAACGAGACATCGCCGGTTTTGGGGCCAGCGGACGCAACGGAGGATGGGCCTCAGCGCTGATGCCGATGGCGCTCGACGCGATTGCGTCAGAGCATGGTCGCGACTCGGCAATACGGATGCAGCGCGCGATGTACGACAGTGTCGATGAGATCGGGCGCGTGACACAGACGCTCGGCATCGACTGCCACTTCGTCAAGGGCGGCACGCTCAACATGGTTCGCAATCCGGCTCAGGCCCCACGCGTGCATGCGGCACGCGCAAAGACTGCCAGCTACGGCCTGTATGACGAGGTCTGGCTGGATCAGCACGAGGCAACCGAACGCGCCGCGGCCACTCGCCTGCTCGGCGCAGCGTACACATCGCATTGTGCAGCAATTCATCCAGCGCGACTCGCGCGGGGTCTCGCTGCACGTGTCGCTGCACGGGGAGTCGCGCTGTACGAACGAACCGCGGTGGACTCGATCGAGCCGCATCGGGTGCACACCGACCATGGCACGGTCACGGCACAGTTCGTCGTTCGCGCAACCGAGGGATTCACCCCGCAGTTGCAGGGACTGCGGCGGGCCGTGGTGCCGATCTACTCGCTGATGATCGCCACGGAACCCCTGCCCGAGGAGGTCTGGCAGAACATCGGGCTGAACGCGCGCGAAACGTTCAGCGATGCGCGCCACTCGGTGATCTATGGCCAACGCACCGCCGATGGACGTTTCGCTTTCGGCGGCCGGGGTGCCCCGTATCACTTTGCCAGCGCGGTGCATCCCCGCTTTGATCGCGATGCCGATGTTCACGCGAAGATCCACGCAACGTTGGTCGATCTCTTCCCGCAGACCGCCAACGCCGCGATCACCCATCGATGGGGTGGTCCGCTTGGTGCCGCACGCGACTGGCAGTGCAGCGTCGGGGTCGATGCAACTACCGGTCTTGCGTGGGCAGGTGGATATGTGGGCGATGGCGTCACCACCACCAATTTGGCCGGACGAACCCTGGCCGACCTGATCATCGGCCGAGCGACCGACATCACCACCTTGGCCTGGGTGGGTCACACGTCTCGACGGTGGGAACCCGAACCGCTGCGGTGGGTCGCCATCCGTTCTGCGCTTGGGCTTGCAGCCAGCAGCGATAAATTCGAGGAGCGCAAGCTCCGCCCTGAACGACCGCGTAGCTGGATGCTCGGCAAATTACTCGGACACTGAGGTGCAGCGCACGCCGACACGATCTTCGGAACAGATGGCGCACCAACTATGGTGACGGACGTGAGCCTCACTGAGACCCTTCCGACTCGGTACTACCTCGATCCCACCATCTGGGAGATCGAGAGGCATCAGATTTTCGCAAAGACCTGGGTCATGGTCGCCAACGATTACCAGTTGCCCAAGACTGGTGACTACGTCACCGAGCAGGTTGCCAACTGGCCCATCTTCGTGCAACGCGCCGACGACGGCAGCCTGCGCGCGTTTCACAACATGTGCCCGCATCGCGCCGGGCCAATCGTGTGGGAAGGCACCGGGCATCAGGCCAATCTGGTATGCCGATATCACGGCTGGGCGTTCGACAAAGAAGGCCTGCTCATCAACGCTCGCGACTTCGGCGCCGACGCTCCCGATGGCACCTGCCTCACCAAGGTGCGCGCGCAGAGCTGGCGGGGGATGATCTTCGTCTGTCTCGACCCCACTGCGCCTGACCTGATCGAGTGGCTCGGCGGGTTCATCGAGGAATGTGCGCCGTACCCCACCGAGAGTTACCGCTTCCACAGTCGCACCATTCGTCACACGGCGATGAACTGGAAGGTGTACAACGACAACTTTCTCGAGGGCTACCACCTTCCGCTCGTGCACCCCGCCATGTCACGCGAGGTCGAGGCGCTCGAGTACCGCATCACCGGCAAGGGCGACCCGCGGTGGAACATTCATACGGCACCGCGCCGCGATGGCCAGACCTGGAGTGGCGTGTGGGGCTACTTCTACCCGTGCTTCTCATTCGACATCTTCCCCGGCGGTATGGCCGTCGAGCGCTGGCTTCCCGTCGGCGACGATCGGATGGATCTCATCTTCGAGTACTTCTTCGATGAGAACGCCGACGACGCCGACACCATCGTCAAGGACAGCGAAGAGGTCGCCGACGAAGACGTTCGGGTCGGCGAGATGGTGCAGAAGAATCTGATTGCTGGTCTCTACAAGACCGGTTGGCTCAGCCCGCGACACGAGTACGCCGTTGGCGAGTTCCATCAGCTCATTCGCGATGCCGTAGATCCCTATTTCAGCTGAAAGGCGCCGGCAGCGAGTCGGGCAGCCTGGTTGCATACAACCAGTTGTTGAAGAACGTGGTCAGGTCCTTGCCCGCCACCTTCTCAGCGAGAGCGACGAAATCGCCGGTGGTTCGCGAGGTGCCGATGTTGTCGCGTACCCACGATTTCAGGAGGGAAAAGAACGCATCGTCACCGATCGTGAGTCGCAGCGCTTGCAGCACCACAGCTCCGCCTTCATAGACCTCGAAGTCGAACAACTTCTCGACAGAGGGCTTGGCCGTCGAGCCGCTAGCCGAGCGGCGTCTCTGCAGACTCTCAGCTACCGCCGCTGCCAGCGTTCTCACTCCCACGTGGTCGAGCCACATCCACTCGCCGTAGGTGGCAAAGCTCTCGTTGAGCCAGATGTCCTGCCATCGCGCCGGACTCACCGCATCGCCGAACCATTGATGAGCCAGCTCATGCGACAGCAACAACTGTTCGGTGCTTCCGAGGCGCCCTGAAACGAAATCGTCGCGGCTGAACAGCGACCGGCCCTGTTCTTCCATCGCCAGACCCGATGAGCTGTCGGTGATCGCGACGCCATACGACTGCAGTGGAAATCGACCGAAGTACTGCTCGAAGAAGTCGATCTCGCTGGGAATCGCATCGACGAACGGTTGCATCGTAGAACGATCAGTCGTGAGTATCACGCTACTCAGCGGCAATCCATGGGGTCCGGTGTCGTCGATGACCGTGTATGACCCAGTGAGTACCTGAATGAGATACGTGGCCATCGGATCGGTCTCGTTCCAGATCCAGGTCTCACCGGCTGTGTCGCTCGTGTGCGATTCCAGGCGTCCGTTGGCCACGCCGGTCAAGCCCGCAGGCACGTGCAGCGTGAAGCGAAAGCTGGCCTTGTCGCTCGGGTGGTCATTGCTCGGAAGCCACGTGCGTGCACCATCTGGTTCGTTCATCACGTACGAGCCTCCGGAAGTCGGAAACCAGCCGTTTTCCACGCCTACCTGCGAGCCGTTTGCGGCGGGCGTTACCGAGTACACGATCGTTGTCGTGAACGAGTTGCCCCGTGAAATTCGCGTCGGCGGCGTGATGACCAACTCAGGGTTATCGGCTACGAATCCGGCCGAGACTCCATCGACGCTGACGCTGGCGATCACAGGACCCACCGCGTCGAGTGAGAAGTCGGCCAGATCAGCCGTGGCGACGATGGTCATCGTCTCGGTTGCTTGCACTGTGTGAGGGCCGGGGGCGTACGAGAGGTCCACCTCGTAGTGCGTGACATCAATGCCGGGGTTGCCGAGATCGGGGAAAAGCACGTCGCCTACGCCCCGAGCCCCGGACGCGCCCCCCGAATCACTGGAATCAGGGTTTGTCGGATCTGACGCCGGGGATGCGGTGGGGGTCGGGGTCGGGGTCGGGGGTTCGGTGGATAATGGTGCCTCGGTGGTTCCGGTGTGCTCGACGGATCGCGAAACCCTGACGTCGGAGGGCGACGTGGCGCATGACGCGAGCAACGAACACGCGACCATCGCGCCGAGCAGACGGCGCGAGCCTGAGTGATTCTGGTTTCGCAATCTCACTGCCGACTCAGCCCTCAATCACCGATTCCCGGTGCCGCCGTGGAGACAACGCTACTCAACGATGCAGATCGCTGTCGGTCACCGTGGCGCGCAGCCGCACCGTGAACACAGAATCGCCCGACAACACAGCGCTGCGACCAAACAGTCTCCCCGACTCCCAGTTCGAAAGACCCAGTTCCGGCCGATTCAGCGCAAACTGGCCATCGACCCATCGTGTGAATCCATCACCGATGAACGGGGCATCACAGCGTTCGTAGAATCGCTGCTGCTCGTCGGAATCCTCGCTGAGCAGCGATGCAGTCAGGTGTGGACTGAATTGATTGAACAGCGCCACGGCGTCATCGAGGGTGTCGACCACCACGAGCGACACCTCGGGTGAGTCCTCCCATTCCCACTCGCGCGAGAGATCCTCGCTGCTGATCACGTCGGCAAATGGCTCCTCGATGTCGCCGCTCGCACGACGAACAGTCACGCGCCGCGTAAAGAATTCGGGATCAAGGTACGGAACGGAGGACGCCTCTACGTGCAGACGGGCTGATCCTGAACGCCGATGGCCGGCTTCAGCCACCGCGTCGATGAACACGGGTATCAACTCATCAGCCCGCGAGGCAACAATGCAGCAGACGTTCAGCGTGTTGCACACCTTTCGATCCAGCGAGTGGAGTACCGAGGTGCGAAAGCGAGAGGTATGAGCGTGTCCGGATGCCATCATCCAAGCGCCACCCGTGCCGTGCAGGCTGACAGGCACGCCAGCCTGGCGGGCCACCGCCCCCAACTGAGTCACGGCCTTGCCCGATCCGCGGGCGATGGCCAGCGAGAGTCGACGGTCGTTGAACAATGCCCAGCCGGTGGACCGCGCCGCTGAGTCGACCAGTGACACGGCCCCCTCAGGCAGGCCCGCAGCGAGCAGTGCCGGCACCAGAGCGTGGCGCATGATGGCACGAGCAGTGCCGAGCGCGTCGCTGCCGATTCTCAACACCGCAGTATTGCCGGTGCGTAACACGCCAGTTGCATCTGCAAATACATTTGGGCGGCCCTCGAAAACAAAGCCGACCACGCCGAGCGGGGCGCGCTGTGATGTCACGGTCCAACCCTGATGGCGATGCTCAGAGGTGACGTGGTCTTGCGCACTGTCCGTGTCGCGCCAGACGCGCAGACCAGCGATCATGTCGTCGCGCATCTGCGGCGAGAGCACGAGGCGTGTTGTGCTCCGACCCCGCAACGAAGCCGTCTGCACGTCATCGGCGTTCGCCTCGGCAATCTGGGTGAAGACGGATGCATCGGCCAGTCGCTCGGCGAAACCGTCGAAGAACGAGGTGATCTGGGCGTCCTCAGCCAACGACAGTGCACCGAATGCGTGCACTGCATGATCCACGGCTACTCGCACCAACTCGAACTCCGCCGCCGGGATGTGCAGCAACGCGCCGTCGTCTTGCACCACGACCAGATGGTCGCCCTGATGGAACGCGGACGCAAGCGCCGCGGAGACGGCGGCCACGCGGTTGCCGCCGTAGGGCACCAGCTGACCGACCTGCAGGCTGCGAAGTGGTGAAGTTCCGGTCATCGCCAACGAGCGTAGGTGGTCACCGACGCGCGCGGCAGACACGCGGAGAACGGCGGTCAACGCATATCCTCGTGGGGTGAGCGCTCCCCAGTTGTATTTCCGCCAGCTTCTCTCCGGGCGCGACTTCGCCCCCAACGATCCAATCGCTCGCCAGATGGTGAACTTCGTCTACGCAATCGGCGATCGGTCAACCGGCGAGACACTGCTCGTCGACCCCGCCTACGCAGTGAACGACCTCGTCGACGTCGTCGAAGCCGACGGTATGCAGGTCACCGGCGTACTCGCTACGCACTATCACCCCGATCACGTCGGCGGCACGATGATGGGTTACACGATCGAAGGCATCAGCGCGCTGCTCAATCGATGCCAATGCCCCATCCACGTGCAAGTCGACGAAGCGCCGTGGGTGCAGCGCACGACGGGTGTATCCGGAACCGAACTGGTTCAGCACCAATCGGGAGATGTCGTCACGGTGGGCGGTATTGAGATTGTTCTGCTGCACACGCCAGGGCACACCCCCGGTAGCCAGTGCTTCTTGGTCGAGGGTCGTCTCGTATCCGGCGACACGCTGTTCCTCGAGGGCTGCGGCCGCACTGATCTGCCGGGCAGTAACCCCGAGCAGATGTTCTCGAGTCTGCAGATGCTCGCTGCCCTTCCCGATGACACCATCGTGTTCCCCGGTCACATGTACTCTGCGCCAACGAGTGGCTCGATGGCCGCGCTGCGAGAGGACAACTACGTCTTCAAGCCGCGCACACAGGAGGCGTGGATGCAGTGGTTCGGCGGCGCCAACTGAGCCTCCGCGTGCCTATCGACCGGAGCCGTGGTTAGCGCAAGCTGAGTGCAAGGCCCACGAGCGCGGCGTGATAGGTGACCATCACCGCCAACGGGAACCACACCTTCTTACCCACGAACTCGCGCCAGCCGAGCAACGTGTCGCTGATCACGAAAGCCGTCGCACCGGCAACGGCCCACCATCGGCCAGTCATCGCTGCAACAACTGCCATGCTCGAGATGACCGTGAGATACGCGAGTACCGGCACCTTGAGTTCGGGCTTGGTTGCTGATGCCCCAGCGATGATGCGCCGGCCAATCGCCGCTGCGTGCACGGCCAGCACAGCCGCAGCGACGATGCCCCATAGCGGCCGGTGTAGGTGCAGCGCGACGAACATTGCGATGAACACCACGTGCCCGATCAGGAACGCACCCAGCCCCACGATGAACGTGTCGATCACGTCGAGTAGCGCGATGTCGCCGATCAGACAGAACACCAAGCCAACGACGGCGAGAACCGTCGCCGCGTGCGGTCCGTGTGCGGCGATCGCGACCCACATCACGAGCACAGTGGTAAGCGGCTTGGAGATGGTTTCCACAACGGTATTCGGGCAAATCTGTGTGCACCAGTTCGCCGCCGCAGCTAGTGCGGTGCAGATGAGCGCAATGGTCAACATGGGCTCAGCCTGTCACGTCCGCAACGTCACGCAAGTGCTTTGACGATCGACGCCACCGCTGCAACGACAAGCAGCACCAGCACGAGTACTCGAAAACGCTCGGGCGACACGCGGTGGCGCAAAGGGAAACCGACCATCAGGCCCAGCGCCATCGCAGGGAGCGCAATGGCGCTTGCAACGAGCTCGTCGACATGCACTTTGCCGCCACCTACGAAGAGCGACATGCCGACGATGCCGCTGATCGTGAACACCATCGACAGCGTTGCGCGAAAGGGCTCGGGCGCGAGCTTGCGGGCTTGCAGGCCGAACACCAGCGGAGGGCCATTGGTAGATATCGACGTGTTGAGTACGCCGCTCACGAATCCGGTACCGACATCGAATGCTGGCCCCACGTGGACAAGGTCAAGTCCACGAATCAGAGCGACGACGGCGAGCATCACGGCCCCGCCCAACACCAACCGCAGCACGCGATCGCTGACGACGTTGTACACGATGAATCCCACGGGCATGCCGACGATTGCACCGATGGACAGCCGGATCACCAACGTTCGTAGCGCACTGCGCCGATACCGATAGGTCTGGATCAGATTGGTCACCAGACCGAGAATCGATGACACGATCACCGTCGGGTGCAACGGGATGGCGAGACTGATCAGCGGTACCGAGAGCAGCCCAAACCCGAAGCCCGCGACGGCGCTGATGATTGCCGAGAAGAACACGGCCACAAAGATCACCACGAACTGGGTGACACTGTACGCGAGCGCGATCATCGGTGAACCCTGAAAGGGCCCGGCGCTGGATCGGTCTCGCTCGTTGGCTGCACGAGGCGACACCCTACGATCCGCGAGCTGGGCCAGCAGCCATCGGCTCTGCTCCCGAACGAGAGACCTCCTCGGGCTACGGCTCGCGGCGGCTCGCTAGAAACACTTCGAAGTACGGCACATCGGTGCCACCATCGGTGGCGAACTTCGTGGCATCGATCTCGCCGGGCGAATTGAGCGACGACGCCCTTGCCGATATCCGGCGCGCACTCCACGACCTCAAGCTGATCTTCTTTCGCGATCAGCCGCTCACCACGCGCCTCGTGGGTATCCCCGGCGACGAGAGCCGCCAACTCCTCGGGTACGTCGCTCGCCAAGCCGACTATCCCGAGTTCCAGCGCCGTTCTTGATGGCGCAACGACTCGGTGGCCTTCTGCGACAACCGGGCCGTGCACCACTGCGCTGCGAGCGACGACTGGCCCGAGCCACGAGTGACGAAACGGGCCCCGATCTGCTGCTCGCGATCGACCGTCTGAGCGCCCGCCGCAACGGTGGCCTCACGGTCCTTCACCGCTGGCGTGGAGTAGCGTCGGCGCCATGTCCGCCGATCCGGTGCTGTTGACCGTTGCAGGTCGTGAGCTCACGATCACCAATCCGGACAAGGTCTTTTTTCCTACCCGCGGCGACACCAAACTCGACCTGATCAATTTCTACTGTGCCGTCTCCGAGCCACTGATGCGCGCGATGTTCGATCGGCCCGTTTTGCTGCAACGTTTTCCGAACGGCACCACGGGAGCGTCCTTCTTCCAGAAGCGCATACCCGATTCGGCACCCGATTGGCTGCAGACCTCGGTGATGAGCACGCCGAACGGTACTGAATCGAATGCGTTGGTCATCGCCGATCTCGCCCACGTCATCTGGGCCGTGAACTTGGGCTGCCTGGGCTTCCATTCGTGGCCCATACGCGCCAACCATCCCGAAGCGACCGACGAACTGCGTATCGATCTCGACCCGGGTCCGGGTACCAGTTTCGCCATGGCACGTGAGACCGCTCATGAAACGCGTCGGCTGTTCGACGAACTGGGGATGACCAGTTACATCAAGACTACGGGCAACCGGGGTCTGCACGTGTATGTCCGACTGCTCCCCCGCTGGGACTCGTTCGCCGTCCGCGCCGGTGCTGTCGCCGTGGCGCGCGAACTCGAACGTCGGCGACCCGAACTCATCACTGCGGCCTGGTGGAAAGAGGAGCGCGGTGCACGCATCTTCATCGACTTCAATCAGAACGCGCCGCACAAGACCGTGTTCGCTCCCTGGTCGGTGCGTTCTCGCGATCACGCTCCGGTGTCGTGCCCGTTTCCGTGGGGCGAACTCGACACGATCGACCCAAATGCCCTCACCATCGCCACCGTGCCACAACGCTTGATTGAGCGTGGCGACCCGTGGGGCCCGATGGATGATTCGCCAAATTCGCTCGAACCGTTGCTCGAACTCGTCGCAGCCCAGCAAGCGCAGGGACTGCTCGACGCTCCGTGGCCGCCGCAGTACCCGAAGATGGCGGGCGAACCCCCACGAGTCTCGCCCAGCCGAGCGAAGAAAGCCGGCGGACAGTAGCGGGTCGCGTCAGGCCTCCGTGAGGGCGAGCGGCTACCGTGTCGCCGTGGGAACGGGACTGCTGTGAAGACTGCGTTGGCGCTTTGCCTCATCGCAGCAGTCGGCTATGGCTGCGGCGCAGTGATGCAGGCGCTCGGTGCCCGGCGCGCTGCTGCACTCGGCGAGACGGGAATCGCCGCAATGGCACGCCAACCGGTGTTCCTACTCGGCATGCTCGTCGACTTCGCGTCGTGGGTCATCTCGCGCTTCGCGCTGCACACATTGCCATTGTTCGCAGTGCAGACCATCCTTGCGGGGAGTCTGGCGATCACGGTGTTACTCGCCCGGTGGGTGCTCGGAACCGAACTGCGCGGGCCTGACCGGTTGGCGATCGTGGCGACGATGATCGGCCTAGTCCTTGTTGGAGTCTCCGCCGGTGAGGAACCGTCGAAGGAGATCACCCATCTGCTCAAGATCTGCATTCTCATTGGCATACCGGCGCTCATCGTTCTCGGCAGCGCCGCAATCAAGCTCAAGAAGTCGGTCGTGTTGGCAGTGCTGTCCGGGGCCGCGTTCACCGGCAGTGCGTTGGCGGCGCGTGCCGTGCACATCAAGGACGAGTCGATCACCGGCATCCTGTCGGAACCGTTGCTGTGGGCGGTGGTTGCCTACGCCATCCTTGCGCTCGGACTGCACGCGTACGCGCTCATGCATGGCAACGTCGGCCCGGTGACCGCAGCAATGTGGGCTACCGAAGTGCTCGTGGCCACGATCATCGGCGCGCTACTGCTCGGTGATCACATGCGTCCTGGCTGGACGATCCCCGCCATCTTGGGTATCGCGCTCACGCTCGGCGCCACCATCGTGCTGGCCCGATCACCTGCACAAGAACTTGAGCACCGCACTGCTGCGGCCAGCACCCATCCGTCGAATCAAGCCCGCTCCTAGACCGCCTTCGATGCGTCGAGGGCGTCACTGCATCGATGGAGTCGTCACCGCCGTAGGCGAACCGGCTGCAACGTCGCCAGCGCGGCGGGCCTCGAGCACGGTGTCGGTCACATAGCGCGGTCGGAACCTGGTAACGAACACGAGTCCACCAACGAAAATGGTGATGCACGCCACGATGAGTGGCGTGTTCGACGAGATGCTACCCGCAATGTAGCCGACGAGAATCGATGCCGGAACCTGGGCCAGGCTCTGCACGCTGCTGTAGATCCCCATCGCTTCGCCCTGTTTTCCGGGTTCGGCAGACCGACTGACCAGGCTCGTGAAGTTGGCCATGGACAAGCCGTTGAACACGGTGAATATCGGGATGATCCAATACAGCGGCGCCTTTGAGGTGGCGGTGAAATACACCGCGAGCACCGCTGCGTTGCCGAACAGCGAGAACCGCAGCACTTTGTAATCGGTGAGTTTCTTGGCGACAAGACCGACCACAACCCCCTGCGACAGCGCGATGAAGATGCCGACTAGGGCGAAGTAGTCACCCGTCTGCCCCGGGGTGAAATCGAACTTGTTGCGCAGATACACGCCGAAGAAGGTGGTGAAAAAGGTGAAGCCCATATTGAAACAGAACGCAGCAATCAACGGGATACGTAGCCGGTCCGAGGCGAAGCCTCGCAGCACGTTTGACACCGACTGGCCGAGGTGGATGCGACCCGAATGGATCTTCACCTGCAGCGTCTCGGGTAACAGGGTGATGATCAACACGCAGTTACACGCAGCCAAGATCGCCGCGAACCAAAACGGCGTGGCCGCGCCAAACCAACTCGGTGTGTAGAACAGCCCGTAGAAGCTCGTGTTCGGAGCGCTCAGGCGACCACCGAGATATGGCCCGATCACGAAACCGAGACCGAACGCGGCGCCGAGCATGCCGAAGTTCTTGGCCCGGTTTGCGTTGGTGCTGATATCGCCGATCGCTGCTTGGGCAACGGCGAGATTGCCACCGGTGAGACCATCGAGAGCGCGTGCCGCAAACATGAGCGGCAGGTTCTTGGTGATGATCCCGATCGCAAAGAGCACGTATCCGACCGACGTCCCCGCGATCGACATCGCAAGCACTGGACGACGACCGAGACGATCGGACAGCTGGCCGAGAATCGGGGCGGCCAGAAAGATACACAGTGGATAGATGGCCTGCAGCCAACCCAGCATGATCAGGCCCTGATGCGGAGTCCAACTCTCGGGGGTCACCCGAAACTTGGAACGCGGGTCGATCAGCAGGGGAAAGACGGGAATGAGGATTCCGAAGCCGAGCAGGTCGATGAAGACCGTCGTGAAGATGGCAAGCAACGGATTTCGTCGAGATGCGATGCTGGAGCTCATTGAACCTTCCTCACGACGTGTGACCTGCGCACGTGTCGACCCGCTGATGGGTCCGCACCGCCTCAATCTAGAGGGCTTTGACTCTGAGCGGCCACGTGGGACACACTTGTGTCATGTCTGTTGACACCATCAACCAAACCGAGACCGCTCGCGTCGAATCAGCCCTGTCGGCATTGCTCAGCGAGCACGATCCCAACACACTGAGTCCCATCGAGTTCCGCGGTTATCAATACGACGCCGGGCTGGCCTGGGTGCACTTTCCCACCGGATTCGGTGGACTCGACGTGCGGCCCGACCTGCAAAAGATCGTCGAGCAGCGGCTTCGCGGCGCCGGCGCACACGGCACTGATCCGGCATCGTTCTTCCTCGCACTCGCAGGGCCTACCATCGTCACGCACGGCACCGATGAACAGCGCAACCGTTTTCTCCGGCCGATGTTCACCGGCGAGGAGCGCTGGTGTCAGCTCTTCAGCGAGCCGGGCGCCGGCAGCGATTTTGCAGGGCTGGCCACCAAGGCGGTGCGCGACGGCGATGAATGGGTGGTGAACGGACAAAAGGTCTGGAACACCATCGCCCACCTCGCCGACTGGGGCATGTTGGTCACACGATCCAACCCAGACAGCCCCAAGCACAAGGGCATGACCTACTTTGCGGTCGACATGCACAGCCAGGGTCTCGAAGTTCGTCCGCTGCGTCAGATCACAGGCGAGGCCGAGTTCAACGAGGTGTACCTCACCGACGTGCGCATTCCCGATGCGAACCGCGTCGGCGCCGAGGGTGAGGGTTGGCGCGTGTCGCTCACCACGCTGATGAACGAGCGCAGCACCATCGGCGGCGGCGGCGGCGCCCCCAAGCGTGGTTCCGGCGCGATCGCAGAAGCCGTGCAGATCTGGCAGGCCCTGCCGGAGGACAAGCGCACGGCCGCCCAGAAGGATCAACTGATGAAGCTGTGGGTGCGCGCCGAGTGCCAGCGGCTCACGAACATTCGCGGCGGCGAGAACCGAAAGGCTGGTAACCCAGGTCCCGAGGGTTCGGTCTCGAAGCTCGCGATGGCCGAGCTGAACAAGTCGTTGTTCGAACTGTGCATCGATCTGCTGGGTGCGTACGCGATGATCGGCTACGACTACACGTTCCGCCGCCCGGAGTCATTGTCGACCGAAGGACTCGAACACGGCGTACGGCATGCATTCTTGCGGGTTCGTGCGAACTCCATCGAGGGTGGTACGAGCGAGATCATGCGCAACATTCTCGGCGAGCAGGTGCTGGGTCTGCCCGGTGAGCCACGCGTCGATAAAGACGTGCCGTGGGTCAGTGTGCGGCGTAGCTGATCACTTGGTCTCGAGCGCCGAGGCCACAAACCGTTGCACCGAAAGTGTGGCGTGGTGGATTCCGGGTTCGGCCTCGCCCCACACGCTCTGCAGTTTGCTCGAGCACACGTACGAGTGAGGCCACGAGTGCGTGGGGTTCGGTGACATCGCCACCGTTGTTGGGGCGGAGTGACCAAACCCTCAACACCCGCCTACCACAACGCACTCGTCGACTTGTCAACGACTCACGCGGATGGGTGACGCGCCGCGATCGTTCGCCGCATGCCTTCGCGCCAATCAACGGAACATGGGCCAGTGAACTCGTTGCGTCGACCCACGTCAGCAACAGATCCGCGCAACGAGCCGGGCACCGGACGAACGATCACCTCGACAGGAGCATGCAGGAGCTCGCCTGCGTACGCGCACCAGTCCTGAACGCTCACGGCCTCGTCGCCCGCCCAGTTGACGATGGTCGAAGGCACGCTTGCCGCCGCGAGCAGTGAAGCCGCTTGAGCGTTGATGTCGTCCTGGAAGATGGGGCTGTAAAGACAGGGTCCCCAACGGGTCCACACCGGGCTTCCCGCTGCGATCGAGTCCGCATGGAGCGCAGGCAGGCCGCCGCGGGGCCCGTACGCCGCGTTCATTCGCGCGATAGTGACGGGCAGGTCGTACGCCCGAGCACAGAAGCGGGCCACGGCCTCTTGCCCGATCTTGGCCACAGAGTACGTGGGCGAGTGCTGCGGATTCACGTCGCCCATCGCGTCGGTCTCGCGATATGAGTACCGCGGATCAGGATTCGGCTTGTACACCGAATGGGTCGACATCACGAGCGCCGCCTTCGCGTTGCGGCAGTGCATCAGTACGAAACCAGTGGCCTCCGCATTTGCGCGCAGGGCCAGATCGAAGTCGTGTCCCGGACCCTGGAATGCAGCCAAGTGCAACACGTAGGCGAAGTCGTCGGGAACGGCCGACAGATCGCCACCAGCAAGATCGCACAACAGGGTTGTGACCCCGAGCGCGTCGACCTGTGCCCGGCTGGACGGGTCCGAAAAACGGGCGAGCCCCCACACGTCGTTGTCGTGCGCAAGATACTCCGCCAACGGGAATGCGATCTGACCCGTGACGCCAGTGATCAGAATCTTCTCGCCGCGCAACACACTGAGTTCGGTCACCATGGCATCGTCACCCCACCGTTGGCTCGCATCACCATGCCGGTGACGAAGCGGGCCGCGTCAGAAGCTAGGTACAGCACGGCATATGCCTGATCGATGGGCTCACCGGCGACGCCCAGTGGCGCCGACGCAGCGCGCATCGCCACGTATTGCGCTTTCTTTTCCACATCGATGGATCCGTCGGCGCGAAGAACGTGGCGCTCGTTCATCGGCGTGTCCGTCCATCCGGGCGCAACGGTATTGACGCGAACCCCGCTCGCTGCAACCTCCATCGCGAGGCCACGGCTGTACTGGGCCGCTGCGGCTTTCGATGTGGAATAGCCGGTGACCATGGGAAGCGCTACGTCGACCACCCCACTGGTGATAGTGATGATGCTGCCCGAACCCGCTGCGACCATCACCCGCGCGGCCGCCTGCGAGCCCCACACGACACCTTTGAAATTCACTGCGTGCACCCGGTCGAGTTCGGCCTCGGTAACCGTGAGCGGGCTGGAGTCGTCGATAACGGCGGCATTGTTGACCATGATGTCGAGACGACCGTGGCGATCTGCGACGTCGGCGACAAGCCGATCAACCGCCAACCGATCACTCACATCCAGTTGGGCGCACTCGCAAATCAGACCCCGAGCGCGCAGGTCGGCCGCCACAACGTCGAGCGCAACACGGTCGATATCGGTGAGGACGACCGAGGCCCCGGCCTGACCGAGAACGCTTGCTGCCGACAGCCCAATACCGCGAGCTGCTCCCGTCACGATCGCGACCCGTCCCGAGAGGTCGAATGGAGCGTCCCACATGGGCTGTGAGCTTGACACATCTGATGACCAACGGCGCTTACCCTCCTGCCGTAACAGCGCACGACGACGTGTGGTGCAGTCGTTACTGCGCCACAGGCGCGAGGAAACCAGCCATGGAACGCATGTGGCATCGCATCGAGAAAATTCTCGGTGGGCACACCATCGTGGTCCGCGCCGTGGTTGTTGCCGTGACGGGTCTGCTCGCCGGCTGTCCGCGCCCGGCTCAATTTTGCACTGGTCAGGACAGCTACCTCGACAGGAACTCGACGGCAGCCAAGGACAATGCCCGTTACCAGCAACTGTTCGGTGGTGAAAGCATGGAGGTGCTCGTCACCATGCTTTCCGGCAAGACCGTTTTCGATGTGTTCACCCCGGCCAACCAGAAGCGTTTCGACGCGCTCGCTTCGACGCTGCATCAATCAGGCAACGGGCTCGAATCCATTGTCACTCCCCTGACTGCGTTCACCTGCACCCAGGATCTCGTGAACAAGGGCGTTGCCACGCAGATTCTGAGCAATGCGATCGTCCGTGAGCCGGACAAGGCAGCGTCGGCACTCCGCCAGAAAGACGCTGCGTTGACGTTGGCCCGCATGGCAGCAGCTGGGGAGCAGTCGTTGTCCAACCCCAATTGGTTGCGCTTCCTGCTCCTCGCCAACATGCCATCGGTTCCACGTTCGTGACGGACGCCATCACCGCACAGCACTTCGACGGTGCCGACGCCATCGTGACAGGCACGCCGACTTTCCTGACCGACATCAACCCCGCCTCCGAAAGGGCATGCTCGCCCTCGGCGCGATCGCGTTCGTGGTGATGCTGATCGTGCTCGCCATCGTGTTCCGAGTGCGCTGGCGAATCCTGCCGCTCCTGGCCGGGGTCATCGGTGTTGCCTGGGGCTTCGGTACGTTCGGCTATCTCGGGATCGACCTGTCGCTGGTCACTATCTCGGGTCTGCCGATCCTCATCGGCATCGGCGTTGAGTTCGCGAGCCAGATCCACAACCGCGTCGAGGAGCAATGCGTGTTCCATCCCGACACCGACCCATTCGCCGAAACCGTCAGCCAACTCGGCCCACCGATGGTGGTTACCACCGTGTTGGCCGTGATCGCCTTCCTCGTGATGCGCATCTCGCGAGTGCCGATGATCCACGACTTCGGTGTGCTGTTGGCAGTTGACATCGTCACGTTGCTCGTCGCGGGCATCGTCGTACCGCTTGCCGTGCACGGCCCTGCGAGCGTCATCACGCGAGCACAGCGGTGAAGTCCGGCGTCACCGAGAAGATTCTCCACCGTCTCGGATTTCTGCCGTCGAAGGCCGTCGTTCCGAGACGTTCGCTATCGCTGTGGTTCTTCCGATCGTGGGGCTGATCCTCGAAACCGGCAGCAAGATCCACAGCGATCCGATCGACTGCGCAGACCAATTGACGCAGACCAATCGACGCAGACCAATCGCGATGCGCGCCGACTCGAGACCGACGCGAACTTTTCGTCGACACTCGGCATCTTCGTCGAGACGACGGGCCTCGACTCGAACCGCATCTTCACCGATTAGCTCAGCAGCTTCGTCAACGACTCTGTGCACCGCTTGCTGACGAACGAGCACGTCACGCTCATCCAGGCGTCGGGTCTCGTCACGGCGGAGTCCTCGCTCATTCGAGGTGCCCGGCACCACGTCCCTCACCCCATCCGGTCTCGACTTGCTGCAGGCCTACAACGTGGCACCCCTGACATTCAACGACTCCTCGTTGCAAAGAACAGCAACGTTGCGCAGGCGCTCGTCCAGGTCGGACCTTCATCGCTCGAGGAACGTGCTGCTCTGATCGAACGCCTGCACACATCGATCGCGATGCCGAGAACCAACCAGACGTTGCAGCCATCCAACGCATCAGCCCCTCCGTTTGGTCGTGCCATCACGGGTATCGGCCTGCTGATCAACCTGACAGCAAACCGTTCAGCGCTCACGATCGTGGCTCTGCTCCTCGTTGGCGCGTGGTTGGTTCTGCGCAACCGCGATGCCGCACGCGCCGCGCTGACGATGAGTCCGGTGCTGCTCGCGGTCGGCGCCTCAGCAACGCTGGTCTCGTTGTTGGGCATCACGCTCAGCCCACTCACCACTGTTGGCGGCCCGCTCGTAGTGGCCACATGCGGTGAGTTCTCGGCGTTGTGGACTGCGCGCTACGTGGAGGGCCGGTGCGCCGGACTCTTGCCCACCGGTGCGCAGGCGTTGGCGTCTGAACGTGCCGGTCGGGCGTTCATCGCATCGGCACTCACCACGATCGACGGATTGGCTGTGGTCATGTTCGTCGCACTTCCGCTGCTGCGCGACCTCGGTACGGTGGTCACACTCGACGTGACAGTCGCCGTGATGAGTGCGCTCGTCGTGGTGCCGCCGCTCGCCATCTGGGCCGATCAACGCGACTGGTTCACCGCGGCGGCGACGCTGCCCCGCCGCATCGACTTCGGGCCGCGTCGTCTCGTGGCGGCCACCGTCAGCCTGGTACTCACAGCAGTTGCAGGTGGGATCACCGGCTCTACGCTGCCCCTTGGTCCAGCCGAACGACCGAGTGCACGTGTTGCGAGCACGTTCTACGACGCGCTCGCTGGCGGCGATGTCGCAGCCGGGGTCGCGCGCTGTGCTGCCGACGCACTAGTCGGCACTACGTCGGAAGCGAATCTCATCGCGATGGGCATTGCCAAAACCCTGCTACCTGCTGGCGTTGACGCGCGCGTGGCCCAACCGCACTGGCATCCGGTATCGCACAGGACGGCCCTGACAAGCTTGCCGCAGGCTGAGATTGATCTCACTCGCTGCAACCGAGCCGGGTCGAACTACTCCGCGCTGCGCCGAGCGCGAGTGCGTTCGCGCCCGACTCCGGCGTTGGGCTGCGCGTTGGTGAGTGGCCCCGTTTCGGCGATGATCTGATCGATCGTCGGCCGGGTAGCGACAGTGAAATCATCGGATCCGAGCGAGTCCAGGCTGGCCCGCATTGCCGCAATGTGTTGGGGTGTCGTGCCACAACAACCGCCGACGATGCGAGCCCCCGAAGCTGCCGCCATCGAGGCATATGCGGCCATGACCTCGGTCGTGCCGCTGTAGACGATCTCGGTGCCGTGGAACTGGGGCACGCCACAGTTGCCCTTGGAGATGTACACGTTGTCGGAGCCGCAGCCGTCGCTCATCGATTGCAGGGTGACAAGAATGTCGCTCGCGCCAACACCGCAGTTGGCACCCATGGCCACCGGCGGCACATCGAGCCCCTCGAACACGCCGGCGATGGCATCGGGCATGATGCCCATCATCGTGCGGCCTGCGGTGTCGAACGAGAGCGTTGCCGTGTATGGCATGCCCACCTCGATGGCCGCCTTCGCTGCGGCTCGGACCTCTTCGATCGATGACATTGTCTCGATCCACACCACGTCGGCGCCGCCGGCCTTGAGGCCTTCGATCTCGGTACGAAACGAGGCCATCGCGGTGTCCTCGGTGAGCGCACCCAATGGCTCGAACAACTCGCCCGTTGGCCCGACCGAGCCAGCAACTACAACGGGGCGGTCGCACGCGTCGGCAACCTCACGCGCCAATTCGCTGGCCCGCTTGGCCAGGTCGAACGCCTGGGCCTCGGCCTTGTGCAGCTTCAACCGGTGGGCATTGCACCCAAAGGTGTTGGTGAGGATGATGTCTGCGCCAGCATCGACAAAGCCATGGTGTAACGCCTTCACCCGATCGGGGTGATCGACGTTCCAGAACTCGGGGGGCTCGCCGGGCCCAAGGCCACGTTCGAAGTAGTTCGTGCCCGTGGCGCCATCGGCAAGCAGGACACGCCGTGTCTGGAGAAGTTCAGCGAGCGAAGTGCGCATCGAAATCGAGTATCCCTCGGCCAGCGAATCGGTCCGCCGCAGCCGATCACAAGTATGCCAAGCGAGTTCACGTATTCGGGTGACGGTCTGTCGGCTCGACCCACGCGAACGTTCGCGTCGCACCGCACCGCACCGCAGCGCATCGGGCGCTCATGGCTGCATTCAGCAACGATGAATTCGCCCAAGGCGGCCTCGTCGAGCGTCTTGGGCGTCGTGGGATTTCGTACGGACGCCTCGAACTTTGCCAGCATCTCCTGCCTGCGTTTGCAGATAGGTCTGACGATCGCCCTCGACGACCTTCTGAAAGTTGAAAGCACTGGCGATCATCCTGGTGGCGAAATGCGGGTGTGTCCGATTACTCAACGCAGTGAGGTGCGCCACGAGATGCCTGACCGACCACGGTTCACACACGGTGCTCGTATCCCAACTCTCATCAGGTTCGTCGCGGATGAACTCGACAAGCGCCTCCGCCTCGTGACGGGTCATCTTTTGGATATCCACCATGTCGGTCCCCTTCGTTGCCGTCGTCGATGACGGTCGTCGTCCTGACTGCAAGACGTCGACCAGCCCACGTCTTTCGGACACCCCGCTGGGTGATCCCGCAGACAACTGGCATTCACCGGCGAAGGCACCGCTGCCGCTGATCTCACCCGGGTGCGCGCTGGCGTATTGGTCGGCAGCGACGACGAACACGGTGTGCGATACGGTGCACGATTGCCGCGGCACAAGGGAGCACCATGAGCGACGATCGCCCTCGCACATCTACACGAGACCACCAGCAACTTCGGGAACGGCTCACGACGTGGCTCGGTGCGCATCTCCAGAACCCCACGGTGTCGGAGTTCGTGGTGCCGGCGGCCAATGGCATGTCCAGCGAGACGATTCTGTTTGGCGCCGATTGGGACGATTCTTCGGGTGCACGTACGTCGGGCCGATTCGTATTGCGCCTTCCTCCTGATCCAGGGTCAGAGCCGGTGTTCCCGGTGTACGACATGCCCCGCCAATTCAACGTGATGCGGCTCGTCGCTTCGCGCACCGACGTAGCTATTCCTCCCACCGTCTGGCTCGAGGTCGACGCGGGCCCGCTCGGCGCTCCGTTCTTCGTGATGGAGCGAATCGACGGTGTCGTGCCCCCCGACCTCATGCCATACACCTTCGGCGACAACTGGTTCTTCGACGCTGACGCAGCCGATCATGTGCGTCTGCAGCAGGCGTCGATCGAGACACTGGCCAAGATCCACTCGATTCCCGCGTCCGATCCCGATGCTGCGTTCTTGGTGATCGACGCCCCGGGCGACACCGCGCTCGAACGACACGTCAACGACCAGCGCGCGTTCTACGAATGGGTGGCCGCCGACGGCGTGCGCTCGCCATTGATCGAGCGCGCCTTTGCATGGCTCGACGAGAACTGGCCACACACCGAGGGCGAACCCGTTGTCAGTTGGGGCGATGCCCGTGTCGGCAACATCATGTATCGCGACTTTGTGCCGGTGGCAGTGCTCGATTGGGAAATGGCCGGCCACGGCCCCCGTGAGATCGACCTCGCGTGGATGATCTTTCTGCACCGCTTTTTTCAGGATCTCACGGAGATGATGGGTATGCCTGGGCTGCCCGACTTCATGCGCGCGAGCGAGGTGGCCGCGGCGTACGAGGCCGCCAGCGGATATACGCCGCGCGACCTGCAGTGGTTCATGCTCTACGCCGCGCTCCGCCACGCGATCGTGATGTTCCGCATCACGCGGCGCCAGATCATGTTCGGCGAGGCCGAAATGCCCGAGAACCCCGACCACGCCTTCATTCATCACCCCACGCTGACCGCGATGATCGACGGAACGTATTGGGCCAAACTGTGATGGTGTCGAACATGGTCGTCATCTCGGTGCCTGCAACGCGCCACGCTGCATGACAGCACGGTCGTTTCGAATCGGTGTCGGTGGTGGCGTGCTCGTCGCAGTGCTGCTGCATCTGAGGTTCTTTTTCACGCCACTCACCGCCGATGAGGGCGGCTTTCTCGCCATCGGACGAGCATGGGGCAACGGCAGTCACCTCTACCGCGACGTATGGGTGGACCGGCCGCAAGGGCTGCTCGTGGTGTTCCGCTTCTGGAATGACATCGCGGGTGGGAGCACGGCATCGGTGCGGATTATGGCCACCCTTTTCGCCGCAATCGCCGTGGCGTCGTGCGCCGCCGTCGCGCGTTCCATCTCGGGACGCACCGCTGGCGTGCTGGCCGCCGTCTTCGTTGCGGTGCTGTCATCGGCGCCGATCATCGAGGGATTTATAGCGAATGGCGAATTGCTCAGCGGTGCACTCTCGGTGACCGGCCTTGCAGTTGGCTGTCTGGTCATCACGGGTCGGCTCGGCACGCGCTGGATGTTCGCTTCGGGTGTACTTGCGGGGTGCGCGATGTCGATCAAGCAGTCCGGGCTCGACGGCTTCCTCGCCGTGTTTGCGTGGCTGGTGCTCGCCCTTGTGTTCTCGTGGCGCGAGCGGACAATAGTGCTGCGCTCATTGGCCTTGCTGTTGGCCGGGTTCGCTCTCATCATCGGACTGCTGGCACTACACGGAGCCCTTACCGGATGGCACGACTGGTGGTTTGCGTTCGCGGGCTATCGCCTGCAATCACGAAGCGCGCTGGTGGGCGCAGACTGGGCGAGGTTCTGGCGCACGCTGCAGGTGGCACTTCCCATCCTCGGGCCGATGGCTCTCGCTGGGGTGGTCTGCGCCGCCTCGTTCTATGGCGACGGCCAGCGGCGGGCACGCACGGACCACTCGCTGTTGATTTTGTGGATGTTCGCAGCAATTGGAGCGTTTCTTTCGGGCGGCCAGTTCCATCGGCACTACTGGGTCACGCTCGCCTTCCCGATTGGGGTCATCGGTGCTGTCCTTATTGCGTCGATCCGTGTCCGATGGCAACAACTCACCGTAGTTTTCCTGGTGCTCGTGCCAGCGCTCGTCAGCTCGGCCCGACTGATCACACTCCCCCGCGAACAGGTCCCGATGCGCGCCAGCACGGATCCTCGCCTGCTCTACGACGAACGCCTGGCAGATTGGTACCGGGCCATTCGCATCCCGGGTGACACGATGTACATCATGTGCGCCGGCGCCGCCTTCTACGGCAACGCGATCGAGGATCCGCCATTCCCGTATCTCTGGTATGACAATGTGCTGCAGGTTCCCGGTGCTCGCGAGAAGTTGGGAGCCATGTTCACCGCAGCTACGTCTCGCCCTACATACGTGGCCCTTTATCAGGCACCTGATCGGTGCGACCCGTCAGGAGTCAGTTCGCATGCCCTCGCCACGTCGTATCACCCGCTCGAACTCGTGTACGGCGTCGAAATCCTCAAGCGCAATGACCGATGATCCTCCGAATCGGCCGCTGACCACTCCGCGCATCATCACTAGGTCAACGAGCGGCACGCCTGGGCGGTAGAAGAGATGTAGATACGTTGGGGCAGCGAGCAGCGACATATCGGCATGGCCCCCGACGGTCAGGCGGCCTAGGTCGGTTCGGCGCAGCGCTGCGGCACCACCGGTCGTCGCGGCGAGCAGAGCCTCGTCGGGTGTCATGCCCAAGTCGCGAACGGCCAGCGCGAGGCAGAAACTCATCGAGGTGGTGTTACTTGAGCCGGGATTGCAATTGGTCGCGAGGGCGATCGTGACACCGGCATCGGCGAGTCGACGCGCGTCGGGGTATGGCTGGCGGGTCGAGAAGTCAGAAGCTGGCAACAGTGTTGCGACAGTGTTGCTGTCGGCCAGCGCCGCGATGTCGGCAGCGGTGAGATGCGTGCAGTGATCTGCCGACGCACAGTCCATCTCCACGGCGAGGGCGACGCCCGGGCCGTGGCCCAACTGGTTAGCGTGAATCTTTGGGATCAGTCCGGCCGCTCTGCCGGCCCGCAACACCTCGCGGCTCTGCTCGGCGTCGAAGGCACCGACCTCGCAGAACACGTCGACGAACCGCGACGATGGTGCGGCCGCTGCGAGCATCTCGCCGCACACGAGAGCCACGTAGTCATCGGCACGTCCCACGTATTCGTGGGGCACAACGTGCGCGCCGAGGAACGTGGTCTCGGGGGTGAGCTCGCGCGCCAGATGCAGGCAGCGCGCCTCGGCTGCCGGCGTGAGCCCGTACCCCGACTTGATCTCAAGAGTAGTGATGCCGGCATGAAGCGCTTCGACGCGACGTGCAGCGACGATGCCGCGCAGTGTTTCGTCGCTCGCCTCGGCGGTGGCGCGCACCGTGTCGCGGATGCCCCCCGCGCTGTAGCTCGCGCCTGCCATGCGCGCCACGAACTCGTCGGAGCGATCGCCGGCAAAGACGAGATGTGAGTGGCTGTCGACAAACCCTGGAATGACGCAGCGACCATCGGCGTCGATGCGTTCGTCAGCCGTTTCGCCGGCCGCGCCGATGGACACGATCGTCGATCCATCCACGACCACGCTCGCATTGCGCAGCAGACCCAAAGCGCCATCGCCAACGGTGGGGTCGTTGGTGACCAGCAGGCCGATGCGATCGATCACCAGTGTTGTCACGATCGGGCCTCATAGTTCATACCCTGCCGGTGGATCGCGTCGATGGCGTGCTGCAGATCCGCGGCAACATTCAGCTGGACGTGGGCCCCGTTGGCCACAACGGTCTCACCGGCCACGATCACATTCGTGACATCGCTTGAGGTCGCGCCGAAAACGATTGCATCGACTCGGGCATCGTCGGGTGATCCAGCGAGGCGCACACTGTCAAGGCGCACCGTTGTCAGATCGGCCAATGCCCCCACCTCAATGACGCCACCGCCGCGCCAACCGAGCGATCGATACCCGTTCACGGTGCCCATCACCAACAGCTCGCTGGCACTGTGCGTGCCCCGCCGCATCGAGACGAGGCGCTCGTCGAGCTCGATACCGCGCATCTCTTCGAAGGGGTCGATGACCGCGTGCTGATCGCTGCCGATCGCCAGTGGCACTCCGGCATCACGCAATGCACGTGACGGGCCAACACCGTCGGCCAGGTCACGTTCGGTGGTCGGGCAGAAGCAGCACGTACAACCCGCTGCGGCGTACAGCGCCACGTCAGATGGTGAAAGGTGGGTCGCATGCACCGCAGTGAAGCGCTCCGAGAGTACGCCCTGTTGCGCCAGCAGTATGGTGGGCGAGCATCCGAAGGTGCCCTCGATCTGGAGGTTTTCGGTGAGCTGTTCGGAGACGTGCGCATGCAGCGGCATTCCATGATCGTCGGCGAATCGTGCCACTAGGGCCATTGATGTCGCATCCACAGCGCGCACGGAGTGAATCGCAGCACCGATTCGAGTTGTGGTGACTCTGCCCGCTTCGTTCGCCCCGACTGCGCCGACCAGTTGTTGCATTCGCAACATCCACTGTTGCGGTGACCCATCGGAGAATCGCAGTTGCTGCGCTGTCGGTGCCGTTGCGATTCCACCCTGCAGGTAGCACGCATCGAGCAGGGTCAAACGAATACCAGCCTGCCGGGCGGCTTCGACGAGGACCAGACCCATCGCGTTCGGATCGTCGTACGGCTCACCCGATGGCCGATGATGCACGTAGTGGAACTCGCCCACACAGGTGTACCCGGCAAGCAGCATCTCCGCGAAGACGGCCCGCGCGAGTGGCAGATAGCTCTCGGGGCTCAACCGGCCGGCCACGGTGTACATCTGCTCGCGCCACGTCCAGAAGTCGCCTTGGCCGCTGTGCGTGCGGCCGCGCAGGGCACGATGAAATGCGTGACTGTGCGCGTTGGCGAAGCCTGCCGTTGTGAGACCCGGCAGCACCTGCGCGTCGGGTGGGCAGGCAGTATCGCACTCGACGCCGACGATGAGCCCATCAAAGATGGTGATCGTCACGCCGGATGCAACACCGCTCGGGAGCGCTGCCTGGTCACACCAGACCCGACGCGACGCCACGACGTCAGCTTCCCACGCGCTCGACGAATCGGGAGATCCGCTCGATGAACGCCGCACGATGAAACCGTTCGAACTGCTCCCAGGTGCTGAACGTGGTGGGGTCGGAGACCCGGTCGACGAACAGCGTGCCGTCGAGATGATCGCACTCGTGTTGGAACGTTCCAGCGGTCAGGCCACGCTTGATCTCGTCGTGCGCGTTGCCCTCGCGGTCGAGATAGCGCACACGTACCGACACGAACCGACTGACCTCGCCGCGCAGGTTGGGCACGCTGAGACAACCCTCGTTGACCATGAAGGTCTCGTCGTCGAGGGCCTCGATGACCGGGTTGATCACCACGGTGAGCGGGATCTGCGGCTTGTACGGATATCGGGGATTGTTGTTGACCTCGATCACTGTCACTCTCAGCGTCTCCCCAACCTGGTTCGCTGCAATGCCTGCACCGTTTGCGTTTCGCATCGTGTCGATGAGGTCGTCGATCAGTTGCTGCACTGGTGCTCCAGCGAGTTCGTCGCGAGTGATCTCGCGCGCCCGTCGGCGCAATACCGGGTGACCAATAGTGAGGATCTCGCGGATCACGGTGACGCCATGGGGATCACGACACCCCGCTCTACCGCGACACGCTGCGCGATCTCGTATCCGGCATCAGCGTGGCGGATGACTCCCATGCCGGGGTCGTTCGTGAGCACCCGCTCAAGCTTCTCGGCAGCTTGGGCCGAGCCATCGGCCACCGACACCTGACCGGCGTGGATGGACCGACCGATGCCGACGCCACCACCGTGGTGGATACTTACCCACGAGGCACCCGACGCCGTGTTCACGAGCGCATTCAGCAGTGGCCAGTCGGCAATCGCATCAGATCCATCGGCCATCGCCTCGGTTTCGCGATAGGGCGAGGCAACCGAGCCGGAGTCGAGGTGATCTCGGCCTATCACGATGGGAGCCGACAACTCACCGGTGCGCACCATCTCGTTGAAGCGCAACCCGAGCCGATGGCGTTCGCCGTAGCCGAGCCAGCAAATGCGTGCAGGCAATCCCTGGAACGCAACGCGCTCGCCGGCAAGGTGAATCCAACGATGCAGATCGTCGTTGTCAGGAAACTCCTCGAGCACCGCCCGATCGGTGGCGGCGATGTCGGCCGGATCGCCCGACAGGGCAACCCAACGGAACGGGCCGAGTCCCTCGCAGAATAGTGGGCGAATGTAGGCGGGCAGAAAGCCCGGGTAGTCGAACGCCCGGGAATAGCCGCCGAGGGCCGCTTCAGCACGAAGGCTGTTGCCGTAGTCGAACACCTCGGCGCCGCCGTCCATGAAGCCGACCATCGCCTCGCAGTGCCGCGCCATTGATTCACGCGCACGGCGGATGAACACATCGGGAGCCTCGCGCCGGAGTTGTTCAGCCGCTGCCATTGACACGTCGGCGGGAATGTAACTCAGCGGATCATGAGCGCTCGTCTGGTCGGTGACGATATCTGCATCGAAGCCATCGGCCAAAAGCCGCGGAAGCAACTCGGCCGCGTTACCGACGAGTCCAATCGAGACGGCGCGCCGTTGAGCCTTCGCCGCCACACAGCGAGCGACGGCGTCGGCATAGGAGTCAGCGACTTCGTCGAGATAACGCGTTTCGATACGTCGATGCACACTGTGCGAATCGATATCGATGCACAACGCCACGCCACCGTTCAGCGTGACTGCGAGCGGCTGTGCACCGCCCATTCCGCCAAGGCCTGCGGTGAGGGTAATGGTACCGGCAAGACTTCCACCGAACCGCTTGCGCGCGATTGCCGCAAAGCACTCGTAGGTGCCCTGGAGGATGCCCTGGGTGCCGATGTAGATCCACGACCCAGCAGTCATCTGCCCATACATCGTCAGCCCTTGATGCTCGAGCCGACGGAACTCATCCCAGTTCGCCCAGTCGGGAACCAGGTTCGAGTTCGCGATCAATACGCGCGGCGCCCATTCGTGGGTGCGCATGACACCGACGGGTTTGCCACTCTGCACGAGCATCGTCTCGTCGTCTTTCAAGGTCGTCAGCGTGCGACAGATCGCATCGAACGCGTCCCACGAACGGGCTGCTCTGCCGGTACCGCCGTACACGACGAGATCGTCGGGGCGCTCGGCCACATCGGGGTCGAGGTTGTTGCACAGCATGCGCAGCGCTGCTTCTTGCGGCCAACTGCGACAGGTAAGCAATGATCCACGTGCGGCACGAACTTCACGGGGTCCTGACATGAGGCAGCTGCTTTCTTGTTGATCAGTCGAGTGGGCCGATGGCGTCGGCGACGACGGCAGTGAGAGTTCCGGAACGGACGAGTTGCTCCAGACAGGCAAGCTCCGGCGACAGCCACCGATCGGCACCGGGCCCCGGCACGTGCTCGCGAATCGCGTGCAGGACAGCGGCGGTTGCCGGCGACGGTTGCAATGGGTGGCGCAGATCGAGTGCGCGAGCGGCAACGCACAGTTCAACGGCGATGATGCGACGCAGGTTGTCGATGGCCACGCGCAGCTTGCGCGCCGCGCTCCATCCCATCGACACGTGGTCTTCCTGCATTGCACTGGTGGCCATGGTGTCTACGCTCGCCGGCACCGCATGACGCCGGTTCTCGGCCACCATCGCCGCCTGCGTGTAGTGCGCGATCATCATCCCCGAATTCACACCCGCGTCCGGAGCGAGAAACGGTGGCAGTCCGAACGAACGGGCGGGATCGAGCATCCGGTCGGTGCGACGTTCGCATAGCGAGCCGAGATCGGCGACGGCGATGGCCAAGAAGTCGAGTACGTATCCGATGGGGGCACCGTGGAAGTTGCCGCACGACTCGACGCGCCCGTCGGGCAGGATCATCGGGTTGTCGATGGCAGCCACCAGTTCGCGATCGGCAATGGTCTCTGCGTACGCAATGGTGTCGCGTCCGGCGCCGTGCACCTGTGGCGTACACCGTAACGAGTACGCATCCTGTACGCGACTGTCGCCATGACGGTGGCTTGCAACAATGTCCGAGCCTGCAAGCAATCGGCACAGGTTCGCGGCGCTCACCGCTTGCCCCACCTGCGGGCGCAGGGCCTGCAGGTCAGCGGCGAAGGCCCGGTCGGTGCCAAGCAATCCCTCGACCGACATGGCGGCGGCGATGTCGGCCACTCGGAACAGCTCGCTCAGATCGCTTAGCGCGAGACACAACATCGCCAACATGCCATCGGTTCCGTTGATCAGCGCAAGGCCCTCCTTCTCGCGCAACACCAACGGCGCAATGCCAGCGCCGGCGAGCGCCTGCCCACCCGTGATTAGTTGTCCGAACGCATCGCGCGCTGCACCCTCGCCGACTAGCACCATCGCAACGTGCGCGAGGGGGGCAAGATCGCCACTGGCTCCGAGCGAACCGTACTCGTGGACTACCGGCGTGATTTCGGCGTTCAGCATTGCGAGCAACGCCTCGGCCACTATCGGCCGCACCCCCGAGTAGCCGCGCGCCAGACTGCGCGCCCGCAACAGCATCAACCCACGCACGACCTCTGTCTCGATGTCCGTGCCCATTCCGGCGGCATGCGATCGCAACAGCGCCAGTTGCAGTTCTGCGGTGCGTTCGGCCGGGATCACAACACTCGCGAGCGACCCGAACCCCGTAGTGACGCCGTACACGGGAACATCAGCGTGCACGAATCCATCGACAACGGCCGCGGTGCGCAGCATTGCTTCGCGGGCATCATCGCCAAGCTCCACGCGGGCCGAGCCTCGAAGGACGGCAACGACCTGATCGCGGCTGAGTCCACGTGATGACAGCTCGACAAGCCCGTTGTACGCTTTCACTGTGCGCAATCTACTACTACACGACGCAAACGCAAGAAACGCCGACGATCCGGATAGCGCGGCAACTGAGCCGCAGCGCGACCGGCCGCGATCATCTGACCGGGTGCTGCATCTGCTGTGCGTTGTTGGCGGGTCGCCGCACGGTCTCAGCCTGACCGAGGCAGCTGCACTCGTGGATCTGGTGCCCAGCACGGCGTTGCGCCAACTCCGCTCGCTCGAGGCATCGGGCCTACTGATCCGCAACGAGACCGATCAGCTCTACCGGCCAGGTCCCGAACTGGTGAAGCTTGCCCGAACGGTATTTGCCGGCCAGTCGATGGCGAGCACCGCCCAACCATTCCTCGACGCCCTTGCGCGAACCACCGGCGAGTCGACCTACCTCGCCGTCGTCGATACGCCCCGGCGTGTGGTGTACGTGGCCAACGCACCGGGGATGCACGCCCTGCGCCACAGCGGCTGGTTGGGAAGGTCCTTCGCCAGTAGTGGAACGGCTGTTGGCGCAGCGCTGCATGGCCGAACCGATCGCGATGGCACCATCACACGAGACGGACGATTGGAGGCAGGCATCACCGCAGTCAGTGCGCCCGTCCACTCCCCCAGTGGCATCATCGCTGCGATCAATGTGGTCGGGCCGAGCTTCCGGCTGACCGGCGAGCAGCTCGACGCGGTTCGCGCCGATGTGCGTGCCGCCTCCACGCAATTGTCCGAAACCTTGGGCTTTCGCACGCTGGGATAGAGTTCGCGGACACTCAACAAGGAGACAAACCATGAGCACAACGCCCCTACAGCAAGCCATTGCGGTCAGCCAGTCGGTACTGGCCAATGTGACCCCGGACCAGCTCGATCTTCCCACTCCCTGCGCATCGTGGAAGGTTTCCGATCTCATCAACCACATGGTCGGCGCGCATCAGTTCTTCGCCGCCGCGCTCGCAGGCCAGCCACCATCGGCCCCGACCACCGACTACTCGGCCGGAGACTTCGTGGCGGCATTCGACGAGTCAGCAGCAGCTGACCTTGCCGCCTTCAGCGCCGACGGTGTGATGGGCACGATGTACAAGCTGCCATTTGGCGAGATGCCCGGTGTGGCATTCGCAGGTCTCGCCGCAACCGACACCTTCACGCACGCCTGGGATCTTGCCAAGGCCACCGGACAGTCCACCGACCTCGCGCCAGCGCTCGCCGAGGGGCTACTGGCTGCCGCACGGATGAGCATTCCGGAAGCATTCCGCGGTCCTGATGGCAAGGCCCCGTTTGGCTCGGTTGCCGACGCACCAGCCGGTGCAACGAACGCGGACCAACTCGCCGCGTTCCTGGGTCGCGCCGTCTGAACCCAGCTCCGTGATGACCGACGCCTACTCGTACTTCGGATAGGTGTCGGTCATCAACATCAGGTACGAGGTTGCCCGCGCGTAGTACCGGTGCACCTTGAGCATGAAGTCGAACATGCCCCTGGGGTGCTTACCCGTGATCAGGATCGCGAACCACGAAACCACAACCACGAAGAAGCCGGCGATCGACAGGATGTACACGATGATCATCGCCGGGATCGCCCAAACGAGGCGGAACACGTTGGTGAGCCGATTGGCTGTCGCCGTGTAGTCGAGCGAGTAAGTGACTCCGGTGGCACCCGGGTCCGTTCCGAAGGGTGGATACTCGTCGTACATCAAGCCGGCATATGAGCTCACGCGGGTGGAGTAGCCGAGGTAATCGTTCTGGAGCTTGAACAGCCCTTCGTTGCGCTTGCCGGTGAACAAGATGACGAACCATTGCACCACACCGAGCGCCTGAGCGAAGATGCCCCAGAAATAGACCACAACGGCGTGCGGGATCATCATGATCATGCGGATCAAGGTGGTGAGACGGTTCCGCGACTCGATATAAGCGACGTCGTAGAGGACCTCACATCTCGGCTCAGCGGTCGCACTCGGCGACACGACGGCCGGTACGGGCGCAGGATCTGGAGCAGGGACTGGAGCAGGGA
>JANYCT010000044.1 GCA_025360105.1 Actinomycetes bacterium | reverse complement strand
AGTTCTTCCTGGAGTTGCTGCCACACGGGCAGCTCATAGCGGCAGCCTCACCAACTCGACCAGGCGAGCAGCAACACCTTGCGACGATTGAAGTCGTGCAGGCTCACCGGTTCGCCGGCCAGGTTCGACAGCGTGAAGTCGGGAGCCTGCAGCGTGATCATTTCCTGCGCGCGTGACGGCGCCGACGCAGCCAGTGCAGCGACACCTCGTTCGGGATCGGTGACGGCGCTGAGCCCGATGATAGAAGCGGCCTCCTGCAGATCCACGAGACCATCAACGATGACCTTGTTGCGGTGATAGATCGGCGCACACACGTCGCCGCGGCACATGCCTTCGGGCTTCAGCGTCCAGCCGGTGAGTGCTTCGAAGGCGGCGGGCTGCATGAGCCAGCGCGCGCCCAACTCGGCTTGCACCTCGACGTGCTCGGTGTCATTGATGACGGTTGCAGGGCGTATTGCAGTCATCGTTGCCTCTCTCGTTTGCGTGCGGTGTCAGCCGACTGCGATTGGCTCTTCAACAATTGTTCCATTTGCAAGTAGATAGCTGCGCGCCTCGGGGGCCTCGCGCTTCAGGCTCACGATGACATAGTGCCACATGGGATCGGGAGCCTGATTCACATCGGTCTGGCTGGGGTATGGCTCGGTATGCGTGTGGCTGTGCATCACACCGATGATCTCCATACCATCGGCCTCCGCTTCGCGCTCGGCGCGAAGCATCGCCTTGGGCTCGATGGTGTACACCTTGCCCGATCGGGTGGTGTTGTCGCATGCCACGAATCGGACCACCTGCGCTGAACCGGGGCGCCCGACCAGCAGGCCACATGCCTCTTCGGGGTAGCAGTCGTAGGCCTGGGCGACCATCTCTGCGAATGCGGAACGGGAAACAGCCAACATCGTCGCCGAACGCTAGCGGTACGCTGGCCGCTTCCTCACCACGCAGCACGCACATCACCCAGCCCGCACCTCTCAGCTCGCACGGCACCTCGTAGATTCAGAACACCCACCATGGCAACCGACGGCATCCAGATCATCGCCTCCAACCGGAAGGCACGCTTCGACTACAACGTTCTCGACACGTTCGAAGCGGGCATCGTGCTGCACGGCAGCGAGGTGAAAGTCCTCCGCCTTGGCCACCTGCAGATCGCCGATGCCTACGCGCGAGTGATCAACCGCGAACTGTGGCTCGACGGCGTACACATCCCGCCGTATGCGTTCGCCCACGGCGTGGGCGCCCACGACCCCGATCGCGCGCGCAAGCTACTGATGAAGTCGGGCGAGATCACCAAGATCGGCGCGCGCATCGCCCAAGAACGGTTGAGCTTGGTGCCGTTGAGCTTCTACTTCAAGGACGGCCGCGTGAAGGTGGAACTCGCTCTCGCTCAAGGTCGCCGCAAGGGCGACAAGCGCAACGCCATGGCCGAGCGCGACACCCAGCGCGAGATGCAAAAGGCTCTCGGCCGGCAGCGCAAGGGCATGGACGCGTAGAGCCAACCAGCAGAGTCAGCGCTTCTCGGAGAGCACCGAACCGGCTGCGTGCCAACCACTCATCCCGTGCACGCCGGGGCCGGGCGGGGTGGACTGCGAGCACAGCCACACGCCGGGCACCTTGGTGCGATACGGGTCGAGCGCAAGTCGCGGACGCGCCACCGTCTGCCACGGAGTCATCGCTCCGCCCGCGATGTCACCTCCGATGTACGACGGGTTGTACGCGGCATAGTCGGTGGCGGTCGTGACACGACGGTGCACGACAAGATCGCGCCAGCCCGGCGCGAACCGGTCGAACTGCGCCTCGATACCCGCTGTCGCGGTGTCGGCAGTGCAGCCGTTGGGCACGTGCCGGTATGCCCAGATCACGTGGTGCCCGGCGGGAGCCCGGCTCGCGTCGACCACCGAGGGTTGGGTCACGATGACATAGGGATGGCCCGGCACCTCGCCGCGTGCGGTCTCGGCTTCGGCCTGCGCTACTTCGGCGTGCTCACCACCGAGATGCACCGTGGTGGCCGAGGCGCAGGCAGTGGCGACCCACGGCATGGGAGCCGACACCAGCATGTCGATCTTCCATGCCGCGACACCATGCTTCCATCGCGGAGCGGGCAGGCCGGCGAGATCGGCGAACTGCCCGGGCGTCACATCGAGCAGAGTGATCGGAGCGCGCGGTAGTTCGCTGAGCGAGGTGATGTGGCGATCGCATTCGATCGTTCCGCCGTTTGCGGTGATCACGGCGACGAGGGCATCGACGATCGACTGACTGCCGCCAGCTGCAACCGGCATGCCCACCGCGTGGGCTGCGGCGGCCAACGCAAGCGCGACGCCCGCCGTCGCGGGTTGTCGCAACGAAACACCGGAGTGCGCAGCAAGGCCGGCAACGAGCGCGCGTGCTTCGCGGGTGCGAAATAGTCGCACCGCAGCGGCGGCGGGAAGGCCGGCCAGCATCCCGAACCGCGCCATCTGCAACGGATGGTGCACCAGAGCACGCGCAACCGGGCCGAGCACGAGATGGCGCACGCGGTCCCAATCACGAGCGAAGTGTCCAACGGTCGCATCCCAACGCTGTGCGTCGTGGCCGAGCCCCGCCGATGTGTCGGCGAGGTCACGGTACAGCACCGCGGCATCACCATCATCGAAAGGATGCGCGAGCGCGACGGGCGCGTGCAGCCACTGCACCCCGTGCGCGGCCAGGTCGAGCTCGGCGAACGCGGGTGACGCAGCACCGAAGGGATGCACCGCTGCACATACGTCGTACACCGCGCCATCAGCGAGTGGTTTTGTGCGCGAGCCACCGCCGATGGTCGACGCCGCTTCGAGGACGAGCACTCGACGGCCAGCGACAGCGAGGCGGGCCGCAGCCGTCAACCCATTTGGGCCCGCGCCGACCACCACGACATCTACGTCGGTACGGCCCGATTTCATGGCGCAACGGTATCGAAGTCCTCGCAATTCGCCACGGGTGTTCGTCGGGTGGGCGGCGTCGCAAAACCATGGAGGGCATGTCAGCGACGCGCGCTACAGTGGCAATGCAAACTCAACCAGAGGGGCTGACAGGTTTCGACGTCAGTGTCGCTGTTCGGCAATGCGACCCGAGTTGCTCAGACTCGTAAAACGGGGTACAAAAAAGAATTGACAACGCTCAATTCACTCTCGCCGCCTAATTCTTAGGTGAACGAAGAGTAATCGTGAGCAGAAATGCCGCACGGGGCCAATCCATCGCAGCCCGGCAACAGAAGCGGAGGATGACGGCGAGAAAGAACGCTGACCGCAGGAAAGTCTGCTGACGATTCGGAAAGACGATTCGCGGGCCACCACTTTCGGGTGAGGGCCAGCCGACCCGCCGGTGTTGCTGCGTTAGCGATTCAGCGGGAATGGTCGTATCAGGGTCGTTCTCCGGCTGATGGACGGGGGTTCGATTCCCCCCAGCTCCACAAGACATAACACCACGTAGATGGTCCTTTCTGAGGTCTTCAGACGGGGCCAATCTACCGGATTTCTACCGCTCGCCGCATCTGACACCCATCTGACACGCCGCAGCTGAGCCCGCTGGCTGACAACCGCTGGCGGCCGCGTCGGGTGCAGCCCATCGGGATCGCTCACGTGGCACGACTCGCTGCGGTGCGATGGTGAAATCGGTCGTGATGCGGCGGCGCGGACCGGGGCGGTCGGAATGATCCGTTCCTCGGGCTCATTGCCGGCGGCGCGCGTTGCTCGCGATCGCTTGGCGCTCAACCCCGGTGGTGTGCCACCGAAATCGAGCCATGTCTACTGTCACGCCAACCCGCCGGGCGACGTCATCGAACGACTCGCCATTGCGCGCAGCGTCGAGGAGCAGCGGCCGTGGGAGCAGCAGCGTCCCTGCGAAGGCCGTGGCCTGTTCTTCTTGATCGGCCTGACACGTGCGAAAGGGAACGCCGTCCAACTCTTGGATCTCGCTCAGGTCATGTTGAAGGATGATGTGGGCCAACTCGTGGGCGATATCGCTGACGCTGCGTGCCTCTGTTCGGAGCGGGTTGTACACGATCACCGGGGTACCGTTGATATCGAAGGTGCATGCCGAGAACGCGAATGCCTGGAGCCGTTCGATTTCCTCCAAGCGGTCAAGTCCGATGAGGGTGTCGGCTGCGACTATCCGTACGCCGAGCTCCTTGGCCAGGCGGTGAAGATCCAGCTCTCCTCGCGGGTCAGCGCCAATCCTGGCCCGAAGGTCCGCAGCGATTCGCTCAGCCTCTGACTTGAATCCTCGTGGCAGCGTCACTCACAGGGCTCCTGCAGAGTCCAGCTCCAACAAACGCGCCTGCATATCTTTCAGCAAGCCGCCCAGACGATCGGGCACCCCCGGGCGCAAGACCGAAGCCGCACGCAGATGACACGCGATCGCCGGTCGAGCAGGAGGCTCAACTGCGAGGGCCGAGTAGAGATCCTTCACCATCGACGCGATGCGCGCAGCGGCATCCCCCTTTAGCCGCGGGTCCGCTGCGAGGTGCCTGGTGACCGTCTCAACAGTGGAGGGGTCACGGTGGGTGCCATACACGAAGAAGGTCTCCGGTCGCACGTGAAGCCAGGAGCAGAGCCGCAGGAATGTCGTCAGGTCAGGCTGAGAACCGGACTCCACACGGGACAAGGTCATGAAGCTCACCTCGGCCGCTGCAGCGGCC
>JANYCT010000103.1 GCA_025360105.1 Actinomycetes bacterium | reverse complement strand
CGCTCGGGCGTGTCGGACTTGCGGGTCGACGGCAAGATGTGGAGATCGCGACGGCGACGATCGAGCCAGAAACCGCCGTTCGAGTTCAGCGGCGCGTCATCGTCGGCAGCGAGCCACACCAGTGTGTCGGCGCCTTCGAGCGGGGTACGCAGCAACGGGCCGACGATGCGTCGGAACGTTGGCAGCGCCTCCTGCACGCCGGGCGTATCGGCCCAACCCGGGTGCATCGCGTGGAAGTGGACGCCGACCGTGTCCGCCTGCTGCGCCCACATCTCGTTCAGCGTGACCTGCGCCCGCTTGGCACGCGCGTATGCCGCTGAACCCTTGTAGTCCGCCTCGGTCATCTCGAGATTCGAGACACAGAGCGGCTGGCTGTACATCCCACCGGAGGCCATCGTGATTACACGACTCGGCGTGCTCTCGCGCAGCCGATCGAGCAGCAACTGGGTGAGCAGGAATGGACCCACCACTTGGCTCGCCACCGTGGCCTCGATGCCCTGAGCGCTGAGGCGCCACGTGTCGGACAACGCTCCGGCATTGTGGACGAGGACATCGATGCGCGGCAGTCGACGCAACAGGTCATCAGCGAGCAGGCGCACCTGCGTGAGATCGCCCATGTCGGCCAACGCAATCGACACGCTGTCGTTGCCCGTGGCGGCAACGAGCTCGTCACGCACACGCTGGGTCTTGTCGGCATTGCGCCCCACGACTACCAACGTCGCATGCAGTTTCGCAAACTGCTCGGCGGCCGCCAATCCGAGGCCCGAAGTGGCACCAGTGATCACGATCACTCGACCGGTGAGGTCGTAGGAATCGAGCGAGGTCCAGTGATCGAGTCGACTACGCACGGCCGGCCCGATACGCGTGTAACTGGTGACGACGGGAACCTCGATAACAGAGTCGACGATGTCAGCGAGGCGATTCGACGGTGCGTTCATGCATATACGGTAGGCAGCGATCGTGGAACACGTCATCCCGAGGCCAGATGTCACCCACGCGCATGGCAGCATGGTGGCGTGATTGAGCCATCCCCACGCACACCCTCACGGCGCGAACGCCTGCTCGGCGGCAAGGTGGTGCGCACCATCTTGAGCCTGTGGGCGTGGTTGGTGATCGGTCTGTGCGTGGCGATCTGGCTGCCGATGATGGCCATCGTGCGCGTCGTCACGATGCCCTTCGACAAGGGTCGCTACTGGACCGGCTACCTGTTCCGCAAGCTCCCTGTGGTGTCGGGCAAGCTGAACCCGCTGTGGAAGTTCCGCGTCAGTGGCACCATCCCCGCCGATCCGCGACGTCCGTACATCGTGGTCTCCAACCACGAATCATTCGTCGACATCTTGCTCATCAGCCACCTCCCCTTCGAGATGAAGTGGCTCAGCAAGGTCGAGAACTTCAAGATCCCGGTGATGGGTTGGGAGATGTCGTTGGCCGGCGACATCCGCCTCACACGTGGAGAGATCAGCAGCGCCGCCGACGCGATGCGCGAATGCGCCGACCGGCTCGACAAGAAGGTCAGCGTGATGTTCTTCCCCGAGGGAACGCGCAGCACCAGCGGCGAACTCGGCAAGTTCAAAAACGGTGCATTCCGCCTCGCCATCGAAACTGGCACTCCGATCCTGCCGCTCGCAGTGAGCGGCTGCCATACGGCCCTGCGGCCACACGACTGGCGCCTGGGTGTGAGCACCGCCGAAGTGCGCGTGCTCGAACCGATCGAGGTCACCGGCATGACAGCGAAAGACATCTACACGCTGCGCGACATGGCCCGCGATGCCATCGCCGCCGAACTCGAAGTGTTACGCGCCGAACTCGCTCAATGAAGCAGCTTGCGTTGTTGACACTGCTGCTGTCCGGCGCCGCCGCGTGTACGAGCCAGTCATCATTCACTGCAGTCACGAGCACAGTGATCACCATCGCTGCGGCGACAATCGCGCCCAACACGGTCGCACCCACTGCGCCATCCACCGCGCCACCGACCACCACACCGGCGCCCACCACCACGGTTCGGTTCGTGCCCGTCTACGTCTTTCCCTTCGTCGGCAAGCGCGTCAGCTACGGCACCACGCATCACGACTATCCAGCCATCGACGTATTCGGATGCTCAGCCGGTGTGGTGGCCCCCACGTCGGGCATGGTGACCGAGATTCGCACCACCGACCCGTGGGACCCCAAGGTGAACGATCCAGCCACACGCGGCGGCAAGTACGTGACGATGATCGGCGACGACGGCGTGCGCTACTACTTCGCCCACCTCGCCTCGGTGGCCACATCGGTGGGTGCGCGAGTTGCTCCCGGCGACGCGTTAGGCATCATGGGTCAAACAGGCGACGCACGGAATTCGGCATGCCATACGCATGTGGGCATCTCGTGGCCGTGCCCGAGCACCGAGTGGCAGGTGCGGCGCGGCGAGATCTGGCCGCCGAAGTACCTCGATGCCTGGCGTAACGGCGAGCAACTCTCGCCGGCACCCGAGGTGCATTCCACCGAGGCTGCCCAACCAAGCGCATGCGCCGACGCCGCCGCGGCCCGCAGTGCTACCAACGCCTGACCCGATGTGTAACGGCCGTGTTGAGTGACATTGCGACGGCTCCTCGACTCTGAACTAGCCTGTGATGGGGTTCAGGAGGGTTCGGTTCGGATGGCAATGCTCGATGTACGGGACGTGTCGGTGCGATTCGGGGGAATCGTGGCGCTTGATGGCCTGTCGTTCACCATCGACGAGGGTCAAATCTGCGGTCTCATCGGGCCCAACGGTGCCGGCAAGACCACCATGTTCAACGTGATCAGCCGCATCTATCAGGCCACATCGGGGCGCGTGAGTTTCCGCGACACCGACCTATTGCAGGTGCCCGCACACGGCATCGCCAAGCTGGGCATCGCTCGCACCTTCCAGAACCTCGCCCTGTTTCCCACGATGACCCTGCTCGAAAACGTGATGGTAGGCGCGCACAGCACTGGCAGTGCCGGCTTCATCCGCTCCACGCTCCGCATCGGCACCGCCCGCGCCGAGCGCGCCGTTCGCGACGACGCCGGCGATCTCTTGCGCAGCCTCCACCTCGATCACCTTGCGTTCCATCCTGCGGCGGGCCTGCCCTTCGGCACGCTGAAGCGACTCGAGATCGCGCGAGCGCTCGCAGCGCGGCCCACCTTCTTGCTGATGGACGAGCCCGCTTCAGGCCTGACCCATAGCGAGGTCGACGAACTCAGCGAAACGATCATGCGTATCCGCGATGAATTCAAGCTCGCTGTGCTGTTGGTCGAACACCACATGGCGATGGTGATGGGCATCTCCGACAGGGTGGTGGCGATGGAGTTCGGACGCAAAATCGCCGAAGGTGCGCCGGCCGCCGTGCAGAGCGACGAGCGCGTCATCGCTGCCTATCTGGGGACCACGACATGAGCCCCGAACCCACGAATGCGAACGGCGTGGCGCCCCTGCTCGACGTGCGCGGCCTCACCGCTGGCTACGGACAGGTGCAGGTGTTGCAGGGCCTCAACCTGCGCGTCGCACAGGGCGAGGTGGCCGTGATCCTCGGCGCCAACGGAGCCGGCAAGACCACCACGATGCGAGCCATCTCGGGCATGATCGCGCGCAAAGGAGCCATCACCTTCTCGGGTGATCCCATGGCCAAGCGCTCGCCCGACGAGATCGTGCGCATGGGCATCGCTCAAGTGCCTCAAGGTCGCGGCACATTCACCGATCTCACCGTCGAGGACAACCTGCGCGCGGGCGCGTTCGTACGCAAGGGTGCCGACATCGAGGCCGATATCCAAGAATGGTTCGACGTGTTCCCGCGTCTACGCGAACGTCGCGAACAAAAGGCCGGAAGTCTCTCGGGCGGCGAGCAACAGATGCTCGCCATCGCGCGGGCGTTGATGAGCCGACCGAAGCTGCTCCTGTGCGACGAGCCGAGCCTGGGCCTTGCACCCATCATCACCCAGGAACTGTTCGCTGTACTGCAACGCCTCAACGCCGAGCGCGGCCTGTCGATCCTCATCGTCGAACAGAACGCCAACCTTGCGCTCGGAATTGCCCACAGCGTGTTCGTGCTCGAGACCGGCGCCATCGTCGCATCGGGCACGGCCGAGGAGATCTCCAACAATGACGCCGTCCGCAAGGCCTACCTGGGGTACTGAGAGGAACGCATGGGACATCTGTTGCAATACGTCCTCAACGGACTCGCCCGCGGGTCCATCTACTCGCTCATCGCACTCGGTCTCGTGGTGATCTACCGCGGCACCGGACACCTCAACTTTGCGCAAGGCGAGATGGCGCTCTTCGCCACATTCGGTGCGTGGTGGATCAACGACCACGGCGTGCCGTTGTGGCTTGCAATCATGATCGCGGCAGGCGGCGCGTTCGTCGTGGGAGGCGTCATCGAGTTCGGGCTCATCCGACCAGCGGGTAAGAAATCGCCGTTTGCCGTCGTAGTCATCACGATCGGACTGTTTCAGGCCTTCAACTCGCTCTCGGGTCTGCTGTTCAAAGGCGCCGCCACGGGTCTGCCATTCGGCACGCTGTTCCCGAACAAGCCCACCGACTTCTTTCGGCTTCCGGGTGGCGCGATCTGGCGCTACGAATACGTGGGCGTGCTCGTGACCGTGCTCGTGATCACGGCGCTGTTGTTCCTGCTGTTCCAGAAGACCAAGGTCGGCCTCGCGATGCGCATGGTTGCCAACAACCCCGATTCCGCCAAGCTCGCCGGCGTACCCACCAACAAGATCCTCATGCTCTCATGGGCGCTGTCGGCATCGATCGGCGCCATCGGCGGATGTCTGGTCGCGGGCATCAATGCAAACGTGAATCTCGGCACGATGTTCGGCGTGTTCCTGTTGGCATCTGCCGCGGCAACCCTCGGTGGACTCGACAGCCCACTCGGCGCCGTGGTCGGCGGCCTCTCGCTGGGTGTCATCGAGAGTCTGGTCACCAATTATCCGAAGAGTTGGTGGGGAAGCACCTACATCGGAGCTGACACCGCGATCGCCGTGGCATTCCTGATCATTCTCGTGGTATTGCTCGTGCGACCATCGGGACTGTTCGGCAGCACCCGCGTGGAGCGGGTGTAGCCATGCCGTTCCACATCAGAGAATCCAGCCCGCTGCATTGGGTGCTTCGAATCATCAGCGTGTCTGCCCTCGCAGCCCTTGCGGTGTACATCGCCTCCGATTCCGCGCCATCGACACTCGGCAAGATCACCGAGGCCTGCACGCTCGCGATCGCGGCGGTTTCGTTGAACCTGCTCCTCGGTTTCAACGGCCAGATCTCATTGGGCCACTCCACCTTCGTCGGCCTCGCTGCGTTCACGGCCGGATACTCGGTGAACGCATGGCACTGGAATCCGTGGGTGTCACTGGGCGTGGCCTGTTTGGTGTGCTTCGTGCTCGGGCTGATCCTGGGCCTGCCTGCGCTCCGGCTGAAGGGCCCGTACCTCGCGCTGGTCACCCTCGCCGTCGCGTTCGTGTGGCCCACGGTTGCGCGCAAGTTCTTGGACCAGACGGTGAAGGCCTCGACGTTGAAGGGCATGCGCCTGCGGCCTCCCACATGGACGGGGCTTTCGAACAACCGCACCGATCGCGCGCTGTTCCTGTTCTGGCTCGCCATCGTGCTCTTGGTCGTCACCTACGTGATCGTGCGCAACATCCGCAAGAGCCGCATCGGACGCTCGCTGGTGGCCGTGCGCGACAACGAGACCGCTGCGGCTGTGATGGGAGTGAATTTGGCGATCACCAAGACGGTCACGTTCGGTATCTCGGCCGCGCTCGCCGGTGTTGCCGGATGGCTCGCCGCCGCGCAACTTGCCACGCTCGACGAGAACTCGTTCACCATCTTGAGTTCGATCAAGTACCTGCTTGCACTCTTCCTGGGAGGTGCAGCCACACTCGCCGGGCCCGTCGTGGGCGCATTCAGCTACTTCTTCGCCGACGATCTGCTCAAGACGAACGCCACCAAGTGGGACTTCCTCCCGGGCCCGCTCAGCAAAGGACCCGTGGCCTCGTTCCTGTTGGGCGTGTTGGTGATCGTGTTCGTGTTCATCGCGCCCTACGGTTTGGTGGGGTTCATCAAGCTGCAGGCACGTAGAGTCGCGGTAGTGATTCCCCGCCCGCTGCGCGCTGCGCCGCTCGCCACGGAATCAACCGAGCACATCTCACCGGCTGTTGCCGGAGAGATCTAGTCACTGACGACCTCAATTCATAGCGACCCAAACACAGCGAAGGGAAGATTCTCATGATTCTTCGAACCAAGCACCTCGCCGCTCTCGCCACAACAGCCGCCCTGCTGTTTGTTGCGTGCAGTAGCAGCGCAAAAACAACCACCACAACGCCAGCCGGCGGAACGTCGGCCAGCACTGCCAGCACCCCGGGCACCGCAACGGGTTCGAGCAGCGCGCCATCTGACACCACGGGTGCGGCGGCGGCGTGGAAGGCACCGGTCGACAAGTGCGCCGACCCCGAGGCCGCCAAGGCGCCGATCACCGGCGACCTCACCATCGGCGCAGTGATGCCGTTGTCGGGCAGCCCCGCCATTGCGTTCGCCCCGGTGAAAGATGGCTTCGAGCTGTACCTCAAGTACGCAAATGCGAACAAGTTACTCACGGGCATCAACCTCAAGAGCGACATCCGCGACGACCAGTATGACGCCACGCAGACACCAGGCGTTGTCTCGTCGCTGATCGATGCGAAGGTGAACATCTTCTCGAGCATCATCGGCACCCCGAACAACCTCGCGGTGCGCGACACCCTCAACGAGGAGTGCATCCCACAGTTGCAGGCGCTCACCGGTAACCCTGCGTGGGGTGCCGAAGTCGCCAAGTACCCGTGGCTCACCGGCGCACTCGTGCCGTACAACCTGGAAGCGCAGATGTACGCCACCAAGCTCAAGGAGCTCGTTGGCGATGGCGGCACAGTGGGTCTGTTCTACATCAACACCGAGTTCGGAAAGATCTACGCCGATGCGTTCAAGCCCGCGGCCGCAAAGCTCGGTCTGAAAGTGGTCGACGAGCAGACCATCGAAGGTACCGATGAGAACCCGCCGACCAATCAGGTGGGCAGCATCGCTGCGAAGAAGCCGATGGCGATTCTGGCGATCCCGTTGGGACTGCAGTGCCCGGCATTCCTGAAGGAACTGGCCAACGCCAAGGCAGCCAACGCCGGTTGGGATCCCAAGGTGTTCGTCACCAACACCTGCGCATCGAAGTTGTTCGTCGATACCCTCGCCGGTCCCGCCGGTGATGGCGTGTACACATCGGGCAACCTGCTCGATGGCGCCGACCCGAAGAACGCCGACAACCCCGGCGTGAAGACCTTCCTCGACGCCTACAAAGCAGCAGGCCTCGCCGGCGACATCGGCACCACCGAGACCGGTTGGACCACGGCGGAAGTGACCGTTGCGATCATGAAGCAGGCACAGGCCACCGGCACGCTCAGCCGTCAGTCGATCATCGAGGCGGCACGTTCGATGACGTTCACGCCATCGATGGCACGGCCAGGGATCAGCTACAAGATGAACGGTGAGAAGGACGGCTACCCGTTCCAGTCGCTCACCATCTTGCAGTGGAGCCACACCACCGCCACCTTCACCGAGATCGGCGACACCATCACATCGTTCGAGAGCTGAGCAATTTCGAGAGCTGAGCAATTTCGAGAGCGGAGCGCGTCCATCACGCGCAGATGCCGGTTCGCCCACTGGGTGAGCCGGCATCTGCGCGTGATGGTCTCCGTTAGGCTCGCTTCGATGGCCCCGCCCGACGATGCAGACTCAACCGACGCCTGGATCGAAGCTGGCCTCTACGATCCGTCGTCGCCCGCCGCCCACCAGCGTTTCGAGCTCCTCGCGTGGCTTGCGTCGTTGGGCATCTCTCTCGACCAAATGGTCACGGCCAAGGCCGACAGCCAGCTGCGCGCGCTCGCCGGCGACATCGCCCTCCGGCCCGGGCCGCGAACGAGTCTGCGCCAGATCGCCGAGCTGATCGGCACCACGGTTGCATCGATCAACGACGTTCGTCGCGCCAGTGGCTTGCCGCCCATCGACCCAAGCGTGGCCGCCTTCACCGTGGGCGACGCCGAGATGTTCCGCTCGTTCAACGCGGCGGCAACGATCTTCAGTCGCGATGAACTATTGCACTTCACGCGGGTGGTGGGCACCTCGATGCGACGCATCGCCGACGCCGCCAGCGAGATGTTCCTGCTCGACGTCGAGGCACCGCTGGTGTCCAGTCCCGACACCGACGAACTGGCGCTCGCCCGTTCGATCTACGACGCAACGCTGATGACCGGCAGTGCCGTTGCAATCTTCGAGCCAATGTTTCGCGCTCATCTCGAGCAGTCCCTGCTGGCCACCCGCCTGGCGCGCGGAGCCTCCACCGACTACGACACGCTGCCACTCGCCGTGGGCTTCGTGGACCTCACCGAGTTCACCGCGCTCTCGTCACAGCTCTCGGCGCCAGCGCTGTTGGATCTGGTGCTCACGTTCGAGGCCAACGCATGCGATCTCGTCGCCGATCATGGTGGCCGCGTGGTAAAGCTCATCGGCGACGAGGTCATGTTCACTGCGGTCGATGCCGAGGCAGCATGCGCGATTGCGCTGGGGCTCCTGGCGAACGTGGGCTCTGCAGCAGCCCCGAACCCACGCGGTGGTCTGGCATACGGACCGGTCATCGCACACGGCGGCGATCTCTACGGCGAAACGGTCAACCGGGCCGCGCGGATGGCCGACATCGCGATCCCCGGCGAGGTACTCGTGGACTGTGGGGTCACCGAACAGTCTCCCGGGATGCGCTTTGCCCTAGCTGGCCGGCGACAACTCAAGGGCTTCTACGAACCGGTCGATCTGTGGTCGCTCACGGCGGGCGAACAGAACGGCGCTGAGCAATGATCAAGGTCACCCTCGGCGACACCGACGTAATGTTGCGCTGGGCCACACCAATGGATGGCGAACTATTGGCCAGCGGCTTCAAGCGGCTCAGTGCCGAGTCGCGGCGGATGCGATTCTTCAGTGCGATGCCGCGCATGCCTGACTCGGTGATGAAATCACTGTTGTCGATCGATCCGCCACGGCACTTCGCAGTCATCGCGCTCGATGCATCGGTGATGGATAGCACCCCCGATTCGTGGTTCGCGGCAGCCGTCGGGGTCGCCCGCCTCATCGCAATGCCCGAACGGCCCGGCGCGTCGGAGTTCGCGATGACGGTGATCGACGGGTTTCAACATCACGGTCTAGGCCACTTGCTTTTCGAGGTGCTCCTAGTGACGGGCGCCCACGTTGGTGTGCGCACCATCGAGGCCGACGTGCTCACCGAGAACGCGGCGATGACTGCGTTACTGCATCACTATCGATCGAAGAGCTCGCATCCCACCAACGACTACACCACCACGCACACGCGCGTGCCCGTCGCCGAGAACCTCGACGACATCGATCCCGAACGTCGGGCAATGCTCGAGGAACTGATCCGCCACGATCCGCGGTTGGTACCGCCGGAACCAGGCTGATCTATAACCTGGCTCAGAGCACCGCTGAGAACAGTGGTTCCCCGAGCATGGCGCGATCCACCTCGATACCCAGACCCGGCCCGGTTGGAGCCGTACCGAAGCCATTGATGCTGCGCGGTTGATACCCGGCCACGTGCTCGTTGGTCCAGTCGTTCATGAACGACACTGTGAGCAGCGCGTCGACGCGCGTGCTCGCGGCGAGATGCGCCGACGTGACCGACACGAGGTCGCCACCCCATGTGTCTTCGATGGTCACCTGAATACCGAGATCCTGGGCGAGGTCGCGCATTAGCTTGGCCTTGGTGAGCCCACCCACCTTCGACACCTTCAAGTTGAACGCCCCGGCGCCGCCTTCGCGCACGGCGCGCAACATCGTAGGCACGTCGTGCACGACCTCGTCGTAGACCATCGGCAAGGTGGTGTGCTTGCGCACCTCGATGCACTCCTCCATGGTCGGACAGGGCTGCTCGAAGTACAAGCGAGGCAGGTCTTCCATGAGCCGCGCTGCGATGATGGCGTCGTTGAGCCGCCAACCGCAGTTGGCATCGGCCACCACGAGATCGTCGGGACCGGTGGCCTCGATCACCTGTCGAGCGCGCAAGCCATCGACGCGGGGGTCGCCGCCCACCTTGAGTTGGAAGCGGTGGATACCCTCGGCACTACGAGCCAGCACGTACTCGGCCATCGAGTCAGGCGAGCCCAACGGGACGGCCATGTACAGCGGGAAGTCGGTCTGCCGGAGGCCACCGAGCAACGTGGTGACGCTGGTGCCGAATGCCCGACCGGCGATGTCCCAGCATGCGATGTCGAGCGGACTCTTCGCGTACTCGTGACCCATGAGTGCAGCATCCATTGCATCGTTCACCGCGGCGAGGTTGGTTGGATCGAGACCCAGCAACGCCGGCGCGAGCAGGTGCAAGGCGGCCCGGGCACCACCGGCATGCGAGGGCAGATACGTGGTGCCGAGCGGACAAACCTCGCCCCAACCCTGCACACCCTCGTCGGTGGACACGCACACAACCGTGGACGGCAACGAGTCGATGACGCGACCGCCGGACATCACGTACTGGCCGTGCACGTAGGTGAGATCGAAGTTGTACACGTCGACGCGGGTGATGCGCATGAGGTCCTCCCGATGCAGGCAAGGGGAACCCGCAGCGGCACTGAGCTTACGCGACGCTGAAGAGACTCACCGGAGTG
>JANYCT010000008.1 GCA_025360105.1 Actinomycetes bacterium | reverse complement strand
TCACACTCACGAGGTGCTGACCCGACATCACGCCGACCGTGGTCACGAACACGTGGCCATTGAGATCCACCGAAACCTGTGGCCGCTTTCCCGCGCCGAGTTCGGCGATCAGCTCCGGGGGCACGACGATGCCCGTGTTGTTGCCGAACGAGGACAGTGTCGTTTCGAACGTGACGCTCGTTGGTGTTGAGTCGGTCATCTCACAGACCAGGGTCGAAAATTTGGCCGATGCGGATTGGGTTACCGAACGGATCGCGGATACCGAAGTCGATCCCGTAGGGCTTGGGTGTCGGCTCGTCGGTGATGTCGACGCCACGGCTCTTCAGTGTCTCGAAGGCGGCTTGGGCGTCGGTGGTGGCGATGGAGAGCCATCCACCGCCGGCGCTCACGTCGAGGCCGAGTTTGTTGACGTAGAAGTCGAGTGCCTGATCCTGGTCGAGTACGAACAGTTGGGAGCGGGTGATGGAGGTGTACATGGATGTCATCGTAGGTTCGGGCCGACGGCGGCTGCTTCTCCGAAACTGCTCGGTCTCGTCCAACTTCGGTAGAAGCACGAGGGCACCCGGTCGGCACGTTCGTCGCGACTCTTGAACGCGGAGGGCGAGGTGCCGACGATCTCGGAGAACGTGCGGCTGAACGTGCCGAGGCTGGCGAACCCGCAGCGCATGCACACATCGGTGACGCTGAGATCAGTGGTGCGCAGGAGATACATCGCCCGTTCGATGCGGCGTCGTTGGAGATAGCGGTGGGGTGTCTTCCCGAATGATGCCTTGAAGGCCCGAATGAAGGTCGACTCCGACACGCAGGCGACTGCGGCGAGGGACTTCACGTCGAGGGGCCAGGCAAAGTCACGGTCCATCGCGTCACGGGCACGGAGCATGCGGCGATGCTGGTCAGTCGTCGGACTGGATTGCACGATCAGTCTCGCTGCCGGGAAGCGATGAAGTCGTTGAGTTTCGCCATCGACTCGATGTGTTCATTGTTGCGGAATTCCTCGTTCTCTCGCTGCAGCCTCATCAGCGACAGCGCTTCGAGGTCGACGGATTCGATGGTGTCCATCGAGAGCTCGCCGACATGGTGGTAGCCGCGGTCGAGCTCGCGGCGAACCTCCCGAAGGGAACCGACGCGGTCGCCCTGACGACCGGTGCCGCGGTAGCCGTAGCCCTCCACGAGGCCGGCCGTGATGCTCGACTGGAAGCCCATCCGCCACAGCAGCTTGTCACTGGCGTTGGCAAGTACCTCGGGGCTCACTTCGAGCACAAAGTTCTCCTGCTGTCTCGCCCATGGCTTCACGCACGAGTTCGTCAGCACGTAGCGGAAGTCGTCGGAGTGGTTCACCGCGCCGCCGTGGAGCAGGCGGCCATCGAACATCAGCACCGTTCCGGCGGGAGCTTCGAGGTTGATCGGCTTGGGGAGCGGACCATACAGCCCGGTTTCGGGCGTGCCGTTGGCGCGGTGTGCGCCGGGAACCAACAGCGTGCCGCCGTTGTGCTCGTTCACGTCCTGCAGCACGTACATGGTGTTCAACAGAACTGGCGCTTCGCCGGTGTTGATCGGCGCGATCCAGGTCTGATCCTGATGCATCGGTTGCGGATGGCATCCCGGGTAGGAGATGTTGGCGAGCAGACTGAAGTGGTTCCAACCCGGCCCCAACGTCTCGTCGAGCAGGCGCTCGATCATCGGTCCCGCTTGCACTGCGGCCGGGTCGTGCTCGAGTAGCCCGACGAAATCAGCACCCTTGTTGACCAGCGACCACACGTGCTGCTGCGACTCGACGAGGTAGGCGATGCCGAGGGCGCGCTCCGCGGCGGCTTGGTCCTCGACCCGCCTTCTGATGCGCGCGCACTGTTCGCTCGACAGGCCATCCTCGAGGAGGCAGAAGCCCCATTCGTAGAGATTGCGGCGGAGTTGCTGGAGATCCTTCGTAGGTGTCGGCAGCACGATGTTGCGCCAGTAGTCGTGTTTGCGGGCCACGGTCGTGTCGTAGTACCAGCCCTGGCCCCATTCGAGTTCGGCACCGGCCTTGGGCGGCAGCAACCAGGGGTTGTTCAGGAAGATCGACGTGTACGGCTCGCCGCTGCGAAGAAAGGCGGCGTACGGGCGAAAGGCATCAACCGACGCCGCTTCCACACTGGCGACGCTGAACTCGTCTGGCACCATGATGACTCCCATCGTGAACGACCGGACGATACCCGACCTCTATGGCCGCGGCACGAAGGGGCCGTCAGAGATAGTCTGATCCGTCCATCGAGGGGGTGATGCCCTCGCACCGTGCGGAGTTGCCCATGTCCTACATCGTTGATTTTGCAACCGTCTCCACAGTCGGCCTCGAGGCCACCGGGAAGCGTGCGGTCGGGTTCACGTTGTCCGAGGGCATGGACGTGCCCGCCGAGCTTGCTTCGCGGTTCAAGTTCGCGACGCAGAAGTCGAAGCTGGCCGGCATCATCCGCGGTTCGTACTTCGTGATCAAGGGCGAGTACTGATCCGTCCCTCAACGACCATGCCGACGCTGTGGAAGTGAGCGAGGCGGCCCGACGGTTCTGCGTGGCCCGCGCCTTCGTGGTCGACGACCGGGGAGAATGGGAGTCAAGAGGAGTGCAGATCCACGAGTATGCGATCATCACAGTGATGTTGCTGCGCCGCTACTACCCGGCGTGGGTGGACAACATTGTTGAACAGCGCTCGCCATGCCCCCATGGACGGCAGCCGCGGCACGTCGCATGCGTTCGGCACCGACTTGCTCGACGGCGACTTGCTCGACGGCGACGTGGTCGTGCTCATGCCGATCAAAAAGGGTCGACGGCACCGTACACAACGAACGCGCACTTGGTTTCACGCACAGCCACAACGACGAATTGGACGTCCTCGATGAGGTCGCGAGGTGACTTCCGTTTGACGGATGGTGTCTGACGGACGCAAGATCGCTGGATGACATTCGCAGAAGCCACGGTCGCGGTGCCCACGTTCGCACTGGGGCGTGCACGATGATCCACACCAGAATCCGTCCCTTCAACACGAAGGCGACCTACCCAAACCAGACGCTCGACAACGATCTGTGTCAGGCGGTCATCGCAGGCGACACGATCTACATGCGCGGCCAGGTCGGCACCGACTTCAACGGCAACCTCGTCGGTCGCGGCGACGCTGCCGCACAAACGGAACAGGCGATGAGCAACGTCAAGACGCTGCTCGACGAGTGCGGCGCCACACTGGAACACATCGTTAAGATCACGATCTACATCACCGATCCGCGTTGGCGCGAACCCGTGTACCACGTGGTCGGCCGCTGGCTGAAGGGCGTACACCCGGTGTCCACCGGAATCGTCGTGGCCGGCCTTGCCCAACCCGATTGGCTGATGGAGATCGACGTGATCGCCGTCAGGTCCAGCGCCGCCACTGCTCCGTGATGGCCGGCAATCTCAACATCGTCAACGCGTCCAGCGTCGTCGCGGTTACCGATGGCGGGCGCGCGCGGGCAGGTCGCGCGCAGGGCGAACTCGACATCGTGCATGACGCAGCGGTGATCATCCGCGATGGCGCTATCCGTGCCGTCGGCTCGACTGTTGAGTTGCTTGATCAGTGGGGCGACGACGATGTGCCGACGATCGATGCCTCGGGCAAGACGGTGATGCCCGGTCTGATCGACTGCCACTCGCACCCGTTGTTCGGCGGTGATCGTCACGATGAATACGCCGAGCGGCTCGGGGGCGCAAGTCTGGCCCAAGTCGCCGCAGGCGGTGGTGGCATCTGGTCGAGTGTTGTCGCCACTCGTAACGCGGCCGACGACGTGCTGCTCGACCGGCTGCAGATTGCGCTGCTGCGCATGGTCCGCGGCGGCGTCACGTGCGCCGAAGTGAAGTCGGGCTACGGGTTGACGGTGGCGACCGAACTGCATCAACTCGAGTTGTTGCAACGCGCTCGTGCTGCGAGCCCAATCGAGCTGGTGATCACGTTTCTCGGTGCACACGTCGTGCCGCGCGACCTGTCCGATGCTGATCCGGGCGAGGCCTACACGAACCTGGTTGCCGGCGAGATGACCGAGCGCGTTGTTGCCCAGGGAATTGCCGATTTTCAGGATGTGACCGTGGAAGACGGCTTGTTCACGCCCGAGCAGGCGGCGCGCATCATCGCGCGCAGCCACGCGCTCGGGCTGCGCACGCGTGTGCACGCTGATGCGTGGAAGCCCTCGCTCGGTTGGCGCACCGCGTGTGCGGCCGGAGCAGTGTCGGCCGAGCACCTCACGTACACCGACGACAGCGAGATCGATGCGGTCGGTGCATCCGCAACTATCGCGGTCGTGCTGCCCGTGGCCGAGCTGATCTACATGACCGATCGACGCGCGAATGCGCGTCGGCTCATCGACACCGGAGTGCCGCTGGCCATCTCCACCGACTACTGCAGTTCGATCCACGCGACGTCACTGCTATCCACGATGACGATGGCTGCACCCTGGTTCCGCATCACCCCGGCCGAAGCCATCGTTGGCGCCACGCTCAACGCGGCCTACAGCCTTGGCGTGCAGGCTCGACGAGGCTCACTCGATGTCGGCAAGCGCGGCGATGCGATCATCGTCGACTGTCCACACCCGAACGAACTGTTCCTCGGTCTGGCCGACGAGATGTTGTCGGCCGTCATCGTCGACGGCCAGTTGATGCCCATTTCTCCCGCCACCTAGAACGAAGAGGACGTCACATGTCAACGGAAGTCGTCAACACGCTCATCGTCGGAGGTGGTCAGGCCGGCCTGGCGCTGAGCGGGCATTTGAGCCAGCGCGGCGTGGTGCATCTCGTCGTCGAGCGGAAGCGGATCGCCGAGCGTTGGCGTTCAGAGCGCTGGGATTCGCTTGTCGCGAACGGCCCTGCATGGCACGATCGATTCCCGGATCTGACGTTCGACGGCGTCGATCCCGACAGCTTCGCCACCAAGAACCGCATCGTCGAATACTTCGAGACCTATGCGCGCCAGATCGATGTGCCGGTGCGTTGCGGCGTCGAAGTGATCTCCGTAGAGCCCAATGCCGAAGGGTCGGGGTTTCGTGTCGAGACATCAGATGGGGTGATCGAAGCGACCAACGTGGTGGCCGCAACGGGAGCGTTTCAGATCCCACTGATCCCGGCCGTCGTGCCGCAGAAGTCGGGCGTGAAGCAGATCCATTCGTCCGCCTACCGCAATCCCGGCCAGCTGCCGGAAGGTGCGGTGCTCGTTGTCGGTGCAGGCTCGTCGGGCACGCAGATCGCCGATGAGATCATGCGCGCCGGGCGGCGCGTGTATCTGTCGGTCGGCCCGCACGATCGTCCGCCGTTGCGGTATCGCGGCAAGGATTTCTGCTGGTGGCTCGGGGTGCTGGGCATGTGGGACGCAACGACGACACGACCGGGCATGGAGCACGTCACCATCGCGGTCAGCGGCGCGCACGGTGGGCAGACCATCGACTTCCGAAAGTTTGCGGCGCGGGGCATGACACTGGTCGGCCGTGCCGGACCGTTCGAGGACGGCGTGATGCACATTGCCCCCGATCTCGAACGCAACATCGCGGGTGGCGACGCGCACTTTCTCTCCATGCTCGACGCAGCCGATGCCTACATTGATGCGAACGGACTCGACTTTCCCGAAGAGCCCGATGCGCGCACGCTCGACCCGCTGCCGAACTGCGTGACCGATCCACTGACGGAGCTGAATCTCGCCGATTGCGGTATCACCGCAATCGTGTGGGCAACAGGCTTCGCTGTCGATTTCAGCTGGCTGAAGGCAGACACGTTCGACGCCACCGGCAGGCCCGTTCACCACAAGGGTGTCTCCGACGTACCCGGCATCTACTTCCTGGGTCTGCCCTGGCTGTCACGGCGCGCGTCACCGTTCATCTGGGGTGTCTGGCACGACGCCGAGTACGTGGCCGGCCACATCGCCGCGCGGTAGGAGCCGGCTCGTGCTCAGATGCTGATGCCGAGACCCTTCCTTGCTGATACCCGTGTGAGATACGTCATCGCCAGTTGACACAACTGTCAACGCCAGTTGACGGATTTCAGAACGCAGCAGGATCCGGCACGGCGTCGGCCACGCGGGCATCCGCCATGGAGCGCCGCCGAATGCGGCGAGCGAGGGGAACCGTCAACACAACGAGCAACGTGGCGATGCTCAGCAGCGTGCCGACAGACAGCCCAGGTGTGCGGTACTGAAGCGATACGCGGCTCGATCCGGCGGGTATCGCCACCACGATCTGGCCGTAGTTGGCGCGCATGATGCGCAGCGAGTGCCCGTCGGCGGTTGCCGACCAACCGGCACCCCAGTTCACCGGCACGACCACGAGCGTGGGTCCAGTCGCCGAGACGTCGAAGCGGTAGCCGTTGCTGTCACGTGTCGCATGGTCGATCGTGGAGGTCGGCAGTGCGCCCTCGCTGCCACTCACCGAAGCCGCGTCGCGAGCAGAAAGCAGCACAGTGGACGCAGCGTCGAAGGAATCGTCGGTGAAGCGTCGGAGTGCCGCCGTGTCGTCGGCCACCACGTCCACCCGGGTCACGCCGTGCGCTCCAGGAACGGCGCCGACGATGCGGAAGATGTTGCCGTCGGGAGCGGAGTAGATCGGCACGAGCGCACCCGACGCCACGAGCGGGCGCGCCCATGCGCTGGCGGCGTCGAGCGGTGGCGGTGTGACGACAAGTGAGTAGCCCGCTCGGGCATAGAGCGACTGCCGCGTGGTGCCCCACCAGAATGTGGGCACGAATGCGGCGGTGGAGTCGCGACGCAGCACCACATCGACAGGCTCGCCCGAAAGTACCCGCAGCAACCGCTGGGTACGAGTGGGCGTCGAACTGTTGTAGCCGCTCGACACCTCCACACCGACCCATGCCCCTGCAGCGCCGTAGAGCATCGGGGGCGACCACGGCGAATCAAACGACTCCATGGGACTGACGATCGCGGCTCGTCCCGGCCAACCGTCGGGAGTTGCCGCCGCCGCTGCTCGCAAGGCGGCAGAGAACGCGGTGTCGGGCAGCACCGAGGCAGACGACCGGGGCGCGAGCGGCGGGTTGTTGGCAGCGGCGTAGTGGGCGAGGTGCAACGTGTTCGCGGCCATGGCGAGCACGGCAATGCACACGAGCGCGAACCGAACGCGTTCGTTGCGATGATCGCCCGCGGGCCACCGCGAAGATGCCATCTCCTGCACACGATCGAAACCGATCGCGCCCAGCAGCACCACCCCGAAACCCAAGAAGAACGCCAGTCGCGTGTAGGGCCGGAACACATCCATCAGCGGCACGCTATGGAACACGAACCACGTGACCGGGCCTCCCACCATCGTCACCACCGAGCCGATCACGAGCGCTCGACCCAACCCCGCGCCGGGCCTGCGGCTCACCAGCCCCACGATCGCAAATGCCACCGTGAGAAAGCCCACGAACGAGAGCGCGTTGATCTGCAGGCTGCTCACCGGAGCCGAGTACGGCCACGCAACCGCGGCGACGTCGCGCCACGAAGCCAGCTGACCACTCACCAGTTCGCCATACGTGAGCGCACCGCGTGCCGAGTCACGTGTGGCAATGCTGTACGGAACGAGAGCAGCGGCCCAGAGACCGACAGCCACCAACGCCATCGTCGGTACCACCGCCAGCACGCGCAGCCGTGTGCCTCGTTCGGCAGGTGCGGTCCGCGTGTCGAGCGCGAGCGCAACACCCCAGAGTCCTGCGACCGCGGCGGACACCACACCGAACAACACGTGCCCGGCAATCACCAATGCACCGAGTAGCAATCCACCGATGCACACCGATGCCCACGAGCGGCGTTGCACGGCTCGGTGCACTGCCCACAGCGCGGCAGGGAAGAGCCCAGTGATCACCACAATCGCGGCGAGATGCATCCATCCCGAGGCCCAGGTGCTGACCATCCAGGCCGTGCCACCGAGCACGGCGGCGAACCAACGGCATCGCAACGCGCGCAGCAACAGGTACGTGAACATGCCCGCCATGAAGAGGTGCAACATGGTGAACAGGAAGTGCACGTCGACGGGTTCGAACAGTGCAGTGAGGATCATGCGCGGTGGATACCCTTGCCCGCTGGACAAGTCGGCGTAGAGCGGGTACCCGCCGCCGTAGCTGTACAGGTCGACGTGCGGCAAGGTGCCTGCGTCGTAGGCGCGTCGCTGTACTGCGAGCGCTGGCATCGACAGGTCGACCTGGTCGGACTGCACAGCGAACGGCGCGGTGGTCCCCGCCGCCGCCCACGGGAACACGTACCCCTGCTGCACCGCCGTATCGGTGAATACTTTGTCGCCCGCGATCACGGGGGCGTACTGCACGGCGAGGATTCCGGCGAACAACACAGCCGCAAGCACGTGAGCCCAACGGCTGCGGTTCAGCCATGCGACAGCGGGCGTGATGTTCACTCGTGCATGACGGTGGGAGCCGCGGCGCGGATACGCGACCACATACCCACCGCATCGACCGATACTTGCACCGACAACGAGTGGCTCGACGTGCGATACCACGAGAGCACCTGCGGCACGAAGGCCGCATGCAATCCTGCCTCGGCCATACGGGCCCACAGGTGGAAGTCTTCCCAGCCATCCATCTCCGGATCCCAGCCGCCGAACTCGCGCAGTACCGAGGTGCGCACCAGAGCCATCGCGTCGATGTAGTTGCCGTGGCGCAGTTGATCGGGCAGCCAGGGCCGCGCGCTCACCAAGCGAGTGAATTCATTGCCGCGGCGTACGGCGATGGGGGCATACGCGAATGCTGCGTCAGGGTCGGCATCGAGTGCGTCGACGAGTTGGCGAAGGATGTCCGGATACACACCGTTGTCGGCGTCGAGCACGAACACGAACTCGCCCCGCGCGTGTTGCAACAAGTGGTTGCGCGTGGCCGAAGCGCCACGGTTGGCAGAGGCTGCGAACACTCGAGCGGGCAGCCACGGTCGCTGCTGCAGGAACTCGCTGATCGCGTCAACGGAGCCATCGGTGGATGCATCGTCTTGGACCAGCAACTCGATCGCCGGCCCTGCGCACGCGGCGATCGACGCCAGCGCCTCGGTGACTTCCCGGCGGTGTTGATGGTTCGCGGTGATCACCGAGACCCGCGGCGTTGACACCTGCGTCGCCGGCGTGCGGAGAACCTCTTCAACCGCTCCGTCGATGGCCTCGCCGCGAGACATCGCGTGGACCGTGGCGTCAAGTCGGCGCAAACGCTGTTCGATGCGACGCACCGCGCCACCGATGATGTCGATCTGGGTAATCGTGGTGGGCCAACTGGCGGTCCTCAGCCCGGGACGAGGGGGCTCGGGCACGTGGTGCACCGGGGGCACCGTTCGCCGTGTGCGCACCAGATCAGCGGCCAGCGTGAGCATCGCTTCCACCGACGGGCGCATCGGCAGTTCCGAGCGTACGAATTGGTACGCGTTGCGGCGAAGTCGGTTGAGCTCGGCGTCGTCGGCCACCATGCCGCGAGCGATGAGCCCGAGGGTCTCGAGCCGCGCCGACACGAAGTGTTCGCCGGGAACCAGAGGGGCTGCGTCGGAAGAGTGTTCCGACAGCACGACACATCCGTTGCTCATCGCCTCGATCACACGCACCCATTCGAGACAGCGTGAGTCGAGTCGGTGGGCGTTCACGAGCAGACGGCTACGCGCAAGCAACTCGTACTTGCCGACGCCGGTGATGCTGTCCGGCGCCTCGCCTGGCTTGGGCGCAACCGTGGGTATCAAGAGCCGGGCGCGTATGTCGCTCCACCATCTCCCGGCCTCAGCGAGCATGGCGTCGCGTCGATCGTCGGTAGAGCCCATGTAGAGGATGTCGACGTCGCGCTCCACCTGCCTCGCATGCCAGTGATCCCAGTGTGCGGTGTAGCCGATCTGGAAGGGCAGCGCGTCGATGTTGCGTCGGGCGAGTTCGGTGAGTGCGTCGGCGTTGATCTCCATCACCGCACCACAACGGCGCGACTGGATGGTGGAGGTCTCGAACCATGGCGTACCGGGATGCTCAACGGTCAGTGCGATGGTGCGCGCGAGGGTCGCCCGGCTCGGCCAATCGGCGGGTTCGGTGACGGCGAAGAACTCGTGCGGCACGATCACGTGCACGGCGCTTGGATCGGGGTCGAACTCGTCGTCGACCACTTCGGCGTGAGCCCCGAGCGCACGCGCCTCGAAGGCGATCGCTTCGAGAATGTCGCGCATGAAACGGTTGGCCGCCGAGGCGTGCACCAGCCGTAGGTGCATCACTGAGATCCGTTGGGGAACCGACGCCGTACGATGCGGAGCGGCTGCGTGGTTCGCCAGCTCAAGGTGGCGCGGGTGGCCATGAGCTCACGCTCGAGGTTCTCGAGCTGGGTGCGGCCCTCGTCGGAAAAGTCGGCCCTCGCCTCGGCAACGGCAAGAGCGATGCGCAGTGCCTCCGCGTCGGCTGCAGCGGTTTCGCTGCACACCAATTCGCGTGTGAGTGCGTCGGCGCGAGCCGCTTGTAGACCGTGCTTGGTGGTCATCGTTGCCAGCTCGCGTTCGAGCCGCATCACTCGCGCGTCGACCGACTCTTCATTCGCGCTCATGGTCGTGAGCCTAGCTTGGGCCGCCGCGTCGGTGTATTCCGGTGTCGTCAGGCGCGTTCGATGACAACCACGGGGATGACCCTCGTGGTCTTCGTTGCGTACTCGTCGAAGTTCGGCATCATGTCGGCTTGCGCACGGAACAACCGATCGCGCTCGGCACCCTCGGCAACTCGGGCCCGGCCGATGTACTTCTCGGTGCCGATCTCCACGGTGACAGTGGGGTTGGCCACCAGGTTGCGGAACCACTGTGGGTCATCGGGAGCGCCGCCCTTGGAGGCGATGATGATCGGCTTGTCGCCATCCATCGAATAGACCAGCGGGCTCGTGTATTCCTTGCCGCTCTTCGCGCCGGTGTGGGTGATGAGGATCATCGGTGCGCCTGCGAACCCTCCACCGACCTTGCCCTCATTGGCGCGGAACTCGTCGATGATGGCGCGGTTGAATGCGTTCATGTCAGCTACATCACTCATGGTGTACCCCTCGATGGTTGTCGGCGACTCGCCGTTCGTTCGGGTAGTCAACGCAGGCGAGTACCGATCTATTCCTGAACCCCTGGCTCGCACTGCGGCAATCGGCGAGTCGCGCGGGTCAGGCCAACGACCACTTGCGGCCGAACCAGCGCTGAATGCGGCTGGTTCCGAACGCGCTCTTGTCGCCAGCGAAGTCGATGGACGGACCCTGCAGCGCACCCGCGGGGGCCTGACCGCTGAGAAACGTGACCTCGACCTTGGCGATCTGCCCGTGGCCGAATTCCAGGTAGCAGATGCCGGTGCCGTCGTAGGTCACCGTCGGCGTCTCGTTGCGAACCTTCGCAATAAGCGCCGCGGCAACGACGAGGGCCTGACCTTCCGCGAATACTCCGGCCTTGGGGGTGCCGACACTCGTGACGTCTCCCACGGCGTAGACATCGGGGAAAGATGTCTCGAGAGTGTGCGGGTTGACCGGGATCCAGCCGTCGACGCACATCCCAGATTCGGCCACCACCGTGGGTACGCGATGCGCCGGGACACCGAGAAACAAGTCGTAGGGCATCTCCGTACCATCGGTGAAGACAGCCGTTTTGCGTGCGGGGTCGAGCTCTCTCACCAACTGGTTCGGGTGCCACGAGATGCTCCGCTCGCGAAAAGCCTCGAGGAGTGCGGCGGACGCTGCGGGAGACGGAGGAATCGGCACGGGCAGCGGCATCACCAACGAGATCTCAGAGTTCTCGCGCAGGCCGCGGGCGGACAAGAAGTCGTGCACCAGGAGTGCAGTCTCGCTCGGCGCTGGTGGGCATTTGAAAGGCGTCGATGTGACCGCGACGACGACCCGTCCGCCCCCAAAGTTTGCGAGCGTGTCGCGCAGTGCGAACGCGCCGGCCACCGTGTAGAACTCGTTGCCGCCTTCGACCAGGCCGGGGGTCGCGTCGGGGTGCAGGTCTGCGCCGAGCGCTACGACCATCACATCGCCCTCGAACGGGCCCGCGTCGGTTTCTACCCGTCGCGCGGTTGGGTCGATCGAGCGGATCGTGGTCTGCACGAATGTCACCCCGGGCTTGACGATGTCGCGATACGGGTGGACGACGCGCTCCGCAACTGTTCGTCCGAACATCACATCAAGCTTGGAGAATCCGAACACGAAGCCCTCGCCTCGATCGATGAGCGTGACCTCCACGTCGTCGCCGAGCACCTCGGAGAGTGTCGAGGTGAGCTCCAGTCCGCCAAAGCCAGCGCCGAGCACCAGAACGCGCATGTGGGTTTCCGCCTTTCGTCGATGTGACCATGAAGGCGGCCCATTGCCGGCCGACCGGTCGGGCTGGATGCCGTCGTGCGGATGATCGTATTTCCGGTGGACCAACCGCGCAAGCACTTCTGCGGCTGCGGCCCACGATCGGTAGGTCGAACCCGCTCTCGTGACCACCTTCAACACCGGTGGACTACGGTTCACTGTCGGGGTGATGATGAGCGACTCGAGCGTAGGCACCGTGACAGTGATGTTCACCGATTTGGTGGGATCGACTCAGTTGCGCACGCGCCTCGGCGAAGAAGCCGCCGAGGTACTCCGCGGAGTTCATGACTCGATCCTCAGCGACGCGATCATCGGCAACGGCGGGCAGGTCGTCAAACATCTCGGTGATGGAATGATGGCCACCTTCGCCAGTGCAGCGGCTGCCGTTGCCGCAGGCGTCGCACTCCAGCAGGACATCGACTTGGCAAACCGCCGCGGCGCGACCGAACGGATGCAGGTGCGGGTTGGCATCTCCGTCGGTGATGTCACCCGCCAAGGCGACGACTGCTTCGGGTTGCCGGTGGTCGAGGCACAACGACTCGAAGCATCCGCAGAGCCGGGTACGATCCGCTGCGCTGCATTGGTGATGCATCTCGCCAGGGGACGCGGCGGACACGAGTTCCGCCCGCTCGGCGACCTCGAATTGAAAGGACTCGCCGAGCCGCTGGCAGCGTGCGAAGTGGCTTGGCTACCGCTCTCAGAAAGGGCATCGTCGCCGGTGGAGCTCGGGCTTCCTCCGGTGTTCGCGCACGCGCCGGGGCTTCCGTTCTCGGGGCGCGAGAAGGTCTTCGAAAAGCTCGTCGATGCATGGATGCACTGCAATGCAGGTGGGTTCGAAGTCGTGATGCTCGCGGGCGAACCCGGCATCGGCAAGACCCGGCTGGCGCAGGAGTTGGCAACGCGGGTGCAGGACGCAGACGCGTTGGTGTTGGCCGGGCGTTGCGACGAAGACGTCGCGGTGCCGTTCCAGGCGTTCGGCGCCGCATTGGACTGGTTCGTGAAGCAGACGTCGCCCGAACATCGCCTCGCCGCGCTGGGTGACTACCCGGGCGATCTCGTCAGGCTCGTACCCGACCTGCACGACCGGGTTGCCGGTCTGCCTGCCGCGTTGCGCGACGAACCCGACACCGAACGGTTCCGACTGTTCCAGGCGGTGGAGTCGTGGCTGACCGTCGGCGGGGGAGACCACCCACGACTGTTCGTGATCGATGATCTCCACTGGGCCGACAAGCCGACCCTGCTGCTGTTACGTCATCTGATCACCGCCAATCCGGCCGGGTTGATGGTGTTGTGCACCTATCGCGATACCGACGTCGATCGCACGCACCCGTTGTCGGCGATGCTGGCCGACTTCCGCCGGATGGAGGCCGTCACCCGCATCGGGCTCGACGGTCTCGGCAGCGAAGGCGTACGCGAACTGCTCGTGCGAACAGGAGGGCACGACCTCGACGAGGCCGGCTTGGCGTTCGCCGAACTCGTGCACCGCGAAACTTCGGGGAACCCGTTCTTCCTCGGCGAGGTACTGCGCCATCTCGCCGAGACCGGTGCACTGGTGGAACGCGACGGCCGGTGGACGAGCGATCTGACGCCCGAGGAGGCCGGCATCCCCGAAGGCATCCGCGAAGTCGTCGGCCGCCGGTTGAGTCGTCTCGGTGTCGACGTCGAGCAGATCCTCCGTTCGGCCGCGGTCATCGGTTACGAGTTCGATGTCGACCTGCTCGCCGACGTTGTCGGCCGCGATGCCGACAGTGTGTTGGACGCGCTCGACACTGCCATCGCGGCGAGTCTTGCGGTTGAGGTCGGCGTCAACCGTTATCGTTTCGCGCACGCGTTGGTCCGCGAGACACTCCACGGCGAACTGTCCGCCAGCCGTCGGTCGCGTCAGCACCGCAAGGTGGCCGAAGCGCTTGAGATCCGCCACGCCAACGACCTCGACGCAGTCATCACCGAACTCGCGACGCACTGGATGGAGGCCTCAGCTGGCGGCGACCCAACACGGACCATTGAACTGACCGTGCGAGCCGGCTCGCAGGCCGCAGACCGAGGCGCGCACGAAAGCGCAGTGCGCTGGTTCGAAACGGCGTTGGAGCTCATGGAGGACGTCGATTCCTTCGATGCCGAACGTCGCCGAACCCTGGTGCGACTCGCCGAATCGCAGTGCTGCTCCGGTTCCGTCGAGCAAGGCCAGGCAAGCGCGTTGGCTGCGGCAACGCTGGCCGTGGACAGCGGCGATGTCGACACGGCCTGTGAGGCGCTGAGCGTCACCACACGCGGAACCTTCGTCGAGACCGACGCAGCCGACCCAGACAAGACCAACATGCTCCGACGGGCGTTGTCGATGCCTGCACTCACCGATGCCCAGCGCGCAGAATTGGTCGGCTCCCTGTCCGTCGAGCTGATCTTCGAACGCGATCTGGAGGGGCGCCGGGTCGCCCTCGACCAGTTCTTCAAGCTGCTGCCGTCACTCTCGCCTCCCGAACGAGCCCGTGTACTCACCCGGATGCCGGCCTTTCCGATGCGCCTGGATCGTGCTGGTACCGAGCAGCATGCACGGTTCATGCAGGAGGCACTCGACGCCGAACGGGCTCCGACGCGGGTGCGGATGCTGGTCTTCAATCAATGCCTTATGGCGTTTCTTCTCGGTCAACGTGATCTCCTCGATACAGCGCTCGCCAGCATGCAATCCGCAGTCGGGGAGTCGATGCACAGACCCACAGTCAGCGTGCTGCTCCTGCAAACGATGGTCAGGGCGATGAGCGGAAATCTCGACCTCGCCGAGGAATCGTCGCGTGCAAATGTGCATCTGATGAAGCAGCTCGATCTGCCCGAGCGAATCAACTTCGGCACATCGACTCGACTTCTGATCAGCCGCGAACGTGGAACGCTCGCCGAACTCGGATGGATCGCTGATGTGGCCGAACAGCTCGGCCATGTCACCAGTTCGTCGCGGGCGATTGCAGCGTTCATCCGACTGGCCCAAGGCAGGGTCGATGACGCCGCCGCGGGTCTCGACTTGATCAGCGGTGAAGTGCTGCCCGACGACGCCGGCTATCCGATGACGGTGGGATTGTGGAGTGAGGTCGCCGCTGAGATTGGTTCCGACGAGCAGCGCCGCACGCTCGCCGACTTATTCGAGCACCAGAGCACGCTCCACCTTGTCACCGGCGGCAGCTACCTCGGCGCGGTCGACCGAGTGCGTGCACTCCTTCTCGACCGATTAGGCGAGCACCGGCGGGCCGACGAACTGTTTGCCGCAGCCGTCCGTCAACACGAGCAGATGGGCGCCCCGCCGTGGGTCGCGCGTACACATCTCGACTGGGCCGCGTCGCTGCTCGCACGAGGCGAACAGGCGGCGGTGCAGGGTCACCTCGACGCGGCGGCGACGGCCATCGGTGACCTTGACCTTCCGGAGAACCAGAGTCGACTCGCTGCTCTCACTGCTGCGCTCAACGCCTGACTTGAGTTGGCGCTGGCAGCACCGACGGAGGGATCGGTGAGGTTGACGACGGGGAAGCGTTGTTCTGATTTCGATGATTCCCTGCGGCCGCGAGTTCGGTTGGCCGCGCACCGCGAACACATGCGGCGACTGCGGGGCTTTACGTGGTGGGTGGCATCACCGAGGTGGATGGCATTCGCTGCACGACGGCGCTGCGCACGCTCATCGATCTCGCGATGGAGATGGAACCAGACGCGCTCGAGCACAATGTTCGGGACTGTCTCAACTGCGGTCTGTTCACGGTCGGTGAAGCGCATCAACGAGTGAGCCAGCCCAACATGGCCGAACGCCCAGGCGCGCAACGTTTGGGTGGCGCCCTAGCGAGCCTCGATGGTTAAACCCACCTACATGAAGGCGTCCAAACTCGTCTGGGTACAACTCGAGCTTGGCCTCGTCGCCGCCACCCGCACCGGCAGTGCATCCGGACTGCACTCAACACCACCCCCGAGTGAAACTGATGCGGTCTGAGAAGGATCGCTGGATCTAGGGCAACGTGTTGGGAGAGACTGAAGCGATGGTGAAGCATCTCATTGACATCGATGACTCTGCATTGAGTGCTGCGCGGGCCGAACTTGGCACGGCCACAATCGCCGACACGGTCAACGCAGCGTTGCGCGGAGTCTCCTCTGAACGCCCCAAGCTGGTGAGCGGTGCACTCGATG
>JANYCT010000058.1 GCA_025360105.1 Actinomycetes bacterium | reverse complement strand
GTGAGCCCGCTCTCGGTCGCGTCGTCCATGTCCTCGAGATCGACCTTGCGGGCGGGCGACAACCACACCGCGCGGCGCAACATCTGTGCGGCCTCGGCGGTGTCGGTGTCGAGGTTGGTCGCGCACCAGGTGAAGAACCCGGACTTCAACGGCGCGCCGCGATACCTCGCCGGTGCGAGGACCACCTCGCGATCACAGGTCCAGTCGAGCAGCAGTTCGTCGTCTCGCCACAGGCGCGCGGTGAAGGGAGCCTCGTTCCAGTCGGGCACCTCGGTGACGTAGTCGCGGCGGGCCGCGCCGCCCGACACGTGGCGCGCCGCATGCGCGATGGCGATGGTGGCCAGGTCGAACTGGTGCGTGCACTGCTGGCGCGCGTCGGCCCAGGCCGCCACCTCGGCGGGCGTGGCCACGAGCGGCAGCCCCACGAGCGCGGCGAGGGCATCGGGTGAGTCGAAGCATGGCGACCAGGGCCAGCGCACCGGCGCACCCGTGATCTCGGTGACCACCCACCCGTCGTGGTGCACCGTGATCTCGAAGTGGTGCATCTCGTCCTCGAGCCCCGCGGCGATCGTGTGGTCGTCGACCGCGACGAGCAGGTGCCGCCGGCGGAACGATCCGGTTCCGTGGCGATTCGCGAAGGCCGACATGGACGCGGAGCCTACCGGCGTGCGCCGCGCCGCTACGGTGGCTGCGTGCCGTGTGCGATCGCTTCCGATGGAGCCCGCATCCACTACCGCGTGTTCGGCAACCCCGACGGCGAGCCGCTGCTGATGTTGCACGGCCTGGGCACCGACAACTCCGGATGGCTGCTGCAACGACGCTCGTTCGGTTCGCACTATGCGTGCCTGGCGGTCGACAACCGGGGCACCGGGCGCAGCGACAAGCCGCGCGGCGCCTACAGCCTCGAACAGATGGCCGATGACGCGGCCGCAGTGCTCGCCCACGCGGGCGTGACCTCTGCGCACGTGATGGGTGCGTCGATGGGAGGCGTGCTCGCGCAGATCCTCGCGGTCACCCGGCCCGAGCTCGTGCGTTCGCTCGTGCTCGCCTGCACGGCCTGCCGCATGCAGCCGTGGCGCCGCGAGCTGTTCGAGAATTGGATCGAACAGGCGCAGGGCCGGGGCATGCGGGCGTTCGCCACGCACAACCTCAACTGGCTCATCGGTCCCCGCTCGATGCGGCGGCTCTGGCCGCTCGCGCAGGTCGTGGCACCGTTCGCGCTCCGCGCGCCGGTGCACGGCTTCGTCGGCCAGTGCCGCGCACTGCTGGCCGTCGACGAAGGGTGGAGCGAGAAGCTCGCAGCTGTCGCGGTGCCCACACTCGTGATCGTCGGCAGCCAGGACATCCTCACACCGGTTGCCGATTCCGAGCTGCTCGCATCGCACATCAGCGGCGCGCGACTCGCGGTGGTGCGCGGTGGCGCCCACGGGTTCATGGTCGAGAACTCGGCGATCTTCAACGAGACCGTGCTCTCGTTCCTCGACGACGCGGCGACCCGTCGGGCATCGCGCCGCCGGAACCTCCGCGTGGTGGGCGGTACCGATGCATCGCAACCCGCCAGATGAATGCGTCAGCGTGACGCGGCCGCGGCGACCTTGGCGATGAGGTGATCAGCGGCGGCACCGAGCGACGCGGCAGCAAACGTGCCTTCGAGCGGGGCGAGCGCGGAAGCCGCCTCGTGCGAGAACTCGCGAGCGACCTCGAGGGCCCGCTCGATGCCATCGCCGGCGAGCACTATGGCCCGCGCTGCTTCGCGCTGCTCGGGCTCGAGCTTGTCGCCGAGGATGGCGCGCAGCGCGTCGGCGGCCGGAGTCTCGAGGGTGTAGAGCACCGGCAGCGTGTAGATGCCTTCGACGAGATCGTTGCCTGACGGCTTGCCCAGCTCCTCGTCGGTGGACACGAGGTCGAGGATGTCGTCGACGACCTGGAACGCCATGCCGTAGCAGCGGCCGAACGTGGTGAGCGTGTCGATGAGCGGCCGGGGCAGGTCGGCGACGATGCCCCCGATTCGGCACGCAGTGGCGAGGAGCGCGGCGGTCTTGCCCGCGATGGACGTGTAGTAGTTCTGCTCGGTGCGGCCGATGTTGTAGGCGTCCTGGAGCTCGCGGACCTGGCCTTCGCACAGCCGGGCGATGGTGTTGGCGAGCAGGCCCGCGACCTCGGTGCCGAGCGAGGCGGCGATCTCGGATGCCTTGGCCAGCAGGAAGTCGCCGGCGAGGATGGCCTTGAGGTTTCCCCACCGGGCGTTCACGCTGTCGACGGTGCGCCGGGTGGCCGCATCGTCCATGACGTCATCGTGATAGAGCGAACCAAGATGCACGAGCTCGACCGAAACCGCGCCCATGACCACGGAATGATCCGCCGGGCGGGCTTCGGCGACAGCGCCGAACGCCGCCGCAATGGTGAAGCCGGGCCGGATGCGCTTGCCGCCGGCGAGGATGAGGTGACTGGCGACCTCGGTCAAGAACGCGTCGTCGGTTCTGACCGAATCGCGTAGCTCTGCCTCGACCCTGGCCAAGTCCTCGGCCATGGAGGGGGAGATGAGGAGCGGGCTCGAGGACGCCACGCTCCGACGTTACGTGCTGGGATGGGTGTTTGCGCAATTGGCTGGCCGGTCGACGGCGCACCGCCAGCGGGCCGTGCACCGGGGTGGGCCGCTCGGGAAATCGGCCCGGCGCTCGACGAAAGTCCTTGAAGGTCCACCACGATCGGCCGAAGGAAGGGCACGACCGTACCCGGGTCACATCCCGAGGTTCGTAGCCCGATGACGCCCGTGGGATCGCCCACCCCACGGTTACACTCAGCCAACGAATCTCAGCCGCAGGGAGGATTCCCTTGTTCGAAAGATTCACCGACCGAGCACGTAGGGTCGTGGTGCTGGCGCAGGAAGAAGCGCGCCTGCTCAACCACAACTACATCGGTACCGAGCACATACTCCTCGGCCTCATCCACGAAGGTGAAGGCGTCGCCGCAAAGGCGCTCGAGTCGCTCGGTATCTCGCTCGAAGCGGTGCGCAGCCAAGTCGAAGAAATCATTGGCCAAGGCGGCTCTTCCCCGTCCGGCCACATCCCCTTCACGCCCCGTGCGAAGAAGGTGCTCGAACTGTCGCTCCGCGAGGCGCTGCAGCTCGGTCACAACTACATCGGCACCGAGCACATCCTGCTCGGCCTCATCCGCGAGGGTGAAGGCGTCGCCGCGCAGGTTCTCGTCAAGCTCGGCGCCGATCTGTCGCGCGTGCGCCAGCAGGTCATCCAGCTGTTGTCGGGCTACTCCGGTCCGGGCGCCTCCGGCACGGGTTCGACCCCGGGCGACAAGACCGGTGCCGCGTCGGGCGGCCAGGGCGGCGACACTCCGTCGGGTTCGCTCATCCTCGACCAGTTCGGGCGCAACCTCACCCAGCTCGCTCGCGAAAAGGCACTCGACCCGGTCATCGGTCGCTTGCGCGAAACCGAGCGGGTCATGCAGGTCCTGTCCCGCCGCACCAAGAACAACCCGGTGCTCATCGGCGAGCCAGGCGTCGGCAAGACCGCAATTGTCGAGGGCCTCGCCCAGAAGATCGTGTCGAACGACATTCCCGACACGCTGCGCAACAAGCAGCTATACACGCTCGACCTCGGCGCACTCGTGGCCGGTAGCCGTTACCGCGGTGATTTCGAAGAGCGCCTCAAGAAGGTGCTCAAGGAAATCAAGACCCGCGGCGACATCGTGCTCTTCATCGACGAGATCCACACCCTCGTGGGTGCAGGCGCCGCCGAAGGCGCCATCGACGCTGCGTCCATTCTCAAGCCCATGCTGGCTCGTGGCGAGCTGCAGACCATCGGCGCAACAACCACTGACGAATACCGCAAACACCTCGAAAAAGATGCCGCACTCGAGCGGCGCTTCCAGCCCGTAAAGGTCGAAGAGCCCACGGTGGCTCACACCATCGAAATCCTCAAGGGCATTCGCGACAAGTACGAGGCCCATCACCGGGTCACGATCACCGATCAGGCGCTCGTCGCTGCGGCCAACCTGGCCGACCGCTACATCAGCGATCGTCACCTGCCCGACAAGGCCATCGACCTCATCGACGAAGCTGGTAGCCGCCTGCGCATCAAGCGCATGGGTACGCCTCCCGATCTGAAAGAACTCGAGACCCGCCTCGGCGAGGTGCAGGAGTCCAAGAAGAAGGCCGTTGAAGAACAGCGTTTCGAAGAGGCCGGCCGTCTGCGCGATCAGGAAAAGACCCTGCTGGAAGAGAAGTCCACCAAAGAGGCCGAGGTCAAGGCCAGCGGTGTCGACCTGTTCGACGAAGTCGACGAAGAAGCAGTGGCCGAGGTGCTCAGCATCTGGACCGGTATCCCGGTATACAAGCTCACCGAAGAGGAAACGGCCAAGCTGCTCAACATGGAAGCCGAGTTGCACAAGCGCATCATCGGTCAAGAGAACGCCATCAAGGCGGTCAGCCAGAGCATTCGCCGCACCCGTGCGGGCCTCAAAGACCCGAAGCGCCCGAGCGGCTCGTTCATCTTCCTCGGCCCAACCGGCGTGGGTAAGACCGAACTCGCAAAGACGCTCACCGAGTTCCTGTTCGGCGACGACAGCGCGCTGATCTCGCTCGACATGAGCGAATACATGGAGAAGCACACCGTCAGCCGTCTCGTCGGTGCGCCCCCCGGATATGTCGGATACGAAGAGGGCGGCCAACTCACCGAAGCCGTTCGTCGTAAGCCGTTCAGCGTGGTGCTATTCGACGAGATCGAAAAGGCTCACCCCGACGTGTTCAACACGTTGTTGCAGATTCTGGAAGAGGGCCGTCTCACCGACAGCCAGGGCCGCACGGTCGACTTCCGCAACACCGTGTTGATCATGACCAGCAACCTCGGTACCGCAGATCTGCGCAAGGCCAACGTCGGCTTCACCAAGAACGACGAGGCCGTGAGCTACGAGCGGATGAAGGACAAGGTCATGGATGCGCTCAAGTCGCACTTCCGACCCGAGTTCTTGAACCGCATCGACGACGTGATCGTGTTCCACGAACTCGCCCAGCAAGAAGTGATGCAGATGGTCGATCTCATGACTAAGCGTCTCATGGGCCAACTCGAATCACAGGGTCTCGGCATCGAGCTCACCCAGAGCGCCAAGGAACTGCTGTCGCGCAAGGGCTACGACCCGCAGTTGGGGGCACGTCCGTTGCGTCGTGCGATCCAGCGCATGGTCGAGGATCCTCTCTCGGAGAAGATCCTCTACAAAGAGTTCCGTGCCGGCGAGATCATCGTCGTCGACACAGAGGACGATCCCGACAAGCCGGGCGAGGAGCGCATTTGCTTCCGTTCGGTCGAGGGGTTCCTGCCGCCGCCAGCCATCGAGTTGGCGGGCGCGGGCGACGGCGGTCCAACAACCGGGGTTACCGAGTAAGCACCGCCACAACGCTGCACGTCGGGTAAGCACATCTCGATTGGCTTCGTAGCGGGTTCGTGCGTCGGCTCTCGGAGCGGGTGCAAGTCCCACCGAATGCAATGCAAACACCAGACGAATCGCCCTCGAAGTCGGCGATCTCGATGCGAGAATAGGCGCATGAACAACAAACGTCCTATCTCTTTCGCGTTCGCTGTTCTGGGAACGTGTGCAGCTGCCACGCTGATGGTCACCGGCGTCTCCTACGCCCATGTGGAACCGGACCCCATCGCCGTCGAGGCAGGCACGAGCGCCACGGTGTCGTTCTCGCCTGCGCATGGCTGCGGTGGGTCGCCCACAATCAGCCTTGCGTTCCTAATGCCCGAGAACCTCACCGATGCCACACCGGTGCAGCAGTCCGGTTGGACCGCTGAGAAGAAGGACCGCACGATCACCTTCTCGGGTGGGTCACTGCCCGCTGCCGACACGAGCGGTAAATTCGGCATCACTTTCACTGCGCCGAGCCAAGCCGGAACGCTGTATTTCCCCGTTGTGCAGAAATGCGAGAAGGGTCAGAACAACTGGATCGACCCGCCGAATGCGGATGGCACCGCGGCTGAGTTCGCCGCGCCATCCGTGCGAGTCACCGCCGGGCCGCCGACTTCTACTGATCTCGTGGCTCCCGAGGAAGTTCCCGAGGGCACCGCTGCCCCAGGCGACGTCGTGCCCGACAGCGTCGTTGCCGATACCACCGTTGGCGGCTCGGAGCCCGTGGTGATCGCAACCGCTCCCGAGCCGGGCGACATCGACGTCGACGCCGACAGCTCGAACGACACCAGTATCATCATCGCCATCGCCGCTGGCGTGATCGTGATCGGCGGGGTGGCGGTGTACGTGGCTCGCCGCCGGAAGTCCGACCAGACCGACGACTGACCGTGCAACTGACTGCGCGCCCGACCGCGCGACTGACCGTGCAACTGACCGTGCAACTGACCGCGCAACTGACCGCGCGCCCGACCGCGCGCCCGACCGCGCAACCGACCGCGCGACCGACCGCCGCGGGCTCCGTGCGCGACGCGGCAGCGATTGGCCACGCTCAGCTGCCAGACTGATCGCGATGGCACGCGCCGCTCGACGAATCCTCAGCCTGCTCGCGATCACGGTGTTTTGTGCCTCGTGCCGAGTCGACGTGAACGTGAACATTGCCATGAAGGTCGACGGCTCGGGCCTGATCACCATCACCGCAGTGGCCGACGCTGCGGTGGTGAAGCAGGCACCGAGTTTGGCCACCGACCTTCGCTTCGACGACGTGAAGACGGCGGGCTGGACGGTGGTGGGGCCGACCGCAGAACCCACTGGCGGCCTGCGCGTCGTGCTCACCAAGACGTTCCAGACGCCCGCTCAGGCGACGGAAATCCTTGCGAACGTGAGCGGACCGAACGGCCCCCTCGTTGGCATCGCGCTCGCACGTGAGCACACCGGGGCATTGACCACATTCCATCTCAACGGCACCCTGCAGGTCACCGGTGGTATGTCGGCCTTTAGCGACGAGACGCTGCTCTCGGCCGTCGGCGCTACGCCGTACGCGCGTGAACTCGCGGCCGCCGGCGTGCAGCCCGCAGATGCCGTCGGCATCACGCTTACTGCTGGCCTGCCCGGCGCAGTGAAGACCACCACCGGGGCACAAGGCGGGGGCACGTTGTCGTGGACCGTGCCTGGCGATGGATCCGCCGTCGATGTCGGCACAATCACCCAGGACAAGGCTCCCACCAACGCGTGGGCGGGTGCTCTCGCCAAGGGCGCATTGATCGCGCTCGCCGTGTGGCTGATCGTCTGCGCTGGCTTCATCGTGTACGTGATCGTGGTCCGTCAACGAAATGAGCACGCGCGCTGACCCGGTCTGTCTGCCAGCGCATCAAGGCTGTCACACCGCTCGCGTAGGGTGAACCCATGGCCAAACTTCGGCTCGTTCATCGTTGCACCGAATGCGGTGCCAGCCAATCGAAGTGGGCGGGGCGCTGCCCTGCGTGCGGTGCGTGGAACAGTCTCATCGAGGAAATGGACACGCCCGACGACATCTCCACGCTCGCTGCTGGCATGGCGTTGTTCCCCGCGGGGGTGGCCATGCCCATCTGCGAGGTGGACACCACGATCTCCGGACCACGCCCAACCGGCATCAGCGAACTCGACCGCGTACTCGGTGGCGGTTTCGTGCCCGGGTCGGTCACCCTGCTCGGTGGCGAGCCCGGAATCGGAAAGAGCACGCTGTTGTTGCAGTTGCTCGCCGGCTGGCCGGGGCGCACGCTGTACGTCTCGGCCGAGGAAAGCGCCCAACAGGTGCGGCTGCGCGCGGGTCGACTCAATGCTGTGCGACCCAACCTGTGGCTGCTGCCCGAGACGTCGCTACCGCACATCATTGCGGCGATCGAGCAGATCAAACCCGAGCTGGTCATCATCGACAGCATCCAGACCGTGGCAGACCCAGATCTGTCGTCCGCCCCCGGCTCGGTGGTGCAGGTGCGCAGTTGCGCGCACCGGTTGGTGCAGGAGGCCAAGCACCGCGATGTCACCGTGGTCTTGGTCGGTCACGTCACCAAAGAAGGTGGCCTCGCCGGCCCACGCGTGCTCGAACATCTTGTCGACACCGTGTTGTCGTTCGAGGGCGAGCGCCATCATGCGCTGCGCCTGCTGCGCGCATCGAAGCACCGCTTCGGGCCCACGAACGAACTCGGCTTGTTCGAAATGGCCGATTCCGGGCTCATCCCGGTACCCGACCCCAGCCAGTTGTTCCTTGCCGATCGTCGCACCGGCGTGCCCGGCTCTGCCGTAGTGCCCACCATCGAGGGGCAGCGTCCGTTGTTGGTCGAGGTGCAAGCGCTCACCAATCCAGTGCACGGCGGCGCGCCACCGCGCCGGTCGGCTCAGGGCGTGGACCCCAATCGCCTCGCGATGTTATTGGCCGTCATCGAACGACGCGCCCGCTTACCCGTCGGGAGCCACGAGGTCTACGCCTCAGTGGTGGGCGGCGTCAAACTCACTGAACCGGGAGTCGACCTCAGCCTCTGCCTGGCCATCGTGTCGGCCATGACTAACCGCCCATTGCCTGCCGACTTGGTGGTATGCGGCGAGATCGGCCTGGCCGGCGAGCTGCGCCAGGTGGCCCAGACCCAGCGCCGGCTCAGCGAGGCGGCGCGGCTCGGTTTCGCCCGCGCCATCGTGCCGGCCTCTGCGCCCGACCCCGGTAGCGGCATTCGCATCACGCGCGTGTCCACGCTTCCCGAAGCCCTGCGGGCCGCCGGGCTCATCGGCGAGGCCGGCCCGTAAACTAGGCCGATGTCCCCCGAGCCCCGCCAGCCAGATGCGCTCCTCGACGCACTCGCGCAGGTTGCACCGGGCACGCCGTTGCGCGACGGGCTCGACCGCATCGTACGCGCCAAGATGGGCGCTCTCCTGGTGTTGTCCGACAGTCTCGACGTGTTGGCCATCTGCTCGGGCGGCTTCTTGCTCGATGCACCGTTCTCGCCGCAGCGGCTCAGCGAACTCGCCAAGATGGACGGTGCGATCATCCTCGCCGCCGATGTCAGCCGCATCGCTCGCGCCAACGTGCACCTCGTGCCCGACAGCAGCGTGTCCACGGTCGAGACGGGCACACGCCATCGCACTGCCGAACGCGTCGCGCGCAGCCTCGATGCGCCCGTCATCAGCGTGAGCGAAGAGATGAGCGTCATCAACGTGTACGTGGGTGACCAGAAGCATCAGCTGCAAGAAGTCGGTCGCCTGCTCGATCGCGCCAACCAGGCGCTGCAAACACTCGAGCGCTACAAGGTGCGTCTCGACGATGCGATGGCCAATCTCACCGCGCTCGAGGTCGAAGACGTGGTCACCCTGCGCGACGTGGCAGCCGTGGTGCAACGCGGCGAGATGGTGCACCGCATCGCTAACGAGATCGAGACCATGATCGTCGAGCTCGGTGTAGATGCACGATTGTTGCGTTTGCAACTCGATGAGTTGTACACCGAAATCGATCTCGAGATCGATCTCGTCATCGGCGACTACCTGCCGGTCGATTGCACCACCTCCGACACCCACCGGCTGATGGCCGCACTGAGCAGCGACGAGGTACTCGATCTGCGTCAGAGCGCGCTTGCTCTGGCGCCATGCGGCGCGGCGCCCGACGATCTCGATCAGGCACTTGCGCCGCGCGGCATGCGCCTACTCGCCCGCGTACCCCGGCTCACACCCGAAGCCGTGAGGGCCATTACCAACCACTTCGGCGAACTCACCAAGCTGCAACGCGCCACGCTCGCCGACTTGCTCGACGTTCCCGATGTCACCCGTGCCCAGGCGCAGGCCATCAAGGACACCCTTGCTCGCGTGGTCGAGACCACCATCATGGATCAGTACAACTAGGCCGACTGCAACAATGAGAGCGACAGCAGTTGGCGGCGGAGCGCAACGAGTTTTGGTGCCGGGTCACCCGAGCTCCACGGATCCGCAGTGAGCGCGCGCTCGTACGATTCCCACTCCTGACGAACGCCGGCCAGATCTCCCTGACGGGCGTGGGCGCGCATCCGAAGTGCAATGAGTTCCTCGTGGCCGGCGAGCACCTTCAGCCCCTGCCCCGTTGCCCAAAAGACGCCATCGATATCGCCGATCGACAGGTAGTGCTCAGCCAGCAGGGTGGCGCTGGAGGTAGCGAGTAGGGTGAGTTGCGATGTGATGCCCTCGGCGTCGGGCCACAGGTATGAGGTACCGAAGAAGGGCAGGTCACGCACCAGCGCAACACCGGGGCGCAAGGTCTCAATCGCGTCGAGTACCGGTTGGTGACGGGCGGTTTCCAGACGCGCCCAAAGAACCTCAGCGTCGGTGGTCACGGCCTGATGGAGCGGCAGGTGCTCGGTGAGCGTGCGCGAGATCCACTCATCGCCATCTCGCACGGGAGCGAGGCGACCAAGGGCACGGCGCGCGTCGCTGACCACGTTTGCGAACGTGGCATCGCGAACATTCAACTCCCAGAGTGCGGTTCGCGCAGCGGTTCGCGTGGATCGCTCGCGATGCTGACTCAGCCAGACAACCAACTCGAGCGCTTTCGATCGTTCGAACTCGGCCACACGCCCGGATGGTTCACAGACCTCCACCGGACCCAACAGTCGGACCATCATCGACCAAACAGGTTCGCGCCATGTTCCCGCATCGTCGACGTCTACGCCATCGACACACACTGCACTCGGCGGCTCTCTGTAGAGCAAAGGCTGCGCGGACTCGTCGAGCAGCGCCTGCACGTGATTGATCTCTTCGACACTCAGACCTACGGGTTCGAACACCAGGCCGAGTGGTTGCAACACCCACCGATGCGGCTCCTGCGCGATCACCCAGGTAGCTCCCTCGACTCGACGATCGACAACGACGGCCAAGCCGCGACCACCCACTGCAGTGAGAGCTACCAACTCAGCGTCTGTTTCGAGGCCGTCAGCGTCGGAACCATCGTCGACACTGGCATCAACTCGAGGTGCCGAGGAAGCAACGATGATGGCTGGCTCCCAGGCCTCACCGCCCTGATTGCGGGCACGAAGGGTGAAGGTAGACAACGCTGTACTGGTGGTGGCCACCGTAGTGCCGATGGCATCCGAGGCGACGTCGAGCGCAGCATCCAACGTGGGAGCAGCGGTCGTGCAGGGTCGGCCGAGATGAGATTCCCCCAGCCGACACGTGATGAGATGAGCGACCTCTGACAACGGCGACACGGCTATTCCTGCAGCAATCCCGCGCGCCACATTCGCTGCCGCAGCGCGTCCGGCATCAATGGTCAACAGACCGATCGCTTCCAGATCAACGAACAGCTCGGCATGTCCAACTCCACCCGAACCGGGTACGGAGCCGAGGTGGGCAAGCGCCGGGCAGGGTTGGTTGGATCGGCGGGCGGCCTCGGCAAGATCGCCGAGATCTACCTCGGCTGCGAGGTGCCAGCGCGTCGGCGAGGAAGACAACCATGGCTGCGTCACGGAGGGCACCGGACCGGCGAGCATCATGTCGAGGGCACCATCGTCGAAGAGCAAAACGCCCAATACCCCCACACCCGGAGCGCGCTCCACAAGTTCGTTGGCCACCGCGCGCAGGGCAATATCGAGCCGCGCAATGCTTTCGCCTCGATCGATACCGCGCACCATGGTCTCCACCACGACCTGGTTGAACGCCGGCTCGGGGACACGAGCGTCGACCCCTGCGGCACGCAACTGCCGTCGCCGACGCGTGGCCAGGCTCGCTACGACGCCACTTGCCACGAGCATTGCACCACCCAGACCAACGGGCGAGGGGAACGAATCATGGCCATGCTCGCTTGCAGCCTGTTGCTCCGGCGCATCGGAGCTTGCGTGCTCATCCGGTCGGCCAGCCATGTGATCAAGCGACACCGGCTCGGCGCCCACCGCTCGCCGATCAGCTGCGACCGGTGTTTCGACCACGGTAGGCACCTCGGCGGCCGCCGCGCCGACAACGACATCCGGGACACTCGGGGCATCAACGACATCCGGGGCATCAACGACACTCGGGGCATCAACGACATCGGAACTCAGTATCCCGGGCACGACGAGTTCCCAGCCGGTGATGATGAGATTGGGATCGTCGAAGGTGCGACTCCCAAAGCGGCGGCCACGATTCGCCTCCCAGAGCTGCGGCCACTCCCGCGCGTCACCGAGTTCGTGCCCCGCAATCGCGCTGAGGGTGTCACCCGCTTGCACCACGACGGTGTGATTGGGCACTTGCGCCGGAGCATCAAGAACAGAGGTGGTGTCCAGCGCCGGTGTTGGCACCGGTGAATCACCCTCAGCGTGATCGGTCACGAGGAGCGCGAAAGGAATCGGCCGAGGTGTTGCAGCGCCCGTAGCCGCACCTGCTGGCCGGGGCAGGGAGGCGCCGAGCACGACGATTGCTGCGATCAGTGCACCGGCCCACTGCTGCGATGATCCGAGCGCGCCGAGTCGTGGGATCGGTCGCCCCGACAGACGCGCGATCAGGTCCACGATCACGCTCACAGTCAGGCGCGCCCACGCAATCCACATCAGGATTGCAAGCATCTTCATGACCGTCGAGTCACTGATGTCGCCGCGTCGAATCGATTGCCACACAACGTCGACGCCGGGCATGCGAGTCGGCCAGGGTCGACCGACGAAACGGATCAACGCATACGGCACACCGACGACGAGCGCAACGAGCGCCATCAACGCCACAAGGCCACGGGCGATTCGAGCCATGGTTCAGTCCTTCACTGCGAGATTGGTTCGGATGATCGGGTTGCGGTCACGGTCTTGGACGAGATGCCGACCAGACGCAACAGCGTGGTTGGCACTGTCGATCGCACCGTGACGGTGACGTGATTCGCCGACACCACAACAGTGCCCACGATGCCGTGCGAGCCGAGGTACGCGTTCGCGCTGTTCGCGGCGCGAACGGGGTCGATCGCCCATCGACCATCGCGCAGCGCGACGACCTGTTGGGCCCCGACGCGCGCTGCATTCTCAGCGTGATCGGCCGCCGAAACCTTCGCGCCGACAACCCGAGCTCCATCGATGACCAGACCCGCACAGGAGACCACAGCAAGCGTGAGCACGACCACGAATCCGCTGATGGAGCCGCGATCGACAGCGACGCAGTGGTGCCGAGAACGTGGTGCGGTGGCCGATCGCATCATCCTGCCCGATACCGATCGACCACTTCTGTCGAGCTGGCGACAATCGTCCGCGACAGCGCCCCCACCAATTCTGTGCCGGCCTGATTCACGCGACACGAGACGGTGACCGTGACCGAGCTCGCAAACGGTGCACCCAGTACAGCCACGCTGACCGAGGTCGACGAGCAACTGAAACCATTCGCGGCAAGGTCGGCCTGCGCGACCAGTTCGGCGACCGCCTGCATGCGCGGCCGCGCAACAATCGACGCTGCTCTGGCTGCTTGATCGGCGGCGTGACGAACCTGTTCGTTCGCTCCACCGGCACGACCGAGAAAGACCACGAAGAGCATCAGGATCACGAGCAGCGGGGTGAGCAGCACCATTTCCACGCTCACGCTGCCGCAATCGTTGCGGGTACCGCTGCCCCGAACGCTGCACGCGACGACCGGGGGATTTCTGTCCGTCCTCGATCTCTGTGCCATGGCTTGCCACCTCCTCCTGAGTGTTTGAGATCATTCGCTGTGGAATATTCACCGATTGGATTCGGAGACGAATCGTTCCCTCGGTTCCCAAGCGCGTCGCGTCACGGTGGATGGAAAGAAGGGAATGATTCGCGGCACCGCAATTTCGACCGACACGACCACGAAGCTGCCATCGACGGAAGCGGTGGGTGGTTGAGCGGTGTGGCCACCGAGTTCGGAAACCGTGCGCTCAGCGGTAGCTACCGCGTTGTTGCCACTGTGGTTGAGTGGCGCCGCCGCGGCTGCGCCTTGCGATGCGGCGGCGGCCGCAACGTTGGCGGCATGGAAGTAGATCGCCGCCTGCACGCCGAGGAACGCCAACACGATAAGGATCGGGGTGAGGATGACCATCTGCGCGGTCGCCTCACCCCGGTCCTGACGTCGGGCCCGAGTTCGCGGTTTGCTCGTGATCTGTGCAGTACGACGCATCATGAACGCTCAGCCGAGGTTGATCGTGTTTGCCTTGTTCTTCACGCGTGTCGTGATGATCACGCCGACGGCAATGGCGAGGGCGATCAGGGCCGCAGCGAGTACAACAGTGGTCGCGCTGACTTCGCCGCGATCGCGATCAGCCTCGGCCGAGGCCTGGAAACGAACCATGAAGTAGGTCCAGATTGGTGCAAAAGCTGACATAAGGATTCTCCTTGGATTGTGTTGACGAGTGACAACGTGTTTGTGCTGTGAAACGTGTCATCGGCCAGCTCACAGCGCCTGGACGATCTGCTGCATGGCCGGATAGCCGAGCAACACCATGAATCCCACGAACATCAACACGGTGGGCAGACCCATCCGTTCGGTTGCTGCCTGGGCATCTGCTTCGATACGCGCCATCTGCTGCGCACGCAACGCCGCTGCCTTGGCCGACAGCGAAGCTTTGATTCGAGCGCCCTGTTCACCGGCGAGCCGTACGCTCGCGGCAATCTCGGCGAGTTCGGCGACGTCGATGTGCGCGCCCAGATCGCTGAAGCACCCCCACGGCGATTGGCGCATGGTTCGGGCACGCACGAGGGCATTTCGAATCTGGATGAAGCCCCACCCGTCGCCCGCCTGGGCTGCTGCCTCGAGCGATGTCTCGATGCCCGCGCCGCCGGCGAGGAGGACGTTGACGAGGTCGAGGTAGCTCGACAGCGCATGCCGGAACCCTGCCCGACGGGACCGTGCCTGCGAACGCAATGTGATGTCAGGTACGACGAACCCCATGGCGAGCGCACCGATCGCAAGGGGCACGACGATTCCGATCGGCAGCGGCGACCCGGCCACTTGCAGTGTGGCGCCCAACGCGACCACGATGCCGCAGAGGGCAACCGACGTGGTGAGCTTCGAGACCACGAACTGCTCGACCGGCCGTTCCATGACTGCGAGGTCTTTCTCAACACGCCGACCGAGATGACCACCCACCGTCTGGGTGCACAACCTTGCGAACGCTCCTCGCCCGGGCGTACCGGATGAGGCGCGCTGATCGGCGATCGACATCCCTGGCCGCTCGAGTCGTTGCATGGATACAGCAAGCGGTGTCCGCCCACCGGTTAGGCCGTGCACCACAAGGAACAGACCAGCACCGATACCAGCACCGATCACGACGACGGCACTCATGGCCGCGCCTCGACGATATTGCGACGGCCCACGAACCGCTCCGGCAGGACGATGCGACCCATTCGAGACATCATCACGAACGACCCGGCGAATGTCGCAAGGACCATCACCAGGACAAGTTGGCCACCGGCGGAGTCATATGGCTGTAGGTAGGCGCGATTGAAAGCCAGCAACCCGACAACGAACAACACCACGACGCTGACAATGATGCGAACGGCGCTGCGACTGCGCGCCCTCCCGACCCACACGCGGGTGCGCATACGCGCTTCGTCGCGAGCACTCTCGCCGAGTTGACCGAGCAGCGCACCGAGGTCGCGGGCCTCCTTCTCGGCAGCAATCACCAGCGCAGCAACGACGAAGTCGGCCATGGGATGGTCAACATCATCGGCAAACCGCCGAAGCGCTGTGGGAAGGGGCTCGTAGTCGACACGCGCGGCGAGACGTTGCACCGCTTCGGCTATTGGCGCTGGCGCTAGCGGTGCCGTCGCGCCTAGGGCGTGCTCGAGACCGTTCGCCGCCGCGATGGTGTCGCGGATCTGCTCGGTCCACGACGCAATGGCCTCCACGCGTGCGAGTTCTCGTTCGTGCGAACCACGCGTGTGTATCCACGTCGGTAGGTAGCACCCGACACCCGCAGCGACCACAGCAAGCACAGGCCACCCACTCGCGATCAGGGCCGTCAATCCGGCTGTGACGCCCAACGAGATGCGCAGCATCAGTTGATCGAGCGCGACGCCGAGACGGCCGCGTTGGTTGGCAGACGTCGGCAGAACCCGATGACCGCAGGCTCCGGCAGCAATGAGACAGATTCCGAGTCCACAACACGCGCCGATGAGCGCAACGATCAATGCGCTCACCAGCTCCACCATCCATCGGGCTTGTCGAGATACGACGGATCAAAGCCGTGCTGTTCGAGCAGTCTCACGGTGGTGTCGCGGAGCGCGTAGCCCGGGACAGCACGACCATCGAGCCCCGGTTTGAACACTTCGTTGGAGATGATCTGCGCGCCATCGGCATCGACGACTTCGCGGACGCTCACCACTCGACGAACCCCCCCGATCGTCTGGATGTGGACAACGAAATGAAGTGCGGTCGCCAGTAGCAGGTTGACGGTCTCCACGGGTAAACCCGTCTCGGCCATCGACACGTAGGCGGCAAGCTTTGGGAAGACCGTGCGCGTCGAGTCGGCATGCATGGTGCACATCGATCCGTTGTTGCCCTGACTCATCGCCATGAGCATCGGAAAGGCCTCCGCACCTCGAACTTCACCGAGCATGACTCGATCGGGATCCATCCGCAACGCCATGCGCGTGAGATCGACCATCGAGATTTCGCCGCGACCTTCGATATTGGCCGGACGGCTCTGCAGCATGTCGTAGTCGGGATGGAGATCCTCGAATCGGTCAAGACCCAACTCGTAGGCGTCTTCGATGGTGATGATTCGCTCATCACGCGGCACCTCGTTGAGGAGCGCCCGCAGCAATGTCGTCTTGCCACTACCGGTGCCTCCTGCAATGACGATGTTTCGCTGCGCACGGACAGCCGCAGCAAGGAACTCGCTGAGACCCTCGTCGATGAGGCCACGCTCTTCGAGTTCGGCGAGAGAACTCAGCTCGAAGCGATGCCGACGAATCGTGACGCTCGGCCGCGACGAGACCTCCATCATTGCGAACAACCGCGAGCCGTCGGGCAACTGCACATTCAGCTCAGGGTTGGCCGCGTCAAATCTGCGTTCGCTCCGACCCACACGGGTAGCAATGAGACGGATCAGTTCAATCAGCTCGTCGTCGCTGTCGACCACCGGGGCCGATGCCACCCGTCGGCCGTCGGTCAGTTTCAGAATGGTGGAGGCGCAGCCGCGAATGTGAATGTCGCTGACATCATCACGGTCGAGCAGCGGTTGGATGCGTCCGAGGCCGAGCACCCGCGCGAGTACCGCCTCGGCGAGTTCGCCCTCCTCATCCGACGACAACGTCTCGAGTCCGTCCGTGAGATGTTGCGCCGCGAGCGCATCGAGATGGCGGGCCGTGACGTTGCGCGCCAGTTCGCGCTCATCTGCGGATCGCAGGGGCGGCCGACCCGCCGTGCCGCGTCGTATGCGCTCGTCGGCGAGGGCCTCGCTCACGAGTTGGGCGATCCGAATGACATTGCGCTGATCCGTGCCGCTCACGCGTTGGCCCCGTGCACGATCGCTGGTTGAACAGCGGCCTGACTCACCGACCGTCCAAGCGGCCGGCCTGACGACACGGTGCCGATCCCGTGCGCGGAGTCACCCGGCTCGTTGGGAATCATCGCACTGACAAGTTCGCCGACCGCGTGCTGACGCTGTCGTTGCTCGCGTCGGGTACGGGCGTGCGGCACGACACCCCAGACCTGTTGACCGGAAGCGGCCGCCACATCGGCGATCGAATACGGGCGCGACTGATTGAGCACCACCACGGGTCGTGGGCAAGAGCTCAGCAGTTGATTGCGATGGCTGAGCGAGACGACCGCTTCGACGGAGTTGTGCGAGACGATGATCGTGTAGTCGGCACACGACGCCACGCCCAAGGCCGGCGAGCCGGGGCGAAGGCGGCCGACATCGAGCACGACGGTGAGGGTTGCATCGGGGCTCGCAATCGCGTCGCAAATATGCCGAGCCGCGGCCCGTAACGCTGCGGATGTTTGCTCGGCCGCGGGGTGGGCCACCACGACTGCCACACCGCAGGAACTGGCCTGCGCGTAACGCCAGACGTCGTCGAACTCGATACCCATCCGAGCGGCGCCGGCGAGCTCGGTGAGTCCGGGTCTGATCGTCAGATCGAGCCGCGCGGCGAGTGACCCTCCGTCAGGATCGACTTCGATCAACAACGAGCCCTCACCGCACCGGCGTGCGATATCGAGCGCAAGCGTGCTTGCGCCGGCCGATCCACAAACCGTTCCCACCGCGATCACTGTCATCTCAGCGACCTTCCACTCGCGCGAGCTGAACCTTCGCCGCGGCTGCGATCTGACTGGAGAGCGAGATCGGTCCGCGCACGGTCACGATGGTGGCCACGCCATCCGGCGCCGTGGTGACCGACCACACCGTTGCCTCGTCGACGAGTAACTCAGTCGCCGTGGCACCGGTTGCATCGGCCACTGCGGTGACAACGATGCGCACGTGGTCACTGGGAGCCAGGTCGGGTGGGAGTTGTCCTGGCGCGAGCGCCATACTCGTCAGTGCTTCCTCGGCTGCCAGCGGTGCCGTCGCAGCGAGCAACGACCGCGTGAATGGCGCTGTCGGCTCGATGTCGACGAGAGCGACCTGACCAAGCAGCACATTGGCCTCGGTTCCACCGATCATGGCCGTTGTCGCGCCGGCCATCTCTGCACCGCGCAGGTCCTCGGCGGTGATGGCCGTTCCACGGGTGATGTGTCGAGCAGCCACCACGATCGTGCTGGTTGCGTTGTTGCTCTGGTTCCACAACACCGCTGCCAAGGCGCAGCCCGCGACGAGTAACACACCGAGCATCACCTCTGGGATTCGAAACGGACGATGCACTTTCAGTGCAGTCGATCCGTTCCCGGACGGTTGGACACGCGCGAGACGCTGATTGAGGTTTGCTCTTCTGCGCCCTAATGGCACTGCTGCAATGTCGTCGGCCATGCGAGCCACTCCCTGTCGTTCCCCAACGCGTTCCCCGCGCCCAGCCCATCGAGGCACTGGGTGCTTGGTCTGTTTAGGAGCGGCAAATATTTCTTCGAGATAGGTCATTCGGACTACTCCACGCGATGAAGCTCAAGATGTCGACAAAGCTCAGACTCGGATCGCGCGTTCCGCACCGATCTGTCGGCGATGGGCGGGGGAACGTCAGCGTGGCGCGCTGGCGCATCGCGCCATGCTGCGCGTCGGGCATTCGCCGCGGAGGACGTAGCATTTGATTCATGTCGATCATTGCGCCGCCGCAGGTGCTCCCCCAGGCAAACGATGCATGCTGGTGCGGCAGCGGGCGAAAGTACAAGCGCTGTCACAAGCCGCTCGAGGGTCGCATCGTGCAGGGCGAGATCAGCCCGTACCGTCCGGTGCCCGCGCACATTGCCCGGCCCAGTTACGCAGACACGGGCAAGATCATTCGTTGGAGCGAGTCACGGGTGAAGACCCCCGAGATCATCGAGCGCATGCGCCACGCCGGAACGCTGGCAGCAGAGATCCTGCGCCGCGCGGGCGAGATGGTGCGGCCTGGCATCACCACCGATGAGATCGATGCGTTCGTGCACCAGATCACCATCGATGCGGGTGCGTACCCCAGCCCGCTGAACTACGGCGGCTACCGCAAGAGCGTGTGCACGAGCGTGAACGAGGTCATCTGCCACGGCATCCCCGACTCTCGCGCGCTCATCGAGGGCGACATCATCAATCTCGACGTCACCTGCTTCATCGGTGGCGTGCACGGCGACACGAACGCAACGTTCTTCGTCGGCGAGGTCGACCAGGCCAGTCGCGATCTCGTGCAGATCACCGAGGAATGCTTGTGGAAGGGCATCGAGGCCGTGCGCCCCGGCCAGCCCGTGAGCGACATCGGCAAGGCCATCGAATCACACGCCAAGCCGCACCGCTACGGCGTGGTGAAGGCGTTCATCGGTCACGGCATCGGCGAGCAGTTCCACACCGACATCCAGATCTTGCACTACTACGACGCCCGCGCGAACACCATCATGCGCCCGGGCATGACCTTCACCATCGAGCCGATGATCACCCTCGGCACGTGGCAGCACAAGATGTGGGACGACGACTGGACTGCTGTTACTGCCGACGGCAAGCGCACCGCGCAGTTCGAGCACATGCTCTTGGTCACCGACGATGGCGTCGACGTGCTCACCGGGGGCAACGGCGCTGTGTCGCCTACTGCTCCCTGGAACCGTTGATTCAGCGCCGAGGTACAGGCGCGTCTGCCATTCCGCCCATCTGAGATACTGCCAGCACGGAACCAATGGCGGGTTCGGCCGCATGGCCATCGGGCACGGTCACGTTCCTGTTCACCGATGTCGAGGGTCCTACGCGACTGTGGGACGCCGACAGCGATGCAATGTCAGCGTCGTTTCTGGTGCACGACACCATCCGGCGCCGGGTGATCGAGAACCACGTCGGGTATGTGTTCGCAACAGGTGGCGATTCGTTCGCGGCTGGGTTGACACAAAGTGGTGTGACGACAAATCTTCGACGCAGCCGGTGTCGATCGGGAATCGGTGATCGACTGCGACCGCATCCCTACCATTGCGCCGTCGACGCTCACTCACCACGCCGGGACCGTCGATCACACCACAATGCGTCGCGTGTGCTCAGCCATCAGCTACGCACTCGGCTGCTGAGTACTACCCCAACTGGTTGATCTCGGCGATACGGCCAAGCAAGAATCGGTGCTCGCCCTCGTTGTGCGGGCAGAGCAACGCGGCCCTGTAGGCAGATGTTGCATCTGCAACATCCCCAAGGCGGCGCAGCATGTCGGCGCGAGCCGAGTGGAAGAGGTGCCATTCGTTGGCACCGACGATCGCGTCGAGCAGTGCGAGCCCGGCGGCTGGCCCGTGCAGTTGGCCGACCGCGACTGCGCGATTCACCTGGACCGCAACTGAGGGCTGCAGTGTCTGCAGCGCGCCGAACAGCTGCACGATTTGCGCCCAATCGGTGGACGCGGCATCCGGGGCCACACTGTGCAGGCAGGAGATCGCAGCCTGGAGTTGATACGGACCCACCTGACCGCGCCGCAATGCCCTTTCGAGCGTCTCGACTGCAATCGCGATGGCCTCGTGATCCCACGTCGATCGGTCAGCATCCGCAAGAAGCACCATCGACCCATCGTCGGCCATACGAGTCGCGCGTCGCGCATGAGTGGCTTCCAACAGGGCAATCAGGCCGAGGCACTCGGGATCGTCGGGCATCAGATCGACCAACAGATGTGCCAAACGGATGGCTTCGTCGGCAAGCTCGACGCGCACGAGCGCGGCACCAGCCGGAGCATGGTGGCCGGTAGTGAAGACGAGGGAAATTACGGCCAGCACCGCAGACACGCGGGCAGGCAGTTCGGCATCGGGCGGCACACGGTACGGGATGCGGTTCGCCGCGATCTTCGCCTTGGCACGCGTGATTCGTTTGCCCATGGTCTGCTCGGGCACCAAGAACGCGTGGGCAATCTCGGCCGTGGTGAGCCCACACAACACGCGCAGAGCCAGGGCGACGCGGGATTCGATGGCGAGGGCCGGATGACAGCACGTGAAGATCAGGCGCAGTTGATCGTCGCGAATGGTGTTGTACGACAACGTGTCGTCGCGTTCGAGCAAGCTCATCGCCGACGCTTCACGATCAGCACGACTGCTCTCGCGACGTATTGCATCGATTGCCTTGCGGCGCGCCACGGTGGTGAGCCACGCGCCGGGTCGATCGGGGATACCGTCCCTGGGCCAACGCCTGAGGGCCTCGGTCACTGCTTCGGCGTAGGCGTCCTCAGCTTGGTCGATGCTGCCGGTGAGCCGGCAAAGAGTGGCCACCACTTGGCCGCTCTCCTGGCGAAGCATCTCCTCGAGCGACGCAAACATCAGCGCTACACCAGCCCTTTGTCGGTCCTACATCGGCATGGCCGGGCGCACCTCGACGCGCCCACCATCGCGCCATGCTGCGGGGATCTGCGCGGCCAGCGCGATCGCTGCGTCAAGGTCTTCGCATTCAAGGACGTAGAAGCCGCCAAGGAACTCCTTGGTCTCGGCATAGGGGCCATCCGTGAGCACGACCTCACCGTGCTTGCCGCCACGCACCTCGATCGTGGTGGCCGTTGACGGCCCCATGAGCGCAGCACCACCACGCGAGGCATCTCCAACGGCTGCGGTGAACTCGGCGTAGCCGCCGACGTACTCGATGAAGTTGGGAGCCGCGGGATCGCGTGGGGCGTCCTGCGGCTCGAAAATGAGGGCGACGAAGTTGGGCATGGGGGAAATCCTCTTGTGGTCGGTGGGAACTCATCGTGTCACGACATGTGTCCGACGTTCGACAAGGCCCGATTCGGACACTCCTGACCGACGATTCTCGTCGTAACTCACAAGCAGAAACGGCGGCCAGCAAGTCAACGGCGCAACACGGCGCGGTGCCACCACTCGAAGAGATCGTCGTCGCGCACGCCATAGGCGGCGTCAACTGCCCGGCCGCAAGCCGCGGTATCACCGGCACGCAGCGCGACGACCGCGTCGGAGAGATCGCCGATCGGCCAGGCCAGCGCGCCGAGCGTGCGCTGGCTGACCCGAATGGTGGTGGCCGACAGGCCGCTGCCCACCGACTGCGCGCCGATCACCACAGAAGCAACCGGTGAGGTGAGCACCGCCGCAAGTGACCACACTGCACTCGCGTCGCGGGGTACGACACGAACTACCGGAACGGCCGGAAGCCATGCCCCGGTCTCGTCGGCGACGGCTTCAAGAATGTGCGTCTGCGTAGCGACGAGGACCTTGGGCACGAGGCACCGCTCGGCCCAACGCTGCATGAAGGGAACCAGCCGAGCGCAATCGACGCGCGGTGCCTCGAAGCGCTGCTTGGCAAAGCGGGTGGGGCGTGAACCCCAGTGGCATGTTGCGACGTCGATCAGACCGGTGGTGATCAGCGGCGGGCCATCAACGTTGTCGTCCACCGCGCCCACGAGGCCGTAGTACTGATCGCGAAAGTTGGCGGTGACGAGCGCATGATCAGCGATCGTTCCCGAGGCAGTGATGGGCGGAATCGTAGGCATGCCCAGCGAGTCGGCAATCAATGCGCCCCAATGGTCGTTGGCGGTGCCCGCATCAACAACCACAGGAGCAACCGGGTCGAACGAGACGCCACCGCTTCGCTGCACGGGCAACGCCGCAGCGCCGACCTCTACACCAATCGCGCAGACACGCACCATGGCATCGAACACGTGGTCAGTCGACGACCAGAACCAACGCATCGAAGCGTTGCGCAGCGTTTCGGCGCGGATGGGACCCGCGTCGCGCGCGGTCAGGAGTGACACCGGCAACACGAGCCCCACACATCCGCCGTCGGGGCGCGCCAACCGCACCGCGAGCGCAAGGAAGTCAGCGGCAGCGTCGGCGTACGGTCCGCCGCCGAAGGCCGAGCGCCCCGCACGCGCCGTTGCACTGGCCATCTGCGACAGGAAGGGTGGGTTGCCGACGACCACATCGAAGCGTCGCGAACCCCAGTCGTACGTGAGCGCGTCGGCCTCGATGGCCTCCACACATTCGCTACTGCACACGGAGCGAAGGCCGCCGAGATCGATATCGACGCCGGCGAGTTCGGGCACGCCACCGGCGGCACGAATGACGCGGGCAGCTTCGAACAAGAATCGTCCGTCGCCACACGCCGGGTCGAGCACACGAACCACCGAACCCGGAGCCACCACACGTGACGACAACGAGCCGACCGTTTGGGCGACCACGTGTGCCACGAGCGCAGGGGGGGTGTACCACGCACCCGTACGTTTACGTTCGTCGACGGACAGCGACGTGCCGTAGTCGGCGGCCACGCCCGGTGGAGATTTGGCTGCTCGATCGATGCCCTCAGACTACGAGCATCGGGAAATGCTCTGCGGCACAACCCAGCATCTATCGTTTCGCCTGTGGCATTGGGAACCGAGTCGGGCCGTTATCTCACGTTCAATCGCGACGAGTGGGCCATGCTTCGCGCAGCAACACCACTCACGTTGCGTCAGGACGACCTCGACGAATTGCGGGGCATCAACGAGCGCATCGACCTCGACGAGGTGGCCACCGTTTACCTGTCGTTGACACGACTGCTCAACCTGTATGTCAGCGCCACGCAGAATCTGCAGAAGGTGAGTTCCACCTTCCTTGGCACCATGAGTTCCAAGGTTCCGTACGTGATCGGCGTGGCGGGCAGCGTCGCCGTGGGCAAGAGCACCTTCGCGCGCATCCTGCAGGCATTGTTGGCGCGCTGGCCGGACCACCCCCGCGTCGGACTGATCACCACCGATGGGTTCCTGTATCCGAACCGCGTCCTCAACGAGCGCAACATCATGAACCGCAAGGGATTCCCCGAGAGCTACGACACCAAGCGCCTGCTCCAGTTCCTGCGTGAACTGAAGAGCGGCGCGCCCGTAGTGACCGCGCCGGTGTACAGCCACGTGGTGTACGACATCGTTGATGGTGACGAAGCCGTGATCGCCCAGCCCGACATCTTGATTCTCGAGGGTCTCAACGTGTTGCAGGTCGGCACCGAGGCAAACGAGTTCGTCAGCGACTACTTCGATTTCAGCATCTACATCGACGCCGTCGAGAGCGACATCGAGGAGTGGTACGTGCAACGGTTCCTCACGCTGCGCGAGACAGTGTTCCAGGATCCTGGAAGTTTCTTTCGTCACTACGCTGACCTGACCCGTGAAGAGGCTGTCGATACGGCTCGGTTCATCTGGCGCGAGATCAACGGCCGCAACCTGCGCGAGAACATCATGCCCACGCGCGACCGTGCATCGCTGGTGTTACGAAAGGGACCCGATCATCGGGTACAAGAGGTGCAGCTGCGAAGGCTCTGAGAGCTGCGAGACTGCGTCCATGAGACGTTTCTTGGTAGCCGCCGGTCTGCTTGGCCTGCTGATGACCGCCTGCAGCAGTTCCCGAGGCAGCAGCGCCGGCACGACGACAATCCTGGGCCTGACCACGACGAGTACCGTCACGACTTTGGTTGCCACCACAGTTCCCGCCGTCACCGTGAAACCAGTGGCGCCAACCACCACAGTGCGCGCAGCGGCGACGACCGTGGCGCCAACCACGGTGAAGCCCAACACACCCCTAGTGAACTATGGGCCGGCGGCCAGTCCGAAACTGCCTGGCACCACGCATGCCGTGAACGCCGACAACACTCATCCCGATGGCATCTACTACGGCACCATCGGCATCGGCGGCGATCCGCCACCACCGGCAGGGTCCGTTGTTTTTGAGTTGGTGCAACTGTTCACCGGCGCCGACTGCCTGGCCCATTTCGGCGCCGCCGACGAGGAAGCCTGCGTCAACGACTACGGCGTCGAGAGCAACCCGACCTCGTACGTGGTCGTGCCCCTCGCGGACCGGTACATCACCGTCGTCGATAGCGCTACCCAAAAGAGCTATCAGGTCGGCGGCGACGAGCTGTACCACCTCGTGCAGAACCAACCACCGGCAGCCGCGGCCCCTGCAGGATATGCCTACAGCGGCTTCGGCTACTTCGTCACCTACAAGGGTGGCAAAGTTACGCGCCTCGAGCAGTGGTGGACTCCCTGAGCCACGCCGGTAGCTGAGCCAAGGTCTCGAGTTCGGCGAACGTGTGCCCGTGGTCGTGTGGCGCGTGCTCGAGATCCCACAGCAACGGATACGGAACATGCACGGCTCCGCCTCCGAGTGACAACACCGGCAAGATGTCACTGCGCACCGAGTTGCCCACCATGCAGAACCGATGGGGAAGTACGCCGAGCGTGTGCATAATGCGCGCATACACGGCAGCGTCTTTTTCCATCACGATCTCGACATGCTCGAAGTGATGGGCCAGCCCACTGGTGTTCACCTTGGCCGTCTGATGGATCAGGTCGCCCTTAGTGATGAGTACCAGCCGATGAGTGCGGCCCACCTGCTCGAGTACCCCAGCCACATCGGGCAGCAGTCGCACCGGTTCGAGCAACATCTGTTTGACGACGTCACCGAGCTGGGTGATCACCTGCACCGGCAACCGGTCACCGGCAATCGCGGCGGCTGTCTCGAGCATCGACAGCCCGAATGCCTTGACGCCGTAGCCGGTGATGTGCAGGTTTCGGTGCTCTGTCGCAGTGAGCGCCGCCTTCACATCAATGCCATCATCGACGTAAGGCGTGACGAGATCAACGAAGGTCTGCTCGGCCGCAAAGAAGCTGTCCTCGCTATGCCACAGGGTGTCGTCAGCATCGAACGCGATGACATCGAACTGCATGTGCGTGCGTGCCCAGTCGGCGCGGGTGAGACCAACGAGGACTTCATCGATGAGGCGACCATCGCGAGCGCGGTACGAATCGCGCAAGTGCCCCTCACGACGAAACCCCACGCGGTCGAACAGCCGCAAACTTGGGGCGTTCGCCGCGGCAATGTAGGCAATGACCTTGTGCACGGATTCCCCGTCGAACAACGCATTGACCACGCCACGTATGGCCTCGGATCCGAAGCCCCGCCCGTGGTATTGCGGGGCGATGGTGATGCCCAGCTCCACTGTATGCGCCACGTCCTTCACCGGGCTCACGTGCATGTCGCCCACCAGCACGCCGTCGGGCGTGCGCAGTGCGAGCTGCCCGCCCTGATCGAGCCGATCAGCCACCGTCGCAGCGACGAGCCGATTCGCGCTGACCTCGGTGAACGGAGCGGCCCACGCCTGGTGCAACGCGACATCGGGATCACTCTTGTACGCAACGAGGCGATCGACGTCGCCAGCGCTGAGGCGATCAAGGATCAGCCGCTCGGTACGAATCGCTGAGAACATTTGCTCCATGAGGATCTGACTGGATCCTCAGCGGTGGATGGCGTTGAGGTAGTTGTACACGGTGATGCGCGAGACTCCCATCGAGTCGCTCACGTCTTCCACCGCACGGCGCAGCGTGAACGCACCACGCTCGTCGAGGATGCGAATGGCACGCTGTTTGTCCTCGCGGCTCAGCTCGGCTAACCGAGCGCCCAGCTCGCGTTCCACCGATTCGATGAGGCGATCGAGCGCTCCGTGCAGCGGAGCCGGCCGCACGACCGCGATGACCACGCCCTCCCACATGAGCGGTATGTCGCTGGGTTCGCGTTCGCTCACCGGCACCACGGTGGCGCCGAGCGCCTCGGCAATGGGCCGCACCGCGAGCACCAGTGGATGGCGAGGAAGACTCACGCTGCGCCCTCTGCAACATGCACCTCAGCGACATGCATGGTGACGTGGGTGGCACCGTTCGCGAAGGCGGCGCGAACCAACTCGGCGATCACCAGTGGCATGGAGTCGGAAGAGGCCGTGCACGTGGAACCGAACGGCCCGAACTCGACCTGCGCACCAACTGCTTGTGCGGCGGTGACCGCGGCTGTGACGTGGGGGCCAGGAATGCCCTCGACGAACGGTTCGACGGTGAACTCAAGTTGCAGCACGCACCGAATCTACGCTGTCTCCGGGCCAAGCGAAATCAGCGTGCGCCCATGACCCGCTGCAGATCCTGCGAACGGAGCACGCAGTCCTGCCCTGCGGCATCGAAGGCTTGATTGAGACGATTCAGCGCGGTTCGGAATTGGGAGTTCCAATCCGCCTCGAATTGGTCACGTGCCGGGCCGACCCAGGTGGTGCCCCCGAGCACAGACGTGACGGTGCTCGTCAGCGAGTTGATGGTCTCGATCTGGTGCTTCAAGGTCGTGCCGAGGCGGGCGAGTTGCTCGGGATTTGCGCCATACATACTCATCGTGAATCTCCGTTGTCGTGACCGGTTGCCGGGGCCGGGTGCCCGTGCACGGCTGCACTGGGTGCCCGCGAAGCGGGATCTCGGAAAACAGACAGTGGCGTTCAGTCAGCAAGGTCGATCACGCCACGGTGCAGCAACAGTGCAACGCTGTCGCTCATCACGTCGTGCGTACGCAACAGTTCGTCGAGCTCGGCGCGGTTCACCCATCGCGCCGAGCTCACCTCGCCGTCGGCAAACTCGAACGGGCCATCGACGACCACGCGGTAGCAGCGCCCGATCAACTCGAACGATTCGTCACCGAAGGTGCCGCCACCGATGGGGGTCGGCACCACGCCCACGACACCGATCTCTTCGGCGAGTTCGCGAACAGCGGCTTCGTCATAGTCCTCACCCGCTGCAACCACGCCGCCCACAGCGATGTCCCACGCCCCGGGTCGCACGTCCTTATCGAAGCTGCGTTGATGCACGAGCAGGCGCCCATCGCTGTGTTGCACTGCGATGAATACGGCGCGGTGACGCAGGCGATCAGCGCGCATTTGCCGACGAGTGACGACGCGCAAGACGCGATCGTGTTCGTCGACCACGTCGACGAGTTCCTCGGTCGGTTGGCTCGCGTCGTCAGGATCCACGTGCGCGCTGCCGATCAATTCGACAGTTGTTCGCCGCGGGCGCGCAGCTCGAACTTGAGCACCTTGCCGCTGGCGTTCATCGGCAATTCATCGACGATCTGGATGTGCCGGGGCACCTTATAGTTGGCCATGTTGGCGCGGCACCACGCGATGACGTCGTCGGCGATGATCGTCGCGCCAGCCTTGGGGATGATGAAGGCCATGCCCACCTCGCCCATGCGTCGATCGGGCACGCCGACCACCGCAACCTGGCTCACTCCGGGATAGCCCATCAACGCATTCTCGATCTCGGCCGGATAGGCGTTGAAGCCGCCCATGATGAACATGTCCTTCTTGCGATCGGTGATACGAACGTTGCCCTGTGGGTCCTGCACGGCCACGTCGCCGGTGGCGAGCCAACCGTCGGCGTTGATGGTTTCGGCCGTGGCGGATACGTCGCCGAAGTAGCCGGCCATCACGTTGTAGCCGCGCACCCAGATCTCGCCCGGCTCACCGGTTGCCACGTCGTTGCCCGACGCGTCGACGAGACGCACTTCGACATCGTCGATCGCCCGACCAGCGGTGTTCGCGATCGTTTCGATCGGATCATCGTGACGACACATCGTGACGATGCCCGTGGTCTCGGTAAGGCCGTAGCCAGTGACCACTGTCTCGAACTGCAAGTCCTCGCGCATTCGGCGGATGAGTTCGACGGGTACGGTGGCCGCGCCCGTCACCGCGAGACGCAGCGACGAGAGATCGAACGAATCGAGCTGCGGGTGGTCGAGAATGGTCTGATAGATGCTCGGCGGTCCGGGCAACATGGTGATGCGCTCGTCGACGATACGACGCATCACCTGTGGAACATCGAAGACCGCCTGCGGCACGATCGTGGCACCTTTGACGAGCGACGCAACGATGCCGGCCTTCAGACCGAACGCATGGAAGAACGGGTTGACGACGAGGTAGCGGTCACCGTGGCGCAAGCCAACCACGGTGGCCCATGCGTCGAACGCCTTCACGGTGGCGCCGTGGCGCAACATCGCGCCTTTGGGACGGCCGGTGGTCCCGCTGGTGAACATGATGTCGCTGATGTCGTCGGGGCGCACCGCAGCGCTGCGTGCGATCACCTCGGAGCGCGGCACGGGCTCGCCGCGTGCGATGAAGTCACCCCACGACACGCTGCCGGGCGATACTGCGCCCGACAGAACGACCACGGTGTTGAGACACTCGACAGCATCGTCACCGGTGAGCAGCGCCGGGTAGTCGGTGTCGAGGAAATCGGTGACGGTGAACAGCATTCGCACACCGGCAGTGCGCAAGACATACGCTGCTTCGGGCCCTTTGAACCTGGTGTTCAACGGCACGAGCGACGCACCGGCGCGGTACGCGCCGAGCGCGGCAAGCATCCACCGCAGACCATTGGGGGCCCAGACGCACACACGGTCGCCGGGTTCGACGCCCGTAGCGATGAAGCTCTGCGCGGTCTGATCCACCTGCTCGGCGAGCTCGGCAAAGCTGAGCCGTATGTCGCCGTCGACCACGCCCTCGGAACTGCCGTATAGCGCGACCACACGGTCGATCACGCCGGGAATCGTTGCCGCAAACAGCACATTGGCAGCGCCGGTGCCGGACCCGTCGTTGAGCACGTTCTCGAACACTTCGTCATCGGTACCCACAGACGGTGGACTATAACTGCCCCAGCCACTGACGGACCGGAGAGACGAGGCCACGTGACCGCGCTGTATCTGCACGAGACCATCGACATTGTCGGTCAAGGCGCGTGGCCCTACATGCGCCACACGCTGCAGGCGAGCGGCAACGAGACGAACCGATTCACGCTGCAGGGCACGTGGTACGTGATGGGTATCACCGGCCGGTGGCCGCAGGTGATCAACATCTGGGACGTACCCGGCGGGTGGCAGGGTTGGGCCGACTCCGTGGATCGGCTCAACCTGAAGCGCAGGAACAACATCGAACTCACGCAGTGGTGGGACGAGGCATACACGTCGCGCACCGGTGGATTCGATCGACTGCTCGCCGGCGCACCACTGAGTCCCACCACCGACGACTTGGTCGCTGCTGGCGTACGCGGCTCGCTGTTCCTTCACGAGATCTCCTCGGTTCGTCCGGGCACGGCGCCGGCGCATCTGGCCGCAATGGCCGAGACACAGGTGCCACTCATGGCCGAGTACGGCTTCACTGCGACAGGGCTCTATGAGACGTTGATGACCGATACCGAAGTGATCAGTGTGTGGGCCGGCAACGTGCAGGCACACACCAACCTGCTGCGCGCTGAGTACGGGGCGCGCCATGGGCCGGCGGGCGGTGACGCGCGGCTCGCCGCGTGGCGCCGGACTGCTCGCGAGTTCGTGACTACCTGGCGCGCCGAGTTGATGACGCCATGCCCCGGAATACGAATCGGCCCGCCGGATCAGCAAGAATCTGACGCGTCGTCAGAATCTGATTCGTAGGCTGACGAGACACAGTCCAGAGGGAGACAGGGTTGCTGATGACGGGGTCGTTGACGAAGGGCATCCTCTCGTGGGGTACATATCTGCCGTATCGCCGCCTCGATCGCACCACCATCGTCGCCGTCGCCGGCACAGGGGGCGGCAAGGGCCACCGCACCGTCGCATCGTTCGACGAGGACGCAACCACGATGGGTGTCGAAGCCGCTCGCGCCGCAATGGCCAGCGCCGGCGATGTCGTGCCGAACACCCTGTGGTTCAGCACCGTGGCTGTGCCATACCTCGACAAGACCAACGCCACCACCATCCACGCTGCACTCCGTCTCCACTCCGATGTCGCGGCCTACGACGCTGTTGGCTCAGTGAAGTCTGCTGTGGGAGCCATTCGAGTGGGTCTGTCCAGCGATGCACCCACCCTCGTGGTGTCTAGCGATCTGCGCTACGGACTACCCGGATCAGGCGACGAGGCCGCGGGCGGCGACGGCGCGGCTGCGCTACTTCTGGGTTCAGCCGACGATGGGCCATTGCTGGCGGAGTTCATCGGCCGCGGTGTGGCCACCGAGGAGTTCCTCGATCGCTGGCGCGTGCCGGGCGAGAACCGTTCCAAGTCGTGGGAAGAGCGTTTCGGTGAGACTCGCTACGCGGCACTCGCACCTGCTGCCTGGGCAGCAGCGCTGCAAAGCACCGGGCTGCGCGCCAGCGACATCGATCATCTCGTGGTCACCGGCACACACGACCGCGCAAACACAAACGTGGCGCGCTCGCTCGGAACACGCACCGATGCGCTCGTCGATTCGCTGGCTGTCACAGTGGGCAACACCGGTGCCGCACATCCCGGGCTGCTGCTGGCATCGGCGCTCGAGCATGCCCAGCCGGAGCAGGTCATCGCACTCGTCGTGTTGGCCGACGGCGTGGAGGTGTTGCTTTTTCGCACCACCGATGCGATCGCCACGTTCACCCCCACGCGTACGGTTGAGGCGCAGGTAGTTGCACATGGAACAATCACCTACGGTCGCTATTTGGCGTGGCGCGGTCTGCTCACGGTGGAACCACCCCGACGGCCCGAGCCGGCGCGGCCGTCGGCCACCGCATCGGGCCGTTCGCGCGAATGGAAGTTCGGCTTCGTCGGCTCGGTCGATAGCGAAGGCGAAGTGCACTTGCCGCCTTCTCGGCTCGATAGCGAGCGTCGAGCCATGGCCGAGGCCCACGGCACCATCGTCACCTACACCGTCGACAAGCTCTCGTATTCGCTGAACCCACCGGTGGTGTTTGCCGTCGTCGACTTCGATGGTGGCGGACGTCTACCCATCGAGCTCACCGATGTCGACGCTGCGGAGGTCGAAATTGGCGGTCGTGTGGAGATGACCTTTCGCAAGCTCTTCACTGCCGACGGCATCCACAACTATTTCTGGAAGGCACGCCCGATACGCGGCGAACATACCGACAAGGGAGCGAGCTGACATGGCATCGCACGGCATCAAGAACCGCGTCGCGATCATCGGCATGGGTTGCACGCGATTCACTGAGCATTGGGACAAGGGGCTCGACGATCTGCTCATCGACGCCAGCACGCTGGCCTTCCAATCGGCCGGAGTGACCAAGCAGGACATCGACGCGTATTGGTTCGGCACTGCGCAGTCTGCGATGAGCGGCATCGCGTTGGCGCGTCCACTCGGCCTCGAAGGCAAGCCCGTGACCCGCGTGGAGAACTACTGCGCCACCGGATCGGAGGCGCTGCGTCAGGCGTGCTACGCCGTGGCGAGCGGCGCCTACGACAGCGCGATGGCAATCGGCGCCGAGAAGGTGAAAGACAGCGGTATGCAGGGCCTCAACGCTTTCCCGGTCCCCAACGACGGCACGGCGCGCACCCTCACCGCAGCGGCGATGTTCTCGATGGTCGTGCCGGCCTACGCGCAGAAGTACTGCGTAGATCGCGGCGAACTCAAGCGCGTGCTTGCGCGCATCGCATCGAAGAACCACGCAAACGGCGCGAAGAACCCACTGGCGCAGTTCCGCAAGGAGATGAGCGTCAATCAGTTGTGCGCAATGCCGGCCGTCGCCGGCGACCTGTCGGTGTTCGACTGTGCCGGTGTTGCCGACGGAGCAGCCGCCGCCATCGTGGTGCGCGCCGAGGATGCGCATCGCTATACCGACAAGCCGCTCTACGTGAAGGCGCTGAGTATGGTCGCCGGCAACGGCAGCGGGCTGATGGACCGCGCCTACGACTACACCACCTTCCCAGAGATCGTGCTGTGCGCCCAAGACGCGTATGCGCAGGCGGGTATCACCGACCCGCGTACGGAGTTGGCCATGGCCGAGGTGCACGACTGCTTCACGCCAACTGAGTTGGTGCTTATGGAGGACCTCGGCTTCTGCCCACGGGGAACCGCGTGGAGCGAGATCAACGCCGGAGCGTTCGATCTCGATGGCGATCTGCCGGTGAATCCCGACGGCGGGTTGAAGAGCTTCGGCCACCCCACCGGTGCCAGTGGACTGCGGATGATGTACGAAGCGTGGTTGCAACTGCGTGGCGAGGCCCCGATCGAACGGCGCATCAGCACGTATGGCAAACGACACCTCGCGCTCACCCACAACCTGGGTGGCTACCCCGGCGAGATGGTGAGTTTCGTGAGTATCCTCGGCACCGAACGTGAGTGACGCCGTCAGCGTGGGTCCGGGCGAGAAATGATGCGATTCCTCACGGTCTGCACCGCCAACGTGTGCAGATCACCCATGGCTGCGGAGTTTTTGCAACACCACTGCAACTCATTGGGCATCGACGCCGACGTTCGTTCCGCGGGCACACACGCCGGTATCGCCGCTTCCGATCCTGATGCCGTCGCCGCCATGGCCCAACGGGGGTTCGACCTTTCGGCGCATGTCCCACGCCCGTTGACCCCAGCGCTGCTGGCCGCTGATGGCGCCGACTTGATCGTGACAATGACCCGCGCCCATCTCCGTGCTGCGGCGGTGATGGGTTCTGGCATCATCCGACGCACGTTCACTGCGAAGGAACTGAGCCGACGCGTGGTGGGCATCACGAACGATATCGATATCGATGGGGACGCGGGGGTGGATGTGGATAGGGAGTCGGGGCCGACGATTTCCGGATGGCTGGCGGTGCTCTCGCAGGGCCGAGCCCTCAAGAATCTGATGGGTGAGGATCCCAATGACGACGTCGACGACCCCTTTGGGGTGTCGTTGGCAGCGCATCAACGAACAGCAGACGAACTCGACCTGACGATGGGCAACATCGCCCAATCGCTTGCGCTGTGGATGCGCTGAGCCTGGCGCGACTACGGCTACCTCTCCGGCTACATCGCCGGCTACCTCTCCGGCTACCTCTCCGGCTACCTCGCCGGCTACCTTGCGACCCCGGAGACAACCACGGGAGATGGCTTCACCATCGGTTGAGTTCGCGTCACGAAGGGGTGGCTCGGATCCTTCAGCGTTCCGCGCACCTGCATGGTCAATACTCTGGTCTCGCCCGGACCAATGTTCAGAAACGTTGCCGCCACGTTCCAGCCGAGCGATGTATCGGTTTCCATTGTGGAGGGCACTCCGTCGAGGGAAACCCCCACCATCGGGAGCCCTGTGTAGATCGACAAGAACATGCGGTTCGAACCCTTTGGCAGTGAAAGCGATGGTGCGCTGCCGATCACCTCAAGGGGGAGACCCGACGGGGGTGCGTTGTTCTTCAGGGTGACCGTCACCGTGCCGGCGGTTTGTCCGGACGCGTCGACCGGTGCGGCCCGATAGGTGGTCGACATATCGAGATAGGCGTCGACCTTGTTGCCCGCCGCGTTGTCGATCACGACGGCGACACCATTACCACCGTCGAGTGTGGGGAACGCGCCGGACATGCCGATCTTGGTGAACAGCTTTTCCTCGTCGGGGTGGGCGCTCCAACCCATCAGCCGATTCTGCTGCGTGAGCGGACCGAGCGTTTTAGCCAGATCTGCAGGTGGCGGAAGACTTCCGGACAGCAACTTGTCGACGACAGTGTGGGCGACCTCGTCGAGCAAATCGACACGCGCCGCAGTCTGGGTGACGAGATACTGATCGCGGATGATGAAATTCGCTGTGTTGGCAGCAGTGAGCGGTTTGGCGACGCCATCGACCTTGATCGGCCCGGTGAACGAGACCAGTGCCGCAATCGCCTCGGGATCCATCGAGAACGCACCGTCGAGGGTGCGCCCGCCGCTTTGTGGGTACAACTGCGAGATCACGTCACCCACCATCGCGAAGTCAGGCGGCATGGTGATATTGCTCCACGGAACGGCGTCGGTGGTGCCATCGGCAGGATCGTAGAAACCAAACCGGCCCCACCGTTTGATGAACTCGGCGGGGCCGCTCAAGCGGCGATTCAGCGGATCGGGTCCACCCGCGCTCAAGTCGGTGTGGCGACCAAAACGCGTCATCTCGAGCGTGCCGTTGTCGATGGTGATCTCGGCAAAGTTGCCCATGAACCCGCCGAGACCGCGAGCTTCCGCCGGGGTGGTGAATGCAACGAAATAGTGCCGAGGTCCTTCACCCCCGAGCATCGCCGGAGCCAACTGCACCGCGAGCACCGCATTGTCAGCTCGCACCTTGTTCTTCTTGAGATCGTGGGAGAGCGTGTTCAGCTTGTTCTGCAGCGGTGCCACGAGCCACTGGGACTTGGCGTCGGCGAGCGCACGGTCCAAGTCGCCGATCGCCGTCTGCAGAGTGATGAAGGGTGCGACGAGCGCCCGAACGGCATCGAGATCGATGCGCCCCTTCGTGACCCGCAGTGTCGAGGGATCGATCTGATCAAGGGCTTGGGTGGCCTGGGTCATCGCTCGCGCCGCCGATGACGCCACGGTGACTCCGCTGGCACGATGCTGCGCCAGCACCGGCACCAGCCGGCTCGGTTGACCCCACAGCGCCGACAGGTCGTCGTCGGCGCGGCGGAAAGCATCTGCGGCTGCGCCGAATGCCGTTGCTGCCGCGGCCATATCGCCGCGGTTCAACGCGCTCAGGCCCACGCGCGCCTGATTGTTGCCCTCGCGCAGTGGCGCACGTGCGGACAACGCGGCCACGGCCAAACCAGCACAGGCGAGCCCTACGAAAACGACCACCACGCCGAGCACAGTTCGCACTCGATTGCGTACCGATCGGTGGCGGCGGAGCACGGCCAGCACGAAGAGCGGTCCGAGCGCTCCGAGCGCGATCAGGGTGGACAATCCCAGGAAACCGCCAACGTTCTGGCGGGCGAGCACCTGCACAGCCGTCAGCGCCGACAGACAACGCACCCACGGCAGGTTGCGACGCCTGATTCCGACGAAGAAAATGCCCGCCCATCCGAGGAGCGCAATACCGAGAGCGATCGGCCCTGCGGCAGCCAACGCAGCGACTGAACACGCGCCTGCCACCGCCCACCATGGCGCGGTCGCTGAGCTCCACGTCACCACACCAGCAGCGCCGGCAACGAGGACGACGTCGATCACCGTCGACCCCGTTGGGGAAACGCCCGCCATTGCGGCCAGAACGCCAGAAGCAACAGCGATGGCCCACGCAAACATCGGTTGTCGACCGTCGAGGGGATTGCGTCTCGCGACAGCCATGGGCGATGAGCGTATCGCCACTTCAACCGAGCGATAGGGCGAGCTGAGATGTCTTCAGCTCGCAGTTCGCTCCGCCGAAGATCGCGTGAAAATGCGTGATACTCTGCCGATCTTCATGAGCGAGCAAGCGGAGCGAGAACTCAACCTCCGGGACTATGCGCGAGTCATCGCCCGTCGGAAATGGGTGGTTGCTTCCGCGATTATCGTCGTCGTCGGAGCCGCTGTTGGCTTGTCGGCGCGCCAGAGCGCCGTCTACGAGTCCACTGCCCAGATGCTCGTGAAGACGCGCAACACCGACACCGTCTTCAGTAGTACTGGCACGGGCTCAGGCGACCCAGTCCGTGCCGTGCAGAACGAGATCCGGGTGCTCGAGAGTCAACCCGTTGCGCAGCGCGTGAAGGCGAATCTGAAGCTGTCGTCTCCCCCGCCGGGTGTGCGTGGCTCGGTAGAGAGTGGCACCGACGTCGTGTCCGTGCGGGTACGAAGCGGCGATCCCACGGTGGCGCGGGTCAGCGCCGATGCCTACATCGAGGCCTACATCGAGATCAAGCGCGAACAGTCGGTCAGCGGACTCGTGTCAGCCGGTGCCGAACTGCAAAAGAAGGTCACCGAACTACAGGATCAGATCGACGCGATCGACAAACAGGTCAACGATGCGCCGCCGGCACAGCGTGACGCCGTCATTGCATCCACGGCAGCGCCGCGCCGCATCCTCGTCGATCAACAGGCATTGTTCAAGCAACGGCTCGATCAGCTTCAGGTAGATACCGCCCTCATCACCGGCGGGGCACAAATTGTGCACCCCGCCGACAAGCCGCTTTCCCCGATCGAGCCAACTCCGGTCCGTACAGGCGCACTCGCATTGGTTGTCGGTCTTCTGCTCGGCATCGGCCTTGCGTTCTTACTCGACTACCTCGACGATTCAATCCACACCACCGAGGACTTGGAGGCCGCTACGGGCGGCCTGCCGGTGCTTGCCGCCGTGCCCCTCGATGTGCCGCCCAACAATTTGCCGGTTGCGATCACGCGCCCCGGTGACTATGCCGTTGAGACCTACCGAGGGCTGCGCACAGGTCTGCAGTTCCTCGGGCTCGAGACCGAAACGCACGTCATTCAAATCACCAGTCCACTGGCGGGCGAAGGCAAGACAACTACGGCCGCGAACCTCGCCGTCGTGTTCGCTCAAGCGGGGCACCGAGTGATCTTGGTCGATGCCGACATGCGTAAGCCACGCCTGCACAGCATGTTTGCGCTCGGTGAAGGTGCCGGCCTGAGCACGGCCCTGCTCGGCGAACCCTACGCACTGTTGACCTACTCGGTGATCCCGAACCTCGACGTGTTGTGCGCCGGGCCTCTTCCACCGAACCCCAGCGAGTTGCTTGGCAGCCGACAAATGAAAACGTTGCTCAACGCGCTGGCCGCCGACTACGAGTTCGTCATCGTCGACTCTGCGCCGATCCTTCCCGTGAGCGACAGTGTCACCTTGGCCACACTGGTCGAAGGCGTGTTGCTCGTCGCACACGCGGGGCGCACATCAACCAAGCACATTGGTCATGCCTTGACCCAGCTGCAGCGGGTGCAAGCCCCGGTCTTGGGTACCGTGCTGAACAGACAGGCCAGCAAGCGTCGCTGGGGCAGATCGAACGACGGTGGCTACGGCGGCTACGGCGGCTACGGCGGCTACAGCACGTACGGCCAGTCGGGTGACGAGGCCGGTGGCGAGTCCGGCGGTGAGGCCAGCGGTGAGGCCACGCCCGAACGTGCGACGCCACGCTGAACTGGTGCCGAGTTTCGAGCTGGCTTCGAGGTCACTCACCCTTGTGACCCAGTAACGGCCCCAATCGGCCAGATCGCGGGCTAAACAGTGACCAACATTCTCACGCAAGACCTTGCGGCATGGCCCTGAAATGCTATGGTGTGAGCAGTCTTATTCCGTTGGAGGAACGATGAAGCGAGTTCTTGGCATTCTTGTTGGCATCTTGGCCATGATGACCTTTGTCCCAAATGCGGTGCATGCTGATTATCCTCCCGGAAGTGCCACCGTTTCGACCAGCGACGGCAATCCGCCCCCCGGTGGCCCGCTGACGCTGTCTGCGGCTGGCTTCTGCGCGGGTGCCAACGTCACCTTCTCGATCAACGGAACCATCGTCGGCACAGCGATCGCTGGAGCCGATGGTAAGGCGTCGATCGTCACAACGGCTCCTACTACTCCTGGCACGTTCACCGTGGTTGCATCCACTGACTTCAAAACGTGTCCGCTCACTGCGCAGGCAAGCCTGAGTGTGGCGCTTCCCGCTGTCAACTTGCCAGTCACTGGTACTGATTCCTCCACCGGCTTACGCATCGGTGGACTCGCGCTGTTACTCGGCGTTGGTCTCGTGACCGTGGCCGCAACCCGTCGCCGCACGGCAACTGTCTCCAAGTAGCCCATCACGACGCTGCGATCCTTTCAGCGTCGCCATGAACCAGACGAGTATGGCCTTTGGCTTCATCCGATCGTGTGAGGATGTGAGCCATGTCGAACTCGAGTACTGATGCGATAGCTGACCCAGTCGGCGCTGCCGTCAACTCGACGGACCCGGTTTCGACGGACCCGGTTTCGACTGGACGTGATCGGCGCACCTTTGGTCAAGCGCTTCTCCTGCGTCCGAATATGGGCGGGTTGCTGTTCGCGCTGTTGTTCTGGTGGGAGTCGTTGTCACCAACGCTGCTTTCGCGCACGGCGATTGCACAGGGCATGATCAGTGCCGTCTGCATCGGCTTCGGGTACATGGTTGGCACGTTGCTGGGGTATTGGGGGCACCGGCTGCTCGCCCGCCTCGGGCGCGCACCAAGTGCATCGACTCGTCAGATCGCGTGGCGAGCGAGCTTGGTGCTTGGCATTGTGGTGGTCGTACTTGGCATCATCGTGTGGCCGCGCTGGCAAAATGAACAGCGCGACCTACTCACGCTGGCGCACATCTCCCGCTTCGAGATGGTTCCTGTGTTGATCGTGACAGCCATCCTCGTGGCGATCCTCGGCCTGATCGGTCGGCTGGTGTGGCGAGGCTTCACGGCCATCGACCGATTGTTGATGCGTCTGGTGCCAGGACCGGCCGCAGTACTGCTCACCACCGTCGTCGTCGTGCTGTTGGGCAACGTTCTGGCCACGCGTGTTGTCGCACCGCGACTGCACAGCTGGGCCAACTCAGCCTTCGGTGTGCTCGAAGACGACACCGACGAAGGCACCGTGCAACCAACGAGTTCTGCGGTAACCGGTGGCCCCGGTTCGCTCATTCCGTGGGCCGAACTCGGCCGCGAGGGCCGCAACTTCGTTGCCCGCGCCACCACCAAGGCCCAACTCGAAGGCTTCCACGGTGTCGGCAAGGTCACCGCTGAGCCGGTGCGCGTCTATGTCGGTTTGCGCTCGGGCAACACAGCTCAGGAACGGGCCGCTCTCGCAGTGCGCGAACTCGACCGCACGCACGCGTGGGACCAAAAGGTTCTGGTGGTCGCCACGGTCACCGGCACCGGGTGGGTGGATCCTGATGCGGCCACCGCGATCGAGCAGCTCTACGCAGGCGATACTGCGATGGTTGGTCAGCAGTATTCGTTCCTGCCGAGTTGGATCTCCACACTGGTGGATGGCCAAGCCGCCAAGGACGCCGGCGCAGCCTTGTTCGCTGCCGTGCACGCGCGTTGGTTGCAGATCCCTGCAGCATCACGGCCCAAACTGCTCATGTTTGGTCAGAGCCTCGGCTCGTTCGGTGGTGAGGCCGCCTTCACAGGCCACGACGCACGCACGTCGGTCGACAATTTCGTGGCGCTCACTGACGGCGCACTGCTCACCGGGCCCACCAACGACAACGCCATCTGGGGCCAGGTCACTGCCGCCCGCTCGCCCGGTTCGCCCGCGTGGCGGCCCGTGTACGACGACGGCACGTCGGTGCGCTTCGCGAACAAGCCATCGGAAGTCCTCGAGCCCGATCCCACCTGGGTCGAACCACGCATCCTCTACATCCAGCACCCCTCAGACCCGGTCACGTTCTGGAGCATGGACACGCTGTGGTCCAGGCCTGAATGGATCGAGAGCCCCACCGGATACGACGTACCCGACCGCGCCACATGGTTCCCGTTCGTCACGTGGGCACAGGGCGTTGCGGATCTGTCTGCGGGCTTTGGCGCCAAACCGGGTTTCGGACACGACTACCGCAACGCGTTCGTCGCCGGGTGGGCAGCGGTGCTGGCGCCCACCGGATGGACCTCTGCCGACACGACCCGACTCGAGGCATACCTCGGACGCAACTGATGACGTCTGCGAATGACACGGTCGGCAACGCCGACGAAACCTTCGATACACGGCGCTCGGTGGCGCTGCTCATACTGAGCGTCGCCGCGCTCGCGGTCGCCGACATCGTACGCAGCGTTTGGATCCACGGTGATGCGGACAACTACTTCAACGTTGCGCTCCTGATCGTTCTCGTCGCCATCGCGGGTGCGTCGGATGTCACCGCCAAGGAACTCGGGCTGGCGCGCGCCGATGTGCGGTCAGGGCTTGTCTGGGGCGGCGCTGCGTTCGCCGGCATCAGCGCGGTGATCGTGGCGGCGGCGTTGATTGCCCCGGACGCGTCGATCTTCGCCGATGACCGCGCCGATGTGAGCGTCGGCGCGTTGCTCGTGAAGGTTCTGATCGTGATCCCGTTGGCCACCGTGGCGCTCGAAGAACTTGCGTTCCGTGGTGTCTTGCTCGCGCTACTCCGACGGATCATGCCCACAACGTGGGCCGTAGTCGCCGTGTGCGCGCTGTTTGGTGTGTGGCACATCCCCGGCACATGGAGTTCGTCGGCGGCCGGCATCGCCGGCACCGTGCTCGCCACCACGGCAGCAGGCATCGCGTTCTGCTGGCTCAGGTTGCGCTCACGAAGCCTCATCGCTCCCGCGCTCGCCCATGTGGCCACGAACTCCGTGGCCTTCACCGTGGCGTGGTTCGTGGCCCGTTAGGGTCGGCGTATGGACCGCATCGCAGAGCTTCATGCCGCAGCCGTGGCCGTGCAACAGAACGCACACGCGCCGTATTCGCACTACAAGGTAGGCGCCGCGATTCTCACCAGCACCGGCAAGATCTTTGCCGGCTGCAACGTAGAGAACGCCGCCTATCCGCAGGGCGCCTGCGCCGAAGCCAACGCCATCGGCGCGATGGTGTCAGCGGGCGAGTTGAAGATCGCAGCCGTGCTGACCGTGTGCGACGGCGACGTACTCGGCACGTGCTGCGGGGGTTGCCGTCAGCGGATCCGCGAGTTCGCCGAGCTCGACGTGCCCATCTACGCATCCGACCGCAACGGTGTGCGCGCCACCTTCACACTCGAAGAACTGTTGCCGTACTCGTTCGGGCCCGATCACCTGCACTGAGCTGCTCACCCACGCGGGGCCAGCGCTGTTCCTCTACGATCTGTTTGATGTCTGACCGCGTGCCTTATCTGACGTCGAAGCTGCAGGGCTTCGGTACAACCATCTTCGGTGAGATGTCGGCGCTGGCGCTGGCGACGAACTCGGTGAACCTCGGCCAGGGTTTTCCTGATACCGATGGCCCACGCGAGGTGCTCGACGCGGCGATCGCGGCGATCAACAGCGGGCAGAACCAGTACCCACCCGCCATCGGTGTGCCGATGCTGCGCGATGCAATCGTCGAACACCAGCGCCGGTTCTACGGTCTCGAATTCGATGCGACCACCGAGGTGTTGGTTACAGCAGGTTCTAGTGAGGGATTGGCCAGCGCATTGCTGGCGTTGCTCGACGCCGGCGACGAAGTCATCACGTTCGAGCCGATGTTCGACATCTATCAGGCGTGCATTGCGATGGCCGGCGGCCAGGTGAAGGCCGTCACGCTGCACCCACCAACGTTTGGCGTTGACATCGACGAAGTGCGTGCCGCGGTCACGCCGCGGACCAAGTTGATCCTGCTCAACTCACCACACAATCCCACGGGCAAGGTCTTCAACCGTGCAGAGCTGCAGGCAATCGCCGACATCGCCATCGAACACGATCTCATCGTGGTCACCGACGAGGTCTACGAACACCTCACCTTCGACGGCATCGAGCACATCCCGTTGTCCACACTGCCGGGAATGCGCGAGCGCACGCTCACGGCGTCGTCGGGTGGCAAGACCTTCAACACCACGGGTTGGAAGGTGGGTTGGCTCACCGGGCCAGCCGCGCTCGTCGCCGCGGCACGTACCGCGAAGCAGTACCTGACATACGTAAGCAGTGGTCCGTTCCAGCCTGCGATCGCTGTGGGTCTGCGGCTGCCCGACAGCTACTTCGCTGAGATCGCACTCGACCTGCAGTCCAAACGCGATCGTCTGTGCGATGGATTGGTCGAGGTCGGCTTCGATGTGTTCCGGCCGCAGGGCACGTACTTCGTGACGGTCGATATTCGCCCGCTGCGCGCCGACGGCGACGGTATGGCGTTCTGCCGCGAACTCCCCGGTATGTGCAGCGTGGTGGCCATCCCGAATCAGGTCTTCTACACCGACCCACGGCGGGGAAGACACCTCGTGCGGTTCGCGTTCAGCAAGCGACTCGACGTGCTCGACGACGCGGTGTCTCGTTTGAAGGGCCTCGCGCGATGAGCGCGGGCAACGTGCGCGTCGCCGCGATCCAGCACGACATCGTGTGGGGCGACCGGGACGCCAACTTCGAACACCTCGCGCCACTGGTCGCCGCCGCCGCCGCTACGGGCGCGCAGCTCGCGTTGCTCACCGAGACGTTCAGCACCGGGTTCGTGACCGACCGACCGATCGGCGAGCCCGAGGGTGGTCCATCGTCGCAGTTCATTATTGAGCAGGCCCGCACGCATGGGCTCTGGGTGGGTGGCACGTGTCCCGAGATTCCTGCGGACGCACCCGCCGACGATCAACGCCCGTTCAACAGCTTTGTGATCGCCAGCCCCGAGGGCGTGGTGCATCGCTACCGCAAGATCCATCCGTTCACCTACGGCGGAGAGCACAAGCACTTCCGTGCGGGCCACGAGTTGTTCACCATCGACATCGAAGGGCTGCGCGTCAGCCCGCTGGTGTGTTACGACCTGCGCTTTGCCGATGAGTTCTGGCAACTCGCCAAGCAGACCGATGTGTATCTCGTACCCGCCAACTGGCCAGAGGCCCGGCGCCTGCACTGGCAGTCGCTGCTGCAGGCCCGCGCCATCGAGAATCAGGCATACGTGATTGGTTGCAACCGGGTCGGCGAGGGCGGCGGGCTGAGCTACAGCGGCGACAGTCGCATCATCGATCCGCTCGGAGAACTCTTGGCCACCGCCGCGCGCACCGAGTCGATCCTGCTCGCCGACATCAGCGCGGCACACGTTGCCGACACCCGCGAACGATTTCAGTTCCTGCGCGACCGCCGCACCCCCTAGGGACGTTCAGCGCAGGGCGAGACCGCTGATGCCGTTGCCGAGAATCGTCACGCCGAAGAACAACACGATGACCATGATGATCACGACGTGATAGTCGAGCATGAACTGCTTCACCCGGTCAAGCATCGCCGCCGCCTTGTCGCCACCCACCAAGTGCGCCATCAGGGCACCAATCACGGCGGCGGAACCGAGCAGCACGAACACCGCCGCGGCAACCATTTCCTGGTGACTCTCGAGACCGAGTTCGGCGACTGATGCCGTACCCGCCCCGGTCGCCGGCGGCCACGCCACCTCTTCACGGCCAACGCGATGAGGGCGAGACCAACGGCGATTCTCACCTAGTCCATGATCGACGCGCTGGTGCTTTCGCGGTCCTCGACACCGTTGGCCAGCAGCAGCACCGCGGCCGTGACCGCTGTCAGGCCGGCCGTCCAACTCTTCGCAAATGCGGCCGGCAGCATCGCACCGATGGCTCTCAAGAGCACGAGCGGAGATCCTTGGCGAGCATGCTCACGAGGATGCCGTAATTGGTTTCCTGCTGGCCGACCTCGACGAAGCCGATGCGGTCATGAAAGCGCAGCGACCCCTCGTTTCGTGGGCGGAGGTTGACCTCGCACAACAACCACGGTGTGCCGACGATGTGGGCCTCGACCGCCGCGTAGAGCGAGGCGCCGATACCCATGTTGCGCGCGCTCTCGGCGACGGCGATGCGGTCGAGATACACGAACTCTTCGTAGCGTTCGCGGAACCACTGGTAGTTCACGCTGGAGTAGTCGGCGCCGGGATCGAAGTTGATGCAGAAACCGACCACGTCTCCCTCGTGCTCGGCCACCAGCGACAGATGCGACTGCTCGACGAGCATCTGCATTCTGGCGATATCGGCCTCGCTGACCGCTGGCACCGAGGCGTTGTTGAGCTGCACCACGGTGGGCAGATCGTCGAGGTGCAACGGGCGAATATTCATGTTCGCCAAGGTTATGCGCCAGTTAGTGTCGAAGGGTCATGTCTGCAAATCCGACCCATCGCACATCCGGGGCACCCGGGATTCGCGAGCCCTTGATCCACGCCGAGGGTCTCGTGAAGAAGTTCGGCGCGTTCACTGCCGTCGACGGCATCGACTTCGATGTGCAACCGGGCGAGGCGTTTGGCTTCCTCGGTCCCAACGGTGCCGGCAAGTCGAGCACGATGCGCATGATCGGCTGCACGTCGCCCATCAGCGGCGGCACGCTGCGGTTGTTCGGACTCGACCCCGCAACGCACGGACGAGAGATCCGCAAGCGCCTCGGCGTGGTGCCCCAGCTCGACTCGCTCGACTCGGAGTTGACGGTCGAGGAGAACCTCATCATCTACGGCCGCTACTTCGACCTCAGCCGCGCAGAGGCTCGCCGACGCGCGGGCGAATTGCTCGAGTTCGTGCAGCTCAGCGATCGCGCGAAGAGCCGTGTCGAACCGCTCAGCGGCGGTATGAAGCGGCGCGTCACGATCGCCCGCTCGCTGATCAACCAACCCGATCTGCTGCTGCTCGACGAACCAACCACCGGGCTCGATCCCCAAGCGCGCCACATCTTGTGGGATCGGTTGTACCGCCTGAAGCAACAGGGCGTGACCCTCGTGCTCACAACGCACTACATGGACGAGGCCGAACAGCTCTGCGATCGCCTCGTCGTGATGGATGCCGGGCGAATCGCGGCCGAGGGTTCACCACGCCGGTTGATCGAACAGCACGCCACGCGCGAGGTGCTCGAGTTGCGATTCCCTGCGGGCGCGAACGCCGAGAACGAACACTTCGCCATAGGTCTTGGCGAGCGCCATGAGCTGCTGCCCGATCGAGTTCTCGTGTACGTCAACGATGGCGATCAGGCGCTGGCCAGTGTGATTGCGGCAGGAGCGAAACCCGAGAGCGCACTCGTGCGACGCAGCACGCTCGAAGACGTGTTCTTGCATCTCACCGGACGCACGCTGGTCGAGTAGGTGCAACGCCGATGAGTACTCCCGCGTCGCTCCGTGTCTTCGAATGGAAGCTGCTCGTGTATCGGCGCGTGTGGCGTTCGAACATCGTCACGTCGTTCCTGCAGCCGATGCTGTACCTGCTCGCGATGGGGCTGGGTGTCGGATCGCTCATCAACAAGAACCCCGCCAGCAGCCAGACGCTTGGCAACCTGCCCTACGTCGCCTTCGTGGCGCCGGGGCTGTTGGCCACCACGGCAATGATGGTGGCCTCGATCGAGAGCATGTGGCCGGTGATCGACGCGCTGATGTGGGGTCGCCAATACGAGGCGATGTCGGCGACGCCCATCGAAGCCACCGACATCGTCGCGTCCCACGCGATGTGGATCCTGTTCCGCAGCGGCATCGCGGCGATCACCGTCGCCGCAGCGATGGCGCTGTTCCCCGACGTGCGTTCGTGGGGTCTCATCGCCGCGGTGCCCGCAGCGATGTTGAGTGGTCTGGCCTTCGGTATGCCCCTGGCCGCGTGGAGCGTGACCCGCACCCGCGAGATGAGTTTCCCGGTGATCCAGCGCTTCATCATCACGCCACTGTTCCTGTTCGGCGGTGCGTTCTTCCCGCTGTCGCAGCTACCGCTGGTGATCCGCTGGTTCGGTTACACAACACCGCTGTGGCACGGCGTTGAGCTCTGCCGAGCCTGGGCCACCGGTTCATCGCTCGGCGCGCTGGCCGCGCTAGCACACATCGCGTATCTGTTGTTGTGGGCCGCGGTGGGCATGTTCCTGATGCGCAGGCTCGCGCAGCGCAGGTTGTTCGCATGAGCACCATGCCACTGTTGCGCATCGTGCCGCCCGTCGTTCGCGCGGCGCGGCGGCCGCAGCGAATGCTCGAGCGCCAGATGATGTGTTATCGCAACACATGGCCGATCCTACTCTCGGGGTTTTTCGAACCGCTCTTCTATCTGCTGTCGATCCGGGTGGGCATCGGCAAGCTCGTCGGCGATGTCACAGTAGGCAATCACGTACTGACATATGCCGAATTCGTGGCCCCGGCGATGATGGCATCGAGCGCGATGAACGGCGCCGTGTACGACAGCACGATGAACGTGTTCCACAAGCTGAAGTACGCGCGCACCTATGACGCTGTGCTGGCGACACCGATGGGCATCGGCGACGTGGCACTGGGCGAGATCGGTTGGGCGCTCGTGCGCGGGTTGCTTTACGCGACGGCGTTCTTGATGACCATGGCTGTGCTCGGACTCACCAGCTCGTGGTGGGTGCTGATCTCGTTGCCGGTGTGCGTCCTCATCGGCTTCGCGTTCGCCGCAGTGGGCATGGCATCCACGACCTACATGCGCGCGTGGACTGACTTCGAGTTCGTGCCAACGGTGACGATGCCACTGTTCCTGTTCTCGGCCACGTTCTATCCGGTGAGTTCGTACGGCAGCTGGGCCTGGGTGGTGCAGTTGTCGCCGCTGTATCACGGCGTGGCCCTGATCCGTGCCGCGAACGCGGGCACCGCATCGTGGGGAATTGTCGGACACGTGGTGTTCCTCCTTACGATGGCCTTCGCGGGTCTGTGGGTCGTCTCCCGACGGCTGCAATTCCTGCTGCTCAAATGACCGAACACGCGACCACCGACCCAGCAACCGACTTCGACACCGCCACCGGTGCTGGCTTCGACCCTGCATTCGACACGGTCATCTTCGATCTCGACGGCACGTTGTCGGATTCGGCGCCCGGCATACTTGCCTCGCTCGATCATGCCTTCGCCGAAACCGGTTTTACGCCCCCCGACAATCTCGTGCGATTCATTGGGCCGCCGCTGCAGACAGCGTTCCGGGCCGAGGGTTTCACGCTCGAGCAGATCGATGTGTTGATGACCTCGTATCGAGCGCATTACTGGGAGGTCGGCGCGTTCGCGAACGTGGTGTACGCCGGCATCGAGCAGGTGCTCGATTCATTGGCAGCGCATCACTATCGCCTGGCCATCGCGACCTCGAAGCCCGAACTCACGGCCCGCCGCATCCTGGAATACTTCGGCTATACCGATCGCTTCGAGGTCATCGGAGGGGCAACGTTCGACATGAGCCGTGCCACAAAAGCGGCCGTGCTCGGGTACGTGCTCGAACAACTTGGGCCAAATCGAGCCGTCATGGTGGGAGACCGCCACCACGATGTCGAAGGTGCGGCGGAGCATGGCTTGGTGTGCGTGGGGGTTACGTGGGGTTACGCCGCCCCGGGTGAGCTGCAGCGCGCCGGCGCGCGTTGGATCGTCGACGATCCCCACGAGATCATCGCCGTTGTTCGCGATCGTCGCTGAACCAGCGCGCCGTCGCGGCGATAGCGTTGGGCGACCGGAGATCATGTGAGCAACCTACGAGCAGCAGACCAAGCAAGACGGCGCCGTACGTTTGCCATTATCAGCCACCCCGACGCCGGTAAGACCACCCTCACCGAAAAGTTCCTGCTGTACGCGGGCGCCGTGGTCGAGGCCGGTTCGGTGAAGGCCAAGGGCGCGAGCCGCAGCGCCACCAGCGACTGGATGGAGCTGGAGCAAAAGCGCGGCATCTCGATCACCTCGGCGGTGATGCAGTTCGAGTACCGCGACTGCATGATCAATCTGCTCGACACCCCGGGTCACCGCGATTTCAGCGAGGACACATATCGCGTGCTCGCTGCCGTCGACGCAGTCGTGATGGTGCTCGACTCGGCCAAGGGCATCGAGCCACAGACACTGAAGTTGTTTGAGGTCTGTCGCGCCCGCAAGCTGCCCGTGCTCACGTTCCTCAACAAGTTCGATCGACCCGGTCTCGATCCGCTCGAACTGCTCGACGAGATCGAAACCAAGATCAACCTTCGGCCAACTCCCGTTACGTGGCCGGTGGGTGACGCCGGTGACTTCCGTGGCGTGATCGACCGCCGCCGTCGCGTGTTCACCCGCTTCACGCGTATGGCTCGCGGCAGCAAGATCGCGCCCGAAGAGGAGATGTCGTTCGAGCAGGCGGCAGCCGAAGAAGGCGTGCTGTGGCAGCGGGCCATCGATGGCTGCGGGTTGCTCGATGCCGTCGGTGCCGACCTCGACCTGTCCTCGTTTCTGGCTGGCGAGTCAACGCCGCTGTTTGTGGGTTCGGCACTCACCGACTTTGGTGTGCGTGCCTTGCTTGACGCCGTGGTGGAACTCGTGCCTGCACCTCCTGCGCGGCCCGATGTGGATGGCAATCCGCGACCCATTGATGCGCCATGTTCAGCATTTGTGTTCAAGGTGCAGGCAAACATGGATCGCTCGCACCGCGACCGCATCGCGTTCGTGCGTATCTGCAGCGGCCGCTTCGATCGTGGCATGACGATGACGGTGTCGCGAACGGGCAAGCCTTTCGCCACGAAGTATGCCTCCACGGTGTTCGGTGCCGAGCGCAGCACTGTGGACGAGGCCTACCCGGGCGACGTCGTAGGGCTCGTTAACGCGAACGGCCTGCAACTCGGCGACACGTTGTACGAGGACGACCCGGTCACGTTCCCCGGTATCCCCCGCTTCGCACCCGAGTTGTTCACCAACGCCCGACCCAAGGACACGAGCCGCGTCAAGCAGTTTCGTCGCGGTATCGAGGTGCTCGAGGAAGAGGGCGTCGTGCAAGTGTTACGCGACCCCGATATGGGCGACGCTGCACTGGTTCTCGCAGCCGTGGGTCAGTTGCAGTTCGAGGTGTTCGCGCATCGACTCGAAAGTGAGTTCAACGCGCCCGTCGAACTCACTGGTTCGCCGTATCAGGCCATCCGCGGCACAGACGAGGCCAGTGCCGATCGGTTGCGCCAGATCGGCGGCATCCGCATTCTGCAGCGCGCCGACGGATCCATGGTCGCGCTGTTCGAAAATATCTACCGTTTACAACGATTGCTGGGCGACGAGCCCGAACTCACGTTGAAGTCGCTCACCATCGACTGAGTTGGGTGACCGTGACGCTCAGACCACGGATGCTTCGGCGAAACCATCAGTGGTGGTGACGACTCCATCGAGGTCGATCGCGATACCTTCGTAGCCCTCGAACTGGGCGACCCATTCGAGGCCGGCATGACCCATCGCGAAGGCGGCCGTTGCGAATGCATCGGCCCACGAGAGGCTGGGACCAAGCACGGTGAACGACAACAGGTCGTAGCCCGCGTCGACGGTACGGATGTGGCTGCCGCGTTCGCTGGTTCCCGACGTCGCGACGGCACCGTCGGCGATCTCGACGGATCGCACGACCTCGCCACGCTCACGTGGATCGGCGATCGCAACGTGCCACCGGCGCCCGGGGGCTGGCTCGCCGAGCACCATCAGGTCACCACCCACCGAAAGCATGAAGTTGCTCAAGCCGCGCGCAGCGAGTCGCGCCGCGGCTCGCTCAGCGGCCCAACCCTTCACGAATCCTGCGGGGTCCAGCGATCTGTCGACGCGGCGCATCGAGAACGCACCATTGCTCGCGTGCTCGAGCCAGGTGCACGCGTCGACAACCTCGATCACTTCGGGCGGAGCATCGAGCAAGTTGAGCTCACCGCGATTGATGCGGCTGATCACACTCGTGGGACGAAACGTGCTGAACATCTGCTCGAGTCGCTCGAGTTCCGCAAGCGCATCGTCGATGGCAGCGTCGATGATCACGGGCGCAAGGTGGTCGTGCACATGCATGCTCACCACCGTGCCCATCACCGGAGCGTTTCGGCGCACCGGCTCAGGCCCAAAATCAGGCCCGAAATCAGGCCCAAAATCAGGCATGGTCGAGGATGTACTGCAGCGACATCATGTATCCGCGAGACGTGATCGTCGCTCCGGAGACGGCACTGAACTGGGCGTTCCCCGCAGCGACCGCACGTTTGTGCAGGATGGGTTTGGCATAGGCATTGATCTGCACCGAGCGGTTGTGACTGTCGGGTGTCTGCAGCGCGATCGCATTGCAGACCACCTTGTCAGCGGTCAACTGAGCCTGCACCTGCACTGGACCCCACCGGGTCTGCACCACCGGACCGTTGATCGGCTGCGTGTTACATGCGCCCGCTGCAGCGGCCGCGGCGGGGGTAGCGACCGTGGTCGATGTCGGGGTCTTGGGCACCGAGACAGGAATGGCCGGAATCGTGGTTGCCACGGCTGGGTTCACGGGGGCAATCGGAACGATCGCGGCCACCAACGTCGTGGGTGTGCCAGCGTCCTGCGAACCCGTGAGTGACACCGTGTCGGCAACGAACTGCGTGGGATGGTCGAGCGCGGTGATGAACGCGGCAGACGCGCCCGCAACGGCGACCGCTGGCCAGATCCGTCGGGCCAATGAAGCAGGGGGTTGTTGTTGACTCATGACTTACCACCAAACCATTTCGAAGTGAACATTCTCTGTTGGCACACCGGCATCTTTGAGACCCTTGCGAGCCGCGTGAACCAGCGAGTCAGGACCGCAAACGAACACGGTGCGTTCGGCGATGTCGGGGACCGCGCGCCTGAGCGAAGGGCCGCTGAACGGGTCTTTGACGGCGAGAGAAATCGAGGGGCCGACGAGCGTGAGGACCTCGCCCTTGACGCGCTTGGCGATGTCTTGCATCTCGTCGAGGTGCACGAGGTCGGCCTTCGAACGCGCCCGGTACAGCACGATCGGTTCCTGATCTCGCGTCAGGAGTTCGAGCATCGCCCGGGCCGGAGCTACGCCGACGCCACCCACGATGCAGAGCACCTTTGATCCAACGGCAGCGTCGGGGGTGGCCACGCCGTACGGACCCTCCACAGCAACGCGGGTGCCAATGCGGAGCTTGTTGATGATGCCGCTGGCATCGCCACGGTCTTTGATGGTGAAACGCAGGCCGAATGTGGTGGGTGCGGCCGACAACGAGAACGGGTGGCTCTGCCACCACAGACCTGGGCGCAGCACGCGCAGCATGCAGAACTGGCCACCGTGGGCTTCGATGCGGTGGATGGCGGGTCCGCCGAGAAGGATCGTGCCAATGTCGTCGCCAAGTGGTTCAACTTGCACCACTCGTAGCGGGCGGAGCACGGACACGATTGCGCGGCCCCAGCGACCCGACAACACGCCCACAAGTACCAACACGTGCACGATCACCCAGAACCAGCGGCCGAGCGAATCGTTCGACAAGTCAGTGCCGAGCACGATTTCGTGACCGAACGACAACGCGAGTCCGGCGTACGCGGTGAGATGCACGAAGTACCACGTCTCGTACGACATCTGGCGGCGGATTGACTTCAGCGACGTGATCGTCACGAGCAACACGAGCAGCCCACCCACCGTGGCGATGGCCATGTACGGCTGGCGGCCGGTGTAGTTGCGGATGACGGCCCAGAGCCCAGTGCCATCGGCGGTGCCGGCAATGACGGCCGACACGATGTGCACACTCAGGAGAACGGCCATGCCCTCACCGAGATAGCGGTGCCAGACGAACATCTTGTCGAGACCGAGATTGCGTTCAAGGGTTCGTGGTCGTGCGATCAGCACAACGCCAATCAGGCCACAGGCCGAGGCCAACAGTCCGGTGATGCCCGAGATCGACAGCCAACCATCGAGCCAACTCTTGGTGAGATCGGTGAGGCCGCCGTGGCGAATCCAAAGCCCGACAACACAGGCCAGGAACGCCCACATGAGGATCCACATGTCGGTGCCAAAAAGAGCCGACGGACGTGGGCGGCGCAATGGGCGAACGGACCCGCTATTGCTACGCGACTCACGCGTCATCGATTGCATGGATTCAATTCAACGATTCGCGTGTAAGAGTCTGGTGAGAGCACGTCAAACGCAGAGCCAAATTTGTGTGTGCCGCTGGGGTTCTGTGCGCTCAGCAGGCACGGACTCACGCCTCAGCGCCGAGATGACGCATCGCGACGGCGGTGTACAACGCCATCCCCGAGACCATCGCATCCTCGTCGAACGTGACTCGGTTGCTGTGATTCGGTGGGGCTGTCGCCGGGTTGCGATCGGCGTGAGTGCCACCGAGGAACATCATCGATCCGGGCACGGCCTCGAGCACGTAGCTGAAGTCCTCGGCACCCATCACAGGGTGCGGCATCTGGAACACCCTCTCGACGCCGAGCACCTCGGCGGCGACTCCGGATGCGAAGTCGGCAAAGCCGCTGTTGTTCTTCGTCACGGGGTAGCCAAGCATGATCTCCACCGTGACCGCCGCGTCGTGGGCAGCAGCAATGCCCTCTGCGACTCGCGTGATACCAGCGTGCACCTTGGTGCGGGTGCGTTCGCTGACGGCGCGAATGGTGCCTTCGATTTCGGCGGTTTCGGGGATCACATTGTTCGTGGTGCCAGCCGTGATGCGGCCAACGGTGACGATGGTGGGATCGAACACGTCGATGCGACGGGTGACCATCATCTGCATCGCCTGCACGATCTCACAGGCAATCGGGATCGGGTCGAGCGCTCGATACGGTTCGCTCGCGTGGCCACCACGGCCGTGCACCGTGATGAGCAATCGGTCGCTCGAGGCCATCAGCGCGCCGCCACGCGTGCTCACCATGCCCACCGGTAACGCGGAGGAGATGTGCAGGGCGAACGCGCCGGTTACCGGTGACGGCGTGCCGTCGGCCAGAGGAGCGACATCGAGCAGACCCTCCTGCAACATGTACTTCGCTCCGGCATGACCTTCCTCGCCGGGTTGGAACATGAACAGCACCCGGCCAGCGAGGTCACCTCGGCGTGCCGCCAGCATCTTGGCCGCGCCCACGAGCATGGCCGTGTGCGTGTCGTGACCGCAGGCATGCATGCAGCCATCGACCTTGGACGTGAAATCGAGATCGGTGTCCTCGGGCATCGGTAGCGCATCCATGTCGCCACGTAACAGAATGGTGGGGCCGGGCTTGGATCCGGTGAGCATCGCAGCGATGCCCGACGTGGACGTGTGCAGATTCAGATCGAGCGGCAGGCCCTCGAGCGCTGACAGCACCGCGTCGCGTGTGATGGGCAGATGATTGCCGATCTCGGGCCACTGATGCAGCTGGCGACGCAACGCCACTGCATCACTCAGGGAATCGTGGGCTTCGTCGCGCAACGTGGTGATGGCCATGGCCGCATGCTAATGAGCGCCGCCGTCAGACCCAGATCAGCGAGCCAGATCAGCGAGCCGGCTCAGGAACCGAGCGCTTCGGCCTCTGCGCCGACGGTGGTGCTGTCGCCATGACCGGTGTGCACGATGGTGCTCGCCGGCAAGCTGAACAACCGACTGCGGATGGACGCCACGATGGTGTCGTAGTCGCTGAAGCTGCGACCCGTTGCGCCCGGCCCGCCGCAGAACAGTGTGTCGCCGCTGAACACCGCATCGCTGCCGTTGGCCTGACCGCCGAGGATGTGGAAGCAGCAACCACCAGGCGAGTGACCCGGCGTGTGGAGTACGCCGAGTTCGGTGCCGCCGGCACGCAGTACGCCACCATCGCTGAGTGATCCGTCGGGGTCGCGGTCTGGGTAGATCACACGCCACAACATGAGGTCATCGGGATGCAACAGGATGGGCGCGTCGACGGCAGCTTGCAGCGCAACCGCCGCGTTGATGTGATCGTTGTGGCCATGCGTGAGCGCGATCGCCGCGACACGGCGACCGTTCACGGCATTCACGATGGGCGCGGCATCGTGGGCCGCATCGATGATGATGACCTCGGTGTCGTTGCCGACGAGCCAGATGTTGTTGGTGACCTCCCACTCGCCGCCGTCGAGGGCGAAGATGCCCGACGTGGTGACGAGTTCGATCACAGCAGTACCACGCTGCGCAGCACCTCGCCGCGCTCCATGCGATGGAATGCTTCTTCGACGTCGCCCAGGCCGATGGTCTCGGAGACGAAATCCTCGAGCGGCAGGCGACCTTGCAGGTGCAGATCGACCAGCAACGGGAAGTCACGGCTGGGCAGGCAATCGCCGTACCAACTCGGCTTCATCGCGCCGCCGCGGCCGAAGAAATCGATCATCGGGATGTTCGGCATGATCATCTCCGGAGTCGGAACCCCCACCTGCACCACGGTGCCGGCAAGGTCGCGCGCGTAGAACGCCTGACGGAGAACCTCGGGATGGCCGACTGCCTCGATGCACACATCGGCACCGTTGCCATTGGTGGCGGCCTGGATGGCAGCGACGGGCTCGGTGGTCGTTGCGTTCACGGTGTGGGTTGCCCCGAACTGGCGAGCCCATTCAAGCTTGCGGTCATCGAGATCGACGGCGATGATCGTTGTTGCACCCGACAGGCGTGCACCGGCAATCGCCGCGTTACCCACGCCGCCGCAGCCGAACACCGCGACGCTGTACCCGCGCTGCACCTCACCGGTGAGCATGGACGCACCGATACCGGCCATCACTCCACAGCCAAGCAGACCGGCCACCGCAGGCGACGCGGCGGGATTCACCGGAGTGCACTGACCGGCCGCCACCAACGTCTTTTCGGCAAAAGCACCGATGCCGAGCGCCGCTGACAACGGTGTGCCGTCGACCAGGGTCATCTTCTGTGTCGCGTTGAAGGTGCTGAAGCACAGCTGCGGCTTGCCACGCAGGCACGAGCGGCAGTTGCCGCACACCGCGCGCCAGTTGAGCACCACGAAGTCGCCCGGCTTCACGTTGGCCACATCAGGCCCGACTGCTTCGACGATGCCCGCTGCCTCATGCCCGAGCAGGAACGGGAAGTCGTTGTTAATGCCGCCCTCGCGGTAGTGCAGATCGGTGTGGCAGACGCCGCAGGCCTGCACCTGCACCAAGGCCTCGCCCGGCCCGGGATCGGGAACGACGACGCTGGCGAGCTCCACCGGCTGGCCCTTACCTCGTGCAATCACGCCCTGAACTGTGTGTGCCATGAGATGGCTCCTTCGTTGTCGATGATGTTGACGGTCGATGTTGATGGTCGATATTTGCAGTCGACCAGTGCTGCCGATCACGGTGCTGACGAATCAGCGCTCGACTGATGTTAGTGCTGCGTCCTGGCGCGGGTCATGTGTCGAAGTCGACGACACGTTGCACGAACCGGTCGGGATGAACCCGATGCCCATAGTGGCCGAGGCCCGGCCAGTTCTCGAGCACTGCATGGGGCAGCATTGCCTGCAACCACGATGCGTAGTGAGGGTTCGCATCGACGAACTCGAGCGACAGGTACGGGGCAGTGATCGTTGCTGCAACATCGGTCATACGCGCGTCGAGTACCGCGACGTCGGTGTCGAGCACCTCGCTCCACACACCGAGCACGACCTCCTGACGAGGCCGCCGCAGCGAGGCGATCTCCGCACGGATCTCGGTGGACAGCACCTCGCCATCCATCGAGGCGAAGATCGCCGCCAGGATCTCGCGGAACGACGCCGGATCGCGCAGCATTGGCTCCACCTGACGAAGGCCCTCTTGGAACGCGCTGAGCTGCAGGGTCTGATCGACGTTGATCGCACCGCGCACTCGGCCCACTGCTGCATACGACGTGGCAACGATGCCCCCAAGAGAATGCCCGATCACCAACGGATTCTCGATCCCCACGGCCGCCACCACCGCCACCACGTCGCGTGCCATGCCGATGGCCCGATATCCGTGTTCGCCGTTGCTGTCGCCGGATACATGGCCCGGCACATCACCCGATTGGCCATGCCCACGCAGATCGAGCGCCGTCACCCGGTATGTGGCCGCGAGCGTGTCGGCAATGGGACCCCACGTGGCACCGCAATCCGTGAGTCCGTGAATGAGGAGCACATCCCTGCCACTGCCCCGAGTCGTATATCGGATGTCGACGCCGTCGCTGGTGGTTGCAGATTGTGGTGGCGTCGACATGGCGATCCTTCGAGTGTGGGCGATCCTCGAACCGTAGTTCCTCGTCAACTTCGACACATACGGGTGCGACGCTCAGGCATGATGCATGCAACATGAACCCGCTCGATCAGGTCCCGCCGCCATCTCAACGCCGCCTTGCCGTGCGCGTCACCAAAGACGCCATCCGCCAGATCCATGGTGGACACCCGTGGATCTTCGACCGTTCGATCGTGTCGATGAACCACGACGGTAACCCCGGCGACCTTGCGGTCATCTTCGATGCCGATCGCGAGTTCGTGGCCATCGGTCTCTTCGACCCCACGTCACCCATCCGAATTCGCGTGCTGCATCACGGTCGACCGATCAATATCGACGCCGCCTTCTGGGCGCAACGACTCGACACTGCGATCGAGAAACGCCAACTCGTGACAGCCCGCGGCGACACCACCGGTTACCGCGTAATCCACGGCGAAAACGATGGCATGCCCGGCCTGGTGATCGACCGATACGCGAAGACGCTCGTCGTGAAGATCTACACCACGGCCTGGCTGCCCTACCTTGCAGCGATCGTGCCGCTCTTGCAACAACGCTTCACGCCGGACTCCGTGGTGCTGCGCTTCAGCCGCGACGTCGCCGGCCCGGGTGGGTCAGGACAGGGCAGCACAGGCCAAGACCTGTACGGCCTGCGCGAGGGCACCGCGCTCGTCGGCACGCTACCCACCGAGCCTGTGCAGTTCCGCGAGAACGGTTTGATGTTCGAAGCCAACGTGGTGCACGGCCAAAAGACCGGGCACTTTCTGGACCAGCGTGACAATCGCGCCAAGGTTCGCGGCCTGGCACGAGATGCCAAGGTGCTCGACGTGTTCGCCTGCACCGGCGGTTTCTCGATGTACGCCGCGGCCGGCGGCGCACGCTCGGTGCACAGTGTTGATCTGAACGGTGCCGCACTGGAGACCGCAGTTCGCAACATGCAGCACAACATCGGCATCCCGAACGTGGCCAAGTGCGAGCACACCACGCAAACCGGTGATGCCTTCGAGGTGATGCAGGCCCTCGCCAAGCAGCACCGCCGTTTCGACATCGTCATCGTTGATCCTCCATCCTTCGCCCGCAAACCGAGCGATCTCGAGCGTGCCGTGCACGCCTACAAACGTCTGACCCGCCTTGCCCTCGATCTCACCGAGGAAGGCGGACTGCTGGTGCAGTCGTCATGTTCCAGCCGAATTCCCGCCGACGAGTTTTTCACCGCCGTACACCTCGGCGCCGACTCGAGCCGCCACCGCATCAGCGAGATCCTGCGCAGTACACACGCACCGGATCACCCCATTGGTTTCCCCGAGGGCGCGTACCTGAAGACCATCTTCGCCCGAGCCAACAAACGCGCCGAGTTCGGCAAGCGCTGAACCCGATCACAGGCCCCCGATCACGGGGGCATAAACGCCAGCCACCACGGCGAGACCAGCCCCGGGGTCAGGCGGCGCGTTGTTCGCCGGGTGGTCCGGTGGTCTGCACGCTGCCATCGGGGTAGGTGATTGTGAGTGACCGGTCAGGATGCATCACCAACTGCCAGCCACCCTCGTGCACAGCGTGATGATGACGTGAACACAACGGCAACACATTCGACAAATCACTCGGCCCGCCGTGTCGCCACCACCACAGATGATGCGGTTGACAA
>JANYCT010000041.1 GCA_025360105.1 Actinomycetes bacterium | reverse complement strand
GTACTGCTCGGCGTTTCCACCGGCGTGGCCATCGACAGAGATGATCGTGTACTTCTCGGTGTTCACCACAGACTGCTCCGTTCGGCTTGCCTGAGCCACATTACCGGCTTAGTCTTGACTGAATCAACATCTTCGTCCGATCCCCAGAGGTGACTTTGTGAAGCTCCCACCAGCAGGCGCCGTACACGACGAGCGCGAGATCGAAGCGGTTCTCGCAGTGCTCCGCGGCGGCCAACTCGACATCGGTCCGGCGGTCGCCGAGTTCGAACAGCGCGGCGCTGCACTTCTCGCCAAACAGCCCGGGGTGACGGTCAGTTCCGGGTTCTCGGCACTGCGCCCGGCTATCGACCTGCTTCGGCTCGAGCCCCGCGGCGAGATCATCACCTCACCGCTCACGTTCTCCACCGACATCGCGCCGATGGTGTGATCAGGCCTCATCCCGGTCTTCATCGACGTCGATCCGTCCACCTACCAGATCGACGTCACCAAGATCGACGCCGCCAAGATCACCGACATGACCGGCCCTCGCACCAAGGCTATTCTCGCGCCGAGCCTGTGCGGCAACGTGGCCGATTGGGATGCGATCCGCGTGATCGCCGATCAGCATGCCCTGATGGTGGTCGAGGACTCGTGCGACGTTCTGGATTCGTCGCTCACGGCACGCGCACGGGCACACGAAGCGACATCTCCGTCACGAGCTTCGCCCGATCGCGCGCAATGACTGCGGCCGGCACCGGCGGACTCTTCGCTATCGACAACCTCGACCTGCTCGACCAATGCGTGTCGCAGCGACGCTGGGGATGGCGCGGCGAGTCCTACCTGTTCGGATCGCGCGAGGGACAGACCGACCGGTTCAGCACCCTCGCCGACGGCATGCCGTACGACTTGGTGTTCGTATTCGACACCATCGGCTACAACTTCGAGCCCTCCGAGATCGGCGCAGCCTATGCATAGGTGCAACGCTACAAGCTGCCGTTGTTCAACCAACAACGACGCGACAGTTGGCAGCGTGTCGACGATTTCTTCGGCGCATTCGAAAGGGTCGGCCGCTCCGTCACCACGCCGGAATCTGCCACCACGTGGATGCGCTCGTGCTTCACTATCAACGACGGCGCCGGCTTCGATGGCACCCAGGCGCAGGAATTCCTCGAAGCCCGCGGTGTGGCGACGCGCACGGTGTGGAGCGGGAATATCTTGCGTCAACCTGGCTTCGTCGCCATCCCACTATGGCCGACAGCTCGCCACGAACTATTGGCGAGGTCCACCAACGTGGTAGTAGCGGGGGTCGTTGTGATCGCGCCACACAGGACCGGTCGTGTGCCAACTCGACCCAGCGTACCCCCGTGCTGCAAGACGAGCCCTCAGGGCTTCGCTTCCGGGAGTCTCGGTCTTGAAATATGTCTGTCGGCAAGCGGCCCAATGAACATGACCCTGGTTCGGCTTGAGTAACGCACTCATGCGCGAATTTGACTTCACCGTCGTAGATGTCAGCAGCACATCGAGACCATATGGTGGCCCAAGGACGTGTTCATCAACAAGATCGCCTGGACCATAGATTTCGTTGTACTGAGTGGGGTGTCCCGACTCAATCGCGACACCCAATCGGTCGGTGATCGTTGAGCCCGCCGGCGCGTGGAAGTGCACCCACGTTCCATCGGGAACATTGAATGTGTCGCCATTCATCGTGCCGTGGCCGGCGAGCACGGTGAACGGCATGAGCACATCTGCGGTGGGCGAATACCAGGGGCTGGACGATTTCGCGGCAGACACGGGAAACCAAGGGGTTGGCGCCAAGCCCGCGGCGTCGGAGGAGTTGAGCGGGTTGTTCGCTGCGTAGTTGTACGGCTGCCCCGTGCTGTCGGCGAGTGGATCGGAGGTCAGGAACTGCGCCGTGTTGGGGTCGTAGTAACGGGCGATCAGATAGTGCAGCCCCGTACCGGCATCTGCATACTGGCCCTGCCAACCAATGCGAGAGTTCGCCGGGCCGGTGTGCGCGACGAGTTGGCCATAGGTGTCGTAGGTGTACGTGGCGATCACGGTTCCGCTGGCATCGGTGAGCGCACGCACCGTCCCCTGCAGGTCGGCATGCAGCCACGTGGGCGTTCCAGTCGAGTCAACTTGTTCGAGCGGCATACCTGCCGGACCAACGATGAACTGGTCGGTTCCGTCGCCGAGCAAAATCGGTTGAGTATCGACCTGATCCCATGTGAAGGTCGCCGTGGTCTTGTCGGTGTTGACGGTGCCGACGCGTAAGCCGTCGCCGTTGTAGGTGTACGTGGCCGCGGCCGTCGCGCCGTCGGGCGTCGTGGCGACGGCATGCGTCGGGGTGGCCGTGCGCGCCATCACGGAGACCGATGCGAGGGTCAGCAGCAGGATCATGCCGATGTTGCTCACGGATCGAGACCGCTTTCGGCGAGCGATGAACACAGCGGCAGCGGCGAAAGCAGCTACTGATGCAAGCACCAAGATCAGGATTGTGGCTCCTCCGCCGTTCCCGTTCGCCGAACGTGCTGCGGCGGTGTCCGACGCAGCGGTCAAGGCAGTAGGAATCGCCAGCGCAACCAGCCGGCCAGCTTGGTCGAATCCGTAGGTCGTCACTCCGGCTGGCCCGGTGGCCGTGGTGCGGCGCCCGTTGGGGTCGAACGCATACGTGCTCGTGCCATCGTTGGTGAGCTGACCGAGTGGATCATGTGCGAGGGTGCGTGCACCGATTCCGGTGAGCCAACCGCTGCGGTCGATACTGTACGCTTGAACTGCGAACTTGGTGAGGTGCTGACGTGCGTCGTACGTGGCGGCGACCGATCCACCAGCGGCAGAGCCGGGCATCGTGTCGACCACGGCTGCGATCTGTTCGATCGGATCGCGAGTGACCGCGAACGATGCCCACCGGCTACCGCTCGCGGTGGCATCGATGAGCGACAGAGCGGCACCATCACGGTCAAAGGTCAGGCTCGTGTGAGTGCCGTCGCCGAGCGCGGCACCGGTCATATTGCCAGCTGCGTCGTAGGTGAAGGTGTTGTCGTGGCCGAGGCCATCACCCACGACGGCGAGGCGTCCGACCGGGTCGTAGGTGTGGCCGACCTTCAATCCGGACGGGTAGGTCATCGTGGTCACGTCGCCGCGAGGATCGTATGTGCGAGCCACCGTGCGCCCGGCACCGTCGGTGACGGCGACGAGGCGCGACTGCTCGTCGTATCGATAGCGCGTGGTGCCCGAAGCGTCGGTCATCGAGCTGCGGCGTCCAAGCGCGTCGTAGCTATAGGTGACGGGCGTGGTTGCCGCGTCGTCGTAGCTGATGCCCGTGAGCTGACCTGCGGGGTCGTAGGCGAAGTGGGTCGCTCGTCCCATCGGGTCGGTCACGGCGACGACGTTTCCAGCCGGATCGTACCCGCGGGTCCATACGTGGCCAGCAGCATCGGTGCGCGTTGCCAACCGGTCCCGCGGATCGTATGCGAACGTGGTCGTGGTGCCCGCCGTGTCGACCTGCCTGAGTACGTTGCCGACTGCGTCGTAGGCGACCGCGGATGAGGTGCCATCCGCATACGTCGTCGACGTCGGGCGACCTGTCGAATCGTACACGACGCTGGTGACGTGCCCAGCGGCGTCGGTCGACGAGGTCAGGTTTCCAACGTCGTCGTAGGCCGCGGTGGCCGTGTGGCCCTGCGGGTCGATAACGGTGGTGACCGATCCGTAGGCATCGTAGGTATATGTCGTTCGGTCCGATGACGGATCGGCCCCCTGCATATTGCCGAGTGGCCCGACTGTCGATGTCTCCCGCCCGAGTTGGTCGTACGTCGCCGTCGATACTCCGCCTGCCGCATCAGTCTCGCCCACGATGTTGCCGAACGGGTTGTATCGATAGGTGGTAGCGGCTCCGACTGGATCGACAACTCCGGTCACCTCGCCCGGGTGCTTTGGGTCGTTGCGCCGGATGAGGATCGTCGCCTCCGCCGAGGTGCCAACGGCGCGAACCGTTCTAATCGCGAGACCGTTGCTGTCGTAGTCGACCGTCGTGACGACGCCAGCCGGATCCGTGATCTTCGTCGGGTCGTTGAGTTGGCTGTACGTCGTAGTTGTCGTGCGGCCGAGCGGATCGGTTGCCGAGGTGACGTTGCCGGCCGCGTCGTTGGCAAAGGTCCACATGTGACCGTTGGGATCGGTCACCGACGCCAACGCGAGGTGCGGGTCGTAGGTATATCTCGTGGTCCCCTCGGCCGATGTACCCGCCGCCCGCGTCGCGGAGACCAGCACTCCACCGTGGTAGGCAAACACGTCGTTCACACCGTTGCCATTGGTGATTGTTGTCGACAGATCGGGGAACGCCCCCGCGTATGCAAATCCAAGATGGTGGCCCGCGGGATCGACCTGATCGATGACTCGCCCCGCATCGTCGTATGACGTGGTCGCAGTTCGTCCCGCTGGATCCGTAGTCGATGTCATCCGGTGCTGGACGTCGTAGCCGTAACGCGTAATGCCACCCGCAACGTCGGTCACCTCGGCGAGGTCCCCCGCATCGTCGTACCTGTACGACACGGTTCGGCCGGCCGGGTCGGTGAGGTCCGTGATGCGACCGAGGGCATCGGATGCAAACGACATCAGCCTCCCGGAAGGATCCGTGGCCGACGCCAGCAATCCATTGGTGTCATAGCCGAGCGTGGTCGACTCCCCCGTGCGGTCCGAGAGAGAGATCAAATGGCCGGCGACGTCAAACGTCATCGCGCTGCGATCGGCGAACGTGACGACCCATCCGCCATCCGCGCCGTGCGCCAACGAAGCAGTCACCCAGGCCGGGGCCGTGAATCCATCGCCGGACACCATGAACGGCACCGAGGCCCCCGACCCCAACCACACAGTGACCGACGGCCCCGTGGTCGACAGGTGCGCCGCATACGAGTCCGTCCAACCCGCGCCAAAACGACCGGTCTTGGCCGCTGCCATTGAGTTGTACGTGCGTTGCAGCTCGAGCCCAATCCCCAACCCCGGAACTGTCGCGTCCGTCTGCTGTAACGAGAGGTTCCCACTCGCAGGGTTCACGGGGTCGCCGCAGTCGCACAACGGCTTGTCCGACGTCGCAGCGCTCCACCCGGGTCCCAGAATTTCCAACAACGTGAACACCGGATCTGCCGTGGCGTCAGAACCGGGAGCAGGCCCGAGACGGGTCATCGTGAGGTCGCCCGTGATTTCGATGTTCGTCGCGGCCTCGATGTAGCGCACCCCGCCGGACCACGTGGAACCATCGGCCGAGATGGACATCTCCGCAGCCAGGCGAATCCCATCCGATTCCGCCGCCAGGGTGACCGACGAACCGGAGATCTGTCCGGTGAACGGTGTTCCGTCCTCGAACGTGCCTCCGAGGACCCCCGACGCCGGATCCCAACTGTCAATCGTGAGTGTGCCTTCGCCATCGCCCTTTCCGTCAGACTGGATGCACTTGGCTCCCGAACAGATCGCGGGTACGGAACCCAACCATTGACCACTTGGGTCGTAGCCATCGTCGGCAAGCGTCGGCGATGGATGCAAGGCGTTGACAGTCACTGCAACCAATGCGATCAATGCGAGAGACCCGAGGAAGGCCCAGCGACGGCTCGCCGGCTCACGGGCCTGGACGGTAGTAGTTCTTGATCGAAGACCATGCACTGATTGCCGACCATAGCGGTTCGGCGCGACCTCGAAATTCCCCGTTCGCTCTCACGGCTTGGCTGGCGGAGCACCCATCATCATCCCGTTCATCGACACCAACGACGCGTCGACGACCCCACTGAAACAGCGGATCGACGAGGTCGAGTCAGCCACGTTCAGCAGCACATAGTGGTACACCCCGCCCGGGAACTCTGGGGTCGCACTCGTGATGCCGTTACAGGCATCAAGGTCGGACGCAGCGAGTTGCTTGCCGTTGACATCACGGTCGCCGTAAATGGGATAGCCGTCGAACGCAATACCGATGATGTGCGAGGGACCGTCGGTCTGATCGACGGTGGAAGTCACACAGGTGGGGAGACCGTGGTAGTGGTACTGCCCCATCGGCGTCGGGTGGCCGTTGCAGCTGTCGAGGAAGTACACGTCGTTGCCAGCCGCGTCCTTGACCGAAAAGTTCGACTTTGTGGCGACGGTCGCGTTGTCGCCCTCGTATGGATTGAACAGCGCAGCTCCCGAAATCATCACGCCGATCACTCCGAGGCTTGTCGATGTGGTGGTGTCGGCCTTCTTCGGTGTCAACGGGATCGAGTAGTCATAGCTCTGCGCCTTGGTGGGGTCGGCCGCGGCGACAGCCGTTGATGCATCCGGCACCTTGACCCCGGCGGTCGGCACCGCGTACTCGGCGTTACGAGCGTGGTTCGGCAAACCGTCGGACTTGTAATGCAACGTACCGTTCTCGTAGGTGACGGTTACGTTCGACGCCCACGAGGCCTTGGCGTAACCGGCGCCCAAGTCCGAAGCCGTCGCTGTCGCGGTCGACGCAGTCGTCGCGGCCGCCAGCGTGGATGTCGCCGCCGTCGCCGATGTTGCCGAGGTCGCGGTCGTCGTTGCCGGAGCCTCCGTGCCCGAGGAGGCGTTCTTCGCGGAGTCGCCGCAGGAGGCGATCAGCATGGCTGCGGCGAGAAGGGTCGCCGTGGGGATCAGGAGGCGGGAGCCGAAAGGGTGGGTACTGCGCGAGAACATGCGCGTCATCGTACGGAATGGGCAAGAGGAACTACTGAGCATTCATCTCCAGAATTCCTTCAGGATTTGCCGACGACGCGCCCTCGGGTGATGGTGCGGACTGCCCGACACACGAGCACCGTGGCAGCCGCGGGCGCCCGGCCCGCGAGCACCGCGCGGCCATCGAGACGAAGCTCCTCCGGGTCGGTCCACATATCTTTCGGCAATTGTGTTCCGCGCCAAACCTGCGCGACGTGCGGTGCGTGTCATGGGGGCAAGTCACCCCAACGAACACACAAGGAACCACACATGCACATCACGGGACTCAGCCTGATTCGCCAGCAGCACACCGCACGTCGAGCGGCGGTAGCCGCGGCCGTCGTGTTCGCCGGGCTCACCGCCGCGATTGCCGGCGGCTCGGGAACCGCCAGCGCTCAGGGCGGCAACACCGGCGGCGGTGGAGGCGGTGTGTCGACGCCGAGCGCCGACCTGCAACTCACCGCGTCGGCGAGCATTCGCTCACCCGACCCGGGCGCCGTCTTCACGTACTCGTTCCAGATCAAGAACAGCGGCGGATCCAGTGCTTCATCGGTTGTCTTCGCCGACCCGACGCCCGCACGGACGACGCCGAACTACGCCACGCTCAATGGGTCGACACTGCCGTGCTTCAACGTCGGTGATCCAACCGGGGGCTCGACCGTGCAGTGCAACATCGGCACCCTCGCCAAGGGTGCAAGCGCAAACATCGTGGTGAGCGTGACAGCGCCTCAGGTAGCAGCGACGATCAACAACACCGCCACCGTGACCTCGGCAACCGCCGACCCCAACACGCTGAACAACACCGCCGCCGTGAGCGTCACGGTGAAAGCGCCAACCGGCGGCGTCTGCAAGGGCGGTATCTGCGACACGGTTCCGGCGCCGATTGCCGCCCCCTGCGCAACACTCACCGCTGTCAGCGCACCCGTTGGTTACTACTCGATCTGGGCCGCAATCTGGAACACCTACACGATCCAGAGCTGCTCGACCGGTAGCGAGGCCGTCACCGTGCAGGTTCAGGAGACAAACGTTGCCACCGGTTCCGTCGACTACGACATCACCTATCCGATGAGCCTGGTCGCCGGCCAGAACAGCGGCATCGTGCTCGACAACGACTTCGCTGCCTACAGCACCACCTACAGCGTCACCTTCACGGTTCGTGACTCATCGGGCACGGTGCTCAGCACCGGTTCCACAACCGCCACCACACCTGGTCCGCTCTGAGCAGACCTGCTTCGAATTGGCCGGGCCCGCTCCTCCGTCGAGGGGCGGGCCTTGTCAGTTCTTCGGAGCAGGTGGGTAGTCGGGACACGTGGTCTCGTACGAACCGAGCGCACCGAGGTAGGTATCCCATTCCTCACGAGTCAGGTTGCGGCCGGCGAGCGCGCATGCAGCCGCCTGCCATCGAGCCGGATCGAGATCCCACAACTCGATGCCGTCGTCTCGAGGAGTATCGATCGCAACCACGCCGCCGTCGGCACGAAGTGCGGTGCGCCCGCCCTGATTGCGGTTCATGTCGATCGCATCGCCGAGCCGGGTTCTACTCGCGAGGTCGTAGATGGACACCGACCCATCGTTTCCGGCGGCGACGAACGTGGCGCCATCGGCCGAGAAGAACATATTTTGGATGTAGCCACGCGCGCCGGGCAGCGAGGCCGTCTTGGCGAGCGACTCGCTGTCGTAGATCCCGAGCGTGCCATCCGCCGACGCAGCCACCAGTTCTCCGCCGGGACTGACGGCGACGTTCGCGACCGCCAAGTCGGGCCGACGCGTCAACAGTTGACCTGAGGCTGCATCGAAGGAAACCAAGCCATCACCGGTGACATAGATGCGGCGATGATCGTTGCTGATCGCGATGGTCCCCACTGCGTTGACCGTCGAGTCTGCAGCTGCGGGCAACTGAACGCGTTGCAGCAATTCGCCCGTCTGCGTGCTGCGTTCGTCGACGTGACCGTCGGGGTAGCCGAGCAACAACACCGTGCCATCGTTGCTCGAGCTCTGGGCTGTCGGCACAGGCACGAGGCTGATCGGCAACACTGTGCGTTGCTTGGTCGAGAGGTTATACGAACCAATGGTCACGTCGGAGAACACCCCAGTAACGGTCTCGCCCGCCACGTTGGCATAGATGAACTCAGGCAGGCCCGGCACTTCGGAATCGGTGGCAATGTCCCACAGCGTGTAGCTGAGGTCGAACGGCGGCGCGGCACCGTTGGGCTTGGCCACCAAGAGGGTCGTCCCATCGGGGAAGGCGCCCACGATGATGTGGCCCTTGGCGACCAAACGCTGGATCGGGCCGCCACCATCAACGATCCAACGACTGACCACGCCATCGTTGTTCCCCGCTGCGGCAAGCATGGTGCCACCGGGAACCGAGATGAGGTCGAGGTGTGTCGCCGATCCCTTCTGGTTCTGCAGCACCCTGCCGGTGCGGGCGCCCGTGGTGAACGATCGCTCGCGTACGCGCCCGAAGTAGTTGCCGCACCAGAGCTGGTCAGCTGCCGCCGAGAAGGCGAACGACGAGCACTCACCGAATTCGTACTCCGCACCGCTGACCTGCCACATGACCCGGGCCGAGGCGAGGTCGATGCGCATGATCGAACCGAGTTGAGTTCCGTCCTGCGGGTCATCGTGCACGCTCCGCACGACGAGTGACGTGGCGTCGTCGCTAAGCCGCATCAATCCCACCGTCGACAACGGCGGAACCGCGATGTCATCGACCAACGTGAACGTGGTCGCGTCGAACACTCGGAGGTGTTGCCCCTTCGAGCCGACGTACAACCGACCATCGGGTCCGAAAGTGATGGCGCTGGCCGCGGACTCACCACTCGCTGGCGGAGCGTCGGGCGCGGCCAGGATCGATGCGACGAGATGGCCGTCGTGCGCGTCGTACACGGACACGGCACCCCGGCCGTCCGCCTCGACCGCCACGCGCGAGCCGGTGGAATCGATGGCAAATGGCTGGCGAAGCTGTGCGAGGTGGAGCGGCTCGCCCACCACCGTCCCGGTGGCAAGATCGTAGACGGCGAGCACCGACGCCTTGCCCAGATCGATGGCTGCCCACTCTGCCCCGAAACGACCATCTGGACTCGTTTGGAGCTCGATGTCGCCGGCCATCGGATCGGTGGCACGGTCGAGCTGCAAGACGGTCCGCCCCGACACCGCGTCGATGACCTGCGGTGGCGCCGATGCCGATCCATCTCGCGGGAAGGTCGACACGAGCATGTGTGTCGTGCCCGGGATCGCGAGGCCCTGCACCCCGACGGCACCGTCGAAACGCACGTATCCGAGAAACCCCGGATCGAACGTGAAGGTACCGAACAACGCCGACTTCGACGTGGCAGTTGGCGAACGCTTCCATGACTCCACAGCGAGCAGCGCAGCGAGATCGCGTTGTGAAGCGCGTATCGATAACGATGTCGCCGCGAGTGTCGTAAGTTCGGACGCTGTCTGCGCGGCACGAGCATCGGCTTCGGACTGCTGCGCCTTGCCTTTCGCCACGAGCGCATCAGAGCGCTGCTGATCGGCATTGCGTCGCTGCCCGACGGCCAAGACGCTCGCGACGATCGCTATCGCGAGCACCACGCCGATGCCGATCAACGACCTCCGTAGCCGCTTGTTCTGACGGATCTTGTCGTCGAGGCGGCGCCGAGCCTCGCCCTCTTTGGCCGCTGACTGATCGAGCGACTGATCGAGGAAACGTTGTTCGAGTTCAGTGAGCGCGTCGGGGTGGGCCGTGACTAACTCGCTGACGACTGCGAGTCGCGCGCCCCCGTAGAGGTCATCGTCGTCGCATCCACCGCTGTCCCACTGCGCAGCAGCGGCCGACATTGCGCGGAGCTCGCGGAGCCATGAGCGGTCTTCGGCGAGCCAGCCGCGCAGCCGCTGCCACGAACGCAGCAGCACCTCGTGGGCGACCTCGACGGTTGGCTCGCGCGTGAGTCGATCACGGTCGCCCGTGAGCAACCGGCGATCCACGTATGCCGAAATCACCCGTTGCGGCACCCCCGCAAGATCGGAGACGACCACCCGGCGACGCGTGTCCTCATTGCCTTCGCCGGGAGTAACGAGCCGGGAGAACAAACGGCGTACCGATGCGCGATCCGCAGCGTCGTAGTTGTTGAAAATTTCGTCGGCCTGTCGGCTCAGCGATCCGGCGAGACCGCCGAGTTCGTCATAGGACTCTGCGGTGATCACCGCGCCGTGACGTCCCTCGAACAGCTCCGCGAGCGTGAACTGCAGCAGCGGAAGACTGCCTGGTTGATCTACCGTCTCGGCAACGAGGCGCGAGACGAGTGCCGGCTCGAAGCGTACGCCCAGACCTTCTGCCGGAGCCGTGATTGCATCGTGCAGTTCAGTCGTCGTCATCGGGGTGACGCCGAATGTGCCCGCCGACACGAGCGGACCGAGCACCGCATCGGCGAGTGGCCGGTCGAAGAAGTCGGCGCGAATTGTGGCAATCACGCGCACGAAACCGGCCCGCACAGGATCTGCGAGTCCTGCCAGGAACCGCTGCCGTTCGTCCTCGCCAGTGAGCGTCCAGAGTTCCTCCAGTTGATCGATCACGATGACGAGCTCGTCGTCGACGACGATTGCTTGGATCAGCTCACGCAAGCCATCGGTCCGCCGCATCGCTGCCGGTGAGAGCAGATCGGCCTGATCGTGCTTTGCGAGTTGACTCAACGCAGCCGAGAGCGAGGCGAAGGGACTCTCACCCGGGGTCATGATCGCAACGAGACACCGTTGTTGACGCAGACGTGGAACCAATCCGGCGAGCACGAGCGAACTCTTGCCGGAGCCCGAGGGGCCGACCACGGCAACAAACGGACGCGACGCGACCTCTGCGACGAGTCGATCGACGAGCGCTGCGCGGCCGCGGAAGTCGTTGACATCGCCCTCGCCGAAGGGGCGCAGACCCATGTACGGATTGGGCACCGCGTGTCCGGCTGCGGCCATCGTCGACGCGGCCGACCGCGTTGCGGCATCTGCCACGACACCGGCGGGCGCCGTGTCCCCAGCCGCCACCCCAGTGAAGGCGCTCTGCCACGCCACGACGAAATCAGCAACGGTGGGGTATCGATCGAGGGGATGCACCGCTCCGGCGCGGGTGAGCACGGCCGCGAGCGACGGTGGCACATCGGGCCGAACGGCGTCGAGCGCACCGAGCGGCTCGCGCAACTTGGTCTCGACAACGGAGGACGCATCGCTGCCGCCGAACGGAGCCCGACCCGCGAGGAGCTCCCACACAGTGGCAGCAAGCGCATACTGATCGGCACGCGCATCTTCGACACCGTCACGAAGTTGTTCAGGACTCGCATAGAGCGCCGAACCCGCCGACCATCGTTGCGGTATCGCGGGCTCATCGCCGAACGAGGCAGCGATCCCGAAGTCGGCGAGGTACGCAAGCCCGGCATCGTCGAACAAGATGTTCGCCGGCTTCACATCGCGGTGCACCACGCGCTCAGCATGCGCTGCCGACAGCGCCCCACCGATCTGTTCGAGCACAGCTCCGGCACGCTCCAGCGACAGCGGACCGTCACGCGCGATCAGCGTGTCGGCGCTGCCACCGCGCATGAGGCGAAAGACCAAGAATGCCCCACCCGGCTGACGCCAGAAATCGTACAGCGGCACGATGTGGGGATGCTCGAGTCGAGCCACGAGCTGTGCCTCGGCCTCGAAACGAAGCACGAACGAACGGTCATCGGCAAGTTCCGGGCGAATCACCTTGACGGCAACATCACGGTCCACGCCCGGCTGCGTCGCCCGGTACACGGCGCCGAAGGACCCTTCGCCGATCGTTTCGCGCAGCACGTATCCGCGCAGAGGACGGGCCACATCGGCCAAGGTCGGCTCGAGTGTCGAGCCCGTTGCCATCGACGACTCGAGGTCGCGTAGGGCCGGCGACGGATCGAGCCCGGTCTGGTCGGCAAGTTCGGTTCGATAGCGATGAAAGGCGCGTAGAGCGTCGGCTGTCTGGCCGATGGAGTGCAGCCCACGCATGGCCTTCTCGACGAACTGCTCACGCAGGGGATGCGCATCGACGAGTGAGGTGATCTCGGCAATCGAGCGACCACTCCAACCACCGACGGTCATGGCGTCCACGCGGCTGGCCAGGGCGTTGAGGCGAAGCTCCTCTAGCTTCTTTACGAGCGGACGTGCCCACCACTCGCTGTTGAGGTCTCCGAAGACCGGCCCTCGCCACAACGACATGGCCTCGTCGAGCACGTCGACGGCACGCTCCGCCGGCACGGTTGCCGCGTGGTCGACCAACGCGACGAAACGCTCGGCGTCGATGCTCGACGTCGAGGCATCGAGGACATAGCCGGCGTCGGTGGTCTCGATCACCCCGTCGCCGAGTGCCGCACGAAGTCGTGAGACGTACGTGATGGCCGATCGTCGAGCATTGATCGGAGCGTCATCGTCGGGCCACAGCACCTCTACGAGTCGCTCGTAGGTGAGTACGTAGCCGGGGTCAGACAGCAGCGCCGCGAGGACGCGTCGTTGCTGGGGGCCGCCCAGACTGATCGCGCCAAGGTCACCGACTACCTCGAGCGGTCCCAGGATCCGGAATTCCATCAGCAGAGAGTACGCATCATCGAGTGCATGTCGGTTGCAACGTCATCAGTAGACGATTCGGTGCAGCAGGTGTTCTCCGTGCAGGCCTTTGAGGACGGCGGTCCTCGACTCGCCGAACACGATGTCACCGCGCGGCTCAACGATCTCGCGCACCAGCGACGACACGAGAATCTCCCCGCCTCGGGCCTGATCTGCGATACGCGACGCCATCACGACGTGTCGCCCGAAGAGATCACCGTCATCGGCGAGCACTGCCTCCCCGGTGTGCACACCGGCGCGCACGCTCAATCCGGCCAACGGATTGGCCGCGCCGTATGCCGCAAGCGCGCGCTGTGCGTCGACGATGAACGCGAGTGCGCTGCGAGCGCTGCGAAAGCACATCATGAAGCCGTCACCGAGTGAATGCGTCTCCGTGCCGTGATGACGAGCGAGCATGCGCCGCATGATCGTGTTGTGCACGGACAACACCTCGTGCCAGCGCAGGTCGCCCAACTCGACCGCTCGCACGGTTGATCCCTCGATGTCGGAAAAGACGATGGTCACGGTGCCTGCATCGCTGGGTTGGGCCGACGTGGTTCCGAGGTCGAGTACTGCGTCGGCCAGGAGTCCGATGGAGGTCGAGCGAACATCGCGCGAGCCGAGTTCAGTCAGCACCCCGGGTCGGGCCGGCGAGTGACGCTGCCTGGATACGAGCTCCAACGTGCAGGCACCGAAGCGCACGATCTGACCCGCCGCAAGCCGTTGCGGTTCCTCGAGCGGCTTGTCATCCACGGTGGTGCCGTTGAGGCTCCCGAGGTCGGTTACCACCACGGTGTCTCCCGCCGGGCTGACGGCAAGATGCCGACGCGAAATCGCCGCGTCGAGCAAGATGAGACCGCTGCAATCCCGCCCAACGTCGAGGGTCGCGGTGACCACGAGCGTCAACACGCTGCGGCCCGGCTCGGTCACGACGACCGTTGGCGCCCCAGCGGTGAAGCCGGCCGGAGCCGACCTCACCGCTGCGAGTTCCGAGGCGGACTCGGTCACGAGAGCGTGGCCACCGCAGGCGACGTAAGGCAACTCGTGTCCAACGTTGCCGTCGGGGCCGCAAGGAACGCGTTCGCCGTCGCGAAGAAGCAGTCACGCAACTGCGAGATGGGGTCGATGATCCTCGGCACCTCCACGATGGTGGTGTTCGCGAATCCGCTGAAGAGATGCTTCAGCGTGGTCACGCTGCTGCGTGGGTCATACGACGGCAGCACCGCAAGCACGGGGATATCGCTGGTGGGCGTGGCCCGTGGTGAGTATTGCGGAAGCGGGCCGACTGCATCACAGAACCGCTTCGGCGTGTAGTCCGCGAAGATACCCGCCTGATCGTTGGACGTGGTGACCAAGCCCGGAAACGTGTAATCCAGGTTCTGGCAGTGTCCGACGAACTCCCACGCAAAAGGGTCGATCGGATTTGAGATAAACGCCTGCGCCACCTGTTCATCGCTCGATCCATCGACGCCACCCGGCAGGAACTCTGGCACCAGGGTCGCGAGTGCGGTGCTGCCGATCGCATGCATGCTGTCGATCAAGGTGTGACGGTCGAGCACAATCGGGCGGCCGCTGCCCGGGTCCACGGTCTTGGTCGTGACGGGGTTGACGTCGCGTTGGTACACCGCGGCAAGCACCTGCTTCAGGTCTCCCTTGGCCGAGCACTTCGGGGCCGCAGCACAATCATCGGCGAACCGGTTAAAAGCTGCGGCCAGATCGTTCATGCTTCCACCAGCGCCAATCGCCGTGGGTGTGCGACTCACGAGCGCCGACACAGAAGCCGGGGCCTCGTCCACGAGGTGCAGCGCGATGTCTGCCCCAGCACTCCCGGCATAGAGGGCCCATTTGTCGATGGCGAGCGCCCGACGGACGATCTCAAAGTCGGCGGCAACCAGTGCGTGGTCGAATATCGAGGCGAAAGGCACGACGCTGCTCTTCGTTTTGGCAAAGCACGCGGCAAACGCTGCGACGGCTTCGGGCGACAAGTTGTCGGTGTGGAAGTCGCCGGGATACTTCACCACATCGGGGCAGGTTGTGACGCCGTCACTGCGGCCGGCGCCGCGCTGATCAATCCAGATCACGTCGTGGCCGGTGAAGACCGTCGAGGCGCTGGGGTCGGTCCATGAAAAAGCCGGAGCGGTACCAAGGATGGACAGCACCGGTGCCGTCCATGTGGTGGCGTCGGCCCGGCGAACAGTGACCGCCAGGTTGACAGCGGGCGTTGCTCCTGCAGCCGGATCGACCGGCACGGCGACGGTAAAACAGCTGAGGCTGCTGGCCGCCCCGTCGGGACACGTGGCCGCCACTGCCACGGCGGGTGCGGCGGCCATAGTTGTCGTCGTGCTCGCGGCGGTCGTTGGCGCGCTGCTGACCGCGGTGGTGCCGTTGGGACTTGTTGGGACTGTTGCTTGGGGGCTCGACGACGAGCCGCCCGAACTGCAAGCGGCCATGACCAACGCAAGGGCGATGGTTAGACCCGTAGTGGTGTTTCGATGACGCATGAGTACTCCGATTCGTTTGGTGGTGGCATCACCATGAACGAGTCGGGTTGCAACTCGACAACAGTCACAACGCCAGAAGGTCGCGCCGCTTGCAGATGGGTTGCAATCCCGGTCGACGGGCGGCGAAGCGACCGGAGCACCGACCGGCACCGATGCAATTGAGCCGCTGTGGCAGGCTGCGGGCATGCAACTGCGCCCACGCTATGGAACGGATCCGGTCATCACGCTCGACGGTAGGCCGTCTGACATCCTTGCGCCCGTGGTGCGCCAGCGCCGCCGACTCGCTCGCACTCTTGCCTCGTTCGACGAGCAGCAGTGGGCGCACCCGAGCCGCTGCGCCGGTTGGTCGAACCGCGATGTCATCGTGCATCTCGACAGCACCAACACGTTCTGGACCTTCTCGATAGAAGCAGGATTGCGCGGCGAACCAACGCAGTTCCTCGCCACCTTCGACCCCGTGGCCTCGCCGGCGCAACTGGTGGCCGGTTCAGACATCAGCACGACGGCCGAAGTCCTTGATCGGTTCACGGCGTCCACCGAGGCGCTCGTGAGCGCGATGGAGGCACTCGACGCCGACGGATGGAACACACTGGCTGAGGCACCGCCCGGCCACATCAGTGTCAGCGCGCTCGCCCACCACGCCTTGTGGGACGCATGGGTACACGAGCGCGACATCATGCTCCCCCTGGGCATCACCCCCGATATCGAGGCCGATGAGGTTTCAGCATGCCTGCGCTACGCGGCGGTCCTCGGACCTGCATTCGCTATCACCAACAGCACCGCCAGCGTCGGTGCGTTGGCCGTCAGCGTGGAGAATCCTGGATGTGACTTCGTCGTTGACATCGGTGAGCACGCCGCTGTTCGCCAGGGCACAGCCGATGCGGCCCTCACGCTCAGCGGCGACGCCGTGCAACTCGTCGAGGCACTCAGCATCCGCGTACCCCTTGCGCAGACCGTTCCGCCGGAATCGCGCTGGATACTCAGCGGACTCGCAGAGGTTTTCGAGTCCGAGCCACCTTCGAGTTGACGGCGACCCTCGGCAGTGGCCACGTAGATTCTGAGCGTCATGAACCACCTCCTGTCCACCGTTTCCTCTGCACGAATCGCACGACCCACGTCATCGCTCGCCCGGGTCATTGCGTTCTACGTAGAAGACCTCGGCCTCAGCCACCTCGGTGGCTTCACGGATCACAATGGCTACAGCGGTTGCTTCGTGGGTATCGATGGCGCGTCGTGGCACATCGAGTTCACTCAGCACGAGCACCACACGCCGACACCGACAGTTGAGGACCTCCTCGTGCTGTACATGCCCCGCGCATCCGTGGCCGCCCTCGCCGACCACATGGTCTCGACCGGCCATGAGCCGATCGACCACCCGAACCCGTATTGGGCCGGCACAGACGCCGTCACCTTTGTCGACCACGACGGCTACCCCATCGTGTTCTGCCCCGAAGATTGATCGTCACGCGGTAGCGTCAGGCGGGTGACTGAGCCGGCGACCGTACTGACCACCACTGATCCCCGTACCGGCCTGACCGCCACAGAAGTCGCCGATCGAGTCGCCCGGGGCCTTACCAATGCGGTGCCCACGGCACCCACACGCACGGTCGGACAAATCATCCGCGGCAACGTGCTCACGCCGATCAACCTGGTCGTCGGCATCCTCGCCGCGTTGGTCATCGTGGCCGGTTCACCCAAGGACGCTCTGTTCGGTGGAGTGATCGTCGCCAACAGCGTGATCGGTGTGTATCAGGAGCTCCGAGCCAAGAAGGTGCTCGACCAACTCAGCGTGGTCAGCGCTCCCAGAGCTCATGCCGTGCGCGATCGCGAGGTTCGCGAGCTACTCGTGCACGAATTGGTGCTCGACGACATCGTCGAACTGCGTGCCGGCGCGCAGGTGGTCGCCGACGGCAGCATCGTCACGCACGACAACCTGGAAATCGACGAATCGCTGCTCACTGGCGAGGCCGACCCAGTGGTGAAGGTCGATGGTGATCCCGTAATGAGCGGTAGCGCCGTCGTCGCCGGCACAGGGCGCATGGTGGTCACCAAGGTGGGGGCCGAGAACTACGCAGCCCAACTGGCTGAGGAAGCGCGCCGGTTCACGCTCATCAATTCGCCGCTCCGCAACGACGTGAACCGAATCGTCACCTGGGTCGGATGGATCATCATCCCCGTCGGCGTGTTGCTGGCAACCAGCCAGTACTTGCGCCGCGACGAGACGTGGCAACAGTCGATCATCAGCACCGTCGCCGGCCTCATCGGAATGGTGCCAGAGGGCCTTGTGCTGCTCACGAGCGTTGCGTTCGCGGTGGGTGTCGTGCATCTCGCCAAGCGGCGATGCCTGGTGCAGGAACTCCCTGCGATCGAAGTACTCGCCAGAGTCGACGTGTTGTGCGCCGACAAGACAGGCACCATCACCGAGGGCGCGTTGGAGGTTGCCGAGGTAGAGCTGCTCAATGGCGTCGATGCCCACACGGTCAACTCAGTCCTGACCGCGCTCGCCCATCTCGACCCCGATCCCAACGCGACATCGCTCGCATTGAAGTCCCATTACACGGAACCGACCACGTGGACCGTCACCGGTCGCGTGCCGTTCTCTTCGGCTCGTAAGTGGAGCGCGATGAGCTTCGCGAACAACGGCAACTGGGTGTTCGGCGCACCCGAGAACGTGCTCACATCGGCATACACCGGAGCGTTGTTGGAACAGGTCGAGTCGCATGCGGCGAATGGCCAACGAGTGTTGCTGCTGGCGTCAACCGCCGCAGTGTTCGCCGAGGCCAACGATGCCGAGTTGCCCACTGTGCAACCGATCGCCCTCGTATTGCTCGAGGACATCGTGCGTGCCGACGCGCCCGAGACGTTGCAGTTCTTCGCGGATCAGGGTGTGATCGTGAAGGTCATCAGCGGCGATAACAACGTCACAGTTGGCGCGGTCGCGCGGCGTGCCGGATTGCAGGGTTGGGCCGACAACGTGAATGCCACCACGATGCCGCCCATCGACACCGAGGAGTTCACCGATGCCGTGATGGCATCCACCGTGTTCGGTCGCGTGACCCCACACCAGAAGCGGGCGATGGTGCAGGCACTGCAGAGCCGCGGTCACATCGTTGCCATGACAGGCGACGGCGTGAACGACGTGCTCGCGCTCAAAGACGCCGACTGCGGTGTTGCCATGGCGAGCGGCAGCGAGGCCACCCGCGCTGTGGCGCAGTTGGTGCTGCTCGACTCGAACTTCTCCGCGTTACCCAAGGTGGTGGCCGAGGGCCGCAGGGTGATCAACAACATCGAGCGCGTCGCCAGCCTGTTCCTGGCGAAGACCACCTATTCGGTGATCCTGTCGATCCTCACCGGCGTCTTCGCTCTGGCGTACCCCCTGCGGCCGATTCACCTCTCGATTCTGAGCTGGTTCACCATCGGCATTCCTGCGTTTTTCTTGGCGCTGGAACCCAACGACCACCTCGTGAAGCCCCACTTCCTGCAACGCGTCCTCGGTCGAGCGATTCCAGCCGGAACAGTCATTGCGGGTGCAACAATGGGCGCCTTTGCGATCGCTCGGCTCGATACCAGCATCGACGAAGACCACGCCCGCACGGTGGCCGTGCTCGTCGCAGGCGGTGTGGCGCTGATGAACCTGTTCCGTGTGGCGCAACCACTCAACCACCTCCGACGGGTCTTGATCGTGACGATGATCGCGTTGTTCGGTCTCGCCTTCGTGCTGCCGATCGGGCGGCGCATCTTCGAACTTCCGCTCACCCACGCGTGGGCGTACGCGATGGGGGCAGCATTCATCGCGGCGGCATGGCCACTGCTGGTGTTGGGCAGTTGGGTCAGCGAGCAGTTCCACCGCAAGGCCGCCGAGAAACCCGACACCGCGGCAACCTGATTCAGCTCGTTGCGATGAGCTCAACCATGTCGGCGGAGTACTCGACGAACGTGCCACTCGGGTCGCACAGGTACCAGAACCAGTTCGATCCGGTCGCGTGGCGGACGACGCCCTACAGGTGACGCGCGGGGTCGGCCTCGACCATGTGCTGGAACGCAATCGCTGCTCGTCACACTCGGCGCCGGCACGTCGAAACGCTCGTTGCCCGAAGGGCGATTGAACGAATGATCGGTCGGCCCGGCCACGGGCGCCGAGTACCCGACACCTTCGCTGACCCGGGCGCCACATCCTTGCGGCCTGGCGAGGGCGCCTCGACGCGAACCATCGCCGCACGAGCAGGTACGCATCAACCGCAAATCAACTACCACGTCGAGTCCAAAGACGCGCTGCGGCCGGCCTCCCCGAACTGAACCGCATCATGGTGCAAGAAGCCACCATCGAATCCGATCGGCTGGAGTGGATCGTCGAGCGGCACACCCGGTCGCGTTTCGATCTCGTCACCGAGAATTGGCGTTGCCTGCGCGAGAGCGGGCAGGTGCATGACATCGCCGAGATCGTCGCGTACTTCTCGCTCATCGGGGCGGCATCGTTGGCATGCGTGAATGCACCCGAGGCTCGCCTGCTCGTACTCGAACCGCTCGACGAGCGCTCCGTCGGTGCCCATGTGGACGCTCTGGCGCTCATGTTCCTTGCACCCGATGGAGGCACACGACATGACTGACGTTGATGTGTTGATTGTCGGCGAAGGCCCTGTTGGCTTGATGATTGCGTTGCTGCTTTTGCAGCGCGGCCTCCACGTTCGGGTGCTCGAGAACGCGCCGAAGATCTACGACCTACCTCGAGCAATCGTGATGGACGACGAGGTCCAGCGCGTGTTCCAGAACAACGGACCCAGCGAGGGACTCGACGCCATCACCACAGCGCGTCTGAGAACTGTTGGCTCCATGGATCACGAGCGAGGATGCAGTCCTTACCCGGGCGGTCATCTACCGCTTCCATGCACACGTGGCTGAGTGTGCGCATGCCGGAAGGATCTTCGTTGCGGGCGACGCTGCCCACCAGACGCAACCGTTGTTAGGACAGGGACTGTGTGCGGGCATTGCGCGATGCCGCCAAACTCGCGTGGAAGCTCGATCGTGTCGAGCGGGGCATCGTTGACCATGCGCTGCCGCCCGGGGGTGCCGTCATCGTGCGACCCGACCGATACGTCGCGTCCGTAGCACCTGCCAACAACGAACTCGCCGACGCAATGAACGCCAACCAGATCAATGGATCAGGGAATAGGGGAATCCTCGCCACCAGGCATCTTGCCCGACGGGTCGTACGGGTACGCCGATTCGTAGTCGGAAGGCGCAACGACGTGCTCCACTGTCCACAATTTCTCGGAGCCCGATGCGTCGGCCGCCTACACGGACCCACAATCTCGTGTCAGTGCATGCGGCACAACGTGACACAGATGATTACTCTGACGCGATGACCGGCGATCAGATGATGCGGGCCCATGCGGCGACACTGCCCGCACCCGAGTTCCCCAACCCGGCGTGGGTCACTCCAAAGCCGCTCGCGCAGAGCACCGTCGCCATCGTCACATCCGCCGCGCTCTACGCCGTTGGCGACGATGGCTTTTCGAACGCCGACACGGGCTACCGGTTCATCGAGCGTGATCGTCGTGATCTGGTGTTGGGCCACTGGAGCCCGAACTTCGATCACACCGGCGTCGCGATGGACCTCAACGTGGTGTACCCCATCGATCGACTCGAAGAACTTGCCGAGCGCGGCATCATCGGCGCCGTGGCTCGACGCCACGTGTCGTTCGCCGGTAACCAACCCGACGACGTTGCCACGATTCGCCTCGACACGGGCCCGGCAGCGGCCGCTGCGCTGCGCGCCGACGGCGTGGACGTGGTCATCCTCACGCCCGTTTGACCGCTGTGCACGCGCACCGTGAGTGTGCTCGCCCATGTCTTCGAAGCAGCAGGAATCGCCACCATCGTGTTGTCGTCGGTGCGTGAAGTGGCCGTGAAGGTCGCTCCCCCACGAGCACTGCACTGCGAGTTCCCGCTCGGCCGGCCATTGGGCAAGCCGTCGGACCCCGAGTTCCAACACGACCTTCTGGCGCGCGCGTTCGCTCTGCTCGACGCTTCATCGGGACCGGTGTTGGTGGACCACCCCGAGGTCATCGAAGCCGACGACCAACCGGTGGCCTGCGCATTGCCGCCCCGGTTCGATCCCTCGTTACCGCCAGCGGTCGATGAAGCCCGTGGCCTGCGCAAGGCCTACGACCGTGCGCTGGCGAGACGCGGAGTCACCTCGGTTGGCCGCGCCGTCAGCGCGGATGAAGTACCGCACGCAATCGGTGTACTGCACGCCATCGCCAACGGCGCCGAATGGACCGCAGCCGGCATCCCGGGCGGCAACACCGTGGCGGTGTGCCACGACATTCGTACCTATTACGAGGAAGCGGCGCTCGAACTCGTTGATGGTCCGCTTCCTGGAGGTCGAGCGATGGAGGACTGGTTCTTCGAACAGACCGAGGCGGGCAAGACAATGCTCGGCGCACGTGCCGCGATCCGCGACGCCGGGGCGAAGTTCGCGATCTGGTTCTACATGACACCCGGGCAGCGCTGACTCAAACACCGCTCAACCCGCCTTCGGCGCAGTGGCTACTGACGTGACGAGCTTGTCGATGGCGGGACGCAACGTCATCACAAACTCCTCAACTGCGGTGCTCGCGATCACGAGATCGGGCAGCAGATCGTCGTCCACCCAGTCGAACCGCACCTCGGTGAAGCGGCGCTCGTCGCCAACGATCACACCTTCCACGGCGAAACGCGAGAGCGGTCGAACGCCCGCAACGTCGGTCGGCGATGCGTCGCCTTCGGCAAAGCGGCTGACGCGCATCACATACGACCCTTTAGCGATGGGGGCCGCGTCACTGGTCCACTGCGGCAAGCACGACATGACGATCGTGAACTCCATGCCCGCTTCTTTGTGCACGTGCTTGCTCTTGAAGTCGTCGCGCTGTTGCATCGCCATAAATGCTGACCGACTGGGGTAGCGCACGATCGCAACACGGTCCCACGTTGGCTCCCCGGCCAGTTGCGATGTAACTGTGGCAGCCATCACCACGATCGCGCCGATGGCTGCGAGCGGACCCAACGGCGAGTACTCGTCATCGGCGTCGCGACCCGAGCGTGTGGCGGTGGTTCCGTCGCCATAGTCGGCGACCTCGCGATACTTCATCAGGTTCACGGCCCAGAAAGGACCGTCCTGCTCGGCCGGCATGCTCAGCCAACCGCGGATCATCTCGAAGTTCGGTGTGCCGTAGCGGATCTTGGGGCGATCAGACATGTTGTAGTCCTTTCAGCGAATGAGTTCAGGTTCCGAGGATGCTGCGGAGCGAGTCGGCGCTGTAGACGAGCTCCATACGCTTATGGTGAGGCCGAATCGCCATACGCGTGGCGCCCGTGAGCAACTCGGCGGCACGGCCGAAGAACATGGCCCTAGTTCTCATGCAGTCGTGACCTGCAGCGAACACATGTGACCAATCCGTGGGTCCACGTGGCCCGCGAGCAGATCGAGATACACCGCGGACACAACACCTGCGCCGACAGCGTGTCGAAATTCGATCCACCCATCAACCCACTCGGCAAAGCGATCCCAGGCTTCACCGACGCGCTCGTCGAGCCCGGACCGGCCCCACTGCTTCGATCGCTTCGAGATCTGGCTCGGCGCGAAGAAGAACGTCGGCGTCGGCCCGGGTAACTTGGCATCGCCGCCGTGATCGGGGCTGTCCCAATGTGTGCCGCCAATGATCATCGAGTGGGCCAGAAGGCCGCCGAGTTGGGAGTGCACGTTGTAGCGCACCACACGGTCACCGGCCACGTCGACGTATACCGATGGCACAGTCGCGATCGACGCGACGCTGTCGTAGCCAAGCACTTCGTCGAAGACGCCGAGGCTCTCGACAAAGGCCACGTTGGTTGGCGAGGTGAGGCCCACGACGTGACAACCGCGCTGGCGGACCTGAAAGGCAACGCCGATGGATGTCTTCGAGGATGCACTCGACACGATGATCTGTTCGGCCCCAAAGTCGCTGTTGTCGAGAAGCACATCATCGACCACGAACGAGGTGAAGAACAGCGGGAACAGTAGAGCCTGATGGTCCTCACGATCTCGGTGATACGAACGGTCCGTTTCGCAGCGGACATAGCGGTTGTACGCGGAGGCCAATGCCGAACGATGGGCTGACACGTCGGTGACGCCGGCATCGTCTCCACGGCCACATTCGATCACCAGATCCGAGCCCATCGGGAAGTAGCCGAACAACCGCTCTCCCACCGCGAGATCGGCCGATCGGGTTTCGACCACGTCGCCGAAGCCCCACACGGGAATGCGACCCCACACAGTGGACTCGCCCGCGTCGGGCGCAGCAGCCGGAAAGAAGTGCCAGTAGCGCATCATGTCGCCGAACACGGCATAGCTGATGTTGTTCGACGAGAGCGCGAACGTGTCGACTCGCACTCGGACATGCCCTGCCAGCAACTGGGTCGGCGGGTCCTCGACGATGCGAACCCTCGACAGGTCACCGTGTGCGACCTCGATGTCCATCCGTGACTCTCCCAAAGTTGCCCGTACGCTCGGCCAAATGTTTTGGCAAAGATACCGCCACAACTTGCCAGCAGTCAAACGCGGCAGTCACCCGCGGAGGTCACAGAGAGACGTCAGAGCGTGTGTTCATCGGCGTAGGTGCCACGTCCGGATTCGTCGATCCGAGGCGTTCCATAGTCGGGTTTCACGGGCTGATAATCGCTGTCGAGTAGCGGCGACGAGATGAGGTAATCGGCCGTCGCACGGTTGCAGGCAATGGGAATGTTCCAGACGACTGCGATGCGCAGCAACGCGCGCACGTCGGGATCGTGTGGCTGCGGCTCGAGCGGGTCCCAAAAGAACAGCACGAGATCGAGGTCCCCCTCGGCGATCTTCGCGCCGAGCTGCTGGTCACCTCCAAGCGGCCCGCTCTTGAACAGAGCAACCTCGAGTCCGAGTTCACGTGCGATCATTCCCCCGGTGGTGCCGGTGCCGTACAGGTCGTGTTCAGCGAGTACCTCGCTGTTGAAGCGCGCCCACTCCAGAAGGTCGCGCTTCATGTTGTCGTGAGCAACGAGGGCGATGCGGCGACGCCTGCCGAGCCGCGGCCCGATCACCGGCATCGGCTCACCGACCGACCCTGCCCCCGATGGCGCCGTTCCCTTGGCCTTCGACATGGTTCCCCCTGAGTTGATCCGCGCTCGACCTGACCGTAGCAATGGTTGAGTTGTCCGATGCTGCCAGCCCGCGCACAGCATCCGCGTCACCGATGCGACGAACGGTTCAGTCGCGAAGCAACGTCAGGATCTCATCGAAGATGTGGTCGGCCACCAACGGGTGGCGCAGGGCCACATTGGTCGCGATCTCGTAGCGGTTGCGACGTCCGATGCGCTCGCGACGGAGATAGTCACCATCGACGAGGTCGTTCAGAATGCGCTGCACCGCCGCCGGGGTGATGCCCACGAGTTGGCTGAGGTCGCGCTGACGCAGTTCGGGGTCGCGGCTCAGGGCGATCAGCACATGCGCATGGTTGGTGAAGAAGGTCCAACTGGACCGAACGTTCTCCCGCTCACTCGACGTCACCACGGTTGAGACCCCTCTCATCAGCCGATGAAATAGTCGGGTCGGCTGACCTGGGTCTCGGACACGAACATCACTCCGGGACGGTTGGCCAGCAGCCGACGAAGTCGCTCGATCAGGTTCGCCGCCTTGTCGTCGGGAGCAACGGTGATGAGCATGCTGAGTCCATCGCGATCGTTGAAGGCCAATCGACCCTCGTGGTAACCGGTGTGCCCGCGCCCGGACACGTTGCCGATCATCGTGAAGCCGCTAACGCCGGTCTCCTCGAAGATGCTCTGCACACTCTGAACGTCGGTGCCGTTGACGACGACCTCAACTTTCGTCATCCGGTACAGGCCGTTGTTGGCTGTTTCGTCAATGGTCATGATGTCCTCTCCGAGGTCAGAGTGATGGTAGGTGGCGATGCATGCCCGGAGGCGATACCGAATTCCAGGATTCCCACGTTCCAGCCCGCGAGCGGCACCGGAAACCCGAGGGTTCGTTCGAGTCGCAAATCGCGACGCTTGCCCAGCCGTGATCGAACAACCGCCGCAGTACCGGGTTGCGGGCGATGACGGCATCGAGCCGTTCGGCTGGGGCATCGATGACCACCAGCAAACGCAGCGGATCATGCACCGGGTGGCCGTCGAACCAGACCGATTCAAGCGGTAGGCCGATGCGAACATCGACCCCCAATCCTTCGCCGACGCCGACTCTGCCGATCACGTTGTGCAACGGCTTTGAGCCAGCCCCGAACGCGTGCGGGTCGACCGTGGAGAAGTAGTACTGCGAACAGATCCAGTGCGCCACCACCACCGGTCCGGTCATCACCGCTTCGAGCACGATGCCCTCGGGATCATCGAGGGGTGCGTACGAGTGCAGGAACGTGCGACGTTCGAGGTTGAGCCCCGCAGATAACGCGCGCGGCCCGACCACGATTGCGGCGCACCGGGCCAATCCCCAATCGGGCACCACCTGCGCCGGGTCGTTGCTGCGACTGGCCCCACGCCAAGCAAGCGGTGACGACGGCATCGACAGCGCCCGTTCTGCGCAGTTCGCAACACCCGCGCGGGCGAAATCGCGTTCGACGTTTTCGAGGAGGCCGCGCGCGGATACTGGCAGATCGTCAACATCGAGCAGGGCCACAGTGTCGTCGGTGGTTTCGTGTTCGGCAGCGACGAACCACGTGCCTTCGCCGATGACGATGCCGTGATCAGCCAGACGAGCGCGCACCTCGGCTCGATTACAGATGGCGGCAAGGATGCGTGCGTTGGGGCCACCTGCATGTCCTCCGCACGCCCCGCAATCGAGTGCAGACCGGTAGGGGTTGTTCTGGTTGGCGCTGCGATGCCCGCACAGCACGACAATCGGCGCGAACCCGCCGGTGAGGCCCATCGCAGTGAACGCACCCAGTGCGAGTTGGGCCTGCTCATCGACCGACAGCCCGTCGCCGTCGCGCCCGTCGGTGGCAGAGACCGAGTTGACGTCGAGCGCGAATCGTGTGCGCACTCGACGACCCATGAGCTTTCGCGCTGCGTGTTGCACGCGCGAGTAGAAACCAGGCATCGCGGCCTGCAGCAGGCTGCGTGGGGCCATCAACCAACCTGACGCGTCGGCGAGGACGAACCCCGAGGTGGCCCCGGCTTTGGCAGCATGAAACGAACGATGTGCGAGGTCGCGATCCTCCGGTGCAGGGAGCGAACCTGTCACCACGTATTCGGCAATCATTGCCTTCGGATCGAGGATTACCGGGCACGACGCAACTGCTGCAGTCGCCGTCGCGCCACGCACGGCGATCGGAAGGCCGAAGAAACCTGCAAAACCGAAGGTCTCGTACGGTCCAATTGCCTCGAGATGACGGCGCAGTCCCTCGGAGCGAACATCGATGCAGCACACCACTTGGGCCGACGGGCGATTGTTGTCGCTGATGACCTCAGCGCCCTCACGAGCATGAGCATTCGCTGCGAGCAGCGACAACAGGTGATCGCGATACGCGTGCTCTGCAGCGAGCTGCTGCGCGGCTCGATTGCTCAAGTCCGGTGCGCCACCGTGTTCAGTAGCGACACAACTCGGCGTCCGGCTGGCATCGACGAGGATTCGCTCCAGCGCAAGCCGTACGGCCACGTACTCGACCATCGCATGGCGCTGGCCTCCCACGACGCGACGAGCCATGACCGCGGCCCACCCCGGCAAACGTGTCAGCTGTGCCTCGAGGTACGACACCGCATCGTCCTCTGCGATGCCGAGCTGCTGCAGGAGAACAGCAACAGCCTCGCCGGCGACGACGGGAAGCGCGCAAACGCGGTTGGCGAGTTCGCGCCCTGCCAGGCGGCGGAGATCGGGATCGTGCGTGGCGAGAGCACGCCACGTCGCGAAGAAACCTGCGTGCCCGGCCCGCGCATGAAGGGGTCCGCACGGAACGCTGGCGCACCAATGGGCGAGGTACATGTCAGCGAGTTCGGCCACGTGGGCGGTACCTCGGCGGGTCAGCTCGACCGACGGCATACGTGGCGCGTTGATGAGGCCGGCTCTGGCGATGTGGCTCAGCGGCGTAGTGATGAGAGGGGAGCCGCTCGACCGATCGACATTCGATGCGAGGTAGCACTGGGCCCCGAACAGATCGCCCGCCTTCAGCGCCGCAGTCTCGAATGGCAGGTCCTCAAAGCCCCCCAGAGGATTCACTGCGACGAACCCGTCGAGGCCCCACATCGGCGGAACCACCCGTTGAGCGACATCGACAAGTGTTGCGATGTCGACACGATGGATCAGGTTTGGTGTGTTGGTCACGATGCTCCCGAACGCACCGCGACAGCGTGGTCGCAGAGTTGCGGATGGGCCGACGCGGCCACCTTTGTGCTGACGAGCGTCGCAGCCTGCATCGCTGGGCGGCGTCCAGCTGCGAGCACACGTGCTCGGATGGCGATGGCCAGCTGGTCTGGTACAAGTCGTGAGCCAGAGGTCAGTACCGATCCCAGGATCGATGCCACCACGACCAGAATGGTCAAGATGCGCGCGCCGCTCGGGATTGCTTCAGGAAGCCGGAGCCATGACTCGAACCCGTTGATGAGAGCCAGATAGACGGTCGCCGCAACGGTCAGCCCGACCACCAGCGCAATAGTGGAACGAGCGGCGCGGCGCGGCAAACCGATCCGACCCGCCAATACGGCGTGCACGGTCAGGACAGCGAAGACAGGGATCAGCGCTGCAGCTCCCCCGAAACCACTGAGGTGATAGCCAGTGCTCGCCACGGCAGCGCCAACCATGACTACCGCCAGAACCAGGGCTGCAACGTGCTGCACCATGGTGATTGGAGGATGCGTTTCCGCGTCGTGCTCGATTGTGGATCCGCTCAACAGGAACAGGTTTGATTTGTACGCGCCGTGTGCGATCAGGTGCATCGCGGCAGCGGGTCCGATGCCCACGAGGATTTGCACGAGCATGAACCCCATCTGGGCCGTCGTGGACCAGACGAGTCCGCTCTTCACCTCGGAACGGGTCTGCATCACCGCGGCTCCGACCACCATTCCCAGTGTGGCCAAAGAAATGCCCAAGATCGTTGCGCTGAGCGACCGCGCAACCAGAGGCGCAAAGCGAATGAGAATCACGCCTCCGGCATTGACCAGTCCGGCATGCAGCAGCGCCGAAGCGGGAGTCGGAGCAACGAGCGTGCGCGGCAGCCAGGCGTGAAATGGAACCTGCGCGCATCGCACGAGTGCTGCAACAACAACGAGCGTCGCGGCGATGTTGGCGGGGGCACCCGTGATCTGGCCGAGCGCCCGTGACCCGGTGATCGACGTGTCGAGAGCGATGATCAGCACGGCAGTCGCGAGTAGCGCGTCGCCTCCGAGCAGCACCATGGCCATGCGTCGCGCCACGGGCACGCCGTCGCGACGGCAACCCACGAGAGCCGCCGAGGCGATGCTCGTCGCCATCGCGATACCGGCAATCACCGCAAGATTGCTTGCGCAGAACAAGGCCGCACCCGTGGTTGCAGCGACGGCGCTGCTGACGTGGAAACGTTGCCGCTGCGGATCACCTGCGAGCAGTCGCCGCGAGAAAATACGAATGGCCAAAACCACTACCAGCGCAAACACGGTCCATGCGGCGGCCACCCGATCGACCACGAACAAGTCACCGGTGATCTGCACGGAACCGTGCATTGAGACTCGTACGACGAGCGCAATTGCACCAACCACGCCAAGAGCCGAGAGCAGCGCGTCCACTCCCGCCAGGCCGACAACAGACGCAGCACCCACGGCCAGCACCGGAGAAAGCATGACGAGAAACGCGACGAGAGGCCACAAACTCATGAACCGACCATACATACTCAGATATGTCTATTGAAATACCGTTTTCATTCTCGCTTCGTGCGATCTCGACGGGCGGCGCGGCGGCTCGGGCCGCAACAGGACCTCACGCATGGCTCTACTACAGTCACCACAGTGGAGGATGAATGGATCGAATCAGAGCTCGCCGGCTACGACCACGACGCCGGCACCCTTCGATTCGCAGTGGATACGCCGTCACCAATTGCGCTGCTCCGCAAGCTCGTAGCGGTTGGACTAGAGATGGAGTCGGAATGCTCTGTGACCAACGGCAAGGCGCGAGTGTTCTCCGGCAATGGGTTTCTTCAATCGAAGTGCGGCATCGGCAACGGCGAACTGCACGGCGCATCGAGGTGGTATCGCAAAGCCGGATCACTCCTGCGCACGGGTCAGTTCACGCTCGGCACATGGGTGAGCACGTGGCGAACCTTCGATCGAGCCGGCACGCTCGTGAAGGAAGCGATGTTGTGACGACCGACCCGATGCTGTGGACCGTGACCGCGCAGAATCTGCCGGAGCACGCGCGCAACGTGATCCACACAGACGCGGGCGCGCAGGCCGCAGGGTTTCCCCGAGCGCTCGTCGCTGGGGTCACCACGTATGCCTATCTCACCCATCCGATCGTGGCCGCATGGGGTGTCGATTGGCTGCAGGGCGGCGGCGGCGAGGTGCGTTTCCGACGACCCGTGTTCGATCAGGACACACTGCGATGCTCGCCTGCGGCAGATGGCTGCGCAGTGGTCGTGCAGGCACTCACCGACGAGCCCGACCAGCCACGCGCAGTGTTCCGGGCCGTGCGCGACGGCGGAGCGCCGACTGCAATGGGGCCGGGCGAACGACTCACCAGCAAACGATTACACCTGGCCGGTGAATGGGGAGCGGACTATGGGTCACGCGCCGGAGATGACTTTGCGTTGTTCGAGGAACTCGACATCGTGCATCCGGCGGTCTGGCTCGCGCTCGCAAACCACATGGTCCACGCCGAAGTCGCCCGCGGCAGTTGGATCCACACGCGCAGCATCGTGCGCCATCACGCCACAGCTGCGGCTGGTTCGATCGCCGACGTACACGCGGTGGTCGTTCGACGCTTCGAGTCGCATGGCGAACGGGCCATCCTCGACGTACACATCGAAGTGAATGGGGTGCTCGTCGCAACACTCGAACACGAAGCGATCGTCGCCCTTCCGTAAGCGGCTGACGGATGCCGACGAGTAGGTTTTCGGCATGCATGACTTGGTGATTCGCGGGGGAAATGTTGTCGACGGAACGGGGGCAGATGGTTTCGTGGGCGACGTGGCCGTCACGAACGGTGTTGTGACAGCGATCGGTGTTGTGGAGGGCGCTGGTCGGCGTGAGATCGACGCAACAGGCCTTGCTGTCATGCCGGGCTGGGTCGATATCCATACCCACTACGACGGCCAGGTCACATGGGACCCACAGGTCACGCCATCGAGCTGGCATGGTGTTACCACCGTGGTCATGGGCAACTGCGGCGTCGGATTCGCACCAGTGCGAGCCGACGGACACGATTTCCTGATTGAGCTGATGGAAGGCGTCGAAGACATCCCGGGCACTGCGCTCCACGAGGGAATGGACTGGCAGTGGGAGTCGTTCCCCGAGTATCTCGATGCGCTCGATATGACCGAGCGCGTGCTCGATATCGCTGCGCAGGTGCCACACGCAGCGCTGCGCGCATACGTTCTCGGCGAGCGCGCACACGAGGACGCAACGGCTGACGAAATTGCTGAGATGGCCCGGCTCACGCGTGAGGCACTCGAGGCTGGCGCTGTTGGGTTCTCTACATCGCGCACGATGCTGCACCGTTCGCGCCACGGTCTGGTGCCCGGCACGCACGCGCCGATCGACGAATTGATGGCGATCGGCGATGCCGTCGGCTTGGCAGGACACGGCGTGTTCCAACTCATCGACGACGGATCACCCGTGCGTGAGGTCGGCGAATGGATGGCGGAGATCGCCCGGCGTACTGGCGCCACTGTCACGTACTCACTCGCGCAGACCGCCGCTGATCCGCTCGCCTATCGCGCTGCACTCCAAAGTGCGGCCGACGCTGCCGCCGATGGGCTCACTATCGTTCCGCAAGTGCCGTGCCGCCCCACTGGCATGATGTTCGGATTGCAGTCGTCGCTGCACCCGTTCATCACTCATCCCACATATCGCAAGCTCAGCACGTTGCCGCTGGCTCAGCGAGTCGAGCAGCTGAAGCGCCCAGAGGTCCGCGCAGCATTGCTTGCCGACGAACCAACCACGCACAGCCCGGTAGCGCGTTACCTGATGTCGCGCTGGGGCCGCATCTTCCCCTTGGGCGATCCTCCCGACTACGAGCCCGCCCCCGAGACCAGCGTGGCTGCCGTCGCCGAGCGCGAAGGTCGACGCCCAGAGGAGGTGGTGCTCGACTGGATGCTCGAGCGCGACGGAACCGCGTTCTTATTCGCTCCGTTGGCGAGCTACGAGGACACCAACCTCGATGCCATCCGCGAGATGATGCTGCACCCGAACGCGGTGCTCGGCCTCAGCGATGGCGGCGCGCACTGCGGCTTGATCTGCGACGTGAGCATGCCCACGTCATTGCTCACGCTGTGGGTTCGCGACCGCGATCGCGGCGAGCGCATCTCACTCGAGCAAGCCGTGCACCTGCAGACCGGTCGCACCGCCGAGGTGTACGGATTCACCGACCGCGGAACGCTCGAGCCAGGCAAGCGCGCCGACATCAACCTCGTCGATCTCGACGCGCTCACCCTGCACGCACCAGAGATGATCTTCGACCTGCCCGCAGGTGGACGCCGTCTCGTGCAGCGCGTCGATGGCTACCGCGCCACGTTCGTGGCCGGCGTGCAGACCTATGCCGACGGCGAGCCCACAGGCGCCACGCCCGGCCGCCTCGTCCGCTTCGGCGCCCACTGACACCCACCCCAAAGCCATTCGGGCGCGACACGCGCCACACGCCGGCGCGAACCGCGCCCAACAACGCCGAGTGAAGCCGGTGGCGAGGGGAGTTCGAGCGCAGTGAGGTCTCGGTCTGGCAACATATGGTGCCCATGACCACGAATATCCACCTCCTCGGGCGACCACGTATCGAGCGTGATGGAATCGACGTGGCCCCACCACGTGGCCGCAAGGCGTGGGCCATCATTGCGTATGTCGCGGCGGCCGAGCGACCCGTCTCACGTGATCGCCTGGCGGGAGCGTTGTTCGGCGAGGCCAATGACCCGCTCGGCGCCTTGCGTTGGAGCCTGGCCGAGGCACGGCGCATCGTCGATGTCGACGGATGCCTCACTGGTGACGCTCTGTCACTCGACATGCCCCCCGATGCGATCATCGACGTGCACGTGTTGTCCCACGCATCGTGGGTGGAAGCCCTTGCTCTGCCGGGCCTCGGGGCGACGCTGCTCGAGGGGATGAGTTTTCCGGCGAATCCGGCATTCGATGCCTGGCTGTCGGGCGAGCGCCATCACCTGGCAGCCAGATCAGCGGGCGTGCTTCGCCAAGCCGTGCTGGGTCGACTGGTCAGCGGCGATACGGAAGGTGCTCTCACAGCAGCACAAAGGCTGTTGGCGCTCGAACCGCTCGACGAACGTGCCCATGTGCTGACCGTACGCGCGATGGCGTCCAACGGGGACCGCTCTGGTGCGACGTCCCACGTCGCAAGCGCAGTCGCGATGCTGACCCGCGAACTCGGTCGTCCACCCTCGGACGCGCTCGCCGCCGAAATCAACACGACGTCGGTGCAAGGCAGACCCTCTGGGGCTCCCGCAACGCGGGCACTGCTCGATGCCGGCGTCGCCGCCTGCAGCGCAGGTGCACCGGACCTAGGCCTCGCACGCATTCGCGAGGCCGCCGCAAACAGCCATGCGGCCGGCGATATCGACACCGAGATCAGCGCCCAATATGAGCTGGGCTACGCGTTGGTCCACGCACTTCGCGGACGCGACGAGGCGGGCGCAGGCGCGCTGCTTCGTTCCATCACGCTTGCTGACTCCGTGGAACAACCCGCCTTGGCTGCCAGTGCGCATCGCGAACTGGGCTACATCGCCTTTCTCGGCGCGCGATACGAAGAGGCCTTTCGTTACCTCGACGAGGCGGAGCACCTCGCCTCGCCGATGAGCGTCGAGGTCGCCGCGATCGCCGCAATTCGCGGCGCGTGCCTCACCGAGGTCGCGCAGTACGCGCCGGCCGACCACGAGCTCGCGCGGGCCACGACAACCGCTCGTTCTGCCGGCAGCCCGAGGTGGCTAGCGTGGGCGCAGACCATGGTTGGGCGCAGTCACCTACTGCGCGCCGACACCGTGCGCGCACGGCCCGCCCTGGAAGACGCGATTGCGACGAGCCAAAGCATCGGCTGGACCACGGTGCTGCCCTGGCCCGAGGCGCTGCTCGCCGAGGTGGAGATGATGGAGGGACACTGTGACGTCGCCTCCGAGCTTGCGCTCCATGCGTTCGCATTGGGTTGCGAGCTGAGCGATCCGTGCTGGGAGGAAACCGCCGGTCGCGCCCTTGCGCTCATCGCCGTTGCCGAGGGTCGAAGTGACGACGCGATCGAGATACTGCTGGACGCGCGCACACGTGGGGCACGAGTACCCGACGCCTGGCGATTCGCCCACGCACAGGTGCTCGATTCATTGGCTGCCCTCGGTGCCCAGCATCCCACCAAAGCCCTCACATGGATCGTCGATCTCGAGCTCGTGGCGGGCCAAGGGGGCATGCGCGAGCTCCTTGCGCGAGCCCAACTGCATCGCGCTCGCCTCGGCCAACTCGGCGCGATCGAAGCGGCACGTTCTCTCGCGGAAGGTATCGAGAACCCCGAACTCACACGCCTGCTCACACGGTGATCATGCAGCATCAACTGCTGTACCACCTACCCAAGGAGCAACCATGCCACAGTACGTCATTGAGCGAGACCTGCCTGGCGCCGGCCAACTGACCGCCGACGAATTGCACTCGATCTCTGCCAAGTCCAACGAAGTACTTGCGTCAATGTCACCGCGGGCTGAGTGGCAGCACAGCTACGTGACCGCCGACAAGATCTACTGCGTGTACATCGCCGACGACGAAGAGACCGTTCGCGAACACGCCCGCCTCGGTGGATTCCCCGCCAACTCGGTCGCGCAGGTGAACAGCATCATCAACCCAGCAACCGGGGCCTAAACCGATCTACGGAGTGACGATGGCTCCATCCAAGTACTTCGCCAGACCTGCGGCCGCCTTGTCGCCGATGCGCTTGAAGGCAAGTGAGAGGCCGAAGTCGGCCACTCGCAACAGACCCTTGAATCGGAGGTCTGCCGAGTACGTCATCAGGACCTCATCACCGTCGGCGGCGACGGTGATGAGGTCCTCGGAAATGAGCGTCTTCGACTCGGCCCGCGCCTTGACGACGCGCGGCCGATCGAACTGAATCACTCGGTAGGTAAGCACCATGTCTCGACCAGGAACCGACACCGTGACGTCGTAGGCGGAGTCGAGGCCCGGCCCGTTACCACCTACCTGCACGACACCCTTCGTTCCCGGATCCCATTCGGCGAAGTTCAGCAGATCGCTCATGTATGCAAACACGTCGTCAGCCGTGCGTGTCGTGCGGATGGTGGTGCGGTATGTGGCCATATGTGAGTCTCGCCTGATTAATCGCGAACTACACCGATGGCCGTGAGGTCCGTCCAGACACTGTCGGCCACGCCGTGCCGTGTGGGCGCAACGAGCATCTCGGCAGCGGTGATGGGGTGCACGATGAGCGGAGGCGCCGCGCTTGCAAGACGTCGATCGCGGCTGAATGACATGCATCGTGGGGATCGAGGAACGCAATGAGAACGGTCGCATCGACAACGATCATTCCGGCCACTCATCGCGAAGCGATTCGAGATACCGGGCCGGAAGCGGGCTCGGATAGCGTCCCGCGAGCTCGTGCACCAGTGAACGGCGAGCGCCCTGTTGTTTTGCGATCGCTGTGGCGCCGAGACGCACGAGTTGACGCAGCACGTCGGCACGGTTCTGGCCGGCATACAGGGGGCAGCGGCATCGATTGCGGCGCTTACTTGCTCTGTCTCGGCCAGGGGATGGCGGGTCCGGGTCGTTGGCATGGCTTCGATGTGACACCGATGGCACCAGTGCAACACCTCTGCGAGAAAGGTGTCTGTTGACCAATCGCCGCAATGTCCGGTTCGAGGCTCTCGGAATGACACAATCTCATCTGTGAGCAGTGACGGCGGGCCCGAGCTTTCGATCGACGAACCCGAGGAGACGGGTTCCATTCGGAAACGTCGGTTCTTTTCGACGTCGGCCAGCGAGCCCCGTGGGCGGCGAATGACCGACGTCATTCTGCTGTTCACCTGTGTCGTAGGTCTGGTACTCGCCAGCTTCGCCGCCTTCCCCCCACCCGGATTCATGATTGCGTTCGCGGCCTTCTTACGAAGCGCTCCATCCTTCTTGGACACCGTCTGGCAGATCAGCACCGACCTGCTCGCGCTTTTCGCCATCATTGTTCTCGTCGCCGGAGTCATCCGCCGCAGGCTCGACGTGATCAGAGACGTGTGCATTTCACTGGCCACGGCAATCGTGATCTGGCTGCTCGTAGCGCGTTGGGTCCAGGGCGAGTGGCCTGCGGTTTGGGACTCGCTGCGCTTGGATCGCAACTATTCGTGGTACCCATCTCTACGAATTGCGCTGCCGGTCGCCGTCATCGTTACTGCAGCACCCCATCTCACCAGGCCCTTTCGCCGAGTCGGTCGCTGGCTCATTGCGTTCGCCTGCATCGGCCTCACCGCACTGTCGGTCACATCGCTGCTGGGCGCGCTCGCTGGTGTCCTCGTCGGCGCTGCGGCGGGCAGCGTCGTCCACCTCATCTTCGGATCATCGGCAGGACGGCCGAGCCTCGACGACGTGGCGCGAGCGCTCGCACATGTCGGAGTGCCAACGCGGTCGCTCAGCCCAGCCCGTCGTCAACCCGCCGGCCTGTTCGAGGTGCTCGGCGAGGATTCGGACGGTAATCCCCTCGTCATCAAGGTCTACGGCCGAGACGCGCACGACTCGGCCCTCGTGACGACCATGTGGCACACGCTGTGGTACCGCGACCCTGGGTCCCCGTTGCGATTCGGCCGCCTGCAGCAGGTGGAGCACGAAGCGCTCGTCACGTTGCTTGCCGCGCAGTCAGGGGTACTCACCGAGGAGGTCGTCACTGCCGGCGCGACAACCGACGACGATGCGATCTTGGTGATGCGCGGGCGGGGCACACCGCTCGACGAGCTCGACTCGCTGGATCACATCGACCGCGCCGCAATCGTGGACCAACTGTGGGAAATGCTCGCGGGCCTGCACAGTGGCAGCATCAACCACGGCAGTATCGATTGCACCACGATCATTGTCGATGATGGCCGAACTGGTCTGGTCGACTTCGGCGGCGGCGGAGTCGCAGTGAATGACGCTCAGATCAACGCCGACCGGGTGCAGGCTTTTGTTACCTCCGTACTACTGACCAACGAGGCCGATGCGGTCGCTTCCGCACAGCGCGCGCTGGGCGACGACGGCGTGCAGGCGATGCTTCCCCATCTGCAAAGTGCCACGCTCACCGCACGCCAACGGCGCGACGTCAGGGCGGCAGAGATCGAACTCGACGAGATGCGCGAACGCATCTCCGAGGTCATCGGCGTCGAGGAGCCCGAGCTCGTGAAATTGAGGCGAGTCACGATCGGCTCGCTGCTCAAGGTGCTTCTTCCCGGTTTCGCGATCATCGCCATCACGTCAGCACTGTCCGGACTCGACTTCGAGGCCGTTGGTAAGGAGGTGGCGGCTGCGACGGTCTGGCTCCTTGTGCTTGGCTTCCTCGTGGCGCAGGTCACCCGCGTCACACAAGCCGTGTCGACACTCGGCGCCTCGCCGAAGCGTTTGCCGTTCGGCCCGGTGTACGCGCTACAGCTCGCTGTCGGATACCTGAACATCGCGATCCCGTCATACGCCGCACGCGTTGCGGTGATCGTGCGCTTCTTCCAACGTCTGGCGATACCACCGGGTGCAGCACTTGCGGCCGGTGCGCTCGACGTGATGACCACGTTCTTCATCGAGGTCATCGGCATCAGCTGCATGCTGTTGTTCACGCCAGCATCGCTCGATCTCGACTTGTCCGGGACAGGGAGCGCTGTCATACGGTTGTTGATCATCGTGGGTGTTCTCGTCGGCCTCATCGTGCTGGCCGTGGTGCTGGTGCGCAAGCTGCGTGAGTACATCGTCGAGCAAGCCAAGCGTCTCGGCACCGAGGCAATGGCCGTGCTGCGCGGCTTACACTCCCCACGCCGACTCGCTCTCCTCCTCGGCGGCAACATCGCAACCGAGATCCTGTTCACACTGGCGCTCGGCATCTTCGCCCGCTCGATGGGTTACACGATCTCGTTCGCAGATCTGTTACTGATCCACCTGTCGGTCGCGTTACTCGCAGGCCTGGTCCCCGTGCCCGGCGGTATCGGCATCTCCGAGGCGATGCTCACGGTTGGGCTGATCCGTGCCGGGATGCCCGATGAAACCGCCTTCGCGGCAGCCATCTGCTATCGGGCCGCTACGTTCTATCTCCCGCCCATCTGGGGCTTCTTCTCGCTGCGCTGGCTCGAGCGTGCCAAGTACGTGTGACCCTCCGGCCGCGGGAACCAGCACCACTAGCATGGCCACGATGAACGACCACACCGAGGGCCGATACGCCCACGTCTCCACCGGCGCACTTCCCGACGCTGAGCACGTACAGGCATTGGTCGACGAGGCATATCAGCGGTTCGCCACCGTCACCGACGGCGCCAATTCAACGGTGTATCCAGCGCTCGAACGAGCAGACCCGAACCAGTTCGGCATTTGCGTGGTGGGCACCGCCGGGCGGTCGTACGAGGCCGGTGACACGCAGGTGCCGTTCACGATCATGAGCGTTGCCAAGCCATTCGTGTTCGCACTCGTCTGCGAACAGCTGGGGCCCAGCGAGATGCAACGGCTCATCGGAGTGAACGCGACCGGCATGGCCTTCAACTCGCTCGCGGCCGTGGAGCAAGCTCCGGGTGGGCACACCAACCCGATGGTGAACTCGGGAGCCATCGCAACGACTAGCCTGATGCCCGGCGACAGCGCCGAGGCAAAGTGGGCCGCCCTGGTCGACGGCCTTTCCCGCTTTGCCGGCCGCGACCTGTCGCTCGACGACGAGGTCTATCAGTCGGCTACGGCAACGAACTTTCGTAATCAGGCCATCTCGCGTCTGCTGGAATCCTTCGGCGCGCTCTACTGGGACCCGACCGAGACGGTCGATCTCTACACGCGCCAGAGTTCGCTCAGCGTGACAGCACGAGACCTCGCGGTCATGGGCGCGACGCTGGCAAGCGGCGGCGTGAACCCGATCACCAACGAGCGCGTCATCGATGCATCTACGTGTCACGACGTGCTCGCGGTGATGACGATTGCCGGACTGTATGAGACGTCAGGCGATTGGCTGTATCAAGTCGGCCTGCCCGGCAAGAGCGGAATCGGCGGAGGCATCGTCACGGTCTCGCCCGGCAAGGGTGGCCTCGCCACGTTCTCACCCCCACTCGACGCCGCTGGCAACAGCGTGCGCGGCCAGAAGGTGGCTCGCTACTTGTCACGCGAACTCGGGCTTGACCTGTTCGTATCAGCCGAACCGGCCTGACGAACGGGTCAAGCGCGCCGAGATCAGAACCGACGGTCGTTGGTCTTCTTCTTCGGCGGAACCTTGAAGGGAGCCTCGATGAGCGCCTCGAACGCGGCATCGTCGGGCTGCTTGGGCTCATTCAGGCGCTGCAGGTAGGTCTTCAGCGCGGCACGTGCCGGTGCGACCTGCTCGCCCTTTGCGCCGACAGAGCGCGCAAGCGCATCCTTGGCCTTGACGACGCGATCGCGACGCGTTGCCTTCTCTTCTTCGGAGATTGCGCGCTTGGGCTTGTCGGCCTTTGCGGCGAGACGGCGGGCTTCGCTCTCCTGGAGCGGGGTGAGTTTGGCCTGGATTGCCATAGAACTGATCCTTCGTGTTGTGTGCCACGACGATACCCGACCTGCGGGTTCGATCCCCCACCCCAACATCTGGACAGCAAGCACCAGGCGATGCAACGTCGAGTGCGTCCGCTGATACGGTTCTCATCGATCTCCCCACTTGGTGCCGCCCTGGTCACGAATTTGACGCCAGTGCGGCGCAGGCGTCACCGGCGATGCGTACGCCAATGACAAGGTGTGCGCCGAAGAACTGCGCCGCCTCTTCGCCCCCGCCTCCGGCATGGTCTATGTGGGCCACGACTTGTTCATTCCGCCCACCGGGCATAGACGCTCTGATGCCGATCCTCGCCTGCTGCTCACCCGCGACCATGGCACGGTGCACGCGCTCGCAAACGTGTGCACGCATGCATGTCGGCCATTGGTCATCGACGACAACCCGGTGCCGCGTTCTCGGGTGACGTGCGCCTACCACGACTGGTCGTTCCGCGGTGATGGCTCGCTCATCGGCGGTCGCGACATCGATTTCGGCGAGGGCGAGCAGGGCGCGGCCACTCGTCGCCGGCTTGCGTTGCCCAGTTTCCCGCTGTTGTCATGGCACGGCTTTCACTTCGCCGTCGATCCCCATCGTGCCGACCAATACGCCACCGACCTAGCCCGAGTCGACGCCGACTTCGAGGCACGCGGCATCGGCGAGACGGACTCGACACGTACCACGCGCTGCGCGGCGAAACCACGCCACCGATGGCCGTGGCCTGGGCCGGGCTCTATCCGAACCTGATGTTCGAGGCCTACAACGGGCTGCGAGTCATCTCCATCGTGGTGCCGGTGGGTCCCGACGAATACGTCAATCGCGCCCACTATCTGTTCCCCGCCGACATGGAAACGCTCGTGCCGGGGTTGACGCAGATCATCAAGGACGCATACGACGAGACCGTGCTTGAGGACCGTGCATTGCTGGAGTCACGACACGACGGCCTGCGCAGCGCAGCGTCATTGGGCCTCGATCTCGAACGATATTTCCTGAACCTGTCGGGCAAGGCGCTCGAGGCAGGCGTTGCTCACTTCCAACAGTGGTGGACA